>NZ_JBLUQC010000004.1:0-656474 GCF_048068435.1 Pseudomonas sp. NY15437
GGGAATTGATGGCACTTCAGGCTAGACAGGCGCTATGAGACTTCAAGCTTAGATTTCTATCGATTCTTCATAAGAAAACTAATTTTAGGACTTTAATCTGGGGTAACTAATCCAGCACCTTCCTGTCGAACTCGGGCAACTCATCGAGAAACAGCACGCCTTCGTGCGCCAGGGTGATTTCCCCCGGCTGCGGGCGACTGCCGCCACCGACCAGCGCTGGCGCGGAGGCGGTGTGGTGCGGCTGGCGGAACGGGCGTTGCGGCCAGTGGGTCAGCGGCCCGCGCCCGGCGACGGAATGTATCGCGGCCACCTGCAGCGCCTCGTCTTCGTCCAGCGGAGGCATCAGGCCGGGCACCGGCCGCAGCGTGCCGGAAAGCGCCAGTTCGCCCAGGCATTCCAGCTCCTCCAGGCCGGCGGCATCGGCCAGTTGGCCGCTGGCGGCGAGGATGCCCAGGGCGATGGCCAGGTCGAAGCGCCCGCCGTCCTTGGGCAGGTCGGCCGGGGCGAGATTGAGCGTGATTCTGCGGTTGGGGAAATCGAAGCCTGAGTTGAGCAGGGCGCTGCGCACGCGGTCCTTGCTTTCCTTCACGGCGCCTTCGGGCAGGCCGACCAGGGTCAGCGACGGCAGGCCGTTGGCGAGGTGCGCCTCGACGGTGACGCCGGGCGCTTCCACGCCGACCTGGGCGCGGCTATGGACGATGGCGAGGGACATGGATCACTCCTGGATCGCATGCCACCCGCCAGGCGGGGCCTATTCTTCGGCGGCGGGGGCGTTGGTATCGGCAGGCGCGGACAGCCTGGCTTCCATCTCCGCGACCTTGGCTTCCAGCGCCTCCAGGCGGGCGCGGGTGCGCGCGAGGACGACCATCTGGCTGTCGAATTCGTCGCGGCTGACCAGGTCGAGCTTGCTGAAGGCGCTCTGCATCAGAACCTTGAACTGGGCTTCCAGCTCGGCCTTCGGCAGGGGCGATTCGCCACCGAACAGGCGTCCGGCTTGTTGGCTGATGGCATCGAGGAAGGCTTTGGGCGGCAGCATGGTTCATGGGTTCCGGATTGAATCAGAGCGCAGTCTATCACGCAGCCGGCGCTGGCTGCGGCGCCCGGGGTTGCACGCTTTTTGAGCAGTGTGCCCGCTCGCCGTGCGCGCTTTCGGTGCGCCAACGCGGCGCTGGCGTTTCGCCAGAAATCCTCGTTTGAGCCCAAGTAGCTGATGCCACGGGGCTTTTCACGAACTGGCAAGCTTCATGCTTTGGGGCAGATAGGGCGTGCACCGATGCAGTTCCGGTGCTGCAGGCGAGGCGGAGGATCGCTTCGGTCAACGCAGTCGGAGTGCTGAGGTAGGGCGGCCGGCGCATTACAAAAGCCAGACACTGCGCTTAGACTTGTCCCCGGGTTCGTTCTTCCTGGGGCGGGTCCACCAAAACACGGGAGAGAGTTACATGAAGCTAGTCACAGCCATCATCAAGCCGTTCAAGCTGGACGACGTTCGTGAGTCGCTGTCCGAGATCGGCGTGCAGGGCATCACTGTGACCGAAGTCAAGGGCTTCGGCCGGCAGAAGGGCCACACCGAGCTGTACCGTGGCGCGGAATACGTTGTCGATTTCCTGCCCAAGGTGAAGATCGACGTCGCCATTGCCGATGACCAACTGGATCGTGTTATCGAAGCCATCACCAAGGCCGCCAACACCGGGAAGATCGGTGACGGCAAGATCTTTGTCGTAAATCTGGAACAGGCCATTCGTATCCGTACCGGCGAAACCGGCACCGACGCGATCTAAGCCAAGCCCACACCGAACCCCACGCCCCAGGAGAAACAACAATGACTCTGCGCAAATACGCAGGGCTAGGCGCCCTATTGCCCCTCGCAATGCCCGGCCTGGCCATGGCCGACGAGGCAGCGGCCCCCGTCCTGAACAGCGGCGACACCGCCTGGATGCTGATTTCCAGCGCACTGGTGCTGCTGATGACCATCCCCGGCCTGGCCCTGTTCTACGGCGGCATGGTGCGCGCCAAGAACGTCCTGTCGATCATGATGCAGTGCTTCGCGATCACCGCGCTGGTCAGCATCCTCTGGGTCGTCTACGGCTACAGCCTGGCCTTCGATACCGTCGGTATGGAGAAGGGCGTGGTCAACTTCGCCTCCTTCGTCGGCGGGTTCGACAAGGCCTTCCTCAGCGGCCTGACCAGCACCGGCCTGACCTCGGCGGCCGCGCTGTTCCCCGAAAGCGTCTTCGTGATGTTCCAGATGACCTTCGCGATCATCACCCCGGCCCTCATCGTCGGCGCCTTCGCCGAGCGCATGAAGTTCTCCGCGATGCTGATCTTCACCGCGCTGTGGTTCACCCTGGTCTACGCACCGATCGCCCACATGGTCTGGAGCGGTGACGGCGGCCTGCTGTGGGACTGGGGCGTGCTGGACTTCGCCGGCGGCACCGTAGTGCACATCAACGCCGGTATCGCTGGCCTGGTGGCGTGCATCGTGCTCGGCAAGCGCAAGGGCTACCCGACCGCTGCCATGGCGCCGCACAACCTGGGCTACACCCTGATCGGCGCCGCGC
The DNA here is from genome assembly GCF_048068435.1 of Pseudomonas sp. NY15437. NCBI lineage: Bacteria > Pseudomonadati > Pseudomonadota > Gammaproteobacteria > Pseudomonadales > Pseudomonadaceae > Pseudomonas > Pseudomonas sp. NY15437. The sequence continues at coordinate 2,559 of NZ_JBLUQC010000004.1, forward strand.
TGCTGTGGGTGGGCTGGTTCGGCTTCAACGCCGGCTCCGCCGCCGCCGCCAACGGCACCGCCGGCATGGCCATGCTGGTCACCCAGATCGCCACCGCTGCTGCCGCCCTGGGCTGGATGTTCGCCGAGTGGATCACCCACGGTAAGCCGAGCGCCCTGGGCATCGCGTCGGGCGTCGTGGCTGGCCTGGTTGCCGTCACCCCGGCCGCCGGTACCTGCGGCCCGATGGGCGCCATCGTGATCGGCCTGGCTGCCGGCGTGATCTGCTTCTTCGCCGCCACCAGCCTCAAGCGTGCCGTCGGCTACGACGACTCCCTGGATGCCTTCGGCGTGCATGCGGTCGGCGGTATCGTCGGCGCCCTGCTCACCGGCGTGTTCGCCGCACCCGCCCTGGGCGGCTTCGGCACCGTGACCGACATCGGCGCGCAACTGTTCACCCAGTTCAAGGGCGTGGCCTTCACCATCGTCTACACCGGTATCGTCAGCTTCGTGATCCTCAAGGTCCTGGACCTGGTCATGGGCCTGCGCGTCACCGAGGAAGAGGAAACCGTGGGCCTGGACCTCTCCCTGCACAACGAGCGCGGCTACAACCTGTAAGGGTTCGCGCACGTTCGACGAAGGGCGCCCTCGGGCGCCCTTTGTTTTTTCGATCAGCACGCTAGAATGCGCGCGCATCACCGTTAGCGACGGAAGGATTGCCCGCCATGTGGCAGCAGAAGACCCTCACCCTGCGCCCTCGCCCGCGAGGTTTCCACCTGGTCACCGACGAGATCCTGGCCGCGCTGCCGGAGCTGTCGCGTTGCCGGGTCGGCCTGCTGCACCTGCTGTTGCAGCACACCTCCGCCTCGCTGACGGTCAACGAGAATGCCGACCCTTCGGTGCGCCGCGATTTCGAGCGATTCTTCAATCGCCTGGTGCCCCAGGGGGAAGGCGGCTACGAGCACGACTACGAGGGCCCGGACGATCTTCCGGCGCATTTCAAGGCCAGCCTGCTGGGCTGCCAGCTGACCCTGCCGATACAGGAAGGAGGGTTGGCATTGGGCACCTGGCAGGGTATCTATCTGGGCGAGCACCGCGATCACGGCGGCCCGCGGCGGATAGTGGCGACCTGGCAGGGCGAGCTTGTATGAATTTTTTCCGGCTGCGTTCGTCAAACCGCGCAGCTGGGCTATAACTAACGTGCTTTGCAGCACCACAGAGGTTGAATAATGAGCGACGAAGAACTGGAACAGGACGAGCTGGACGGCGCTGACGAGGATGATGGCGAGGAGCTCGCCGCAGCTGACGACAGCGAAGTCGACGCCGACAGCGGCGACGGGGATGAAGCCCCTGCTTCGAAGGGCGGTGGCAAGAAAGCCAAGGCCGCTGCTGAAGAAGAGGAACTGCCCTCGGTCGAAGCCAAGCAGAAGGATCGTGACGCCCTGGCCCGCGCGATGGAGGAGTTCCTCAATCGCGGTGGCAAGGTGCAGGAGATCGAGCCGAACGTCGTGGCCGACCCGCCCAAGAAGCCGGATAGCAAATACGGCAGCCGCCCTATCTGATATCTGAGGTTTCATGAAAACAGCCCCGTCGCTCCCTCGGAGCGGCGGGGCTTTTTCTTAGCCGTTTATTTCCTGCGATCTGTCATGAGCGTAGGAGCGGACTCCGTCCGCGATTGGACGCCGGCGCGATGCGGACAGTCCCCTCCCCAGCCCTGGCCATGCGCCCCGCTCCAAAGGGAGAGGGAGCAGATCGCGCGAGCGAACGCGCCGCGACGCAATCGGCGGATAACCCGTTCCGGGTTATGCGCCCTACGGTCCTGCGTTGTAGGAGCGAGCTTGCTCGCGAACCAGGGCTCCTGGAAACCGCAGGGTTCAGGCAGTTCGCGAGCAAGCTCGCTCCTACGAAAAGCCTTCAGAGCTTGGCCAGCACACCCGGCAGTTCGGACAGGTTGTGGATGATCGCGCTGGGCGCCTCTTCGCCGTCCCACGGCTTGCGCATCGGGTTGAACCAGATGGCCTTCATGCCGGCACGGCGCGCGCCGGCGATGTCGTCACTGGGGTGGTCGCCGATATGCACGGCGTGCTCCGCCGCCACGCCGCCGCGCTTGAGCGCTTCCTGGAAGGGATGCGGGTCGGGCTTGCCGACGCCGAGCTCTTCCGCGCAGAGGGCGAACTGGAAGTAATCGGCCAGGCCCAGGCGGCGCACGTCGGCGTTGCCATTGGTGAGCACGCCCAGGATGAAGCGGTTGGCCAGTTGCTCCAGGGTCGGGTGCACCTCGGGGAACAGCGCCACCTGGTGCCGCGCGTGGAGGAAGGTCTGGAAGCCGGCTTCGGCCAGTTCGCTGGCCTCGGCCTGTGGATAACCCGCATCGAGCAGGGCATGGAACAGGATGCGCCGGCGCAGCTCGCTCAGGCGGTGCTTGAGCATGGGGTCCTGCTCCATCAGCCGCGAGCGGATCGCCCACAGGTGCTCGATCGGCACCGGGCCCAACTGCGTGGCGTTCACCGCCAGCCAGTCGCGCAGGGTCGCTTCCGCGCTGTTCATCACCGGGGCGACATCCCACAGCGTGTCATCGAGGTCGAAGGTGACCAGACGGATACTCATTCTTCTGCTCCGGGTTTACGGCGTGCCCGCGGGTGCGCCTGGTCATAGACCGTGGCGAGGTGCTGGAAATCGAGGTGGGTGTAGATCTGCGTGGTGGCGATGTCGGCGTGGCCGAGCAGCTCCTGCACCGCGCGCAGGTCCTGGGACGACTCCAGCATATGGCTGGCGAAAGAGTGCCGCAGCATGTGCGGGTGCAGGTGCTGGCCGAGTTCGCGCACCCCAGCCTCGCGCACGCGCAATTGAACGGCGCGGGGCGTCAGGCGCTTGCCGCTGCGGCCGATGAACACGGCGTTGTCCTGGGGCGATGCCAGCGCCCGTAGCGGCAGCCACTGTTCGATGGCCTGCCGCGCGGCGCGGCCGACTGGCAGTTCGCGCACCTTGTTGCCCTTGCCGTGCACGCGCACCAGGCCGTCCTGGAGGTCCAGCCATTCCAGGTCGAGGGCGACCAGCTCGGAGAGGCGCAGGCCCGAGGAATAGAACAGCTCCAGCAGCGCCTGGTCGCGGCGGGCGATGAAGTCGTCCTCGACGCCGCCGTCGAGCAACTGCGCGGTGCGGTCGGTGTCCAGGGTGCGCGGCAACTTGCGCGCGCCCTTGGGCGCGGCGAGGCCGTCGGCGGGGTTGTGCCGGCAGACGCCTTCGCGGATCAGGTACTGGAACAGCCCGCGGGTGGCCGACAGCAGGCGCGCCAGGCTGCGACTGGCAAGACCCTGCTGGTGCAGGCGGGCGACGAACAGGCGCAGGTCGCGCACCTGCAGTGCGGGCCACTCGGTCAGCGAGGATTTCTCGCAGAGCGCGGCAAGGCGCAGCAGGTCGCGGCGATAGCCGTCGAGGGTATGGACGGACACCTGGCGCTCGCTGCGCAGGTGTTCCAGGTAGGCGTTGATGCCAGCTTCAAGCTCCAAGCGACAAGCTCCAGGTGAAAAGCACAGTCCCCGCCCAGCGTACTGCGACCGCTTGCGGCTTGCAGCCTATAGCTTGCAGCGTCGCGCTAGCGTACCGAGCGCAGTGGCGTGGCGAAGCGCGGCAGGGTTCGCGCCAGCACTTCGGCGACGTAGCCCAGGAACAGGGTGCCCAGCGAGCTCTTGTAGTGCTGCGGGTCGGGGCTGCCGATCGCCAGCACGCCGTGCAGGCCCTGGAAGGTCAGCGGCACCACGGCGGCGGAGCCGACCTGGTCGCGTTCGCTTTCGCAGAACAGGAAGGCCAGCTCGTGGGGGCGCAGCACGCCGCACACGGTTTTGCCGCCCGACAGCAGGCCGCCAATGGCCTGGTGCGCCTCGGCGCTGCTCACCGAGCGGCCCACCGGCAGGTTGTTGTCGCTGAACAGGATCAGGCTGACGTAGGGCACGAGGAACTCGTGGCGCAGGCTGTCCTCCACCGTGCTGACGATTTCCTCCAGGCTGGTGGCATCGAGCAGGTCGAGCACCAGGCGGCGGGTCTTGTCGAACAGGCGGTCGTTGTCGCGGGCCACGTCCATCAGCTGCGACAGCCGATGGCGCATCTCGATGTTGCGCTCGCGCAGCAGGCGCACCTGGCGCTCCACCAGCGACACGGCATCGCCCGGCTGGTGCGGAATGCGCATCTCCGGGATCAGCTCGTCATGGTCGACGAAGAATTCAGGGTGCCGGCGAAGATAGTCGGCGACCTGTTCGGCTTCGAGCGTAACGGTGGGGTCCTGCGGAGTATCGGTCATAAGCGTCCCGGTTATAGACGTACCTGGCCTTCGAACACCCGCACGGCGGGCCCGGTCATCATAACGGGCTGACCCGGTCCTGCCCACTCGATGGACAACCGTCCGCCGGGAAGGTCGATCTGTACCGGCGACTGCAGCCAGCCCTGGCGGATGCCGGCAACCGCGGCGGCGCAGGCGCCGGTGCCGCAGGCCAGCGTCTCGCCGGCGCCGCGTTCCCAGACGCGCAGGCGCGCCTGGTGCGGATTGACGATCTGCAGGAAGCCGATGTTGGCCTTCTGCGGGAAGCGTTCGTGGACTTCCAGCTTCGGCCCGAGGGTGCGCACCGGGGCGCTGTCCACGTCATCCACACGCAGCACGCCGTGCGGGTTGCCCATGGAGATGGCCGCCAGCGGGTACTGCTGGCCGTCCACTTCGACGGGATAGCTCAGCGCCTCGGCATCCGCCTGGAACGGCACCTGCTCGGGCGCCAGGCGCGGCGGGCCCATGTCCACGGTGACCTGGCCGTCGTTGGTCAGGGTCAGCTCGATCATGCCGCCCTTGGTTTCCACGCGGATGGTCTTCTTCGCGGTCAGGCGCTTGTCCACCACGAAGCGGGCGAAGCAGCGCGCGCCGTTGCCGCACTGTTCGACCTCGGTGCCGTCGCAGTTGAAGATGCGGTAGCGGAAATCCGCGTCCGGCGTGCTCGGCGGCTCGACGATCAGCAATTGATCGAAGCCGACGCCGAAGTTGCGGTCGCCCCACTGTTTGACGTGGCGTGGTTGCACGTGGGCGTGCTGGCTGACCAGGTCCAGGACCATGAAGTCATTGCCCAGCCCGTGCATCTTGGTAAAGCGCAGAAGCATCGTCGTCTCGGCCTCAGTCCGGCAGCAGGCTTTCGCCGGCGGTCAGCTCGTGGCGACGCAGCACCGCTGCGGCCGAGCTATCCACCGGCACCTCGGCGGCGCGGCCCCGGGTGTTATCGTTGGAATTCATGACGAAACCATAGGCGCCGGCGCAATGGACAGCCAGCGGGTCACCTTCTTTCGGGGCGGGATGGCAAGACGCCGGGGAGACTTCGCCGCCAGCGCCCAAGCGCCCGGCGCGCGCCGCAAACGGCACGTCCCCCGCGATCGGTTGCCCGTCGCGGACGTTGAAGGCGTCCATGGGAAACGCCCTCAGAGACCGTAGCGGTCCTTGCTGTGTTCGCTCTTGGCCTTCTGGTCGTCCGGCAGGTAGAGCGGGCCTTTCTGGCCACAGCCGGCCAGCGCGGCGGTGAACACGGCGAGCGCGACGAAGGGAAGCAGCAGTCGCTTCATGGCGGAATCCTTGTAATAAAGCGTCGATTGCCCCGGAGTATACCGACCCCCCGCCGGCTTGCCTATTCAAGCGGGCTCCCGCCCGGCGGGGCTTGTGGCTCGCAGCGGCGGGCGAGTGGCCCTATGATGGTGGGCAAAAACGGACGTGCCGATGGACTATCGCGATCCCCTGCCCAGCTCGGTGTCGGTGGCCTACCTGCAAGGCCTCGTGGAGCATCTGCAGCGCCAGGGCGTGGCGCCGTCGCGGTTGCTGGCGACGGTGCACCTGGAGCCGGCGATCCTCGCCCAGCGCGACCAGCGCATCGCCGCCAGCGCCTACCTGGAGCTGGTGGGCGCCGGCGTGCGCCTGAGCGGCGACGACAACCTCGGCCTGCATCTGGGCGAGGCCGTGCGGCCCGGCTACTACGGCGTGCTCGGTTACCTGATCATGAGCTGCGCGACCCTCGCCGACGCCCTGCACCGCCAGGCGCGCTACGCCGCGCTGGTGGGCAACCTGGGCCGCGTCGAGCTGGCCGACGAACCCCCGCGGCCGGGCGGCGAGGCGCTGGTCAGGCACAGCTGGACGCCGCTGCTGCCACAACAGCAGCGGCAGATGAGCGAGGAAACGCTGGCCGGCTGGGTCAGCTTCGGCCACTGGGTCAGCGGTGTGGACGAGCCGCCGGTGGAGGTGCGCTTTTGTCACAGCGCGCCGGCCGATGTCAGCGAGCACGAGCGCATCTTTCGCTGCCCCGTACTGTTCGACCAGCCGGACAATGCCCTGGTCTTCCCCAAGCGCCTGCTGGGGCTGCCGCTCGGCCAGGCCGACGCCCAGGTGCAGCGCACCCTGGACGCCTATGCCGAGCGCCTGCTGGCGCAGATCAACAAGGGCGACAGCGTGCTCGACCGCGCGCGGCTGGCGCTGGCGCGGCAGCTGCCGGAGCAGGGCGCGGAGCTGGAGCGCCTGGCGCAGACGCTGACGCTGAGCCCGCGCACCTTGCAGCGGCGGCTGCGCGACAGCGGCCTGTCGTTCAGCCAGCTGGTGGACGAAACCCGTCAGCAACTGGTGCTGCACTACCTGCACGACCCGGCGCTGGACAGTGCCGACATCGCCTACCTGCTGGGTTTCAGCGAGGCCGGCTCGCTCGCCCGGGCATTCCGGCGCTGGACGGGGCAGAGTCTGGGCCAATACCGGCGTAGACTGGTGCCTTTGACTGATTCCGAGGACGATGCATGAGCACTTTGAGCGAAGCCCGCTTCCATGACCTGGTGGACGCCGTACAGGTAACGGTGGAGGACGCCTTCGACGACAGCGACCTGGACGTGGACCTGGAAAACTCCAGCGGCGTGCTGACCGTACGCTTCGAGAACGGCACCCAGCTGATCCTCAGCCGCCAGCCGGCGCTGCGCCAGCTGTGGGTGGCGGCGCGCTCCGGCGGCTTCCACTTCGACTACGACGAGTCCGGCTCGCTGTGGATCTGCGACAGCACCCGCGAACCGCTGGGTGCGCTGCTCAACCGCGCGACCCTGGAACAGGCCGGTGAGGATGTCGACTTCCCCGGCATCTGAGCCGCAGGCGAGCGTCGCCTCGCCCTGCTGCCGGCGCTGTTGCCTGGACGACGCGGACATCTGCGTCGGCTGCGGGCGCACCCTGGGCGAGATACTGGAATGGAACCAGGCCGGCGGCGAGCGCCGCCGGGCGATCCTGGCGGACTGCGAAAAGCGCCGAAACAACCACTCGCCGAAGTGGTGACTGGTCGGTGTTGCTTATTTTCTGTGCTGTGTTAGTGTCCGGGAAAACCCCGCCTTGGGCGGGGTTTTTCTTTTTTCGAATTTGACGCGGTGGTCGCCCGCCGGACGTCACTACTGCCAGAACACCCAGGGCCCCGTACGCGCGAGCGTCCGGGGCTCTCCTGTAAGGAGACTGCCAACCATCATGACCACGCCACCCATCACCGTGACTCGACTCGACCTGCAACGTCTGGAGCGCCTGCTCGACAGCCTGGATGAGTACGGCCCCGCGGCCGAGGCGCTGGAGGCCGAGCTGGCCCGCGCCACCGTGGTCGGCCACGACGAGGTTCCGCCGGGCGTGGTCACGATGAATTCCACCGTGCGCTGCCGCGAGGAAGGCAGCGGCAAGGAATACCACCTGACCCTGGTCTACCCGGCTGACGTCGGCGGCGAGGGCAAGGTGTCGATCCTGGCCCCGGTGGGCACGGCGCTGCTGGGCCTGACCACCGGCCAGACCATCGACTGGCCGGCGCCCAGCGGCAAGACGCTGAAGCTGACCCTGCTGGAAGTGGAATACCAGCCCGAAGCGGCCGGCGAATACGACCGCTGAGTTCCCGCCCGGGAAGTTCCCTCCCCGGGCGCCCGGTCCGGCCGTTCAGGCCTCGGCCAGCGCCCGGTTCAGAGCCTGCTCCAGGCTCTGCTTGTAGCGCAGGAAATGCACCGTCTGCAGCTCGCCGCCCTCGCGCATGGCCGACAGGTCCAGGTCGGTGATGTAGCAGGGATAGCGCTCCTGCCCGCGGCGGCGGTCGAGGATGTGCCGGGCCACGGCCTGGAACAGTTCGCTGCCGAACTCCAGCTCCGAGAATTCGCGGTGGTTGCAGAACAGCGTGGTGCGCGCGCGCTGGCCTTCGCCCGGTTCGACGATGGCCTGCACGTTGTAGTACGGCAGCGCTTCCAGCGGCTGCGGCGCGTTGCGCCGCTCGATGCGCTGGGCGCGCTGGTGGCCGTTGCTCACCACTTCGTAGAAAAGAATATCGGCACCCACCGGGCCCTGGTCTTCCAGTAGCGAGATCACCGCGTTACGGCGGTATTGCACCGATTGCAGGAAGCGCTGCAGCGGCAGCAGCAGGCCTTCCTCGGTGTCGTAGTCCTGGCGGCGCCGCCACAGGGCATTGCGCTCGTCGAGGATGGTGATCTCTGCGCTGCCCTCGTCCAGGCGGTAGAACACCTGCACGGTATTGGCCCGGCCCAGCGGCAGGATCATCGCCAGGTCGTCGCCCTCCAGTGCGTGCCGGTCCAGTTGCAGGAAGCCGCTGTCGTCCTGGGTGTCGCCCAGGTGCTCGACCAGCGCCGGCAACCCCTCGATGACCCGGTGGCTGACGCTGCCCGGAATCAGGTGCAGCAGGTGGAAGTGCTGGCGCACCTGCAGCAGGTAGCGCCCGCCCTTGCCGCTGGCGAGTTGCGCGTGGGCATCGCGGAACAGGTCTTCCACGCGCTGGGCGATGGCGCCGGCGCGGTTGCGGCAGAAGCAGCGCACCAGCAGGCGCGGCGGCGGGGCGTCGCCGGGCAGGGCGTTGAGGAATTCGCGCAGGCAGTCGAGCAATGCGTGGGGGCCGGCGTAGCGGCTGACCAGCAGTTCGTTCCAGCTGTTGAGGGTGATCTGGTCGAGGGTCAGCACCAGGTTGTCGCGCACACCGGAGTAACCCAGGGAGTCGGTGCGCTCGGTGGTCATGTGCACGTTCATCTGGCTGTGCTGGCGCAGCGGGTCGACGCCGACGTTGACCAGCAGCACCACCTGGGACGGCACCGCGCTGCGCAACAGGGCGCTTTCCGGCACCTCGGAGAGCGGCAGCGGCAGGGCCTGTTGCAGGCAGCCCAGCAGGTTCTGCAGCTCGAACTCGGTCAGGTCGCTGGCGCCCGGTTGCAGGGACAGCCGCGTGGTGGCGTCGATGACGCCGTTGCGGTGGCTCCAGGCGAGCAGTTCGATGAGGTCGCGGGCGCGGCGCAGCGGGGCGAAGTCCGCCATCTCCACCAGCGACAGGTTGCCGCCGAACAGCGCCCAGTACGGCGGCTTGCCGGCCTCGCCGCCGGGCAGCTGGGCGAGGGTGAGGATGTCTTCGGCCATGTCCGGGGCAATGCCCGGGTTGATGAACTCGACCTTGCCGGCCTTGCGTTCGAAGGCGGCGTACAGGCGCCGGCCGAGGATGCCCATGTCCCGCGGGTTGATGCCGCTGGCGGCGTGCTGCAGGCGGGCGAACTGGGAGAGGAAGCGGTAGCTGTGGGTCAGTTCGTTGACCAGCGCGCGGCGCTCCAGCAGCACCTGACGGACCTTCCACTGGCTGCGGCTGTCGAGTTGGGCGAAGGCCCGGTTGTCCCATTTCCAGGGGGCGGAGACGCGCTCCATCACCTTGCGCTGCCAGCTCTTGTGGCCCTGGCGCGGCGGGCGGCTGAGCTTCTTGCCGACCTTCAGGTAGAGGCAGCGGCGGATCAGCTCCAGGCGCTCGGTTTCGCCGCGCGCCGTGAGGTATTCCTCCAGGCGGCGGTAGAGCATGACGTAGGGGTCCAGTTCCTCCACATCCAGGCGGCCGGCATAGATCGCCTGCTTGTAGCGCAGGCTCAGGCAGGAGACCTGGGGGTGTTCGCTGGCGTAGACCTCGGTGAGCAGGAGCTTGAGCACCGATTTGTACGGCGACTCGATGCCCTTGAACAGCTGCCACATACCGGCGCCGATGAATTCGCCGGGGGGGATGCGCGCCAAGTGGCCGAGGTCGAGCACGTCTTCGGCGCGGATGAAGCGCTTGCTCAGCAGTGTCTGGCAGTACTCGGCGTAGCGGCTCTCCTCGTAGACCGGCACCAGCCACCACAGCGGCGTGCGCCCGCCGAGCCAGATGGCGGTGCGGTAGAACTCGTCCAGTAGCAGATAGTGCTGGCTGGTGCCGCAGTCATCGGAGGTCAGCCGCGCTTCGCGCGCGCCCTGGGTGTAGCGCTGCGGGTCGACGAGGAAGCAGTGCACCTCGGCGCCCTGGGTGGCGGCCCAGTGTTCGAGCAGCTCGCATTTGCGACGCAGCTCGGCCAGTTCCTTTTCGGCGAGGTCCGAGGCGTGGCAGACCCACAGGTCCAGGTCGCTCTGCTCGGCCTGGGCGACGGTGCCCAGGCTGCCCATCAGAAACAGCCCATGGATCGGCAGCGGCGGGTTGCCGCGGCGGGGCTTGTAGCTGAAGGAGCGGGTCAGGCGCTGGGCTTCGGCGAGGATCTCGTCGTCCGGGACGAAGTTCGACAGCCCGGCGGGCGTGCTGGCCGAGACGTAGCCGGGGAGCAGCGGGTGGTTCACGTCCAGCAGTAGCGGTAGCAGCTTCAGCACCAGTTGCTGGCGCGTGGACAGCGCATCGCTGGCCCGTTGCAGACGCGCGGCATTGACCTTGAGGAAGCGCTGACGCAACTGCGTCAGCACCTTTCGGTCGATGCCGTCGTCGATGTCCGGGCGTATCTCGGGGGTGAGCGTCATGGCGTACTGCAGCCTGGCCAGCGGCGCCGCATCAGGTCATGCGGCGCTCGGAAGTGTGCCAGGTTATCGCCCGCTCGCGGGGGAACTTGAGATCAGCCGCGCAGGATGCCGAGCAGGACCTGGGCGTGCTCGGCGGCGTCGAGACCCAGGCTGGTGAGGTAACCGCCATCGCGCTGATCGATCAGCCCCTTGGCGTGGAGCCGGCCGGCGGCCGCCACAGCCTCGGCGGAGGCGTCATGGTGGACTTTCAATCCCGCCTGGCTGTTCTCCAGGTCATACAGCGCCAGCAGGTCCAGTTCCTCAACCATTTCTTTCGTGAAAGCCATTCGCCTAACTCCCGATGGTCAATGAAGCTCCAGTGTAGTCTCAAGTCCGACCGGTTCGGCAAGCGGTCTCGTGTCTCAACCGGTTACGCCTCGCTGCCGTCGGGCAGGGTCGGCAGTGCGCGCAGGGCCTGCTCGTACCACTGGCCGTCGAACGGGCGGTCTTCGGCCAACATCGCCTCGATCTCGTGGGCGAGCACCAGCGCCATCAGGTGCAGGGCGTCCTCGCGCTCGTAGCCGACCAGGGTCAGCTTGTTGAACACCGCGCGGGCCGCCGCGGGGCTCTCGTTTTCGATCTGGTTCTCGATGGCCTGGACCAGGGTGTCTTCGGCGAAGGACTCTTCGCCATCGTCGTGCTCGCTCATCACAGTGTGCTCCGCTGGGCTTGTGAAGCGCCGGGAAGTTGGCCAACCTGCGGGGCAACTTCCGATGCGTAAAAGGATCGTCGGGCGACATGATCACCTATTACACCCTCGTCGGCGACCGCCTGGTGCGCCACAACGGCAACGAGTGCCATGGCATGCCCAAGGACACGCTGTGGATCGACCTGTTCCAGCCCACGCCGGAGGAGGAGCAGTTGCTGGAGTCCATCATCGAGGTGGACGTGCCGACCCGCGAGGAGATGGCCGAGATCGAGGACTCCTCGCGCTTCTACGAGAGCAAGGGCGCGCTGTACATGACCACCACCGTGGTCGGCGGCATCCGCGAGCACAAGCCTAGCAGTTCGGAGGTCACCTGTGTGCTGACGCCGAACTGGCTGGTGACGGTGCGCTACACCGACCTGCTGGCCTTCCGCACCTTCGAGACGCGCACCCAGCGCGGCGGCTGCGAAGGGCGCAGCGACCAGCTGTTCGTGACCCTGATGGACAGCGTGGTGGACCGCATCGCCGACGTGCTGGAGACGGTGCAGAAGCAGCTCGACAGCCTGGGCAACGACATCTTCCGCGAGGGCCAGGCGGCCGAGAAGGCCGACCTGCAGGAAGTGGTCAAGCAACTGGGACGCAAGAACTCGCTGCTGTCCAAGCTCAACGAGAGCCTGCTGAGCATCAGCCGGCCGCTGGGCTACTTCCGCCAGGGCAGCAACAACGAGTGGATCAGCGACGAGGTGAAGCTGGGCATGAAGTCCGTGGAGCGCGACGTGCGCTCGCTCAGCGAGTACCAGACGAAGATGGCCGGGGAGATCACCTTCCTGCTGGACGCCACCCTGGGGCTGATCAACATCGAGCAGAACAGCATCATCAAGGTGTTCTCCATCGCCGCGGTGCTGTTCCTGCCGCCGACCCTGGTGGGCACGGTGTACGGCATGAACTTCGCGCACATGCCCGAGCTGCAGTGGCTGGCCGGCTACCCGATGGCCCTGGTGGCGATGGTGATCTCGGCGATCATTCCCTACTACTGGTTCAAGTACAAAGGCTGGTTGTAGGAAAAGTCGGAGTTATTCAGGAATTTCCTGACTTCTACTCCTGATTGGGGATTGATGTCGGTCAAGTGAGGTGGCGCCGGTGGTGCGCAAAGTGAGGGAGTCCCATCAACCCTCGCCACCCCTTAAGGAGGAGAACATGCCCCCGTCCGACAACAAGACCCGCGCGCCCAAGCCGAGCGCCGTCGACCTACCCGTCCCCACCACCGGCGGTGCGGAAATCCGCGCCCAGAGCAGCGGTCCCGTGGCCCTGAAGGTGGCCATGGCGCCGCGTGGCACCAATGAGGACTCCACCTCCGCCGAGCTGCCGGCCAGCTACCCGTACCGCACGCGCCTGCAGCGCCGCGAATACGAAAAGACCAAGGCCGAGCTGCAGATCGAACTGCTGAAGGTGCAGAACTGGGTGAAGGAGACCGGGCAGCGCGTCGTCGTGCTGTTCGAAGGCCGCGACGCCGCCGGCAAGGGCGGCACCATCAAGCGCTTCATGGAGCACCTGAACCCGCGCGGCGCACGGGTCATCGCCCTGGAAAAACCCAGCGACGCCGAACTTGGCCAATGGTATTTCCAGCGCTACATCCAGCACCTGCCCACCGCCGGCGAAATCGTCTTCTTCGACCGCTCCTGGTACAACCGCGCCGGGGTCGAGCGGGTCATGGGCTTCTGTTCGCCGCGCCAGTACCTGGAGTTCATGCAGCAGACCCCCGAGCTTGAACGCATGCTGGTGCGCAACGGCATCCACGTCTTCAAGTACTGGTTCTCGGTGAGCCGCGAGGAGCAGTTGCGCCGCTTCGTTTCGCGCCGCGACGACCCGCTCAAGCACTGGAAGCTGTCGCCCATCGACATCCAGTCGCTGGACAAGTGGGACGACTACACCCAGGCCAAGGAAGCGATGTTCTTCCACACCGACACCGCCGATGCGCCCTGGGTGGTGATCAAGTCGGACGACAAGAAGCGCGCGCGGCTGAACTGCCTGCGGCATTTCCTGCACACGCTGGATTACCCGGGCAAGGACCTGCACATCGCCCATGCCCCGGACCACCTGCTGGTGGGGCGCGCCGCCGAACTGGACCGCGACGAGATGAAGGCGGCGCCCGTGGCGAAGGTCGCCAGCCCGGCCATCGAGCGGGTCGAGCCGGACGAGGAGGCGATCCCGGCCTGAGTCACTGCTGGCTGATCAGCATGAGCTGGCCGGACACGGCGCGGGCGTTGCGATCGACGATGATTGGCGCCCAGGGTCGGCCGGAGGCGCTGACCAGGGCGTTGCTCTTGCTGTTCATGTCCAGCAGCGCCTTGCTCAGGTACTCCCAGCGGGTGCGCAGCTTCTTGGTGGCGTCGCTGTCGGGCAGTTGGCCGATGCGCTGGGAGAGCAAGGGCACCAGCACGCTTTCGTCCTGGCCGAGGTATTCCTGGGGCTGCTCGCGGGCCAGTTCCAGCCCGCTCATGTAGGCGCGGCCCAAGTACTGGGTGGCGAGGTATTCCACGCGCACCGGCAGTTCCCACAGAGGAATCTGGCTGGCGTCGGCGCTGGCGGGAACGAAGCGCTCCGCCTGGTTGAGCAGGTCGCGCAGGGCGCGGCTCAGGTCCTGGTTGTAGCGCCAGGGCAGGTCTTCTTCCTTGGGGCCGTAGGAAACGCCGTTGCGAATCTGCGTAACGAAGGCGGCATGCGCCTTCTTCAGCGCCTCGTCGGCCTTGGGGAAGCCCTTGATGGCATTGTCCAGCGTCGCCAGGTCCTTCTCCAGCTGGGCGGCGTGGGTTTCCTGGAAGCCTTCGCCGCGCAGCAGCAACAGGCTGTTGATCGAGCGGCAGGTGTAGACCTGCAGGGTCTGCAGCTGCAGTTCCTCGCTAGGGAGGTTGGCCTGGGCGGCGAGGGCGAAGAGTCCGAGACAGCACAGCATGAACCCGCGAACGAGATCGAACATGGCGGAGGCGTCCTTATTGTTATTGTGAGCCGCGCGATTCGCCGCATGTAAGTCTTTCTGGCGCCAGAAACGCAGCTATCCCTAGGCTAGCCGCGAACGCGTGCGCTGCAACCGACCGAAAGAGTGATTTGCGTCCGATGGAGGTGCCGGCGGAAGGTCGGAGGGGGAGGACCGCTCTGGGGAGAGAGCCTGACCTTCCGCCGGGCTTTGCGGGCTGGCGTCAGAAGCGCCAGTAGGCGGAAAGGGTGGTCTGGTCGAGGTCGATGTCGCCGACGTCCAGGTACTCCTGCTCCAGGCGCACGCCCAGGCCGCCGATCAGGTCCATCTCGCCGCCGAAGCCATAGAGCGGGTCGACATCGTCGGATTTGCCGGCGGCGTCGTCGTCGGCGTGCCAGGCGTGTACGCCGGCGATGCCGTACAGGCGGATGCGCTGGCCGATGGGGAAGCCCAGGTGCACGTTGGCCTGCAGCGACTCGCCGTCGAAGTGCTGGTTGCCATCGCTCATCTCGCCGAAGTCGACCACCGCGCCTTCCAGGGACAGGTAGTTGTTCAGGCGGTAGCCGGCATACAGCTTGTAGCTGTTGTCATGGTCGTCGAAGGAGCGGTCGTCGATCTCGAGGCGGGTGACGCCGCCACCGACATAGAGGCCGCTGTCGTCGGCCATCGCCAGGGCCGGAGTGGTGAGGGCGAGGGCGCAGAGGAGTTTCGAAAGGCGCATAGGATTCCCTTGCGGCTGGCGCAGACGCCGGCCGCCTTGCTGTCGTGCGGAAGGTTCGGGTGCCACCCTGGCGCGGCTATTCGGGCGCCAGCGCGGCGGCGGGGCATTAGAGCGGGGTGGCCGGGGGCGCGACCATCGAAGCGTGTCGAGAGTGGCCTGGCTTTTGTTCTAGACGCGGCAGGGCGGGATCAGGCGTGGGCGGCCTGGCGCAAGCGCTCGCGGTCGAGGATCTCGATGCCGCCGTAGCTCAGGCGGACGATGCCCTGGGCTTCGAGGTCCTTGAGGATCTGGTTGGTGGTCTGCCGCGACAGCGACAGCATGGCGGCCAACTGGTCCTGCGGCAGGTGCAGTTCGCGCTTGGCGATGGCCGACTCGCCGTAGCCCTCCGCAATCATCAGCAGGCGCCGGGCCAAGCGCGGCG
This sequence comes from Pseudomonas sp. NY15437, assembly GCF_048068435.1. NCBI lineage: Bacteria > Pseudomonadati > Pseudomonadota > Gammaproteobacteria > Pseudomonadales > Pseudomonadaceae > Pseudomonas > Pseudomonas sp. NY15437. Next base: position 18,142 of record NZ_JBLUQC010000004.1, read on the forward strand.
CGGCCGGCAGCAGGGACAACTCCTCCAGCACGGCGAAGGTGATGCGCAGCTTGTGGCTCATCAGCAGGGCGAAGTCGCGCCAGTATTCCGGGTGCTGCGCCAGCAGCGCCTGCAACGGCGCCAGGGGTACCTGCAGCAGCACCGTGGCGCCCTCGGCATAGGCATCGTGGGTGCGCGGTTGGCCGTCGAACAGGCAGATCTCGCCGAACCAGTTGGGCGCTTCCACCAGCGCCAGCAGCGCTTCCTTGCCCGATTCGCCGACCACGCTCACGCGCATCGCGCCTTCCACCACGCAATACAGGCCGCACGGCGCGTCGCCGCGGGCGAACAGGCGCTGGCCGGCGGGCAGGCGGCGCACCACGGCGGCGTCGCACAAGGCCTGGCGCAGCCCCTCGGGGAGGGTCTGGAACCAGCGGCCATCGTGCAGGCTGGAGAGGTAGGGCTTGGCGTCGGTCATGGGCAATGTCGGCTAACTGACAGAGTGGCGAGGCGCACCTCGCCATCATGCCAGTACCTTGCGGGAGAACAACAATGAAAACTCTGGTCGATCACCTTGCTCAATATGCCGCCTACCATCGTGACCGGCGGAACATCGTCAGCCATTTCATCGGCATTCCAATGATCGTGCTGGCCATCGCCACCCTGCTGTCGCGCCCGGGCATCGAACTCGGCGGCCTGCTCCTCTCGCCTGCCACGCTGCTGGCGCTGGCCTCGGTGGTCTTCTACCTGCGCCTGGACCTGCGCTTCGGCCTGCTGATGACCGCACTGCTGGCGCTGTCGCTGTGGGTCGGCGCGGCGCTGGCGGCCGGCAGCACGGCCTATTGGCTCAGCTGGGGGATCGGCCTGTTCGTGGTGGGCTGGATCATCCAGTTCGTCGGTCACTGGTACGAGGGGCGCAAGCCGGCCTTCGTCGATGACCTCACCGGGCTGATCGTCGGCCCGCTGTTCGTGGCCGCCGAAGCGGCCTTCCTGCTGGGCCTGCGCGATGACGTGCGCCACGCCGTGGAAGAACGCGCCGGCCCTACCTGCATCCGCGAGAAGAAGGCGACCGCCTGATCACTCAGACCCGCTGAGCTGGCGGAGGATGCGCGCGCTGTCGGGGTCGGCCGGGAAGAAGGTTTCCAGGGCCAGCTCCGACAGTGTCACGTCCACCGGCGTGCCGAACACCGTGATGGTGCCGATCAGGCTGCACACGCCCAGCTCCGTCTGCAGTTGCACCGGGATCAGCACCATGTCTCCGTTGGCCGCTTCGTCGTAGGGCGGCGCCGGATAGGCCGCCACCTCGTCACGCAGCGCCGCCAGCGCCGGGTCGCCGCTGGCCTCGAAGTCGCGCTGCAGGCGCTCCACCACATGCGCCTTCCACGGCCCGAGGTTGAGGATGCGCGGCGCCAGCCCCTTGGGGTGCAGGCTCATGCGCAGCACGTTGATCGGCGGCAGCAGCAGCTGCGGGTCGACGCCGATCAGGAAGATATCCACCGTGCGGTTGGACGCCAGCAAGTTCCAGTGGCGGTCCACCACCATGGCCGGGTTCGGCTCATGGGCCTTGAGCAACTGATCGATGGCCTGCCGGGCCACGGTCAGCGCCGGGTCGTCCAGGCCCTTCTCCGAATACACCGGGGCATAGCCGGCGGCACTGAGCAGGCGGTTGCGCTCGCGCAGCGGAATGTCCAGCTGTTCGGCCAGGTGCAGGAGCATTTCGCGGCTGGGCAGGGCGCGGCCGGTTTCGACGAAGCTCAGGTGGCGCGTGGAGATATCCGCGTCGCAGGCGAGGTCGAGCTGGCTGAGCCGGCGACGCTGGCGCCATTGGCGGAGCAGGGTGCCGACCGGTTGGGCCGGGGTGTTCTTGGCGGGGCTGTTCATCGTCGGACCGTTCATAGCGGGACTGGCCATGGCATCGAACGATAGACCGGCCGCCGGGTAACGGCCATTACCTGGCAGGTAATCGACGCACCTACGTCCGGAGCGGATTCTTCAGCCACACGCCGCCAACCGGTGGCGACCCCTGAAGGAGCTTCGCCATGACTCTGCTGCAACCTTCCCCGCTGCTTCGCCTGACCCTGAAAGTCGATGCCATCGCCGGTGGCGCCATGGGCCTGCTGATGGCCCTGGCCGCACAACCGCTGGGCGAACTGCTGGCCCTGCCCTTCGTCCTGCTGCTGGTGGCCGGCATCGTGCTGTTGCCGCTGGCGCTGGTGCTCTACTGGATGAGCAACCAGACGCTGCTGTCGCGCACCGGCGTCTGGGCGGTGATCGCCTTGAACGCGCTGTGGGTGGTGGAGAGCATCGCCCTGCTGGTGACCGGCTACGTGCAGCCCACCGCCCTGGGCTACGCCTTCGTCATCAGCCAGGCGCTGGTGGTCCTGCTGCTGGCCGAGCTGGAGTTCTTCGGCCTGCGCCGGTCGGAGAGTCTGGCGCTGTGATGTTCGCGAGCAAGCTCGCTCCTACGAAGAGCACTCCGGCGCTGGCCTGTAGGAGCGAGCTTGCTCGCGAACCGCTTCACGCCAAACTTCGCAGATGAACCTTGTAGGATGGGTGGAGCGCAGCGATACCCATGCGGTCGGTGCGCGGAATCGATGGGTATCGCTGTGCTCCACGCCATCCACGTCGGCGCTCGTCGGCGACTCTGCGGGATGCGAACCGCTTTACGCCAAGGCTTCACGAACGAAGTCGAGGCGATCCTGGCCGAAGAACATCTCGTCGCCGACGAACATCGTCGGTGCACCGAACATTCCGCGCTTGATCGCCGCTTCGGTATTGGCCTTCAGCGCGTCCTTCACTTCCTGATCGGCGGTCAGCGCCAGCAGTGCCTGCGGATCGAAGCCCGCCTCGGCCAGCCACGGGCCGAGCACCGCGGGGTCGCCCAGGTTCAACGCCGCCACCCACATGCCCTTGAACACGCAGGCCAGCAGCGCCTCGAAGCGTTCCGGCTGGCGCAACTGCACGCCGGTGGCGGCGCGCATCAGGGTGAGGGTGTTGATCGGGAAGTGCGGGTTCATCTGCAGCGGCACGCCGTAGCGGCGGGCGAAACGCTGCATGTCGATCATCGTGTAGCGGCCCTTGGCCGGGATGGCGATGGGCGAGGCATTGCCGGTGGCCTGGAACACGCCGCCCAGCAGCACGGGCCGGTAGACCAGTGCGGCGCCGGTTTCGGCGCAGATCTGCGGCAACTGGGTGTAGGCGAGATAGGAAGTCGGGCTGCCGAAATCGAAGTAGAACTCGACGCTCTTGCTCATGAGTGGCTCTCTCTTTTTGTAGGTTCGCAACATCGACAGACGACCTTGCGAGCTAGAGCCAGGCTAGGCGGAATCCAGCAGGGGCGCGGACCTTTTGCTTTGATAGTCAGCGTTTGTAAATGAGCAGCCCCTGCTGGATTCCAACGACGCCTGGCCGACGCGCAGCTAGTCGTCTTTCGATTTTTCACCAGCGCTCGATCCACGGGCGTAGATCCAGTTCGAAGGTCCAGGCGTCGCGCGGCTGGCTGTGCAGGTACCAGTAGCTGTCGGCGATGTGCTCGGGATCGAGGATGCCGTCCTGGTCCTTGAGCGCGTAACGCTCGGGGAAGGTGTCGCGGATGAACTCGGTGTCGATGGCACCGTCCACCACCACGTGGGCGACGTGCAGGCCCATCGGCCCCAACTCGCGGGCCATGCTCTGGGCCAGCGCGCGAATGCCGTGCTTGGCCCCGGCGAAGGCGGCGAAGCCCGAGGCGCCGCGCAGGCCGGCGGTGGCCCCGGTGAACAGGATCGTGCCGCGCTGGCGCGTGACCATGCGCTTGGCCACCTCGCGGCCGGTGAGGAAGCCGGAGAAACAGGCCATTTCCCAGATCTTGAAGTACTTGCGCGCCGTCTCCTCGAGGATGCTGCAGGGGACGTTGGCGCCGATGTTGAAAACGAACGCCTCGATGGGGCCGATGTCGCGTTCGATGGTTTCCACCAGCTCGATCACCGCCTCTTCCTTGCGGGCGTCGGAGGCGAAGCCGTGGGCTTCGCCACCTTCGGCGCGGATCTGCTCCACCAGCGGTTGCAGTTTGTCCGCCGAGCGCCGGGTGACGCAGGCGACGTAGCCTTCGCGGGCGAAGCGACGGGCGATGGCGCCGCCGGTGGCATCGCCGGCGCCGATGACCAGGACGACTTTCTTGTTCGACATGCTCGTTTCCTCTGCGGTGCGCTTCTTTGGTAAACGGTCGTTAGGTAAACGAACGTTATGTTAATCTGTGCGGCATCGTCAACCGCTTCGCCGGAGTCGCCCCGATGCGCTACTCAGCCACCCACAAGGAAGAAACCCGCCAGCGCCTGCTCGACAGCAGCGGCGCGCTCGCCAAGCAGGGCGGCTTCGCCACCACTGGCGTGGATGGGCTGATGAAAGCGGTGGGCTTGTCCGGCGGCGCGTTCTACAACCACTTCGGCTCGAAGGACGAACTCTTCGCCGCCATCGTCGCCCGCGAGTTGCAGCAGAGCGTCGAGCGCCTGGCCGGCAAGGGTAAGGTGCTCGACCGCGCACGGCTGGAGCGCAGCCTGAAGCGCTACCTGAGCATTGCCCATGTGCAGGATGCCAGCGCCGGTTGCGCGATTCCGGCGCTGGGCGCGGAGATCGCCCGCGCCGACGCGTCCGTGCGGCAGAGCGCCGAGGAGGCGCTGCTGGAGTTGCAGCAGGCCTGGGCCGAGCTGCTTGGCTCGCCGGAGGACGCCTGGGCGCTGCTGGCGCAGTGCATCGGCGCGTTGGTGGTGGCGCGGATGGTCGCCAGCGAGAAGACGCAGAAGGCGGTCATCGAGTCGAGCCGGGATTTCCTGCTGCGCCATATCGACCAGAGTTCGGACCTGTAGGAGCGAGCTGGCTCGCGAACAAGTCCCGTGGGCGCATAACCCGGCACGGGTTATCCGCCGGGATGGCGGATAACGCCGTAGGCGTTATGCGCCCTACGGCTGAGCGGGGCCTGTAGGAGCGAGCTTGCTCGCGAACCCGGCACTGTTGCGGAGATGGTTCGCGAGCAAGCTCGCTCCTACGAAAAGCAGGTCGGTGCGGGTCAGAGGCCGCGGATGGCCAGGTCGGCGCCGAGCAGTAGCAGCCCACCGAAGAAGCAGCGGCGGAACGCCAGCGGGCTGATGCGCGAGCGCAGCCAGGTGCCCAGGTACATGCCCGCCAGCGCCGGCAGCAGAGCCAGCAGCGACAGGCCCAGCACGTCCGCCTGCAGCAGCGAGCCGTGCTGGCTGAGGGTGATCGCCAGGGCCAGCGTCGAGACGGTGAAGGACAATCCCAGCGCCTGCACCAGATCGTCCTTTTCCAGCCCGAGTGCCTGCAGGAACGGCACGGCGGGAATCACGAAGACGCCGGTCACCGCGGTAATGCCGCCAGTGATCACGCCGATCAGCGGCGCCAGCCAGCGCTCCTGCGCCGTCGCCACGCTGAAGCGCTTGTTCGACAGTCCCAGCAGCGCATAGAGGATCAGCGCCACGCCCAGCAGCGGCGTCGCCGCTGGCCAGTTGCGCCCCGCCAGCAGCCAGCCGACGACAAGCGTGCCGATGACGATGCCGACCAGCATGCCCCACAGGCGTTTGAGCAGCCCGAGGAAGCGCGGCCCGGCGGCGAGTTGCCAGATGTTGGTGACGGTGGAGGGGACGACGAGGATGGCCGCCGCCTGCATCGGCGGCATCACCAGTCCGAGCAGCCCGACGGCGACCGTGGGCAGGCCGAGCCCCACCACGCCCTTCACCAGGCCGGCGAGGAGGAAGGTGAGGACGATCAGTTCGAGGTGTTGGGGGAGGGCGTCGAACATGGCCGGGCCTTGTTGAAAGCAAGGCCGGCAGGATACGGGGCTTTGGGCTTCAGGGGAAAGCGTGCCCCTCTCCCCAGCCCTCTCCCTGAAGGGAGAGGGAGCCATCCGTGCCGGCTGAGAGAATACTGCTCCCTGCGCCCAATTTGTCCGGCGGGCTCTGTTGAACCATCTCACTCCGAACGGTCCCCTCTCCCTTCAGGGAGAGGGTTAGGGAGAGGGCAAGCCCCCACGCTGGAGCATGAGGTGGAAGGCCGGCCGGATCAGATATTCGCCACCGGCTGATAGGCCTTCGGCTTGAAGTACAGCGTCTCGCCGCGGGCGAGGCCGGTCAGGCTGTCGTGGTCCTTCACCACTTCGGCCTCGATCAGCTCGTCCTGGCCGTCCACCTTGAGGGTCACCCGGGTGATCGCGCCCAGCGGACGGATATCGCGGACCTCGGCGGCGCGGTGCTCGGCCACTTCGGAGCGCGACAGCGAGACCTCGTGCGGACGGAACAGCACGTGCTCGTCACCGCCGATGTGCAGGCGGTTGGAGTCGCCCAGGAAGTGGTAGACGAAGTCGCTGGCCGGGTTCTCGTAGACCTCGCCAGGGGAGCCGATCTGCTCGATCACGCCCTTGTTCATCACCACGATGCGGTCGGCGACTTCCATCGCTTCTTCCTGGTCGTGGGTGACGAACACGCTGGTCAGGTTGATCTCCTCGTGCAGGCGCGCCAGCCAGCGGCGCAGCTCCTTGCGCACCTTGGCGTCGAGGGCGCCGAAGGGTTCGTCCAGCAGCAGGATCTTCGGCTCCACCGCCAGGGCGCGCGCCAGGGCGATACGCTGGCGCTGGCCGCCGGAGAGCTGCTCCGGGTAGCGGTCGGACAGCCAGTCCAGCTGCACCATGTTCAGCAGTTCGTGGACCTTCTCGGCGATGCGCGCTTCGCTCGGGCGTTCCTTCTTGGGTTTCATGCGCAGGCCGAAGGCGACGTTGTCGAACACCGTCATGTGGCGGAACAGCGCGTAGTGCTGGAACACGAAGCCGACGTTGCGATCGCGCACGTCATGCTGCGAGACGTCCTCACCGTGGAACACGATGTTGCCGGCGTCCGGGGTTTCCAGGCCGGCGATGATGCGCAGCAGGGTGGTCTTGCCGCAGCCGGACGGGCCGAGCAGGGCGACCAGCTCGCCGCTGTGGATGTCGAGGTTGATGTCGTTCAGCGCCTTGAAGGCGTTGAAGTTCTTGCTGACGTTACGGATTTCGATGCTCATGGCGTGGCTCTCACTTATTCATCGTCAGCTTTGACTTTGGCGCGGGTCAGGCGGGACTCGCTCCACTGCTTGAGCAGCAGGATGACCAGGGCCATCAGCAGCAGCAGGGTGGCGACGCTGAAAGCGGCGACGTGGTTGTATTCGTTGTAGAGGATTTCGACGTGCAGCGGCAGGGTGTTGGTGACGCCGCGGATGTGCCCGGAGACCACCGACACCGCACCGAACTCACCCATGGCCCGCGCGGTGCAGAGCACCACGCCGTAGATCAGGCCCCATTTGATGTTCGGCAGGGTGACATGCCAGAACATCTGCCAGCCATTGGCGCCGAGCAGGCGCGCGGCTTCCTCTTCCTGGGTGCCCTGTTCCTGCATCAGCGGGATCAGTTCGCGGGCGACGAAGGGGAAGGTGACGAAGATGGTGGCCAGCACGATGCCCGGCACGGCGAAGACGATCTGGACGTCGTGGTCCGACAGCCACTGGCCGAAGTAGCCCTGGGCGCCGAACAGCAGCACGTAGATCAGGCCGGCGATCACCGGCGAGACCGAGAACGGCAGGTCGATCAGGGTCACCAGGATGCTCTTGCCGGGGAACTCGAACTTGGTCACGCACCAGGCGGCGGCGACGCCGAACACCAGGTTCAGCGGCACCGAGATGCCCACGGCGATCAGCGTCAGCTTCAGCGCGGCCAGCGCGTCGGGTTCCAGGATGGCTTCGAAGAAGGTGCCGAAGCCCTGCTTCAGCGCCTCGCTCAGCACCACGAACAGCGGCAGCAGCAGGAACACGGCGAAGGCCAGCCAGGCCAGCGCGATCAGGGCGCGACGGCCCCACACATTACCCCGGCGAGCCGCGTTGGCAGCGGCCGCGGCGGAAAGGCTTGCGGTACTCATGGCGCGCTCCTCAGGGCGTTTCGATGCGGCGTTGCAGCAGGTTGATCAGCAGCAGCAGGACGAAGGCGACGACCAGCATCAGCACGCCGATGGCGGTGGCGCCGGTGTAGTCGTACTGGTCCAGCTTGACCATGATCAGCAGCGGCAGGATCTCGGTCTTCATCGGCATGTTGCCGGCGATGAAGATCACCGAGCCGTACTCGCCGACGCCGCGGGCAAAGGCCAGGGCGAAGCCGGTCAGCCAGGCCGGGAGGAGGGCGGGCAGCAGCACGTGGCGGAACACCTGCAGCGGCTTGGCGCCCAGGCAGGCGGCGGCTTCCTCGACTTCACGCGGGATGTCCGCCAGTACCGGCTGCACCGTGCGCACCACGAACGGCAGGACCACGAAGGTCAGCGCGAGCGTAATGCCCAGCGGGGTGTAGGCGATCTTCAGGCCGATCTCGGTGGCGAAGCGGCCGACCAGGCCACTGGGGGCGTACAGCGCAGTCAGCGCGATACCGGCCACGGCGGTGGGAAGGGCGAAGGGCAGGTCGATCATTGCGTCGATGATCTTGCGTCCCGGGAAGCGGTAGCGCACCAGTACCCAGGCCAGCAGGGTGCCGATCACGCCGTTGATCAGGGCGGCGATCAGCGCGGTGCCGAAGCTCAGCTTGAGCGCGGCGATGACTCGCGGCGCGGTGATGATGGTCCAGAACTGATCCCAGGAGAGCTGGGTCGTCTTGAGGAACATGGCCCCCAGCGGAATCAGCACCAACAGGCTGATATACACCAGGGTGTAACCCAGAGTCAGCCCGAAGCCGGGTATGACCGGGGAGATGCGTCGCGACATTTGCTGTCCTTTCTCGTTAACGCGTTGAGAACCTGATTACGATCTGCTGCGCGTCGGCATGACTGCGTTAAAAACGGGCTCGGATGCTCATTTACCGCTCGTAAACTGCGCTTCCTCGCCTGTTTTCGCCTTGTCCTGCCCTGGCTCGCAAGATCGTAAACAGGTTCTGTGCCCCCGCCATTGGGCGGGGGTTTTCGTTCCGCGCGGGCTGTGCACCGGCCCGCGCGGATCGGGTCGCCCGGCGCAAGGCCGGGCGGGTGGCGCATCACTGCGCCTGGTAGATCTTGTCGAAGATGCCGCCGTCGTTGAAGAACTTGGGCTGCGCGACTTTCCAGCCGCCGAAGTCCTTGTCGATGGTCACCAGGTTCAGTTTCGGGAACTGGTTGGCGAACTCGGCAGCGACCTTGGCATTACGCGGGCGGTAGAAGTTCTGCGCGGCGATGCGCTGGCCTTCTTCGCTGTACAGGTACTTCAGGTATTCCTCGGCGACCTTGCGGGTGCCTTTCTTGTCGACGGTCTTGTCGACCACCGCCACCGGCGGCTCGGCGAGGATGGACACCGACGGTACGACGATCTCGAAGTTCTCGCCGCCCTGTTCCTTCTTGGCCAGGAACGCTTCGTTTTCCCAGGCCAGCAGCACGTCGCCAATGTTGTTGTTGACGAAGGTGATGGTCGAGCCGCGGGCGCCAGTGTCCAGAACCGGCACGTGCTTGTACAGGTTCTGCACGTATTCCTGGGCTTTCTCGTCGCTACCGTACTGCTTCTTCGCCCAGGCCCAGGCGGCCAGGAAGTTCCAGCGGGCGCCACCGGAGGTCTTCGGGTTCGGGGTGATGACTTCCACGCCCTGCTTGGTCAGGTCGCCCCAGTCCTTGATGCCTTTCGGGTTGCCCTTGCGCACCAGGAACACGATGGTCGAGGTGTAGGGGGTGCTGTTGTCGGGCAGGCGCGCTTGCCAGTCGGCGGGCAGCAGCTTGCCCAGCTTGTTCAGTTCGTCGATGTCGCCGGCCAGGGCCAGGGTCACCACGTCGGCCTTCAGGCCGTCGATCACGGCGCGAGCCTGTTTGCCCGAGCCACCGTGGGATTGCTGCACGGTCAGGTCGTCACCGCCCTGGGCCTTCCAGTGCTTGATGAAGGCGGCGTTGTAGGCCTGGTACAGCTCGCGGGTCGGGTCGTAGGAAACGTTCAGCAGTTGGGTGGCGGCGGAAACCGGGCCGGCAATCAGGGCGCTGGCCAGGGCGGCCAGGGCGAAACGGCGGATGGACATGTGCAGCTCCTGAAAAAAATGCAGTTCTTAGTGTTTGTTTGGCAGGGTCTTTCGGGGGGCTATGTCAGCCACGCATTCGTGGCTGGCTGCTGCAGTACCGGTGGGGCAGGGCGATCATGGCGACGCTCCGGATGTCCAGTCGGTTGCCTCAGGGCTCAGGCGGGTTTGCCGGGGCTCTGCTGCAGGCGGAATTTTTCCTTGCGCTCGATCTGCACGACCTGGCCGTTGTGCACGGTGATCTCGACGGCGCCGAAACGCAGGCCACGCAGGGCGCTCTGCACTTCGCGCAGGATGTTGGCTTCGTCCTGGCCGTCCAGGCTACGGAGGGTTGCGCTCATGGGTATCTGCTCCTAATGGGTTGACCACCGGCCGATTCACCAACGGCGCGTGCGGTGTGAGCGCATCTTAGGCAGGAGCTGGATATTCTTAAAAATACTGTTTAAGAATTTTTATATATCTGAAAGTTTTTAGCGCGAAATCACGCGGTGCTGCGCGGTAATTGCGGCAACAGGACCTCGGCCGGCTGCGGTGCGCCGTACCAGTAACCCTGGCCGAAGTTGCAGGCATGGGTGAGGAGGAAGGCCGCCTGGTCGGGCCGTTCGATGCCCTCGGCGACCACCTGCAGGCCCATGCTCTGGCCCAGGGCGATGATGGCGCAGGCGATGGCGGCGTCGTCGGACTCATCCGGCAGGCCGGCGACGAACCCCTGGTCGATCTTCAGCTTGTGCACCGGCATGCGCTTGAGGCGCATCAGCGAGGAGTAGCCGGTGCCGAAGTCGTCGATGGCCAGGTGCACGCCCAGCAAGCGCAGCTGGCAGAGCAGCTCCAGGGCCTGGTCGAAGTTTTCCATCACCGCGCTTTCGGTGACTTCCAGCTCCAGGTGATGCGGCGCCAGGCCACTCTGCTCCAGGGCGAGGGCGACGCGTTCTTCGAGGCCGCCACGGCCGAACAGCCGGCTGGAGACGTTCACCGCGATGAAGTCCAGCGCGATGCCGGCGTCGAGCCACCGGCGCATCTGCCGGCAGGCCTGCTCCAGCACCCAGGCATCGATGGCGGTGATCAGGCCGCTTTCCTCGGCCACCGAAATGAACTCGCTGGGCGGCACCAGCCCGTGTTGCGGATGCTGCCAGCGCACCAGCGATTCCACGCCGACCATGCGACCGCTGGCCAGGTCGTGTACCGGCTGGAAATACAGGCGCAGCTCGTCGTGGTCCAGCGCGTGGCGCAAGGCCGACTCCACTTCCACGTGGGAGCGCGCGCGGGCGGTCAGCTCGGGGGTATAGAAGGCGTACAGGTTGCGGCCGCTGGCCTTGGCCTGGAACAGCGCGGCGTCGGCGTGCTGCAGCAGGTGGTCGACGTTGCGCGCGTCCTCGGGGAACAGGCTGACGCCCAGGCTCACCGACATGTAGATGGTCTGCCCGTTGACGTCGAAGGGCGCGCTCATTGCTTCCAGCAGGCGCTGGGCGAGGCTGCTGGCCTGGTGGGGCTGCTGGCTTTCCAGGACCACGGCGAATTCGTCGCCGCCCAGCCGCGCCAGGCAGCAGCGGTCGTCCAGGCAGTTTTCCAGGCGTTCGGCCACGGCGCGGATCAGCAGGTCGCCAATGGCGTGGCCGAGGCTGTCGTTGATGTGCTTGAAGTGGTCGAGGTCGATGCTCAACAGCGCACCGCCGCCCTGTTCGCGCTCGGCGCGGGCCAGCGCCTGTTCGATGCGCTCGCGCAGCAGCAGGCGGTTGGGCAGCCCGGTGAGCGGGTCGTGGTGGGCGAGGAAATCCAGCTCGTGCTGCGAGCGCTTGAGGCTGCTGAGGTCGGAAAACACCGCCACGTAGTGGGTCAGCTCGCCCTCCTCGTTGCGCACGGCGCGGATGTGCTGCCACTGCGGGTACACCTCGCCGCTTTTGCGGCGGTTCCAGATCTCGCCACTCCACACGCCGTGCTCGTGCAGCGCGGCCCACATGCCCTGGTAGAAGGTGGCGTCCTGGCGGCCGGACTTGAGCAGCGACGGTTGGCCGCCGAGCACGTCCTCGGCGCTGTAGCCGGTGATGCGCGAGAAGGACGGGTTGGTGTGCACGATCACGCCGCGGGCGTCGGTCACCAGCAGGCCTTCCTGGGTCGCCTCGAAGACGGCGGCGGCCTGGCGCAGGTGCTCTTCGTTGCTGCGCTGGTGGGTGATGTCGCGATTGACGCCGGTCAGGCGCAGCGGCCGGCCATCTTCGCCGCGGGTCAGCCGGCCGCTGCTGCGCACCCAGCGGTAGCTGCCATCGCTGTGACGAATGCGGTAGACGCACTCCAGGGCAGTACGCAGGCCCTGGATACAGTCTCGGTGCAGGGCGAGGGTGCGCGCGCGGTCCTCCGGATGCAGGCGGTTCTCCCAGAGCAGCAGGTCGTCGCTCAGGTGTTCCACCGGCAGGCCGAGCAGCGTGGCGTAGCCGGACGAGTAATGGACGCGCTGGGTTTCCAGGTCCCAGTCCCACACGCCATCCTCGACCACGGCGAGGGCGCGCCGGAGGCGCTGCTCGTTGTCGGCCAGGTCCACGTAGGCGGCGTGCTGCTGGCTGAAATGCCGCCAGAGCACGAAGAACAGCACGAAGAAGGTGATGGCGAGGAATCCGTACTTCTTCAGCTCCATCGCCCGGGCCAGCGAAACGGGGTCGAGCAGGACATTTTGTAACCATTGGTCACCCAGCCAGACCCAGAGGGTGGCGGCGACCAGGTACAGGAGACTGATGCGCAGGGCGCTGAGGCTTGGATTCATGCGGTAGTGGGTTGTATTTATTGGCTGTGCTGTATAAAAAATGGCCAGTCGGCCCCGTTCGTATCTAAAAGACCGGATGGTAATCCGGACCCGCATGGTGATAATGCGGGCTGTTCCTGCCTGGCGGGAACCTAGTCCACACCCCTTCCGAGGTACAGTATCGCCTATGTGGTACAACGGTTTCCTTGACCTGTCGCCGTGGCAACTGGTGGCGGTCACCCTGGTCCTGACCCATATCACCATCGTCAGCGTCACCGTCTATCTGCACCGCTACTCGGCGCACCGCGCGCTCGATCTGCATCCGGCGCTGCAGCATTTCTTCCGCTTCTGGCTGTGGATGACCACCGCCATGAACACCCGCGAGTGGACGGCCATCCACCGCAAGCACCACGCCAAGTGCGAAACCGCCGACGATCCGCACAGCCCGGTGTACAAGGGCCTGGGCACCGTCCTGCGGCGCGGCGCCGAGCTTTACCGTGAAGAGGCGCAGAACCAGGACACCCTGCGCATCTACGGCAAGAACTGCCCGGACGACTGGCTCGAACGCAACGTCTACTCACGCTACCCCATCGGCGGCATCGTGCTGATGGCGATCATCGACCTCGCCCTGTTCGGCGCGCTCGGCATGACCGTCTGGGCGGTGCAGATGATGTGGATTCCCGTGTGGGCCGCCGGTGTCATCAACGGCCTGGGCCATGCCATCGGCTACCGCAACTTCGAATGCCGCGACGCCGCCACCAACCTGGTGCCCTGGGGCATCCTGATCGGCGGCGAGGAGCTGCACAACAACCACCACACCTACCCGAACTCGGCGAAGCTGTCGGTGAAGAAGTGGGAGTTCGACCTGGGCTGGGCCTGGATCAAGCTGTTCAGCTTCCTCGGGCTGGCCAAGGTCGCCCGCGTGGCGCCGATCGCCCACCGGGTGGAAGGCAAGGGCAGCCTGGACATGGACACCGCCATGGCCATCCTCAACAACCGCTTCCAGATCATGGCGCAGTACCGCAAGCTGGTGATCGGCCCGCTGGTGAAGCAGGAACTGGCCAAGGCCGACGAGTCGGTGCGCCACCTGTTCCGCCGCGCCAAGCGCCTGCTCTCGCGTGAAACCAGCCTGCTGGAAGAGCGCCACCATGCCCGCATCCAGGACCTGCTCGCACAGAGCCAGTCGCTGCAGGTGATCTACGAGAAGCGTCTGGCCCTGCAGCAGATCTGGGTAAAAACCAGCGCCAACGGCCACGACATGCTCGCCGCGATCAAGCAGTGGGTGCACGAGGCGGAAGCCAGCGGCATCCAGTCCCTGCGCGAATTCGCCGAGCAACTGAAGACCTATTCCCTGCGTCCCGCCGTCTGATTGACGGAATCGTCCTAGGACGTTGAGAGATGCGTCTCAGAAAAGCCCGCCGTTCGGCGGGCTTTTCGTTTAATTTGCAGCAGCAAGGCGTAGTTTGCGGTCATAGCCCCGGTCAATGAGCGGGAGGACGCTGATACATGGACGAGAACAAATTGCCGGCCGATCAGGAAGAGGCCCTGCTGGCGCTGCTGCACAGCCGCGCCGAAGTGACGCGCCTGAAGGAGCGCGAACAGCTCTTCAGCGCCCTGCTGGCGAGCGTCAACTCGGTACTCTGGGCCTTCGACTGGCAGAGCCAGCGCATGGTCTATGTCAGCCCGGCGTACGAGCGCATCTTCGGCCGCTCCGCCGCGCTGTTGCTGGCGGACTACAACGAGTGGCGCAACTGCATCTACCCCGATGACCTGGACTATGCCCAGAGCACCCTGCAGGAAGTGCTCGAGCGCGGCGCCATCGAGCAGCGCGAATACCGCATCCTGCGTGCCGATGGCGAGGTGCGCTGGCTCAGCGACAAGTGCTTCGTCAGCCAGCACAGCGAGGCCGGCCTGCCGTTGATGATCGTCGGCATCGCCGAAGACATCACCGACAAGAAGCACCTGGAGACCGAGCTGCACCGCTTGGCCACCACCGACGTGCTGACCCAGAGCAGCAACCGCCGCTACTTCTTCGACAGCGCCGAGCAGGCGTTCCGCGACTGCAAGGCGACCTCCACGCCGCTGGCCTTCCTGTTGCTGGACGTGGACGACTTCAAGAAGATCAACGACGTCTACGGCCACCAGGTCGGCGACGTGGTGCTGCAGCGCATCGCCCAGTGCGGCGCCGGCGCGTTGCGTCGCGGGGACCTGTTCGGCCGGATCGGTGGCGAGGAGTTCGCCGTGCTGCTGCCCGGCTGCGACGAGAACATGGCGCGGCAGATCGGCGAGCGCCTGCAGCGCGAAGTGCAGCGCCTGCGTTTCAACGAGGGCGAGCATTTCTTCAGCGTCACCATCAGCCAGGGGCTGACGCTGTTGCAGCCCGATGACCAGAATCTTTCCGCTCTCTACAGCCGTTCCGACGCGGCGCTGTACCAGGCCAAACGGACCGGCAAGGACCGCATTGTTCAGGGATGAAACACTTCCCCGCGCCCCGCATCGCCCGATTAATACTTTCTGATTAATACCTCCGCGCAGAGGCGCGCGGGTGGTATTCGTCGTCAAAAGGCTTGTGTCGGGTTTATGGCGCCTTAGTAATCAACAGGTTACAAGGATAGAATTGCCTTTTGTCGGATTCTTGGCGTCTCTGGGCTTCGTTCATTGACATGCCTTCATACCCCCCACTATTACTATCCACATAGCAATATCGTGTGGTGTCTGGATGAGACACCTCAGGGAGCAGTCGCACGAGCAGTGTGTCATGGAAGATTCTGCCACCTCTTCTTCCTGTCACTTTCCTATCGCTGCCTGACAACTTCCGTCAGCACCTCGCTGTGGAAGGGCGATAGTTTTTTGCTTTTTGTTTTTCCAGATTTTCGGAACTTGGCCGAAGGGCGGTAGCTTTGCCCGGCGAAATATAACGGCCACTCCAGGGACGAACAGTTGATTGTCATTAATTGAATCGGGTCATTCGAACTCGGGCGGTAGCCTTGTCTTCGAATTTTGCATTTGGCCCGGCGCAGAGCATCTCCTGGACTGGAGTGAGTGACGATGGCCGCTGGAAGAATGGAAATGGACGGTACTTCACGTGCTGTCCTTTCAGGCAAAAAGAGCAGCGTTTCCCAGGCGAAAAGTGTTTCGCCAGTGAAACTGCGGAAGTGTGGCGCTCCTCCCCGGAGCGCTAATAAAAAGTTTAGACGGGCTCGCGCGCTTAGTTCGGAATTTTGTTACGCCGATCTTTCACATTGTCGATTCGGTTGTAACAGCGATGAACTTTCCGCTGAATCAGAGCCGTACCAGACGCTGGTTGTTTCATCTCTGAAACAGCAACTTCGCGCCTCTGCCGAAGTGTTTCTGCAGGCGTCCGCCCCTCATTCCGAACTGAATCCCGCGACCCTTCCGAGGAAGAGCCGCGCGACGGCGGCTGCGCCGCAAGTGACGGAATCCCGGCGCGTTCGCCGCCACCCTGCCGGCCGACAGGGCCGGCATCACGAGAGCCGCGCGCCACGCCGCGCTGGGAGTCAAGGCTGATGGCCGAGAAATCGCTTCGTTCCAACTATGCCTGTGTGGTCGGCGGCGCCGGCCCGGCAGGCATGGGCTTCCTGTTCAACACCTACAAGACCGGTGCGCTGGCCAGCCTGGCGCGCGAGGGTCTGCTGGTGGTGGACGCGGCGCTGGCGGTCGGCCGTGGCCGCCTGGGGGACTATCACATCACCGCCAACTCGGTGGGTGACGTGTTCCTCGACTGCCTGCGCGACCCGGCATTGCTGCCGATCTTCGCCCCGCTGGCGCATTCCCAGGCCTTCCGCGCGCTGCAGAACGACCCTCATGGCGCGCCGCTGCTGACCCAGGTCGGCGAGTTGCTGGCGCATGCCTCGACCCTGTTCATGCGCTATGTCACCGAGCACCTGGGTGTCGAGGTGGCGCTGGGCACGCGCATCGAGAAGATCACCGCGCAGGACGACGGCAGCTTCCAGCTGGCGCTGCGCAGCGGCTCCCACGTCACGCAGATCGACGCGGGCGCCCTGGTGATGAACCTGGGCGGCCGGCAGAACCGCGAATACCTCAACTGGAGCCTGGCCGAACAGGACCTGCACCTGGCCCACGACGGCCCCACGGTGTACTCCTCCGACGCGCTGCTGAGCCTCTCCGCGGCCGAGTTGGTGGAACTGTTCGGCGACCGGGTGACCCCCGGCAGCCGCTTCACCGTGGTCGGCGGCTCCCACAGCGCCTTCTCGATTCTCGACAACCTTGCCTGCGCCCTCGATTGCCTGGGCCTGGAGCAGATCACCCTGCTGCACCGCGCGCCGATCCGCCTGTTCTTCGAGAGCGTCGAGGAAGCCCGTGCGGCCGGCTACGTGGTGGACGAGGGCATGGACGTCTGCCCGGTCTCCGGGCGGGTCAACCGCTCCGGCGGCCTGCGCTACCGCGCCCACCAGGTCGGCACCGACGTGCTGTCCCGCGGCGTGGTCAGCGGCACGCGGGTGAAGGTCGAGCTGCTGCGCCTGGGCGATCGCTCGCCCACCGTGCGCGAGCGCCTGGAGCAGTGCTGCAGCGAGGACGGCGTGATCGTCCAGGCCATCGGCTACCAGCCGTGCCTGCCGGCGCTGCGCCGCGCCAACGGCGAGCCGCTGCAGGTGCGCGAGAGCAAGGGCGGGCTGGATTCCGACGCCGCCGGCTGCCTGCGCGACCACACCGGCCGGCCGATTCCGGGGCTCTACAGCTTCGGCCTGGGCTCGGGCCTGGCGGCGAACCCGATGCTGGGCAGCGAGCGCTCCTTCGACAGCCGCATCTACGGCGTCTGGCAGTTCCACCACGACGCCAGCGGACGGGTCATCGAAGCCATCCAGGAGCACCTGGCCAGCCGCCTGCCGGCGCAGGCCCTGGAGACGCGCATCGACGACGCGCCCTTCGCGCTCTCGGCACTGGGTTGAGCGGCGCCCGCGCCGCCTCTGAATGCACCAGCCAACGGACTTTCCATCCAACTGAGGGATGCGACCGTGATCAATGTGACCAAGACCTACCTGGGCAACCTGGACAAGTTCAAGGCCTACGTGGAACAGATCTATGCCTCCGGCTGGATCACCAACCACGGGCCCTTCGTCACGGAGTTGGAAGAACGCCTGCAGGACTACTTCGGCGTTCGCCATGTGATTCTCACCAACAACGGCACCATCGCCCTGCAAGTGGCCTACCGGGCCCTGGGCGTGACCGGCAGTGCCGTTACCACCCCCTTCAGCTTCGTTGCCACCAGCAGCACGCTGCAGTGGGAGAGCATCCGCCCGCGCTTCGCCGACATCGATGCGCGGACCTGGAACCTCGACCCTGCGCGCATCGAAGCCAGCCTTGCGCCGGATACCACCGCCATCGTCGCCACCCACGTGTTCGGTAATCCCTGTGCGGTGGAGGAGATTCAGGCGGTGGCCCAGCGCAACCGGTTGAAAGTGATCT
The DNA here is from genome assembly GCF_048068435.1 of Pseudomonas sp. NY15437. Classification (NCBI taxonomy): domain Bacteria; kingdom Pseudomonadati; phylum Pseudomonadota; class Gammaproteobacteria; order Pseudomonadales; family Pseudomonadaceae; genus Pseudomonas; species Pseudomonas sp. NY15437. Next base: position 36,324 of record NZ_JBLUQC010000004.1, read on the forward strand.
ACGACGGCGCCCATGCCTTCGGTTCGCGCTACCGCGACCGCTCGGTGCTGGCCTGGGGCGATGCCACCACCCTGAGCTTCCACGCCACCAAGCTGTTCCACACCATCGAGGGCGGCGCCATCGTCACCTCCGATGACGAGCTGGCCAGGCAGATCCGCCTGATGTGCAACTTCGGCATCGCCGGCGTCGACCAGATCGTCGGCCTGGGGATCAACGCCAAGCTCAACGAGTTCTCCGCCGCCATGGGCCTGTGCGTGCTCGACGAGATCGACAGCATCCTCGCCCAGCGCGAGGAGATTGCCGCGCGCTACACCGCCGCCCTCAGCGGTTACTACGACCTGCAGGCCAGCGAGAGCTACGCGCGGCTGAACAACAGCTACTACCCCATCGGCCTGCGCGACGAGGCCCAGGTGCTGCGCGTGCGCAGCGCGCTGAACCAGATCGGGGTCAACCCGCGGCGCTACTTCTACCCGTCGCTGGACACCCTCGACTACCTGGCTCCCCAGGTGCCGCAGGTGCTGTCGCGCGAGCTGAGCCAGCGCATCCTCTGCCTGCCGTTGTACCCCGGCCTGCCGCAGGACGTGCAGCGCGCGGTGATCGAAGTGCTGCTGCTGGAGAGCGGCCGCGTCGCCGTCGCGGTGTAAGGGGACGACCATGCGCACCGCACGCTCGCTGTCGATGGTCCGCAATACCCTGCTCAACTACGCAGGGCAGGCGTACGCCATCGTCATCGGCATCCTCATCCAGCCGTTCTACCTCGGCCACCTGGGCGCCGAGGCCTATGGCCTGATCGGCTTCTTCGCGGTGCTGCAGAGCTGGCTGTTGCTGCTGGATGTCGGGTTGTCCCCGGCGCTGGTACGCCAGGTCGCCCACGGTCGCGGTGTCCACGGCGAAGGCCAGGACCAGGCGCGCCTGCTGCGCTCCTTCGAGCTGATCCTGCTGCCGCTGACCGTGCTCAGCAGCCTGGCGGTGTGGGGCGGCAGCCGCTGGATCGCCGGGCAATGGCTGAACGTGCAGCAGCTCTCGCCAGACCTGGTGGCGCAGTGCATCGGCCTGATGGGCCTGCTGGTGGCGCTGCGGCTGTACGCCACCCTGTACCGCAGCGCGCTGCAGGGCCAGGAGCTGCATGGCTTCATCAACGCGGTGAACGTGTTCATCACCACGCTGCGCTACTTCGGCGGCCTGCTGCTGGTGGCGCAGGTCAGCCAGGACCCGCTGGTGTTCTTCCAGTTCCAGGTCGCGGTATCGCTGATCGAGGCGCTGCTGCTGGGCGGCAAGGCCTACCTGTGGATGGACGTGCGCCTGCTGACGCGCTTCTGCTGGGACACGGTGCGCCCGGTGCTGCCCTTCGCCCTGGGCATGTCGTTCGCCTCGGGCCTGTGGATCGTCCTCACCCAGCTGGACAAGGTCCTGCTGTCGAACCTGCTGCCCCTGCAGCAGTACGGCTATTTCTCCCTGGTGGCGCTGGTTTCCGGCGGCGTCCTCACGCTGGTCAACCCGCTGGCGCAATCGCTGTTGCCGCGCATGACCATGCTGGTCGCCGAGGAGCGCCACGACGACATGCAGCAGCTCTACCTGAAGGCGAACCGTTTCGTCTGCGTGCTGCTGTTCCCGATGGTTGCGGTGATCGCCGCCCATGGCCATGACCTGATCCTGGCCTGGAGCGGCGATGCCGTGGCCGCCAACTGGTGCCGGCCGATCCTCGCCTGGTACGTGCTCGGCGCCGGCCTGCTGGCCGTGGCCAGCTTCCAGTTCTACCTGCAGTACGCCCATGGCCAGCTGCGCATGCACGTCTGGTACAGCGTCATCTCCACCGGGGTGACCGTACCGCTGGTGATCGCCAGCGCCTACCTCTACGGCGTGCAGGGCGTGGCGTTGTGCTGGTTCGGCCTGCGCCTGGTGTCGTTCCTGATCTGGCCGGCGATCGTGCACCACACCTTCGCGCCCGGCCTGCATGGCCTGTGGCTGCGCGACACCCTGCAGATCGCCGCGCTGAGCGCCGCCGGGCTGCTGCTGGGCGAACCCTTCTACGCGTTGCTGGCGCGCTCCGGCGAGCGCCTCTGGCTGCTGGCGGCGCTGGCCGTGTGCGGCCTGATCACCCTGTTCCTCGTGGGCGCGGGCTCTGCCCCGGCTTTGCTGCGCCTGTTCAAACCGTCCCACAAGCCGAGTGTCTAGACATGGATATCCGCTCCGAGCTGCAGATCCTTTCCAACTGGCCGGAAGACCCGACGCCTCTGTTGAGCATCGTTTGCCTGGCCTACAACCAGGTGAACTACATCGGCCGCACGCTGGACAGCTTCCTCGAGCAGGTCACCGATTTCCGCTTCGAAGTGCTGGTCAACGACGACGCCTCCAATGACGGCACCAGCGAGCTGATCGCCGACTACGCGGCGCGCTATCCGCACATCATCAAGCCGATCTTCCACAAGGAAAACCAGTACTCCAAGGGCGTCTCCCACGGCCTGCCGGTGTTCCGCAAGTGCCGTGGCCGCTACATCGCCTACTGCGAAGGCGACGACTACTGGACCGACCCGCGCAAGCTGCAGATCCAGGTCGACTTCCTGGAGAAGAACCCGGACTACGTGATCACCTACCACGACGCCTACACCTACAACGAGGATGGCGTGATCAAGCCGCGCCAGCTCACCGGCAAGTACCGCCGCGACGCCAGCCGCCTGGACCTGCAGAAGGCGCGGCCGATCTCCACGCTCACCACCTGCTTTCGCAACGTTCTGACCGAGATGCCCGAGGAGTTGCGCACCACGCGCATGGTCGACCTGTGCTGGTGGTCGCTGCTGGGCGCCTACGGCAAGGGCCGTTTCATCGAGGAGATCCGCCCGGCCGCCTACCGCGTGCACCAGGGCGGGATCTTCTCCATGCAGGCCGACCGCGTGCAGCAGCAGATGACCCTGCACACCTACTACTGCCTGTCGCGCTACTACCAGCGCCTGGGCAACCAGGAACTCAACGAGTACTTCCTGATGCAGGTCTGCCGGATGTCCATGGCGGCCGTCTCGCCCATGCGCAAGGTGCAGGCCTTCCTGATGTTGATCGGCAACCACGGCGCCAACCTGCTCAAGCGGCTGAACCCGATTCAGGCGCGCTGAGCCGCGCCACCTCAATGGAGGATGGAAGTCCATGAGTGTCATGCCCCGCTCGTCCCTGGAAACGCTCCAGGACACCCGCATCGACGTTGCCGGCCTGCTGCGCCTGCTGTTCGATCACAAGAAGATGATCCTCGCCATCACTGGCCTGTTCACCCTGCTCGGGCTGTTCTACGCGGTGGTCGCCACGCCAATCTACGTGTCCGGCGCGATGATCCAGATCGAGCAGAAGAAGAACGGCCTGAACGGCACGCCGGAGGTGATCAACCGCCCCGACTCGGTGTCCATCGCCGCCACCGAGATCGAATTGCTGAAATCCCGCGCGGTGCTGGGCAGGGCCGTCGAGTTGCTGAAGCTGGACATCGTCGCCAAGCCCAGGCACCTGCCGCTGATCGGCGACTACCTGGCCCGGCGCTACAAGCCCGAGGCCGGGCAGGCCCTGGCCGCGCCCTGGCTGGGCATGGGCGCCTATGGCTGGGGCGGCGAGCAGATCAAGGTGTTCTCCCTGGACGTGCCCGAGGAGTACCTGGGCGAGCCGCTGACCCTGGTGGCCGATGGCGGCGACGCCTATCACCTGCTCAACGCCGACGACCAGCTGATCCTGCGCGGCGAGCTGAAGAAGCCCGTGGTGGAAAAGGGCTTCAGCATCGAGGTGGATGAACTGGTGGCGCGTCCCGGCACCGAATTCATCGTGGCCAAGAACCGCCTGCTGACCACCACCCTGAACTACCAGAAGCTGCTCAAGGTGGTCGAGGCCGGCAAGGACTCGGGGATCATCTACATGACCCTGGAGGACCCCAACCCGCAGCAGGCTGATCGCATCCTCGACAAGATCAGCCACCTCTACGTGCTGCAGAACGTCGAACGCAGTTCCGCCGAAGCGTCGCAGCGCCTGCAGTTCCTGCGCTCGCAACTGCCGGTGGTGCGCATGGACCTGGAAAAGGCCGAAGCCGCCTACAACGCCTACCAGACCACCGCCAAGTCCGCCGACATCAGCGTCGAGACCCGCGGCGTGCTGGACCAGGTGGTGGGCATCGACAACCAGCTCTCCGAACTCAAGCTCAAGCGTGACGAGTACGACCGCCTCTACACCCCCAGCCACCCGACCTACCAGGCCCTGCTCAAGCAGGTCAGCAGCTTGCAGGAGCGCAAGGCGCAACTGCAGAAACGCATCCAGACCCTGCCGGTCACCCAGCAGGAACTGCTGCGCCTGTCCCGCGACATGCAGGTCACCCGGCAGACCTACACCAGCCTGCTGAACAAGGCCCAGGAGCAGGACATCATCCGCGCCGGCACCATCGGCAACGTGCGGGTGATCGACACCGCCCAGGCCAACGTCGAGCAGCCGGCCAAGCCGATGCGCAAGGTCATCGTGCTGCTCGCGACCTTGCTCGGCTTCTGCGTCGCCCTCGGCGTGCTGTTCCTGCGCCAGGCCTTCTACCGCGGCGTGGAGAACCCCGAGGCGATCGAACAGCTCGGCCTCTCGGTGCTCGCCGCGATCCCCTACTCGCGGCAGCAGGAGCGCCTGGAGAAGGAGCGCAAGGGCGACGTCCTCGGGCACACGCCCAAGCTGCTTGCGGCCTCCACCCCCGGCGACCTGGCCAACGAGGCGATCCGCAGCCTGCGCACCAACCTGCACTTCGCCCTGCTCGAAGCGCGCAACAACGTGGTGATGCTCACTAGCCCGGCGCCGGGCGCCGGCAAGTCGTTCGTCTCCAGCAACCTGGCGGCCATCGTCGCCCAATCGGGCCTGCGCACCCTGCTGATCGACGCCGACATGCGCAAGGGCTACCTGCACCGGGTGTTCGGCCTGACGCCGCGCCACGGCCTGTCCGACGCGCTGAGCTCGCACCGCCCGCTCAGCGAAGTGATCCTGCCCACCGAGGTGCCGGAGCTGGACTTCATCTCCTGCGGCTTCGCCGCGCCCAACCCGTCCGAGCTGCTGATGCACGACAACTTCGCCCAGCTGCTGCGCGATGCCTCGTCGATGTACGACCTGGTGATCGTCGACACCCCGCCGGTGCTGGCGGTGACCGACGCCGCCCTGGTCGGCCGGCTGTGCGGCATCTGCCTCCTGGTGACGCGCTTCGGCCAGAGCCCGGCCAGCGAGATCGACACCGCGCGGCGGCGCCTGGGGCAGAGCGGCATCCACCTGCAGGGCGCGATTCTCAACGGGGTGAAACGCAAGGCATCGACGGCCGCGTACGACTACGGCGCCTACGCCTACCGCTACGACGCCAAGGACTGAACAGGGAATTCGGAGAAGGGATGCCACCATGGTCCACATCGTCAGCCTCATGCAGCCGTACCTGTTCCCCTACCTGGGGTACTTCCAGCTGATCGCCGCCAGCAGCCTGTTCATCCTCGGCGACAGCCTGCAGTACACCCGGCGTGGGTGGATCAACCGCAATCGCCTGCTGGTCGGCGGGAAGATCTGGCAGTTCAGCTTCCCGCTGGAGCAGGGCTCGCAGAGCCAGGCGATCAACGAGCGACGGCTGAGCGGGGAGCTGCGCCGGAACAACCAGCGCCTGCTGCACACCATTCGACATGCGTACCACCGCGCGCCGTGCTACGGCCAGGTGATGCCGCTGCTGGAGGAGATCCTCGCGCACCCCGAGCGCAACCTGTCGCATTTCGCCGAGCACTCGATCCGTCGCATCTGCCACTACCTCGGCATCGACACGCCGATGGTGCGCGCCTCGGAGCTGGCGCTGGGCGAGGACATCGGCCGCGACCAGCGCCTGATCGAAGCGGTGAAGCAAAGCGGCGGCGACGTCTACCTCAACCCGCAGGGCGGCCGCCACCTGTACTCGCCGGACGTGTTCCAGGCCCATGGCCTGGAGCTGCAGTTCCTGCGCATGGACGAACTGAGCTACCCGCAATTCAGCCCGGATTTCGTCCCCAGCCTGTCGATCATCGACGTGCTGATGTTCAACCCGCCGGACGAGATGCAGCGGTTGCTGGGCCGCTACACCCTGGAGCGGCCCGCTCCCTCGTCGCACCTGCCTGGGCGCAGCCAACGCGCCATGGAGAGCGAGTCATGAATTCCTTTGTCAGCGTGGACCTGCAAGCCGCGCAATACCGCTGGTACCTGATCCAGACCAAACCGCACCAGGAGCTGCGCGCCGAGGAAAACCTCGGGCGCCAGGGCTTCCCCTGCTACCGCCCGCTGGTGCAGCAGGGCAGCCGAGCGCAGCCGCTGTTCCCCGGTTACCTGTTCATCCGTCTCGATCAGCAGCACGACAACTGGTTCCCGATCCGCTCCACCCGCGGGGTGGCGCGCATCGTCAGCTTCGGCGCGCAGCCGCTGGCGGTGGCCGACGAACTGGTGGAAGGCATCCGCCTGCGCCTGGCGGCCATGCCCGAGCGGCCCTCCAGCGGCTTCCACGAGGGCCAGGTGGTGCGCCTGAAGTGCGCCGGCGAGTGCGAAGTGGAGGCCATCTTCCTCTGCGACGACGGCACCGAACGCGCGCTGATCCTGCTCCACCTGCTGCAACGCGAACAACGCATCCGGGTCCCGCTCAGCCAACTGTCGGCAGTGGGCGGCAACGACGGCTGGCGCGCCTGAGGCGGCCAACCCCGAACAGGCCAGAGACAAGGAGGAGTGGCGAATGAATGGATCGACCGTGCTGGTGACGCTGACCTATGGCGATCGCCTGGAATACCTGCGGGAGCTGCTGGCCCGGGCCTTCCGCGAGAAGGACATCACCCGCGCCATCGTCGTCAGCAACGCCTCGGTGGCGGAGCTGGACCAACTGTTCATGCTCTGGCCCAACCGCGTGCAGGTGATCGAGCTGGACAGCAACACCGGCTCGGCCAATGGCTACGCGGTGGGCATCGAGGCTGCGCTGGACAGCGGCTGCGACTTCATCTGGCTGATGGATGACGACAACGCGCCGACGCCCGGTTCCTTCCCCCTGCTCAAGCAGCGCCTGATCGACTGCGCCCTGCGCCACGGCACCGACAACACCGCCGTGCTGGGCTTCCGCCCGACCCACCAGGCCGATGTCGCCTCTGGCGTGCCGACCCGTTTCATCGCGCCGCCGCGCTCCAGCTACTTCGGGTTCCACGTCCGCCAGCTGCCCTACAAGCTCTGGCGCCGCACGCCCTGGGGCAAGCCGACGCCGCGCCCGGCGCAAGCGCTGCTGGAATTGCCGTTCGCCTATTACGGCGGGCTGCTCGGCCATGCCGACCTGTTCCGCCGCATCGGCCTGCCGCGCCGCGACCTGGTGCTCTACGCCGACGACACCGAATACACCTTCCGCATCGGCGCCCTCGGTGGGCACCTCTACCTGGTGCCGGAGGCCGGGCTGGATGACCTGGAGCACTCCTGGAACATCAAGCAGCGCACTGCCAACATCTACGAGACCTACCTGCTGGGCAGTTCCGACCTGCGCGCCTACTACGCCGCGCGCAACCAGGCGTGGTTCGACAAGAACCTGTGGGTCACCTCGCCCTGGATGTACCGCTTCAACCGCTGGGTGTTCATCCGCCTGCTGCACTTCTTCGCCCGCCGCCACCAGCGCGAGAGCCGCCTGGCCCTGCTGCTGCAGGCGATCCGTGACGGCGAGGCCGGCGCCCTGGGCATGAACCGGGCGTACCCGCTATGAGAGTGCTGCTGCTCAACACCCTCTACGCCCCGCACATCGGTGGCGGGACGGAGGTCATGCTGCAGCACATGGCCGAGGGCCTGCGCGCGCGCGGGCACCAGGTGCAGGTGCTGTGCACCGGCCCGCGGGCAGGGCTGCAGCGCGAGACCGTGAATGGCGTGCCGGTGCTGCGCGCCGGCCTGCGCAACCTCTACTGGCCCTTCGACGAGCAGGACCACGGTGCGCTCCAGCGCCTCGCCTGGCATGTGCTGGACCGCTACAACCGCGCCATGCGCGGGCTGCTGGCGAAGGTGCTGAAGGAGGTCGAGCCGGACGTGGTGGTCTGCCACAACCTGTCGGGCTGGTCGATCGCCGCCTGGGATGCGATCCGCGCCGCTGGCGTGCCCATCGTCCAGATCCTCCACGACCAGTACCTGACCTGTCCGCGCGGCGTGCGCTTCCACCAGGGTCGCCATTGCCGGCAGCCGTGCGCGCCCTGCGCGCTGCTGCGGCGTTCCCATGCCGCCGCCTCCGGCGCGGTCGAGACGGTGGTCGGCGTCAGCCGCTACCAGCTGCATGCCCTGCTCGATGCCGGGTACTTCACCGGCAGCCAGGCCCATGTGGTCTACAACGGCACGCCGCTGGCCGCGTCGGCCGCTACGCCGCCGGTCAGCGGGCGGCGTCCGCTGCGCTTCGGCTTCATCGGCGCGCTGACCCCGAACAAGGGCGTGGAGTGGCTGATCGAGCAGTTCCAGGCCCGCGGCGGGGATGCCTCGCTGCTGATCGCCGGGCGCGGCGACAGCGCCTACGTGAACCAGCTGAAATCCCTCGCCGACCCGCAGCGCGTGCATTTCGTCGGCTACCGCAAGGCCGCCGAGTTCTTCGCCGAGATCGACGTCGCCGTGGTCCCCAGCCTGGCGCCGGAGTCCTTCGGCCTGGTGGCGCTGGAAGCCTGCGCCCACCACCTGCCGGTGATCGCCTCGCGCATGGGCGGGCTGACGGAGATCGTCCAGGACGAGGTCAACGGCCTGCTCTGCTCGCCCGAGCAACCCGCCTCGCTGGGCGACGCCATCGCCCGCCTGGTGCGTGACCCGGCGCTGCGCCAGCGCCTGGCCGGGCGCGCCCGTGAGGTCGTGGCGCCGATGCTCAGCGTGGAACGCATGCTCGACGAGTACGAAACCATCCTGCGCCACACCCTGCTTACCCGCGGAGTCCAGCATGGAACTGCAATCCCCGTATCCCCGCTTTGAGCTCGACCGTCGCGTGACCTTCGACCGCTCGTTGCTGGCGCTCGGGGTGCTGGTGGCGTTGCTGCTGGTGGAGACCTTCAACGGCGCGCTGCGCTTCTACACCGACCAGGCCGGGCTGTCGGCCATCGTCTACCTGCCCAAGGTGGCCTGCATCGTCGCGGTCGGCTGGGAGCTGTTCACCCGCCCGCAGCAGCGCGGCCTGTGGCTGCTGCTGATCCTCGCGGCGGCCTCGCTGCTGCTCGGCCGGCTGCATGGCGCCGAGTTCAAGAGCGGCTTCTTCTCGGTGTTCATCTACGCGCCGCTGCTGTTCGGCCTGCTCTGCGGCCAGTACCTGGAAATGCACCGCAAGGCGGTGGGCTGGCTCATCTTCTTCTGCCTGATCGCCTCCCTGGCCGGCATCGCCCTGGACCTCACCATCAACGTGCCGTGGAAGGGGTACACCTATTCCATGGGCGGCGTGGAGATCAGCGGCAACCGCTCCTGGAGCGCCTACGGGCTGGACCGCATCGCCGGTTTTTCGCGGATGTCCTCCAGCCTGGCGATGATGCTGGCGGTGTTCAGCCTGTACCTGGGCTCGTTCCGCCTGATCCTGCCGATTCGCGGGCTGATCTACCTGGTGGCGCTGGTGGGCATCGTGCTGACCACCAACAAATCCTCCGCCGGGGCCTTCTTCCTGGCCCTGCTGGTGATGAGCATCAGCCGCCGGCGTCTGCTGTTCCTGCTCGCCGCGCTGCTGGTGGTGCTCGGCGCGCTGGCGCTGCCGCTCTACGGCCTGTACGGCCATGTCGACCCGTACCTGGCCACGGCCACCGGCGACAACCTGATGGGGTCGATGGTGGATCGCCTGGTCAACACCTGGCCGAACCTGATCAAGGTGATGGACTACAACGGCTGGATCTACACCGGCGCGGGGCTGGGCATGACCGGCAGCGCCTACGCGGCGTTCCCGATCTTCGGCGTCGAGCAACTGGCGGTGGCGGACAACTCGCTGCTCTACCTCTGGTGCCTGTTCGGCGTGGCCGGCGGCGCGCTGTACCTGCTGGCCGTGCCGATGCTGATGCGCCTGCAACGCCAGCCCGGCCGCGAGGCCCGCGCGCTGCTCGGCATCGCCTACTGCATCCTGCTCATCGCCTGGACCAGCGACGTGCTGGAATCGCCGATCCCCAGCCTGTTCCTCGGGCTGGCCATCGGCCGCGCCCTGCGCCTGCCGGGCGAGGCTGCGCCGCAACCGGCGCCGCGCACCCTGCGCCTGCAGGGCGGCATGCTCAGCCTGCTGGGCTGCGCGCTGCTGATCGGCGGCCTGCTGCAATCGCCCTCCAGCATGGCCAAGGAGGCGCCGGTGGAAAGCCTCGGCCCGGCGGAATTCATCGTCGGCGCCAGCACCCATCAGAACATCCGCCCCGGTAACCGCGACGGCATCAATCGCCTGGCCCGCGAGGCCGGCATCCTGTCGTTCCGCGACGATGCCTACTGGTCCAGCGTCGAGCGCGAGCGCGGCGTGCTGTCCATCGACGCCGCCTGGCGCGCCCAGCTGCGCAGCACCCGCAGCCTGGGGATCGACACGCTGCTGATCCTGGGCAACGAGAACCAGTTCTACGGCAACGCCAAGCCGCGCGACGAGGCCTCCCGCGAGGGCTACCTGCGCTACGTGCGCTACGTGGTGCGCAGCTTCAAGGGCCAGGTCGCCTTCTACGAAGTGTGGAATGAGTGGGACTCGGAAAACGCCACCGACAAGGACTTCAGCGACGACTACCTGACCCTGGTGCGCGCCGCCGCCAAGGTGATCCGCGAGGAAGACCCGCAGGCCAGGGTGCTGGCCGGCGCGGTCACCCTCAAGGGCATTCGCCAGGGCTTCGCCGAGCGCATCGCCGGAGGCGGCGTGCTGGACGTCGTCGACGGCATTTCGCTGCACCCGTCCGTGTACTGCGAGGGCGAGATGTCCACCCCCGAGGCCTGGCTGGACTGGTTCCAGGGCGTCAACCAGAAGCTCGAGCGCGCCGCCGGCAAGCCGGTGCCGCTGTACTTCACCGAGTTCAGCTGGCCGGCCCACGACGGCGCCTGCGGCATCAGCCGCGAACGCCAGGCCGCCTACCTGGCCCGCGCCTATGTGCTGGTGCGCAGCCTGCCCAACGTGAAGGGCGCCTGGTGGTACGACCTGGTGGACGACGGCATCGACCGCACGGACATGGAGCACAACTTCGGCCTGCTCACCGCCAGCGGCGAACCCAAGCCGGCGTACCACGCCATGGCCAGCATCGCCGACATCATCGGCCGCTACCGCTTCGTCGGCCGCGTGCCCAACCAGGACCCCAACGTCTACCTGCTGCGCTTCGCCAAGGCCAGCGAGGAAATCCTGGTGGCCTGGACCCTGGGCCACGAACAGACCCTGGACATCACCAGCAAGCCCGGCAGCAGCGACACCCTCTGGCGCCTCGACGCCGTGGAAGGCATCGCCCGCCGCGAGGGCCGGCCGGTGCCCTGGCAATGCCCCGAGAGCGGCGGCGATTGCCAGGCCAGCATCCGCATCGACGCCTCGCTCACGCTGCTGCGCAGCGCGTCGGCCCCGCAGCTGTCGTTGCGCTGACCCTCTCGCGGAGACCTCCCATGATCGTGATCAACGCGCGTTTCCTTACCCAGCCCATCAGCGGTGTGCAGCGCTTCGCCGAACAGATTTCGCTGTCGCTGGCGCGGCTGCGCAGCGACCTTCACTTCGTCGCGCCGCCCGGGGACATCCTTCGTCCGGACATCGCCCGGCAACTGCAGGTCGAGCAGATCGGCAGCCACGGCGGCCACCTCTGGGAGCAGCTCGACCTGCCGCTGTGGCTGGCCCGCCACGGCCGGCCGCTGCTGGTGTCGCTGTGCAGCACGGCGCCGCTGGCCTATGGCAGGCAGGTGGTGACGCACCATGACATCACCTACGTGCGCCACCCGGGGAGCTTCTCGTGGAAATTCCGCGCGCTGTACCGGCTGATGATCCCGCTGATGCTGCGGCGCTCGCTGGCGCAGGTGACGGTCAGCGAATTCTCCCGGCAGGAGATCGCCTCGCACTACGGCATCGACCCCGATGGCATCCATGTGATCGCCAACGCGGTGTCCGCCGAGTTCTGCACCGGCCTGGAGCCGACCCTGCTGGAGCGCCCCTACGTGCTGGCGGTGTCCTCGCCGGCCACGCACAAGAACTTCGCCCGGCTGATCGAAGCCTTTCGCCTGCTCGGTGAGCTGGACGTCGAGCTGCGCATCGTCGGCGCCGCCAACCGCAGCTTCGTCGAGGCCCAACTGCAGCAGAGCGGGCAGGGCGACCGGGTGCGCTGGCTGGGCCGGCTCGACGACGACCAGTTGATCGAGCAGTACCGCAATGCTGCCGTGTTCGCCTTCCCCTCGCTGTACGAGGGCTTCGGCATCCCCCCGTTGGAGGCCCAGGCCTGCGGGTGCCCGGTGGTGGCCGCCCGCAGTGCCTCGATCCCCGAAGTGCTGGGCAACTCGGTGCTCTACTTCGACCCGCTGGACCCGCCCGGCATCGCTGCCGCGCTGCGCCGCGTGCTGCTCGACCACCAGCTGCGCGCCGACCTGCGCCGCCTGGGGCAGGAGAACGTGCTGCGCTACTCCTGGGACATTTCCGCGCTGCGGCTTTCCAGCCTGATCGACACCTTTCTGACCGAGCGCGCGGACTTCCCGGTGCGCTTCGACGCCAAACAGATCGCCAAGCAAGGAGGCAGATCATGAAAGGCATCATCCTCGCCGGCGGCTCCGGCACGCGCCTGCACCCGATCACCCTGGGCGTGTCCAAGCAGCTGTTGCCGATCTACGACAAGCCGATGGTGTACTACCCGCTGTCGGTGCTGATGCTCGCCGGCATCGACGACATCCTGCTCATCTGCACCCCCGGCGACCTGCCCAACTTCCGCGCCCTGCTGGGTGACGGCGAGCAGTTCGGCGTGCGCCTGCAATACGCCGTGCAGCCCTCGCCGGACGGGTTGGCGCAGGCCTTCCTGATCGGTGCGCCATTCATCGGCGACGACTCGGTGTGCTTGGTGCTGGGCGACAACATCTTCTACGGCCAGGGCTTCACCGAAACCCTCCGCGAGGCGGCCGCACGCCCCCACGGCGCCACGGTGTTCGGCTACCAGGTGGCGGACCCGGGGCGCTTCGGCGTGGTCGAGTTCGACGCGGCGGGGCGCGTGCTGTCCATCGAGGAAAAGCCCCGCGTGCCGCGCTCCAACTATGCCGTCACCGGCCTGTATTTCTACGACAACCGCGTGGTGGAGATGGCCCGTCAGATCCGCCCCTCGGCGCGCGGCGAGCTGGAAATCACCGACATCAACAACCTCTACCTGGCTCTGGGCGAACTGCACGTGAGCCTGCTCGGCCGTGGCTTCGCCTGGCTGGACACCGGCACCCACGAGTCGCTGATGGAAGCCGGCCATTTCGTGCAGACCATCGAGGAGCGCCAGGGACTGAAGGTCGCCTGCCTGGAGGAAATCGCCTTCCAGCAGGGCTGGCTCAGCGAGACGCTGCTGGCCTTGCAGGCCGAGCGCCTGAGCAAGACCGGCTATGGCCGCTACCTGCAGCAACTGTTGCTGGACAAGCGACAGTGAACCCGCACCCGGCGAGCCCGAGGCGGGCTGGCCGGCACTGCGCCCGATAACGGACTGCGATGCAGCGGCGCCAGGAGCGACGCCGGCAGTCGTGAGGTCATCATGCCCAACAAGACGAAAGGAATCCTGCGCGCCCACCAATCGCTGATCTCGCTGGCGCATCGCCTGAGCGACATCGTGGTGATCGTGCTCACCGGCGTGGTCCTGCTCAGCGCTGGCAACGGCGTGCTGGACGCACAGATCTGGGTCTCGGTGCTGCTCTGCGTGATGCTGTTCCACTGGCTCGGCGAGCTGAACCAGCTCTACGGCTCCTGGCGCGGCGAGTCGCTGCTGCGCGAATCGCTCAGCGTCACCCTGTACTGGTCGCTGGCGTTCTTCGCCGTGCTGCTGCTGGACATCTCCCTGCGCCACGTGGAACTGGAAGAACCCCGGCGCCTGGGCTGGTTCGCTGTCGCGCTGCTGATCATGTGCGGCTACCGCCTGGCCATCCGCATGCTGCTGCGCGTGGCCCGCCGCCATGGCTTCAACAGCCGCAACGTGGCCATCTACGGCACGGGTGAAGTCGGTGCGCGGCTGGCCGAGACCATCCTCGCCGCGCCCTGGATGGGCCTGCGCCTGATCGGCTTCTACGACGACCGCCCGCAACAGATGGAACTGGGCGAACGGGTGCCGGTGAAAGGCGACCGCCTGGCACTGATCGAGGCCGCCCGCTCGGGGCAGATCGACAAGGTCTACCTAACCCTGCCGCTGTCCCGCGAGCCGCTGCTCAACGAGCTGATCCGCGAGCTCTCCGACACCACGGTGTCGGTCTACCTGATCCCCGACCTGTTCATGTTCGACCTGCTGCACGCCCGCAGCGAGAGCATCAACGGGCTGGCCACCATCAGCATCTTCGACACGCCCATGGACGGCCCCAACGCCGTGCTCAAGCGCATCGAGGACGTGGTGCTGGCCTCGCTGATCCTGCTGCTGATCGCCGTGCCGATGCTGCTCATCGCGATCGCGGTGAAGCTCACGTCGCGCGGCCCGGTGCTGTTCCGCCAGACGCGCTACGGCATGGATGGCCGGCCCATCCGCGTCTGGAAATTCCGCAGCATGACGGTCATGGAGGACGGCGCCGCCGTCACCCAGGCCTCGCGCAACGATTGCCGCATCACCCCGCTGGGCGCCTTCCTGCGGCGCACCTCGCTGGATGAATTGCCACAGTTCTTCAACGTCTTGCTCGGCGACATGTCGGTGGTCGGCCCACGCCCCCACGCCGTGGCGCACAACGAGCAATACCGGCGTCAGGTCAGCCGCTACATGCTGCGTCACAAGGTCAAGCCGGGCATCACCGGCTGGGCCCAGGTGAACGGCTGGCGCGGCGAAACCGACACCCTGGAAAAGATGCAGAAACGCATCGAGTTCGATCTGGACTACATCGAGAACTGGTCCGTCTGGTGGGACCTGAAAATCGTCTTGCTGACCCTGTTCAAGGGTTTCGTCCACCGCAATGCCTATTGAGTTTCCACACACGCTTCAAGGAAGGATTGCCATGAAAAACCTGCTCGCTTTCAGCTTTGTAGTCGGCAGTCTGGCGCTACAAGGCTGCGTGTTCTCCCCCGGTCAGCACATGACGGATTCCGATATTCAGAGCGAGGCACAGAAACAGGGGATGAACATCACCCTCGTGCCCATCACGCCCCAGGTGCTGCAACGCCAGGAGGCCGCCTTCGCCGCCAAGCCCGGCGTCCCCGCGGAGCTGCTCAACTACCGCCCGCCCCAGGAGGACTATGTGATCGGCGGCGGCGACGTGCTGCTGGTGACCGTCTGGGACCACCCGGAACTGACCAGCCCCGGCTCCACCCAGCAGATGGAAGCCAACGGCCGCGTGGTCGGCGCCGACGGCAACATCTTCTTCCCCTATGCCGGCGTGGTGCGCGCCGAAGGGCAGACGCCGGCGCAGTTGCGCACACGCCTGGCCAGCCAGCTGGCGAAGAAAGGCATCGTCGATCCGCAGGTGGACGTCACCGTGCTGCGCTATGCCAGCCAGCACGTGGTGCTGTCCGGGGCCTTCCAGAACGGCGGGCAGGTGGAATTGAACAACACGCCCACGACCCTGGTGCAGGCGGTCAGCAAGGCCGGCGTGATCACCGGCGAGGCGGACCTGTCCGGCCTGGTGCTCAAGCGCGACGGCCGCGAATACCAGCTCGACGTCGATGCGCTGAACCGCGCAGGCTCGACCCTGAGCGGCATCTACCTGAAGAACGGCGACCAGATCCACTTGCCGTACAACGACCGCAAGAAAGTCTATGTGGTCGGTGAAGTGGAGCGTCCGCAGGTGGTCACCTACCGCACCACCGGCCTGTCGTTGCTGGAAGTGCTCGGCAACGCCGGCGGCCTGGCCCCGGAAACCTCCGACGGCGACTCGGTCTACGTGATCCGCGGCACCCCGCAACCGGCCGCTGGCACGGCGCCCAGTACCTTCCAGGCGCAGGTTTTCCACCTGGAAGCCAAGCGCCCGACGGCCTATGCGCTGGCCAAGGAATTCGCCATGCAGCCGCAGGACGTGGTGTTCATCGGCCCGGCCAACATCACCCGTTGGAACCGCTTCATCAGCCAGCTGCTGCCGTCGGCCAACATCGTCAGCACCAGCGCCGCCATCGGCGGCAACTGAGCGCAAGACATGCTGCCCGCGCCTGAGGCGCGGGCCGCCGCGACGGCTTGAGGATTATTCCTATGGCCCATGGCGGAATGCTGGAATCGACTCCTCACGGGGTGGTCGCCATCATCCGGCCATCGGGTGCAAGGACGCACCATCCCTTGGGTGGAGGCCATTCCACCGCTCTCTTTGGGGTCTTCCCCTAGCACAAGACCCCGAACCCGCCCGCGTTGCAGCGCCGGCGGGTTTTTTTTGCCCGGCGCTCCGGCCGGGGCCCACGCCCGACGCGCCGTTGGAGGTACCCCTCGCGAGGGACTGCAGCACGCCAGCGAGAGCTGTATCATATATTCCATAAAGAAATTACATATTAAGAATTAATTCTTTTTGGATTTATTGCCGTTCTTTTATCGTTGCCCCTGCGTTGCCGCGAGCTGTCTCGGACAGAACGGAAGCGGCTGGCGGTAAACCGCCAGCCGAAGGTGACGGGATGGCGGTTTTCCGCTGATCCGGCCCGGGGAAATGGCTCGTCAGGCGAGCCGGGGGCCGGATAAACGGGGGTGTTCGACAAGGCTCGCCGGTTGGCCTGGGGATTGCCTTGTCAGGTGGCGAATGCCCAGCGCATCGCCACAACAACAAGACACGAGAATCGATCCATGCCCTTCCCATCTTCTGCCGTATCCCTGTCCGCCTGCCTGCGCTTCGTTCCCGCCTAGCGGGGCGTCGAAAACAACCAACGAATCCTGCATGCCCGTCGTGCTTGCGCGCCGTGGCCGCTGCCGTTCGGTCGGACTCCCGGGGGAGCCAGTCGTTGTCGCGAATGGCGTGTTTCCAAGATCAATAAAATGGGGAAATTCCAATGAAAAGCCGCACTCTCACGCAATCGGGCCTCGCGCTCGCCATCGCTGCCGCGGGCCTCGCGCAATCTGCCGTCGCCGCTGGCTTCATCGAAGACAGCAAGGCCAACCTGACCCTGCGCAACTTCTACATCAACACCGACAACCGTAACGGCCCCGTAACCTCGTCTCAACCGAGCAAGTACGAAGAGTGGGGCCAGGGCTTCCTGCTCAACTACACCTCCGGTTTCACCGAAGGCACCGTGGGCTTCGGCGTCGATGCACTGGGCCTGCTGGGCGTACGTCTGGACAGTGGCAAGGGCACCCATTACAACCCGACCAGTTCGGCGTTTTCCGGTACCGTGTTCCCCACCGACAGCGACGGCCGCGCGGTGGACGACTTCGCTCACCTAGGCGCTACCGGCAAGGTAAAGGTCTCCAACACGCTGCTGCAGTACGGCACTCTGCTGCCGAAGCTGCCGGTCGTGACCTACAACGACGGCCGCCTGCTGCCGCAAACCTTCGAGGGTGGCCAGGTTACCTCTAACGAGTTCAAGGACCTCACCCTGCTCGGTGGTCAGCTGGAACACATGAAGGGCCGTAGCTCCAGCAACAACGAAGGCTTGTCCATCGCCGGCGCCAACAACGCGCAGACTGGCCAGTTCGTCAATAAGTTCTACTACGGCGGCGCCGACTACAAGCTGACCAAGGACCTGACGCTGCAGTACTACTACGGCAACCTGCAGGACTTCTACAAACAGCACTTCCTCGGCCTGCAGCACAACTGGGCCATCGGCCCGGGCGTACTGAAATCCGACCTGCGTTACTTCCACAGCAGCGACGACGGCAAAAACGGCCACGACAAGACCTACTACACCAACGGCTACTACGGTAACGGCGTGACCAAGGGTGAAGTCGACAACCGCGCCTGGAGCGGCCTGTTCACTTACACCGTCAGCGGTCACAGCTTCGGCGCCGGCTACCAGCAGCTCAGCGGCGACAGCGACTTCCCGTTCATCAACAACGGCGACGGTGCTACCGCCTACCTGATCACCGACGTGCAGATCGGCAAGTTCCTGCGCGCCGGCGAGCGCACCTGGCAGGTCCGCTACGGCTACGACTTCGCCCAGGCTGGCCTGCCGGGCCTGACCTTCCAGACCCTGTACCTGCACGGTGACAACATCGACACCAAGTACGGCGACAAGAGCGAGTGGGAACGTGATATCTCCCTGGCCTACGTGATCCCGGATGGCACCCTCAAGGGCCTGGGCTTCACCTGGAAGAACGCCGCGCTGCGCAGCGGTCTGCCGGTCAGCGGCTCGGGCACCGCGACCCAGCGCGACCAGGACGAAAACCGCCTGATCGTCAGCTACACCATCCCGCTGCTGTAATTCCTGCGGGCTGAAAAGAAGCCGCCGACCTCGCAAGAGGCGGCGGCTTTTTCATGGGCAGCGTTTGCAGGAGCGGGCCATGCCCGCGATCCGTGAGCAGGGCTCACGGCGCTGCGGACTTGCCGCGGGCCGCGGACGATGTTCACGGTCACGGGTGTGGCCCGTTCCTGCATGTGCGGTGCAATGAAAAAGGCCGTCGCTCCGCAGGGAGCGACGGCCTTTTTTGCCGCTGGCGAATCAGCGCTGCTGCGGTGCCGGCTGCTGCTGGGTGATGCAGTGGATGTTGCCGCCGCCCAGGAGGATTTCGCGGCCGGGCACCATGACGATCTCGTGCTCGGGGAAGATGCGCTTCAGGGTCGCTTCGGCCTCGGCGTCCGCCGGGTCGTCGAAGCGCGGGGCGATGATGCCGCCGTTGACGATCAGGAAGTTGACGTAGGAGCCGGCCAGGCGGATCGATGGATCGCGCGGCTGGGTGCCGATCACCAGGTCGATGCCTTCGCACTCGGCCTCGGTGGCGTGGATCGGGCCGGGGATGACGATCTTGTGCACGGTCAGCTGGCGGCCCTTGGCGTCGCGGGCATTTTCCAGCACGCGCATGGCGGCCTGGCAGCGTGCGTAGTTCGGATCGTTCTGATCGTCGGTCCAGGCCAGCAGCACCTCGCCGGGGCGCACGTAGCAGCAGAAGTTGTCGACGTGGCCGTCGGTCTCGTCGTTGAACAGGCCGTCCGGGAGCCAGATCACGGTGTCGATGGCCAGGTGCTCGCGCAGCACGTCCTCGATTTCTTCGCGGCTCATGTGCGGGTTGCGGTTGTGGTTGAGCAGGCATTCCTCGGTGGTGATCAGGGTGCCTTCACCGTCTACGTGGATGGAGCCGCCTTCCAGCACGAAACCTTCGGTGCGGTAGCCGTCGCAGCGCTCGATGCCGAGGATCTTGCTCGCCACCTGGTCATCGCGGTGCCAGGGGAAGTACAGGCCGCCTTCCAGACCGCCCCAGGCGTTGAAGGTCCAGTCCACGCCGCGTACGTCGCCCTGGTCATTGATGACGAAGGTCGGGCCGGTATCGCGCACCCAGGCGTCGTCGTTGCTGATTTCCACGACGCGGATGTTGGCAGCGTCGGCCAGCTGGGCGCGGGCGTTCTCGTACTGCCCAGCGGAGACGCCGACGGTCACCGGCTCGAAGCGGGCGATGGCACGGGCGACGGCGCTGAAGGCGGCCTGCGCGGGCTTGCCGCCCAGGCGCCAGTTGTCCGGGCGCTCGGGCCAGACCATCCAGGTCTGGGTGTGGGGTTCCCATTCCGCCGGCATGCGGAAGCCATCGGCGCGGGGTGTGCTGGTCAGCGTGGTCATGGGCGGTCCTTGGTGTGTGCTTCGTGGCAAGGTGAGGCCGATACCCGTCGCGGGACATCGCTGCGCTCCACCCATCCTACGGAGTGGGTTGTGTCATTCGGGAGGTCGTCGCCGGAGGGCCAGTATAGGTCGCGGTCCAGGCATCGCGTCGGGGTGCTCCCGGGTGGGAGAATTTATATCCGATAAAAATCGGTTAAAGAAGGGCTCATTGAAAATATTTAGGCCATTCATCCGGATATTTATCGGATAAAAATCGGTTATTGCAGGGGCGCTGGGCGCTTCGGCAGGCAGGGCGGGAGGTACAGCGACAGGTAGGCGTCGATCACCCGCATGCCTTCCTCGGCCAGGCGCTCGGTGATCTGCCCGTGGCGCTGCACGGAGAGGGCATAGACGCGGTCGCCCAGTTCGATGGCGAGGCTGAAGACCTCGATATCCCGGGGCAGCGGCGGCAGTTCGAAGTGGCGCTCGAACAGCGCGCGCATGGCCTGGCCAAGCTGCACGTCGTGCTGGCTGTCGGCCTGGGTCACCTCGGCGAGACCGTGGCTGGCGAGGATCAGCTGGCGCGCGGCGGCATCATCTGCGTAAACCGCGAGCGTGCGCTGCTCGACCAGCCGCGCGAGGTCGCGCCAGTCGCGCAGGGCGGCATGGTCGACGGGTTGTTCCAGGCAGGCACGGAAGGCCGCATGGACATCGCTGGTGAGCCCCTGGAGCAGCGCCGGCACGCTGGGGAAGAAGTGGTAGACGGAGGAGGGCGGGATGCCCGCGCGCTCGGCCACCGCGTAGATCGACAGGCCCGCTGCGCCGCTCTCGGCGAGCAGGGCGCGGGCCGCCGCGAGGATCACGGCGATGCGTGCCTGGCTGCTGGCGCGGGGCTTGCGGGTGGCAGAGGGTGCGGGCATGACGATCTCCGGAGCTGGGCGGCTATTGGACGCCAGCTCCGGGGTGCTCGGCAAGTCAGCTGCCGCCGGCGCGCAGCTTGCCCCAGACCTCGGTAATCACCGGGGCGGTCTTCTCCGGCGCGGTTTCCAGGGCGAACAGGCGGCGCTTGGTCTCCTGGTCCGGGTAGAGGCCCGGCTGGTCGCGCAGGGCGGCATCGAGGAACTGCGCGGAGTCCTTGTTGCCGTTGGGGTAAAGGGTGGCGGCGGTGATCTGCGCGGCGACCTTGGGCTGCATCAGGTAGTCGATGAACTTCAGCGCCAGGTCCGGGTGTTCGGCGGCAGCGGGGATGACCAGGTTGTCGATGAACAGCACCGAGCCTTCCTGCGGTACCACGAAGCGCACCGGCTGGCCGGCGTTGGCCGCGCCCAGGGCGTCGCCGACCCAGGCCATGGCGACGCACAGCTTGCCGGCGTTGAGGTCCTGGATGTAGCGCTCGCTGTCGATGTAGCGCAGGTTCGGGCGCAGCTGCGCGAGCACCTCGCCGGCGCGACGAATCTGCGACGGGGCGCTGCGGGCGAAGTTGCGGCCCTGGTAGTTCATCAGCACCGAGAAGGCTTCGTCCGGCGCATCCAGCAGGCTCATGCCACAGGCTTTCAGGCGCTGGCTCTGCTGCGGGTCGAACAGGATGCTCCAGCTGTCGGGCAGCTTGCCGCCGTAGGCCTTCTCCGCTTCGGGTTCGTTGATCGCCAGGCCCACGGCGCCCCACAGGTACGGCACGGCGTGCTGGTTGTTCGGATCGACCGCGGCCAGCTTGCTCAGCAGCTGCGTATCGAGGTGGCTGCGGTTGGGCAGCTTGGAAAGGTCCAGGGCCTGGATGCGCTTGTCGCGGATCAGGGCTGGCAGGTCGTTGTGCGAGGGCACGGCGACGTCGAATTTCTCACCGCTGTCCAGGGCCTTCTTGACCTCTTCGGCGGTGCTGTAGGTGGTGTATTCGACGCGGATGCCGGTGTCTTTCTCGAAGTCCTTGAGGACTTGCGGGGCGATGTAGTCGTTCCAGTTGTAGACGCGGATGACCGGGTCGGCCCAGGCGGACAGCGGGCACAACAACATCAGCATCAAGGCGTACAGGCGTGGCATTGGCGATCTCCCTGAATGAACCACGAAATCAGCGGATGCGGCAGTCAGTCGCCGCGCGACAGCAGTCAGCAAAGTCACGACAGACACGATGCGCCCGGTCGGGCGGATGGAGCATCGCGGGCAGGAAGGAACGACGGAGGTGACTCGCCCAGGCGCCCCTCCTCGCCGTTGCGATGTCGCAGTTCCCCTGGGTGTGCCAGCGGCACAAGGAAACGCCGGCACAAGGGCCGGCGTTTCGTTTACCACTTATACGGTGTGCAAGTACCAGTTGTACTCGAGGTCGGAGATCGAATACTCGAACTCCTGCATCTCATGCTCCTTGCACGCGACGAAGATGTCGATGTACTCGGGGCTGATGTACTTGTTCATCACGTCGCTGTCGTCCAGCTCGCGCAGGGCATCGCGCAGGTTGTTCGGCAGGCTCTGTTCCAGCTGCTCGTAGGCGTTGCCTTCGATCGGCGCGCCCGGCTCGACCTGGTTGGTCAGGCCGTGGTGGATGCCGGCCAGTACCGCCGAGAGCAGCAGGTACGGGTTGGCATCGGCGCCGGCGACGCGGTGCTCCAGGCGCACCGCTTCCGGCGTGCCGGTGGGCACGCGCAGGGCGACGGTGCGGTTGTCCAGGCCCCAGCTCGGTGCGTTCGGCACGAAGAAGGCCGAACCGAAACGGCGGTACGAGTTGACGTTCGGGCAGAGGAACGCCATCGACGCCGGCAGGGTCTCGAGCACACCGCCGATCGCGTGGCGCAACGCGGCGTTCTGCTCGGGATCCTCGCTGGTGAAGATATTCTTGCCGTCCTTGTCGAGCAGCGAGACGTGGACGTGCAGACCGTTGCCAGCCTGGCCCGGGTAGGGCTTGGCCATGAAGGTCGAATCCATCTCGTGGTCGTAGGCGACGTTCTTGATCAGGCGCTTGAGCAGGACTGCGTAGTCGCAGGCCTTCAGGGCGTCGTCAACGTGGTGCATGTTGACTTCGAACTGGGCCGGGGCGCTTTCCTTGACGATCGCGTCGGCCGGGATGCCCTGGGCGCGGGCGCCATCGATGATGTCCTGCAGGCAGTCGGCGTACTCGTCGAGGTCGTCGATGGAATAGACCTGCACCGATTGCGGACGCTTGCCGGAGATCGGCGAGCGCGGCGGCTGCGGACGGCCGTTCACGTTCTCCTGGTCGATCAGGTAGAACTCCAGCTCGAAGGCCGCAACGATGGTCAGGCCGATGTCGGTGAACTTCTGCACCACTTGACGCAGCACTTCACGGGGATCGGCGAAGAAGGGTTGCCCTTCCATCTCGTGCATGGTCATCAGCAGCTGCGCGGTGGGGCGCTTCTGCCAGGGTTCCATGGAGAGGGTGTTGGGGATGGGGTAGCAGACGCGATCCGCGTCGCCAATGTCCAGGCCGAGGCCGGTGCTTTCTACGGTGGAGCCGGTGATGTCGAGAGCGAAGAGAGAGGCGGGGAGGTTGATGCCTTTCTCATAGACTTTGGGCAGGTTGGTGCGTTCGATGCGCTTGCCGCGCACCACACCGTTCATGTCTGCAATAAGGAGGTCGACGAATTGGACCTCGGGGTGTTCCTTCAGGAACTCACTCGCTTCTTCGAGCGACACGGCACTCTGGGGTACCGACATGATGTAACACCTTTATTGTTAAAAATTTCAATCATTCGAAAGCTGAGGTGTGAGTCAATCCGAATTGGCAAGGGTTGTCAATGTCGCACCAAAGTGGGGCGCACAACTCCTGATGGGCCGTTTTTGGGGCGTTTCGAGCCGCTTTTGATTCGCGGAGAGCCTTGGCTGGCGGGCTGTTCAGTGGGGCGTGTTTGATTTTTTACATGACTATTGTGTAAAAAAATGAACAAGGCTAAGCTCGGCCTCAAGCCCATAACACTTACAAACACGGGTGTCCCATGTCTCGCCTGCCGTTAATCGGCGTGTCCGCCTGCCTCAAGCAGATCGGTTCCAAACCCTACCATGTTGCTGGCGACAAATACCTCAGAGCGCTGATCTCCGGGGCCTCGGGCATTCCTTTGATCATTCCCTCCCTGGGCGATGCCATCGACCAGGAAGCCATGTTGGCCGCGTTCGACGGCCTGCTCTTCACGGGCTCGGCGTCGAACGTCGAACCCCATCATTATAGTGGCTCCGCAAGCGTAGCAGGCACCCCTCACGATCCCGAGCGCGACAGCACGACGCTGCCGCTGATCCGCCGCGCCGTCGCGGCCGGGATTCCGGTGCTGGGCATCTGCCGCGGATTCCAGGAAATGAACGTCGCCTTCGGCGGTTCGCTGCACCAGAAAGTGCACGAAACCCCGGGCTTCATGGACCACCGCGAACCCGCCGGTGAGCCGATCGAAATCCAGTACGGGCTGCGGCACGTCGTCGACGTGCAGCCGGGCGGCGTTTTCGCCGGTATCGGGCTACCCTCGCAGTTCCAGGTCAACTCCATTCACGGCCAGGGCGTTGATCGTCTGGCGCCCGGCCTTCGTGTAGAAGCTCTGGCGCCTGACGGGTTGGTTGAAGCCTTCTCCGTCGAAGGTGCGGCCTTCGCCGTCGGGGTGCAGTGGCACCCGGAATGGCAGGTCGAAACGAACCCCAACTATCTCGCCATCTTCCAGGCTTTCGGCAAAGCCTGCGGCAAGAGGGCGGGGAACCGCTGAGCCTGGCGTTGGGGCCGGGCTCTCATACCCTGAGGTCTTTATGACTAGCACGTTAGACCAGCTGAGCGGCTGGTTGAAGGAACGCAAGATCACCGAAGTGGAATGCATGATCGCCGACCTGACCGGGATTGCCCGGGGCAAGATCGCGCCGACCGCGAAATTCCTCAACGAGAAGGGCATGCGCCTGCCGGAGAGCGTTCTCCTGCAGACCGTGACCGGTGATTACGTCGAGGACGACATCTATTACGACCTGCTGGACCCGGCCGACATCGATATGGTCTGCCGCCCGGACGAGAATGCCGTGTTCCTCGTCCCCTGGGCCATCGAGCCGACCGCGATGGTCATCCACGACACCTACGACAAGCTGGGCAACCCCATCGAGCTGTCGCCGCGCAACGTGCTCAAGCGCGTGCTCAAGCTTTACGCCGACAAGGGCTGGCGGCCCATCGTCGCGCCGGAGATGGAGTTCTACCTGACCAAGCGCAGCGACGACCCCGACTACCCGCTGCAGGCGCCGATCGGCCGCTCCGGTCGCCAGGAGACCGGCCGCCAGTCCTTCTCCATCGACGCGGCGAACGAATTCGACCCGCTGTTCGAGGACATGTACGACTGGTGCGAACTGCAGGGCCTGGATCTGGACACCCTGATCCATGAAGAAGGCACCGCGCAGATGGAGATCAACTTCCGTCACGGCGATGCCCTGGACCTGGCCGACCAGATCGTGGTGTTCAAGCGCACCATGCGCGAGGCCGCGCTCAAGCACAACGTCGCCGCCACCTTCATGGCCAAGCCGATGACCGGTGAGCCGGGCAGCGCCATGCACCTGCACCAGAGCATCGTCGACATCCAGACCGGCAAGAACATCTTCTCCAACGCCGACGGCAGCATGAGCGAGCTGTTCCTGCACCACATCGGCGGCCTGCAGAAGCTGATTCCCGAGGCGCTGCCGCTGTTCGCCCCGAACGTCAACTCGTTCCGCCGCTTCCTGCCCGATACCTCGGCGCCGGTGAACGTGGAGTGGGGCGAGGAGAACCGCACCGTGGGCCTGCGCGTGCCGGACTCCACCCCGGACAACCGCCGCGTCGAGAACCGCCTGGCCGGCGCCGACGCCAACCCTTACCTGGCCCTGGCGGCCAGCCTGCTGTGCGGCTACATCGGCATGGTCGAAGGGCTCAAACCCAGTGCCCAGGTCAAGGGCCGCGGCTACGAACGGCGTAACCTGCGCCTGCCGCTGACCATCGAGGCCGCCCTGGAGTGCATGGAAGGCAGCAAGACCCTGGAGAAATACCTGGGTGACAAGTTCATTCGAGGCTACGTCGCGGTGAAACGCGCCGAGCACGAGAACTTCAAGCGAGTAATCAGTTCCTGGGAGCGTGAGTTCCTCCTGCTTTCTGTCTGATCGGCGTGGGGGCCGGCGCGTGGCCGGGCCCCGTGTTTCTTAGAGAAGAGGTTTTATCAAGATGACTAACCAGACCAGCGCCAACACCCAACACTGGCAGGCGCTCAGCCGCGATCACCACCTGGCTCCGTTCACCGACTACAAGCAGCTGAACGAGAAGGGTGCGCGCATCATCACCAAGGCCGAAGGCGTGTACCTGTGGGACAGCGAGGGCAACAAGATCCTCGACGGCATGGCTGGCCTGTGGTGCGTGAACGTCGGCTACGGTCGCAAGGAGCTTGCTGAAGCCGCCTACAAGCAGATGCAGGAACTGCCCTACTACAACCTGTTCTTCCAGACCGCCCACCCGCCGGCGCTGGAGCTGGCCAAGGCCATCGCCGACATCGCCCCCGAAGGCATGAACCACGTGTTCTTCACCGGTTCGGGCTCCGAATCCAACGACACCGTGCTGCGCATGGTCCGTCACTACTGGAGCATCAAGGGCCAGCCGCAGAAGAAAGTGGTCATCGGCCGCTGGAACGGCTACCACGGCTCCACTGTCGCCGGCGTCAGCCTCGGCGGCATGAAGGCGCTGCACGAGCAGGGCGACCTGCCGATCCCGGGTATCGAGCACATCGCCCAGCCCTACTGGTTCGGCGAAGGCGGCGACATGGACCCGGAAGAGTTCGGCGTCTGGGCGGCCGAGCAGCTGGAGAAGAAGATTCTCGAAGTCGGCGAAGACAAGGTCGCCGCCTTCATTGCCGAGCCCCTGCAGGGCGCGGGCGGCGTGATCGTTCCGCCGAAGTCCTACTGGCCGAAGATCCGCGAGATCCTCGCCAAGTACGACATCCTGTTCATCGCCGACGAAGTCATCTGCGGCTTCGGCCGTACCGGCGAGTGGTTCGGCAGCCAGTACTTCGGCAACGCCCCGGACCTGATGCCGATCGCCAAGGGCCTCACCAGCGGCTACATCCCCATGGGCGGCGTGATCGTTCGCGACGAGATCGTCCATACCCTGAATGAGGGTGGGGAGTTCTACCACGGCTTCACTTACTCTGGTCACCCGGTCGCCGCTGCGGTGGCGCTGGAGAACATCCGCATCCTGCGGGAAGAGAAGATCGTCGAGAAGGTGAAGGCCGAAACGGCACCGTATTTGCAGCAGCGCTGGCAAGAGCTGGCCGACCATCCCCTGGTGGGCGAAGCCCGCGGGGTAGGCCTGGTGGCAGCACTGGAGCTGGTGAAGAACAAGAAGACCCGCGAGCGCTTCGACGGCAAGGGCGTCGGGATGCTGTGCCGCGAGCACTGCTTCCGTAATGGTCTGATCATGCGCGCGGTGGGAGACACTATGATTATCTCGCCGCCGCTGGTGATCGAAAAATCGCAGATCGATGATCTGATCACCCTGGCGCGAAAGTGCCTCGATCAAACCGCCGCAGCCGTTCTGTCTTGAGTCTTTCACCAGACCTTTGACAGACTGCGCCTGTGCGTTGGCCAGGCTCACCGGGTGGTGACGGAAGGAGATGTCCACGCCACCCGGAACATCAAAAAAACAAACGGAGCTACCCGCATGTTCAAGACCTTCGGCAAATCCCTGCTCGCCGTGACGCTGGCAGGTGCTGTGGCTGGTATGGCGCAGGCTGACGACAAAGTACTGCACGTCTACAACTGGTCGGACTACATCGCGCCGGGCACGGTCGATCAGTTCACCAAGGAAACCGGAATCAAGGTCGTCTACGACGTCTACGACAGCAACGAAGTGCTGGAGGCCAAGCTGCTGGCCGGCAAGTCGGGCTACGACATCGTGGTGCCGTCCAACTCCTTCCTGGCCAAGCAGATCAAGGCTGGCGTCTACCAGCCGCTGGACAAGTCCAAGCTGCCGAACTGGAAGAACCTCAACCCCGACCTGATGAAGACCCTGGAGATCAGCGACCCGGGCAACCAGTACGCGATCCCGTACCTGTGGGGCACCATCGGCATCGGCTACAACCCGGACAAGGTCAAGGCCGCGCTGGGCGACAACGCTCCGGTGGACTCCTGGGATCTGGTGTTCAAGCCGGAAAACATCCAGAAGCTGAAGGCCTGCGGCGTGAGCTTCCTCGACTCGCCGACCGAGATGCTCCCGGCCGCCCTGCATTACCTGGGCTACAAGCCCGATAGCCAGGACCCGAAAGAGCTGAAGGAAGCCGAAGCGCTGTTCCTGAAGATTCGTCCGTACATCTCCTACTTCCACTCCTCCAAGTACATCTCCGACATCGCCAACGGCAACATCTGCGTGGCCATCGGTTACTCGGGTGACGTCTACCAGGCCAAGTCCCGCGCTGAAGAAGCCAAGAACAAGGTCACTGTGAAGTACAACATTCCCAAGGAAGGTGCTGGCGCGTTCTTCGACACCGTCGCCATTCCGAAGGATGCGGAGAACTCCGAAGCCGCGCTGAAGTGGATCAACTTCCTGCTCGAGCCGAAGGTCATCGCCGAGATCAGCGATACCGTTTCCTACCCGAACGGCAACGCCGCCGCCACCCCGCTGGTGAGCGAGGCCATTCGCAAGGATCCGGGCATCTACCCGACCGACGAGGTGATGAAGAAGCTGTACGCCTTCCCGGACCTGCCGGCGAAGACCCAGCGTCTGATGACCCGCAGCTGGACCACCATCAAGTCCGGCAAGTAATCGGGTAGTCGCTGCCGCCTGGCGCGGCAGTGGATGGTCCGGGCAAGCGGCGGGGGAGTGCGCTCCTCCGCCCGCTACCGGCAGCAACACACAGCTTCCATCGGTGGAATGGCTGCGCAAGCCCCGGCGCTCTCGTGCTGATGGAGGTTTCGGCGCTATCCACGGACCGGTCGTCGAAACCCCGGCAGCAACCGACTGAAGTAGCAATAAACAACGAGAGGACTCACGTGTGCGTATTCCCTTCCGCAGAACCCTGATCGCAGCAGTCTCCGTCTTCGGCCTGACTTCGCTGGCGCAGGCGCAGCAGACCGTCCACATCTACAACTGGTCGGACTACATCGGTGAAACCACTCTCGCCGATTTCGAGAAGGAAACCGGTATCAAGCCGGTGTACGACGTCTTCGACTCCAACGAAACCCTGGAAGGCAAGCTGCTGGCCGGCCGCACCGGCTATGACGTGGTCGTGCCGTCCAACCACTTCCTCGGCCGCCAGATCAAGGCCGGCGCATTCCAGAAGCTGGACAAGAGCCAGCTGCCGAACTGGTCGAACCTCGACCCGCACCTGATGAAGCAGCTCGAGGCGAACGACCCGGGCAACCTGTACGGCGTGCCGTACCTGTGGGGCACCAACGGCATCGGCTACAACGTCGAGAAGGTCAAGGCCGCGCTGGGT
Organism: Pseudomonas sp. NY15437; assembly: GCF_048068435.1. NCBI lineage: Bacteria > Pseudomonadati > Pseudomonadota > Gammaproteobacteria > Pseudomonadales > Pseudomonadaceae > Pseudomonas > Pseudomonas sp. NY15437. The sequence continues at coordinate 65,460 of NZ_JBLUQC010000004.1, forward strand.
GTCGAGAAGATCGATTCGTGGGCTGTGCTCTTCGAGCCCGAGAACATGAAAAAGCTCAGCCAGTGTGGCGTCGCCTTCCTCGATTCGGGCGACGAGATGATGCCGGCTGTGCTCAAGTACCTGGGGCTGGACCCCAACAGCACCAACCCGGACGACTACAAGAAAGTGGAAGAAGAGCTGATGGCGGTGCGTCCGTACGTCACCTACTTCCACTCCTCCAAGTACATCTCCGACCTGGCCAACGGCAACATCTGCGTGGCGGCCGGTTTCTCCGGTGACGTATTCCAGGCCGCCAACCGCGCCAAGGAAGCCGGCAAGGGCGTGAACATCGCCTACGCCATTCCCAAGGAAGGCGCCAACCTCTGGTTCGACATCCTCGCCATTCCCAAGGATGCCTCCAACCCGAAGGCGGCCCACGCGTTCATCAACTACCTGCTCAAACCCGAGGTGATCGCCAAGGTCAGCGATTACGTCGGTTACGCCAACCCGAACCCCAAGGCTGGCGAATTCATGGATGAGTCCGTGCGCAACAATCCTGAGGTGTACCCCTCCCAGGAGGTTCTCGACAAACTCTTCGTGCAGCATGAGCTGCCGCCGAAGACCCTGCGCCTCATGACCCGTTCCTGGACCAAGATCAAGTCGGGCAAGTAAGGCGGTTTCCCCCAATCCGTCCGCGCGGGCACGGAGCGTCGCAGGGCCTCTCGTAAGGCGTTGCGGCGCACGTACACTGCGCCAGCCCTGAGTAATACCAAGCATGCCCGGCCGCGGGGGCCGGGCCTCTATGATTTGGGAGTTGTGGTAATGGCAATAGCCTCCGGTGCCTACAAGAAAGCCTTGAGTGGCGACCAGAAACCGAAAGAGGTTCTGGTAAAAATCGACCGGGTCAGCAAGCAGTTCGACGAAACGCTGGCAGTGGACAGCGTGACGCTGGACATCAAGAAGGGCGAGATCTTCGCCCTGCTGGGTGGTTCGGGTTCGGGCAAGTCGACCCTGCTTCGCATGCTGGCTGGTTTCGAGCGTCCTACTGAAGGTCGTATCTTCCTCGATGGCCAGGACATTACCGACCTGCCGCCCTATGAGCGGCCGATCAACATGATGTTCCAGTCCTACGCCCTGTTCCCCCACATGAGCGTGGCGCAGAACATCGCCTTCGGCCTGAAGCAGGACGGCCTGCCCAAGGCCGAGATCGACAAGATCGTCGACGAGATGCTCAAGCTCGTGCAGATGACTCAGTACGCCAAGCGCAAGCCGCACCAGCTCTCCGGCGGCCAGCGCCAGCGCGTGGCCCTGGCCCGGTCCCTGGCCAAGCGCCCGAAACTGCTGCTGCTCGACGAGCCCATGGGCGCGCTGGACAAGAAACTGCGTTCGCAGATGCAGCTGGAACTGGTGGAAATCATCGAGCGCGTGGGCGTGACCTGCGTGATGGTGACCCACGACCAGGAAGAGGCCATGACCATGGCCCAGCGCATCGCCATCATGCACCTGGGCTGCATCGAGCAGATCGGCAGCCCGATGGACATCTACGAGACGCCGGCCAGCCGCCTGATCTGCGAGTTCATCGGCAACGTCAACCTGTTCGACGGCGAGATCGTCGAAGACCTGCAGGACCACGCGGTCATCGCCTGCCCGCAGCTGGAGAACCCGATCTACATCGGCCACGGCATCAGCACCCGTGCCGAGAACAAGCGCATCACCTACGCGCTGCGTCCGGAAAAGGTCATGGTCAGCGCGCAGAAGCCGGCCGACCTGGAGCACGAAGGCTTCAACGTCGCCCAGGGCATCGTGCATGACATCGCCTACCTGGGCGGTCACTCGGTGTACTACATCAAGCTGGCGTCGGGCTTCATCGTCCAGGCCTTCATGGCCAACGCCGAGCGCCACGTGGCGCGCCCGACCTGGGACCAGCCGGTGTACATCAGCTGGTACGACGACAGCGGTGTGGTACTGCAATCATGAACATCAGCAAATCGCTCATGAAACGCCTGCCCAACGGCCGGCATGCCGTGATCGGTGTGCCGTTCTTCTGGCTGTTCCTGTTCTTCCTGCTGCCCTTCGCCATCGTGCTGAAGATCAGCCTGGCAGCAGCGGACGTGGCCATTCCGCCGTACACCGAGGTGTTCCAGTACGCCGACCAGACGCTCCAGGTGGTGATGAACCTGGGCAACTACCTGATGCTGACGGATGACCCGCTCTACATCGACGCCTACCTGGGCTCGCTGAAGATGGCGGCGATCAGCACCTTCCTGTGCCTGCTCATCGGTTACCCGATGGCCTACGCCATCGCCCGCGCCAGCAAGGAAATGCAGACCGTGCTGCTGCTGCTGATCATGATGCCGACCTGGACGGCGATCCTGATCCGCGTGTACGCCTGGATGGGCATCCTGTCCAACAACGGCCTGCTCAATGGCTTCCTGATGTGGCTGGGGGTGATCAACGAACCGCTGACGATCCTCAACACCAACTTCGCGGTGTACATCGGTATCGTCTACTCGTACCTGCCGTTCATGGTCATGCCGCTCTACGCCAACCTGGTGAAGCACGACATGAGCCTGCTGGAAGCCGCGTCCGACCTCGGCGCGCGCAATTTCACCAGCTTCTGGAAGATCACCGTCCCGCTGTCCAAGAACGGCATCATCGCCGGCTGCATGCTGGTGTTCATCCCGGCGGTGGGCGAGTTCGTGATCCCGGAACTGCTCGGCGGCCCCGAGACGCTGATGATCGGCAAGGTGCTGTGGCAGGAGTTCTTCAACAACCGTGACTGGCCGGTGGCTTCCGCCCTTGCCGTGGTGATGCTGGCGATCCTGATCGTACCGATCATCCTGTTCAACAAGAACCAGGCGAAAGAGCTGGAGGGCAAGGTATGAACAAGCGTTGGTCGTTCTCCAACATCATGCTGGTGTTGGGCCTGCTCTTCATCTACGTGCCGATGGTCATCCTGGTCATCTTCTCCTTCAACGGCTCCAAGCTGGTGACCGTGTGGGGCGGCTGGTCGGTGAAGTGGTACGTCGGTCTGCTGGACAACCAGCAACTGATCGGCTCGGTGTTCCGCTCCCTGGAGATCGCCTGCTACACCGCGATCTCCTCGGTGGCCCTGGGTACCCTGGCCGCCTTCGTGCTGACCCGCATCCCGCGCTTCCGTGGCCGTACGCTGTTCGGCGGCATGGTGACCGCGCCGCTGGTGATGCCCGAGGTGATCACCGGTCTGTCGCTGCTGCTGCTGTTCGTCGCCATGGCCCAGCTGATCGGTTGGCCGCAGGAGCGCGGCATCGTGACCATCTGGATCGCCCACACCAGCTTCTGCTCGTCCTACGTGGCGGTGGTGGTGTCGGCGCGCCTGCGCGAGCTGGACCTGTCCATCGAGGAAGCAGCCATGGACCTGGGCGCCAAGCCCTGGAAAGTGTTCCTGCTGATCACCATCCCGATGATCGCGCCGTCGCTGGCGGCGGGCGGCATGATGTCCTTCGCCCTGTCGCTGGATGACCTGGTGCTGGCCAGCTTCGTGTCCGGCCCTGGCTCCACCACCCTGCCGATGGAAGTGTTCTCCGCCGTGCGCCTGGGCGTGAAGCCGGAGATCAACGCGGTCGCCAGCCTGATCCTGCTGACCGTTTCGCTGTTCACCTTCTTCGCCTGGTACTTCACCCGCCAGGCCGAGGAACGTCGCAAGCGGGCGATCCAGGAAGCCATGGAGTCCAACGCGACCGACTGGCAGCAGAAGGCGGCGACTGCTACCGCCTGACGCCCTCCGGCGCTTGTCGAAACGCGGGCCACCTTCGGGTGGCCCGTTTTTTTTGCCCCAGCTTATTCCGAAGTGCTTGGAAATTCGGGAGTTATCGGAAAAAACCGTGGGTCGCAAAGCCTCACTCCCAGCCGATTGCCAACTACGCTTGAAGTGTTCGGATGCGCTGCCCGGTCACCCCCCGAACCAGGATCGGGCCGCGCCGCCGGCAAACTTCCAGTGAAGCCATATGGCACTCCGTGCGGGAGGCGGCGCCCAATACAACACCCCGATCGTTATCCCTTGGGGAAATAACGCGCCAGGGAGCTTCGGCATCTCCCGCAACACTCTCTACAACGCAGTAATGAAAAACCCCGCAGGAGCGGGGTTTTTCATTTTCGGCAGCCCCGTCGAGGGGCGTCAGCGGCGGACGGGGATCAAGCGCAGGACGCCCTGGGTGTTGGCCTTCACCTCGTTGTCGTCGTAGTGCTGCGGCAGGTACTGGCCCTCGATGTAGGCCTCGGCCTGGTCACCGTAGTGCTTGTCGAACGGCACGCCGCTCTGGCCCACCGGGTTGATGCCCAGGCTGTGGGCCGGGTCGGCGAAGTCGATCAGGCGCCGGGTGGACGGGCCGTACACCACTTGCCACGGCGCCGGGCCGACGCGGTGCGAAAGGTTGTTCGGCACCTCGTGACCACCGGGCGCGGCGAACGGGCCGACGTTGAAGATACGGTCCAGCGGCTTCTGCTGGCCCAGCGCATGGACGTGGGTGAGCGTGTGCGCCGTGCCCCACTGCCACTGCTTCGAGTCCTGGCCCAGCTTGGCCCGCAGGTGCGCCAGGCTGTCCTTCCAGGCGGCCTTGACGATATCGGCGCGGGTCTCCTTCTGCGGCGTCTTGCGGTTGTCCCACCAGGGCGAGTGCTCGTCGGCGGCCAGGCGCGGCAAGGCCACGTCGAGCACGCGGGTGGACAGCAGGTTGTCGAAGAAGGCGTCGCCCATCTCGTCGCGCATGGCGCCATCGGCCAACTGGTAGAGAAACTGGTTGAACAGCGTGGCGGTCACCGAATCCAGCGGATGGTCGCCCTGCCAGTGGGCCAGGTTGTCCACCAGCGCCTTCTCCTCGTCGGTGGCGGCGGCTTCACGCAGGATGGGCAGCAGCGGCTTGAGGAAGCGCGGGCCGTAGCCGGTGGAGGTGTCCAGCTGCAACGCCTGGCTGTTCTGCAGATCCCATTTCACCGACGGGTCGGCCAGGCGCTGGTTCAGGCGCTGGCCGCGGTCGGGCAGGTTGTAGTAACCGGGGATCGGCCGGCCGTTGGCCGGCACCGGCTGGAAGTTGGCGGAGACGATGTAGCCGCGCGCCGGGTTTTCTTCCTGCGGGTTCTCGCTGAAGGGGTAGAAGCCGCTCTTGTCGGCCTGCCCGCTGGCGCCGTCGAGCAGGAAGGCCGGGTTCACCCCGTCCGGGCGCACCGGCAGCTGCGCTGCGGCCCACCAGCCGATGTCGCCGCGGGCGTTGGCCCAGACCACGTTGAGGCCCGGCGACTGGATCTTCGAGGCCGCGGTGCGTGCCTTGGCCAGGGTATCCGCGCGGTTCAGCTCGTAGAAGGCGTCGAGGATCGGGTTCTGGGTTTCCAGGAAGGCCCACCACATGGCCACCGGCGTCTTGCCGGCGGCGGTGCCCAGGGCATCGTTGACCAGCGGGCCGTGGGGCGAGCTGCGCAGGGTGATCTTCACCGGCGCCTCGCCCTTCACCGCGATGCTCTGCTCCTCGCTCTTCAGGTCGACCCACTGGCCGTGGTACCAGACCTGGTTGGGGTTGTCCGGGTTGACCTTCTCCGCGACCAGGTCGACGTCGTCGTTCTGGAACATGGTCAGGCTCCAGCCGAACTGCAGGTTGTGGCCCAGCGACGCGAAGGGGTTGAGCGCCTGGTAATGGCCGTACAGCTCGAAGCCCGGCGCGCTGGCCTGCATTTCGTACCAGACCGCCGGCACCGCGAAGCGAATGTGCGGGTCGCCCGCCAGCAGCGGTTTGCCGCTTTTGGTGCGGCTGCCGGAGACGGCCCAGGCATTGCTGCCCTCGAATTGCGGCAGGCCGGCCTTCTCCAGCGCGGCGTGGCTCAGACGCGCGATGGCGCCCAGGTCCTGCCAGTCGGCGGCGGCCAGCGGGGAGGGAGTGAGCACGCCGTCAGGGTGCCAGTCGAGGTCGAAGACCTTCAGGTAGTCCGCGCCCAATTCGTCGCGCACGTAGGTCAGCACCGGCTCGGTGCGGAAGGCGGCGGCGAAGCTGTAGGCCATGTAGCCGGCGACGCTGACGGTGTCCTCCGGGGTGAAGGGGCGCTTGGCAATGCCGAGGATGTCGAATTCCACCGGGCGCGGATGGCTGTCCTGGAACTGGTTGACGCCGTCCAGATAGGCCACCAGCGCCTTCCAGGCCGGGGAGTTCTTGTCCTGCCGGGCGACGTACTCGGCGGCGTGGTCGCGGATGCGCAGGCTGCGGAACATGCGGTCGGTGTCCACCAGCTTGGGCCCGAGCACCTCGGCCAGCTCGCCGCGGGACAGGCGTCTGAGGATTTCCATCTGGAACAGGCGGTCCTGGGCGTGGACATAGCCGATCGCCCGGTACATGTCTTCCTCGCTGCCGGCCTTGATGTGCGGCACGCCGCGCTCGTCGTAGCGGACCGTGACTTCGCTGGCGAGCCCGGCCAGGGGCAGTTGTCCGTCGCGTACCGGCTGCTTGCCGTGCAGGTACCAGGCGCCACCGGCCGTTGCAGCGGCGATGACGACAGCGAGGACGGTCAAAGTGCGTTTCATGGGGCAACTCCTTGTTGTTATGCGGCGATTTTGCAGTGGATGTTGCCCGTCGCTCATTGACCCAATGTCTCGCGGCTGGAATTCTCTGGTCAATCCAAGGAGTGAACATGTCCGCCGCCGACCTGAACTTTCCCGCCACCCCGGCGCTGACCCAGTCCGCCACCTTGCGTCGCCAGCTGTACGAGGCGCTCTCGGTGCTGGGCTTCGACCCCACCGACATCTACCGCCAGGCCTTGCAGAAGGTGCGTCTGCCGCCCCCGGCGCAGAGCGGCCGCCTGGTGCACGACGATGCGCCTCTGTTCTGGAACAGCCTCGACGAGATCACCGGCGACGCCGATATCGGCCTGCACCTGGGCGAAGCGATGAAGCCGCGGTTGCTGGACGTCGTCGGCTACCTGCTGATGGCCAGTGGCGACCTGCGCGAGGCGCTGCACAGCTTCCTGCGCTTCCAGCACATCCTCTCCGGCGGCTTCGCCGCGCAGGTGCGCGAGGAGGGCGAGCAGGTACGGCTGATCCTCGACCTCAACTACCTGGGCGCCAGCAACCTGCGCCAGCAGATGGAGTGCCTGATGCTGCTGTTTCTCAAGCTGCTGGCGCTGATCACCGACGATGAATTCGGCGTCCAGGCCATCGAGTTCCGCCATCCCCAGCCGCGCCGGCTGAGCGAGCACCGGCGTCTGTTCGGCCTCACGCCGAGCTTCGGCAAGCCCCACGACGCGCTGCTGTTCGACCGCGCCCTGCTGGCGCGGCCGTCGCGCACCGGCAACCCGGTGCTGCACCGTCTGCTCACCGAGCACGCGCGGGAACAGCTGGGCACCCTGGACGAGAACGACCTGCTCAACCGCCTGCGCTATCTGATCGGCATCCGCCTGGGGGAGCAGGCGTGCACCCTGCAAAGCTGCGCCCGCGAACTGGGCGTGCGCGCCGGGCTGCTGCAGCGCAACCTGGCGGGCCGGGCGCAGACGTTCAGGGAGGTGCGGGAGGAGGTGCGCCGGCAGCGGGCGGCGCAGATGCTGGAGCAGGGCGTGGCGATCCGCGAGGTGGCGCGCAGCTGCGGCTTTGCCGAGCTGTCGCCGTTCTACCGGGCATTCAAGCGCTGGTATTCGGTGCCGCCCGAGCGCTATCGCCAGCGCCTGCAGGGCGGCACCGAGGGCTGAGGGTCACTCGGCCAGCGGGATCTCGCGGCTCACTTCCAGCAGCGCCATGGCGTCGAGCTGGTCTTCGATCTGCAGGAAGCGCAGGGCGCGCTGCGGCGAAACTTCCTTGGCGATGCGCTTGAGGTACTTCTCCTTGAGGTCCTGGCGGTCGTCCTGCAGCTCCAGCACCTGTTTCTGCAGCTTGGCGGCCTCGTCGTTGCTCACCGAACCGCTGTTATAGCTGTTGGCGTAGTCGATGATGATGGCCAGGGTCTGCTTGCTCAGCTTGTCCGCCTCGGTGCGGTAGCTGTTGTAGATCGGCCAGAACTTCTCGGTTTCCTGCGGGGTGAGCTTCATGTTCGCTTCGACGATGCGCTTGCGCTTGTAGTCGATGTCGGCGATGCGGTTGTTGATGGCCTGTTTGTGCTGCTCCATGACCTGGCTGCTGCTGGGGGCATCCTCGGCGTGGGCGGCCAGCGGCAGGGCGAGCCCGGTGGAGAGAACGGCGCAGAAGGCGAGGGCGGAAGGAAGACGCATACGAAAAACTCCTTGGTGAGCGAACGGCCCTTCTTGGGCCGGCGTTCCAAGTGTAGTCACGGATTGGCGCTTGGCTTTGTTGATGCGGCTCAGTGCCGGGTGTCATCCCAGGGGCAATAGCAGCCCACCGCCAGGGTGTGGGTGGCGTTGACCTGGCGCCCCTGCACCAGGGCATCGAGGATCGGCTCGATGAAGCTGTTGCCCGAGGTGCACACCGCGCCTTCGCTGTAGGGGCCGAAGTAGGCCAGCTTGCCCTGGGCATCCCAGATCGCCACGGCGGGGCTGGCCGGCAACTGCTCGGCGCCGGGCAGGGCCTCCAGCGCGCGCATCGCCTTCAACGTATCCGGCAGATGCCCGCGGGTGCCCGGCTTCTGCACGGCGAAGAACTCCACGCCCTGCGGGCCGAAGCGCTGGATCAGCTCGGCGAGGTGCTGCTGGTTGCCGACGTTGCACGGGCAGGCCGGGTCCCAGAAGTGCACCAGGCGGATCTTGCCGGGGCCGGCCAATTGCGCCGGCAGCATCAGGTGGTCGCCGGAAAACAGCTGCGGCTGGTGGCTGAACGGGCGGATGAAGCGGTTCTCGTACCACTGGTAGGTGGCGAGCAGCGCGCCCAGGCAGAGCGCGGCGATCAGCCAGGTGAGCAGCGGTTTTCGACGTGAGGACATGGCAGCGACCAGTGACAGAGTCGGTAAGATAGCCGACAAGCTTGCCACGGGGGCGGGCGCGGCAGAATATCCCGCTGCTGCCCGCGCTCCCATCGTCACCCGCCTGCCAGAAGCGAAACGCCCATGCCTGAAGCCTTCCAGCCCGATCTGCTGCGCACCCTGCTGCGACCTCTGACCGCAGAGGCGAACGAGGTCGGCATCGCGCTGTACCAGCATTTCTACGGCCTGGACCTGCACGCCCGGCACCCCGGCCTGCAGAGCCGCCTGGGCACCTTCGAGGCCGGCGGCTACCAGATTGCCGCGCAATACTGGCGGCCGGTGCTGGCGCGCGGCACCCTGGTGCTGCTGCATGGCTACTACGACCACATGGGGCTGTACCGCCACGTCATCGACTGGGCCCTGGGCATGGGCTTCGCGGTGCTGGCCTGCGACCTGCCCGGCCACGGGCTGTCCGGTGGCGCCGCCGCCAGCATCGGCGATTTCGCCGAGTATCAGCTTGTGCTGGGTGCCTTGCTGGACCAGGCCCAGGCGCTGGAGCTGCCGCAACCCTGGCACCTGTGCGGGCAAAGCACCGGCGGGGCGATCCTGCTGGACTACCTGCTGACCGGCGCGCCGCGCCCGGAGCTGGGCCGTATCATCCTGCTGGCGCCGCTGGTGCGGCCGCGAGCCTGGGGCTGGTCGAAGTTCAGCTACCAGATGCTGCGGCCCTTCGTGGATTCGATCCCGCGGCGTTTCAGCGAGAACTCCAACGACGCCGAATTCCTCGCCTTCCTGCGGGACCGCGACCCGTTGCAGCCGAAGATACTGCCCACCGCCTGGGTCGGTGCGCTGGCGCGCTGGATTCCGCGCATCGAGGCCGCCGGCCATGGCGCGCAAAGCCTGCTGGTGGTGCAGGGCGACGCCGACGAGACGGTGGACTGGCGCTACAACCTGAAGGTGCTGGAGGAGAAGTTCGAGAAGATCGAATGCTTGCTGCTGACGGGCGCGCGGCACCACCTGGCGAACGAAAGCAAGACGTTGCGCCGGCGATACTTCGATTTTCTCAGTGAGCGGATGGGGTAGGGCGAGGCAGGGCGGGGCTGTCGGTATGAGGGTGTGTCCTTCACTCCTTGCGCCATCATCCTCAGGCGCCACCCTCTGTACAGCGGCGCCATTCTAGGAGGAGGCCTCCTCGGAATGGTCCACATACCCGGTAGGCGGTTTCCGATCACTGGCCGTCGGACGACACCGCTAAGCCAGCCTTAAGGGCGGCCAGCGCCGCGCGGTAATAGCTGCGGCCGGCGGGCGACTCGCTGAAGTCGGCGAACTGGCCCAGCTCGGCATCGCTCAGGCCGCGATAGACGTAGAGCAGGGTGTTGTCGAGATCGGCGCCGATCTGGCTCATCAGCTTCTGCCGCTGGCCTTCGAGCATGCCCTGGGTGGTGCCGCCGCCGAGCAGGCCGGGGAGCATCTGGCTGAGGCTGTCGGCGGCCACGCTGGCCAGCGCCAGGCTGACCTCGGCGCCGGCTTCGCGGGCCGGCAGCACCTGGCTCAGGCGATGGACGATCTGTTTGCGTGCCTCGCTGGCCTGCTGGCGCGGCAGGCCATTGGCGTATTTCTGTAACTGGTCGCTGCGCGTGGCCAGGGTCTCGGCGCCGGCGACCTTGCGGCCCAGGGGGGATTCGAAGAAATTCAGCGCCACCGCGCTGTCCGGCAGGTTCTGGCGCAGGCCGTTGAGGGCGCGCTGGTCGATGTCGGCGGGGGCGAAGCGCTGGTTGCTGTTGTCCACCAGCGTCTGGTACAGCGCCGGCGGCAGGTTGCCCTGGTAGCGCTTCTGCGCGGCGTGCAGGGCGTCATTGAAGTGCGCTCGCTGTTCCGGCCAGCCCGCGGCCTGGTACAGGCGCTGGTAGTTGTCGGCCAGGGCAGGCATGCCCAGTACAAGAAGGGTGAGGGCCAGCAGTACGCGCATTGCAACTCCTTTTGGGCGGCAGGGTTCGCTCGCCGGGGGCTATTGTCGGCAAGGCTTGCCCCGCTTGTCGAGACACTGGCGCCAGACGTTACAATGCGCCATGCATTTCGACGCCGATTCTCCATTCCTGCAAGGCCCCCTTCTGCAACGCATCGTCGACGACCTCGCCGACCAGGGCTGGTCGCAGCAGGATGCCTTCCTTCCCGATGCCCTGATCGCCCAACTGGCGACGGAGTGTCGTGCCCGCGATGCCGCCGGCAAACTGGCCGCCGCCGCCATCGGCCGGGGAGACGGCCAGGCCGTGCGCGAAGGCATTCGCGGCGACCGCATCCAGTGGATCGAGCCCGGCCAGTGCGAGGCGTGCGACCAGTACCTGGCGGCGCTGGACACGTTGCGCCGGCTGATCAACCGCTCGCTGTACCTGGGGCTGGAGGATTTCGAGGGACACTTCGCGCTCTATCCGCCGGGGGCCTTCTACCAGAAGCACCTGGACCGCTTCCGCGACGATGACCGCCGCACCGTCTCCGCGGTGTTCTACCTCAACCGCGACTGGCCGGCCGCGCAGGGCGGCGAACTGCGCCTGTATCTGCCCGACGAACGGACCCTGGACCTGCCGCCGCTGGCCGGCCGGCTGGTGGTGTTCCTCTCCGGCGAATTCCCCCACGAAGTGCTGCCGGCCAGCCACGAGCGCCTGTCGCTCACCGGCTGGTTCCGCCGCCGGGGTGACGCGCCGCTCTGAGCGGTCAGTGCCCCCAGATCTTCAGGGTGCCGCTGATGTCCTGGATGTCGCGCACCTCGATGCTCCCCAGCTTCCCGCCACCCACGTAGAGATCGCCGGCCACCCGCAGGCGGATGGTCTGCGAGGGCAGCCCGCTGGCGTTGAGCTGCTGGTTGATGGTGGTCAGGTCGGGCAGGGTCAGCGCCAGTTGCTGCTGGCCGCCGGCGCCTTGCACCACGTCCACCTGCAGGGTCGGCTGCTCGACGCCGAAGATCGGCAGGCTCAGGCCCAGTTGCGCCGCGCCGTAGGGCAGGCTGCCGCCACGGCCGTCGGGGCAGTCGCCGGCATTCACGCAGCCGTTGTCGATGAACACGTTGCGCAGGGAAACGCTGCCGCCGTCGTCGTTCCAGGCCACGCTGTCCATGTGCGCAAGCACGTCGGCGCGGATGCTGATGCCGTCCTGGCCGGTGACGGCGCCCAGGTGCTCGTTGTCCAGCGCCTGCAGTTCGGCGAAGGCCAAGGGCAGGTAGGACAGCGCGGCGAGGGTGGCGGTGCAGAGCAAGAGGCGAGGCATGACAGAGGCTCCATGGCGATTGGCCGATGCGCGAGTCTGGGCGGCGCCCTGCGGCGCAGCCAGTGCCGGACGGCTGTTCCCGTCGAAGGTTGTGCTCGGGCGGTGTCCAGGTGCACGCCGACGACCGGCGCGCCGCTCAAGGACCCGACTTTCGGCGGGTCGGAAACCTGTTGCGACAGACGCGCCGATGAAAGTTGCGTTACCCGGCGTGACCGGCAAACGGCGAGCGGCTAGTCTGTCCCCTTCCAAAAGGGAGTGATTCGCCTATGCAGAAGGTTCTCGTCAGCCGCTGCCTGCTTGGCCATCGCGTCCGCTACGACGGCGGCGCGCACGGGCCGTTCGACCTGCTCTCGCGCTGGCTCGACCAGGGCCGGGTGGTTGCCCTCTGCCCGGAGGTTGCCGGCGGCCTGCCGACGCCCCGCGCCCCGGCGGAAATCCCCGGCGGCCAGGGCATGGCCGTGCTCGAGCGGGCGCGCCCGGTGATGACGGTGGAGGGCGAGGACGTCAGCGACGCCTTCCTGCTCGGCGCCGAGCAAGCCATGGCCCTGGTGCGCCGCCACGACATCCGCCTGGCCGTGCTGAAGGCGCGCAGCCCCTCCTGCGGCAACCGCGAGAACTATGACGGCAGCTTCAGCGGGCGGAAGGTTGCCGGCGAAGGTGTCACCGCTGCCGCGCTCAAGCGCATGGGCGTGCTGGTGTTCAGCGAGGAAGAGCTGGACGCCGCCGCCGTCTGTCTGGCCGGGCTGGAAGCCGGAGGCTAGAGCGGCCGCCGACATTCGAAGACGCACTATTTTCCTTGAGCCTCGCGCCCTGGCGCCTATGCTTGTTCCTTCCATGCGAGGAGGCGAGGCCGGCCTGAGCGGGTTCTTCGCCTTTTCGATCGTCATGTAGAAAGGAGAAGAACATGAGAACCATGCTGCCTTGCCTCGGCCTCGCCGCGCTGCTCGCCGGTACCTCCGCCATTGCCGCGGACATCCCGCGCACCCCGGCCCCGGAAGGCGCCAAGGTGTACTTCATCGAGCCGGCCGATGGCGCCACGGTGGACAAGACCTTCACCGTCAAATTCGGCCTCAAGGGCATGGGCGTCGCGCCGGCCGGCGTGGACTCGCCGGCCACCGGCCATCACCACCTGCTGATCGACCTCAAGGAGCAGCCGGCAATGAACCTGCCGTTGCCGATGACCGATCAGATCAAGCACTTCGGCAAGGGCCAGACCGAGACCCAGGTGACCCTGCCGCCGGGCAAGCACACCCTGCAGCTGCTGGTGGGCGACAAGAACCACGTGCCGTTCGACCCGCCGGTGGAGTCGCAGCAGATCACTGTCAATGTGAAGTAATGGTCAGGCTGCGGAGCGGGGCTTTACCCTCTCCCCCGCCCTCTCCCTGAAGGGAGAGGGAGCTGTTCGTGCCGGCTGACGCGTTGGTTTCACCCTGCACCATACGGTCCCCTCTCCCTTCAGGGAGAGGGTTAGGGAGAGGGCGCTCCGCCCAACACTGGAGCTTTCAGGAAGCAGACACGAAAAAGGAGGCCGAAGGCCTCCTTTTTTCTTGCCACCGAAGCGCGCTTAGAACAGCACGCGGCTGCGGATGGTGCCGTTCACGTGTTGCAGCTTCTCCAGCGCCAGGTCCGAGTACTCGGCGTCGACGTCGATCACCACGTAGCCGACCTTGTCGTTGGTCTGCAGGTACTGGCCGGAGATGTTGATGCCGTTGTCGGCGAACACCTTGTTGATTTCGCTCATCACGCCCGGGATGTTGGCGTGGATGTGCAGCAGGCGGTGCTTGCCCGGGTGCGACGGCAGGGCCACTTCGGGGAAGTTGACCGAGGATACCGAGGTACCGTTGTCGCTGTACTTGACCAGCTTCTCGGCCACTTCCAGGCCGATGTTGGCCTGGGCTTCGGCGGTGGAGCCGCCGATGTGCGGAGTCAGGATCACGCGATCCAGGCCGCGCAGCGGGCTTTCGAACTCGTCGTCGTTGGACTTGGGCTCGACCGGGAACACGTCGATGGCGGCGCCGATCAGGTGCTCGTCCTTGATCGCGGCGGCCAGGTGGTCCAGCTCGACCACGGTGCCGCGGGCGGCGTTGATCAGGATGCCGCCTTTCTTGATGGCGCGGATTTCCTTCTCGCCGATCATCCACTGGGTGGACGGCAGTTCCGGCACGTGCAGCGAGACGATGTCGGACATGCCCAGCAGCTCGTGGAGGTTGCCGACCTGCTGCGCGTTACCCAGCGGCAGCTTGGTCACGACGTCGTAGAAGAACACCTGCATGCCCAGTGCTTCGGCCAGGACCGAGAGCTGGGTGCCGATGGAGCCGTAGCCGACGATGCCCAGCTTCTTGCCGCGGATCTCGAAGGAGTTGGCCGCGGACTTGATCCAGCCGCCGCGATGGCAGGAGGCGTTCTTCTCCGGGATGCCGCGCAGCAGCAGGATGGCTTCGGCCAGCACCAGCTCGGCCACCGAGCGGGTGTTGGAGTAGGGCGCGTTGAACACGGCGATGCCGCGCTCGCGGGCTGCGTTCAGGTCGACCTGGTTGGTGCCGATGCAGAAGCAGCCCACCGCGATCAGCTTCTTGGCAGCATCGAAGACTTCTTCGGTCAGCTGGGTGCGGGAGCGGATACCGATGAAGTGGGCATCGGCAATCTTTTCCTTCAGCTCGTCACCGGACAGTGCGGTCTTGAGGTACTCGATGTTGGAGTAGCCGGCCGCCTTGAGGGTGTCGACGGCGTTCTGGTGCACGCCTTCAAGGAGAAGGAATTTGATCTTGCTCTTGTCGAGAGAAGTCTTGCTCATCTGCTTTGAACCTGTAGTCCCGGGAGAGTGGCTAGAAAACCAATAGCTCTGGCCGAACCGGCCGGTGCCAGGCAGCTCGGCGCCAGGTGGCGATCTGCGTGGGGTGCGTATGCTAGCATGTTCTCCCTTTTCCTTGCCCGGTTGCGACCTGAGCTGTTCTCAGGACGACCATGAACCATTTGAGAGTTCCTCCGATGACCCGCGACGCCCTGATCGAATCGCTCAAGCCCCTGCTGGATGCCGGGAAGCTGCTGACAGACGCCGATTCCCTCGACACCTATGGCAAGGATTGGACCAAGCATTTCGCCCCGGCGCCGCTGGCGATCGCCTTCCCCAAGAGCACCGAGCAGGTCCAGGCCATCGTCCGCTGGGCCAATGAGCACAAGGTCGCGCTGGTGCCCTCCGGTGGTCGTACCGGTCTTTCCGCCGCCGCCGTCGCCGCCAATGGCGAGGTGGTCGTGGCCTTCGACTACATGAACAAGGTGCTGGCCTTCAACGAATTCGACCGCACCGTGGTCTGCCAGCCGGGCGTGATCACCAAGCAGCTGCAGACCTTTGCCGAAGAGCACGGGCTGTACTATCCGGTGGACTTCGCCTCGTCGGGTTCCAGCCAGATTGGCGGCAACATCGGCACCAATGCCGGCGGGATCAAGGTCATTCGCTACGGCATGACCCGCAACTGGGTGGCCGGCCTGAAGGTCGTCACCGGCAAGGGCGACCTGCTGGAGCTGAACAAGGACCTGATCAAGAACGCCACCGGCTACGACCTGCGCCAGCTGTTCATCGGCGCCGAAGGCACCTTGGGCTTCGTGGTCGAGGCCACCATGCGCCTGGAGCGCACGCCGAAGAACCTCACCGCGATGGTCCTGGGCACCCCGGACTTCGACTCGATCATGCCGGTGCTGCACGCCTTCCAGAACAAGCTGGACCTAACCGCCTTCGAGTTCTTCTCCGACAAGGCCCTGGCCAAGATCATGGCCCGTGGCGACGTGCCGCCGGCCTTCGAGACCGACTGCCCGTTCTATGCGCTGCTGGAATTCGAGGCGAGCACCGAGGAAGTGGCCAACGAGGCGCTGGCGACGTTCGAACATTGTGTAGAGCAGGGCTGGGTGCTCGATGGTGTGATGAGCCAGAGCGAACAGCAGCTGCAGAACCTGTGGAAGCTGCGCGAGTACATCTCCGAGACCATCTCCCACTGGACGCCGTACAAGAACGACATCTCCGTCACCGTCGGCAAGGTCCCGGCCTTCCTCAAGGACATCGACGACATCGTCGCGGCCAACTACCCCGACTTCGAAGTGGTCTGGTTCGGCCACATCGGCGACGGCAACCTGCACCTGAATATCCTGAAGCCCGAGAACCTGACCAAGGACGAGTTCTTCGCCAAGTGCGCCACCGTCAACAAGTGGGTCTTCGAGACCGTGCAGAAGTACAACGGCTCCATCTCCGCCGAGCACGGCGTGGGCATGACCAAGCGCGATTACCTGGGTTACTCTCGCTCCGAGGCTGAAATCGGCTACATGAAGGCAGTCAAGGCGGTGTTCGACCCGAACGGGATCATGAACCCCGGCAAGATCTTCGCCGAATAAGTCGCTGCATCAGAGGAGGGCCGGCTCTTTGGATAGAGGGGCCGGCCCTTCGCACGTCAGCGCCACGGGAAGTGGCGTGTGCGCCGGCAGGAATGCGGGCAACCGCGCGGGATCACGAGCCCCGCGGATCATCTCTTCCATCCGTAGTCAGGAGTCGGTCATGAGTTACCAGCACCAGTATGTCGATGGCACCCCGATCCATTTCACCCTGGGCAAGGTGGTCTGCGTCGGCCGCAACTACGCGGAGCACGCCAAGGAGCTGAACAACCCGGTACCGACCGAGCCGCTGCTGTTCATCAAGCCCGGCTCCTGCACCGTCTCCCACGCCGGCGGCTTCGCCATTCCGGAGGATCGCGGCTCGGTGCACTACGAGGCGGAGATCGCCGTGCTGATCGGCAAGCCGCTGTCGCGCAAGCCGAGCACCGAGGAAGTGCTGGACGCCATCTCCGGCTATGCCCCGGCGCTGGACCTGACCCTGCGCGACGTGCAGGCCAAGCTGAAGGAAAAGGGCCTGCCCTGGGAGCTGGCCAAGTCCTTCGACGGTGCCTTCGTGCTGGCGCCCTTCGTCAGTGCCGACCACTTCCCGGACCCGACCGACATCGGCATCCGCCTGGTGATCGACGGCGAAGTCCGCCAGGACGGCAACAGCCGCGACATGCTCAACCCCATCGTGCCGCTGATCCAGCACATCTGCGGGCACTTCTCGCTGCAGCCGGGCGATGTGGTGTCCACCGGCACCCCGGTCGGCGTCGGCCCGCTCACGCGCGGCAGTGAGCTGGTGCTGGAACTTCCTGGCGCCAGCCGATTCGAAAGCCGCGTGCTTTGACCCGAGTTGTCCCACCGAAGGCCGCCATTTGTGCGGCCTTCGTGTATGGCGCGATACCTTGCCGTGCTGCCCACAAGAGTCGTCATGACCATGTCCATCCTTCGCCCTCGCTGGCTGCTGCCGGCCCTGCTGCTCATCCTCGTGGTGCTCGGCTACCTGACCTCGCGCTTCCATTGGGATGACCGCGCGCGCCTGTGGCTGCGTGAGCGGGACACCAGCGCCCAGGCCCGCTCCGAAAGCGTCTGGCTGCCCGGCTACCGCGCGGTGATCCAGGCCAAGCCGCTCACCGGCGGGCTCGAGGGGCAGGAAACCTCCGACCTGGCCTACAACCCGGTGACGCGCACCCTGTTCACCGTCACCGGCAAGAAGCCGCTGCTGGCCGAACTGTCGCTGACCGGCGACGTGCTGCGGGTGATCCCGCTGCTGGGCATGTCCAACCCCGAGGGCGTGGCGGTGCTGGAAAACGGCAATGTCGCCGTGACCGACGAGCGCAAGAACTCGCTGACCATCTTCCATGTCGACCCGCAGACCCGCGAGCTGAGCACCGAGAAGCTCGCCAGCTTCGATCTCGGCCCCCGCGGCAAGAAGAACAAGGGTATCGAAGGCATCGCCTGGGACCCGCGCCAGCATCGCCTGGTGCTGGGGCAGGAGCGCGATCCGCTGGCGCTGTTCAGCCTGGCCAGCGACGGCAGCGCCAGCCTGAGCGGGGCGTTGCAGCCGATCGCCAGCGACCTGCTGATGACCAACGTCTCGGCCTTGAGCATCGATCCGCGCACCGGCCACACGCTGGTGCTGTCGGCGGAGTCGCACCTGCTGCTGGAGCTGGACGAGAAGGGCGAGCCGGTCAGCTTCATCAGCCTGCTGGGCGGGCTGAACGGCCTCCACGAGAAGATTCCGCGCGCCGAAGGCGTGGCCATCGACGAGCACGGCACCATCTACATGGTCAGCGAGCCGGACCTGTTCTACGTGTTCAAGCGCGAGGCGGCCAAAACCGATTGATCCAGGGCGGGGGAATGCGGGTCGGATGGCTTTAAGGTTGGGTTAAGTCCGGATTCAGGCTGATTTCAGCCGCCGGCCATAGGCTGAACCCATCGAAAACGCCGCAGGAGGCACTTCCATGAAACTGACTCATCTCCCCCTGATCGCTGCCGCTGGCCTGTTCTCCACCTTCACCCTGGCCGCCGGCTACACCGGCCCGGGCAGCGACGCCAGGCCCGCTGCCGCCGCCGCGCAGGTCACCACGGTCAAGCAGGCGCAGTCCGCCGCCGACGACACCCCGGTGGTGCTCGAAGGGGTGATCACCAAGCGTATCGGCGGCGAGCATTACGAATTCAAGGACGCCACCGGCAGCATCCAGGTCGAGATCGACAACGACGATTGGCCGGCGGGCGCGTCGGTTTCCGAAAGCACCAAGGTGCGCCTGACCGGCGAGGTGGATCATCACAAGATGAAGGCGACTGACATCGATGTGGATCGGGTCGAGGTCCTTCAGTAATCCAGCTCCAATGAAAAAGCCGCACCGGAAATCCCGGTGCGGCTTTTTTTGTTCGTTGGTGCTGGTGGGTTCGCTGGAAGACCGTTGTAATTCCCTCTCCCCCGCCCTCTCCCTGAAGGGAGAGGGAGCCGTTTGGCGATGCCGGAGGGCACGGCGTTTCACTTGATGCCGATCAGTCCCCTCTCCCTTCAGGGAGAGGGTTAGGGAGAGGGGCTTTCAGGTCCACACCCGAAGTCCGGGAGTTCAATCCCACCAGCCCATCACCCGATACTCTCAAACCCCTGCAGCACATTGATCGCATTGATGCCGATCTCTTCCACTGCGTAACCGCCCTCCATCACGAACAGCGTCGGCAGGCCGAGCTTGCCGATGGCTTCGCCCATGCGCAGGTAGTCCGGGCTGTCCAGCTTGAACTGGGAGATGGGGTCTTCCTTGTAGGTGTCCACGCCCAGGGAGACGATCAGCACGTCCGGCTTGTACGCCGAGATCTGCCGGATCGCCGCCTGCAGTGCCAGGCTCCACACCGACCAGTCGCTGCCCGAGGCCAGCGGGTAGTTGAAGTTGAAGCCTTCGCCCACGCCCTGGCCCTTCTCGTCGGCGTAGCCGAGGAAGTAGGGGTACTCGAAGCGCGGGTCCCCGTGGATCGAGGTGAACAGCACGTCGGCGCGGTCGTAGAAGATGTCCTGGGTGCCGTTGCCGTGGTGGTAGTCGACGTCGAGGATGGCCACGCGGTTGGCGCCCTGGTCGAGGATCGACTGGGCGGCGATGGCCGCGTTGTTGAAGAAGCAGTAGCCGCCCATGAAATCCGCCGAGGCGTGGTGGCCCGGCGGGCGGCACAGGGAGAACACCGAGCGGGCGCCTTTGGCCAGTTCGGCCTGGCCGGTCATCGCCACGTTCACGGAGCTCAGCACCGCCTGCCAGGTGCCGGCGGTGATCGGCGCACCGGCGTCCAGGCTGTAGTAGCCCAGCCGGCCGTCGATGCTGTCCGGCTCCTTCTGCCGCAGGCGGCGGGTCGGCCAGCAGATCGGCAGCATGTCGTGGGTCCGGCCGGTGGCCAGCCAGTCACGCCAGGCGTGCTGCAAGAACCGCACGAAGCCTTCGCTGTGCACCCTCAGGATGGGTTCCAGGCCGAAATCGCGCGGGGCCTGGATGTCGCCCAGTTTCACCGCCTTGGCCCGATCCAGCACCATGTCGGCGCGGCTGGGCTTTTCGAAGCAGGGGGTGAACTGGCCGCCGATCAGCTCGTGCTGACCGTGGTGCAAGCGATGGTCGTCGGTATAGATCGTCAACATCACGCGCTCCTGAGGGCGCCTCCGGGCGCCCGTTGGGTTCTAGTAGCTGGGCCGTCAGGCGTTTTCCTCGAAATTCACACTCGGTGCCTTGCGACGGAAACCGCCGGTATGCACCGCCAGGTAAGCGAAGCCGACCGCGAACCAGCTCAGGCCGACCACCAGGGTCAGCTGGGACAGGCTGGTCCACAGCCACAGGGTCAGGCACAGGCCGATGAACGGGATCGCGCCGTAGAGCAGGACGTTCTTCGCCCCGCGGCGGCGCTCGACGCCCAGGTAGGTGCGGATCACCGCCAGGTTGACCACGGAGAAGGCCACCAGCGCGCCGAAGCTGATCATCGAGGCGAGGGTGGTCAGGTCCAGCACGATCGCCAGCAGGGAGACGGCGGACACCACCAGGATCGCTACTACCGGGGTCTGGAAGCGCGCGTGCAGGGTGCCGAACAGGCTGCGCGGCAGGATGCCGTCGCGGCCCATGGTGAAGATGATGCGCGACACCGAGGCCTGGGACGCCAGCGCCGAGCCGATGCAGCCGGCGATGTAGGCGGAGGTGAAGAAGTTGCCGAGGAACTGGCCGCCGGCCTTGAGCATCACTTCGTTGGCCGCCGAGTCGGCGTTCTGGAACACGCTGCCGGGGAACACCAGCTGGCTGATGATTGCCAGCAGGGTGAACATCAGGCCGGCGATGACGGTGGTGATGATGATCGCGCGGGGGATGTCGCGGCGGGCGTCGCGGGTTTCCTCGGCCATGGTCGAGACGGCGTCGAAGCCCAGGAACGACAGGCACAGCACCGCGGCGCCGGCCATCAGCGGGGCGAAGCCGGGTTGGCTGCCGTCACCGACGAAGGGCAGGCTGAAGTCGATCGCGGCGCCGCCGGCCAGTGTCTTGATCGACATGACCACGAACACCACGATGAACACCAGCTGCGCGCCGACGATGACGTTGCTCATGCCGGCGACCTGGCTGATGCCGACCACGTTGAGCACGGTGACCAGGGCGATGGAGGCGACCACGAACATCCAGGCCGGGATCTCCGGGAAGGCGATGTTCATGAACAGGCCGATGAGCAGGTAGTTGATCATCGGCAGGAACAGGTAGTCGAGCAGCAGCGACCAGCCAGAGAGGAAGCCGACCACCGGGCCGAAGCTCAGGCTGGTATAGGAATACGCGGAGCCGGAAATCGGGTACTTGCGCACCATGAAGCTGTAGGAGGCTGCGGTGAACAGCATCGCCAGCAGGGTGATCAGGTAGGCGGTGGCGGTGCGGCCGCCGGTCATCTCGGTGACCACGCCGTAGGTGGTGAACATGGTCAGTGGGACCATGTAGACCAGGCCGAAGAAGACCAGGGCGGGCAGGCCCAGGACGCGTTTCAGGCGGGCGTCGGCGCTGGTCGCCGTGCCCTGTTGTGGAGTGTGTGCAGTGCTGGCGCTGTGTTGGCTGGCCATGGAAGAGTCCTCGCGATTTTTATGGTCTGGTGCGGGCGGGCGGCGTTCGGTGGCCGTCCTGAAGTCGTCGGGTTACGGCTCAGCCGCAGCGCTGACGACGCGCGAGGAATGAGGGTGTGTGCTGCAGGGTGACGCAAAAGCTGGTCATGGGCGTTCTCGGGGCATTTGTTCTTGTGGATAACGCGCTCGCGTTCCCTCGGGATTTCCCTGCGCCATCGTCGATGGTGCAAGGGCTGGCCGCCTTTCCAGCCGCTCCCTGCGCGAGCCGCCCGACTCTAGCAACGCAGGGTGCCGGGCAGAACCCTGCAAAGGGTCAAAAAGGGATCGAAATGGCCAAATTGGCTGTCAGGGGCGCCCGGCGCGCACCGCCGCGCCGGGCGACCGTCAGGTCATTTCTTCAGCTTGGTCCAGACCTTGGAGCGCAGTTGCAGCGCCTTGGGCGAGCACAGCTTGAAGGGCTTCAGGCGATCGAGCTTGTCCGCCGGGGTGTTGATCGCCGGATCGTCGAACAGCTCCTTGTCCATGAACTTGTCCGAGCCCTCGATCGCGTTGTTGTATTTGGCGAAGTTGGAGGCCAGGGCGATGTTCTCCGGCTGCATCATCCAGTTTAGGAAGGCATGCGCCTCCTTGATGTTGGTGGCGTCCTTGGGAATGGTCAGGTTGTCGATGAACAGGCGCACGCCTTCCTTGGGATAGACGTAGACCAGGCTGGCGCGCTGGGCGTGGGCGCGGTGGAAGGCGCCGTTCCATTGCTGGTGCATGGAGACTTCGCCGGCGGCCATGCGCTCGATGGTGCCGTCGCTGTTGTACATGGCGAGCATGGGCTTCTGCTTGAGCAGCAGGTCCTGGATCTTCGCCGCCTCTTTCGGGTCCTCGGTGCACTCGTCCACGCCCAGGTAGTAGGACGCCGGCGCGTACAGCTCCTCGATGGAGTTGAGCGCCACCACCTTGCCCTTGAGCTCGGCCGGCGGCTCGAAGAACGGCTTCCAGCTTTCATCCAGCTTGCCGCCAGGCACCTTGGCGCTGTCGTAGCTGTAGCCGGTGGTGCCCCACAGGTAGGGCACGGAGTAGTCGTGGCCCGGGTCGTAGGTCAGGGTCTTGAACTTGTCCTTGAGGTTGGCCAGGTTCGGCAGCTGCGACTTGTCGAGCTTCTGCAGCAGGCCTTCCTTGACGAAGATCTCGATGAAGCTGTCCGACGGCACCACCACGTCGTAGGCGCCGCCGCCGGCCTTGAGCTTGGCCAGCAGGGTTTCGTTGCTGTCGTAGGAATCCAGGGTGGCGTGGATGCCGGTGTCCTTCTCGAACTTCTTCAGCAGTTCCGGCGGGAAGTAGTCGGACCAGTTGGCGAAGTGCAGGGTGCCTTCGGCATGGGCGCTGCCGGCCAGCAGCAGGCTGGCGGCGACGAGCGTGCGGGCGATGGGGGTACGGCGGAATTTCATCGGTGAAGCTCCTTGCAATGTTGTTTTGATTGGCGGCAGGAGGTCAGCGGCGACGCTGGCCGACGTAGTACGACAACGCAACGAACGCGATGGAAATCAACAGTATTATTGAAGATATGGCGTTGATCTTCGGGGAAATCCCCATGCGGATGGAGCTGAAGATGTACACCGGCAGGGTGGTGGCCCCGGCGCCGGCGACGAAGTAGGTGATGACGAAGTCGTCCATCGAGATGATGAACGCGAGCATCGCCCCGGACACGATCCCCGGCGTCAGCAGCGGGAAGGTCACCTTCCAGAAGGTCTTCCATGGCGAGGCATACAGATCCGCTGCCGCTTCGGCCAGCCGCGGGTCCATGCCCTCGAGACGGGCGCGGATCGGCAGGTAGGCGAAGGGAATGCAGAACACGATGTGCGCCAGCAGGATGGTGAACAACGACAGCTTCAGGCCGATGAAGGCGAAGAACATCAGGGTCGCCACGGCGGTGACGATCTCCGGCACCAGCAGCGGCAGGCCCAGCACGCCGCTCATCAGCGTCTGCCCGCGGAAGGTTCGACCGCGCATGCCCAATGCCGCGAGCGTCGCCAGGGTGGTGGCGACCACGGTGGCCAGGGTCGCGACGATCAGCGAGTTCTTCGCCGCGCGGAGGATCTCCGGGTCGTCCGCCACCACGGCGTACCACTTCAGGCTGAAGCTTTCCCACAGCGTCGCCGACTGGCCGCTGTTGAAGCTCAGCACCACCAGCACGAAGATCGGGATGTAGAGGAAGGCGAAGAACAGCCAGGCGGCGGGCCGGACCCCGGTGAACTTCCACAGCGGGTTGGCCGACTTCATGGATGACCTCCCGATGCGCCCTGCTTGAACCGCATGCTGTAGATCATCATCGCCAGCAGCACGAAGGCCAGCAGGGCGAAGGACAGCGCCGCGCCGAACGGCCAGTTGTGCGCCGTGCCGAACTGCAGCTGGATCAGGTTGCCGATCATCAGCGACTTACCGCCCCCGAGCAGCTCGGGAATGATGTAGCTGCCCAGCGAGGGGATGAACACCAGGATGCAGCCGGCGACGATGCCGGGCATGGCCAGCGGGATGATGATCCGCCTGAGCGCCTTCCAGCGGTTGGCGCCCAGGTCGAAGGCCGCCTCCACCAGGCGCCAGTCCATCTTTTCCAGGCTGGTGTAGATGGGCAGGACCATGAACGGCAGGTAGGTGTAGAGCAGGCCGATGATCACGGCGTTGTCGGTGTAGAGGATGCCCAGGGAGGCGTCCGAGAAACCCAGCCCGTGCAGACCCTCGTCGATCAGCCCGCCGTTGCGCAGCAGCAGCATCCAGGCATAGACCCGCACCAGCAGGTTGGTCCAGAACGGCACCGTGACCAGGAACAGCAGCAGGTTGCGCCGGCGTTCGTCCTGCAGCGCCAGGTACAGCGCGGTGGGGAAACCGATCAGCACGCAGCCCAGGGTGGTCAGGATCGACAGCCAGAACGAGCGCTGGAAGATGCCCAGGTAATCGGCGTTGAACGACAGGCTGTCGTCCAGATCGCGCTCCCAGAGGAAGTTGAGGTAGGCCTCGACGGTGTGCTGGCCCCACTTCACGCCGCCGTAGTCGCCCGGCGCCTGGATCGACACGGCGAACATGATGCCCAGGGGCAGGACGAGGAACACCACCAGCATGATCATCGCCGGGCTGGTCAGGGCCAGGCGGTTGAACAGCGACTTTCGTTCCGCTTGTGCGCGCAGTGTACTCATTCGGCCAGCACCCGGATGGCGGTGGCGGGAACGCGGACCCGCACCCGCGCGCCGGGCGCGTGGGTGGAAAGGGCGCCGTCGCGGTTCTGCTGACGGACCCGGAAGCCGCCCTGACCGGCGACGTTGAGGTGGTACACGGTATCGGTGCCGACGTAGACGATGTTCTCGACCACGCCTTCGAGCTGGCCGTCCTGGGCGAGTTCGGTACGTTCGGGGCGGATCGCCAGGGTCACCTTGCCGGGCAAGGTGGTGGCGGCCGGCAGCATCTGGCCGTCGGCCAGGCGCACGCTGTCGCCGCTGGATTCGCCTTCGAGGAAGTTGGTTTCGCCGATGAAGTCGGCCACCAGGCGGTTGACCGGCGCCTCGTAGATCTCGGTGGGCGTGCCGATCTGCATGACCTTGCCGCGGCTCATCACGGCGATGCGGTCGGACATGGTCAGCGCTTCTTCCTGGTCGTGGGTGACGAAGATGAAGGTGATGCCGGTCTCGTGCTGCAGGCGCTTGAGTTCGATCTGCATTTCCTTGCGCAGCTTCAGGTCCAGCGCGGACAGCGATTCGTCCAGCAGCAGTACCTTGGGTCGGCTGGCCAGGGCGATGCGCTGTTGCTGTCCGCCGGAGAGCTGGTCGGCGCGGCGCTTGCCGACATCGGGCAGGCGCACCAGATCGAGCATCTTCTGCACCGTGGCGTCGATGTCGCTGCGTTGCTTGCCCTGCATTTCCAGGCCGAAGGCGATGTTCTCGGCCACGGTCATGTGGGGGAACAGGGCGTAGCTCTGGAAGACGGTGTTGACCGGGCGTTTGAAAGGCGGGAGGCCTTCCATCGCGTCGCCGTAGAGGCGGATGCTGCCGGAGGAGGGTTGTTCGAAGCCGGCGATCAGTCGCAGCAAGGTGGTCTTGCCGCAGCCCGACGGGCCGAGGAGGGTGAAGAATTCGTTGGCGCGGATTTCCAGTGACACGTCGTCCAGGGCCTTGAGGCCTTGCCCGGGTGTACCGAACTCCATGCATATCCGCTCGATGGTGATCGCGCTGGTCATGCTCGTACCATGCAGTTAAGCAGTTGTTATTGTTGAGGTTTTACGATTTCTAGGACCGTTTCACCTAGCTGCGGATTGATAATGACCAAGGCGCCGGATGCGCAGAACGATAGATCAGGCCAATAAGGGATAAATCAGGCCAAGTTGAAAAAGGCGCCTGGAAATGCTGGATTTCGGGCGCCAGCGGGGTGTCGTCTTTCGAGCTTTTGTAGGAGCGAGCTTGCTCGCGAACAATCGCCGTGGGGCCGGGTTCGCGAGCAAGATGGGTAGGATGGGTGGAGCGCAGCGATACCCATGCTGCCGATGTCGGGAGGGTGATGGGTATCGCTGCGCTCCACTCCATCCTACGAAGAGAGCTCCCGGCTCAGCCTCGGTAAAGGCTCGGACTCGCCCCGCTCCAGCGCTGGAACGCGTGCCGGAAGCTGGCCGTCTCGCTGTACCCCAGCTGCTCGGCGATCAGGTAGATCGGCAGGTCGGTGTCCTTGAGCAACTGCCGCGCGCGGTCGAAACGCACTTCGTCGAGCACCTGTTGATAACTGGTGTTCTGCTGCTGCAGATGGCGCCGCAGGGTACGGGTGGAGCGGTGCAGGTGGCGCGCCACGGTGTCCAGGCTGGCGGTGTCCTGCAGGTGGCTGGCCAGGTGCTGGCGCAGCTGGTCGATGACGTCGCCGCGGCTGCTGAGCATGGCGCTCATGCGCAGGCATTGCTGCACGCCGTTGTGGCAACTGACCGGGTCGGCCAGCGGCAGCGGACGGTCCAGCAGCGCCGGGCTGAAGCACAGGGCGCTGGTGGGCGCGCCGAAATCCACCGGGCAGCCCAGGCGCTCGGTATAGGTCTCGGCATGCAGCGGCGGCCGATAGGCCAGCAGCAGCCGGCGCGGCCGCACCGACTCGCCGAGCAGGTCGCGGATCACCGTCAGCAGCGAGGTCAGGCACAGCTCGGTGTTGAACACCGTCAGCTCCGGCGCGTAGCGGTAACCGTCGGCGGTCAGGTGCACCTCGTCGCCCTGCGGCGTCAGCGCCAGGCGGAAATAGGTGCCGAGCAGCTCGGGGAAGGACAGCGCCAGTTGCAGCGCGTCGCGCAGGGTGCGGCTGGCGAGCATGCTGTAGCCGAGGATGCCGTAAGCCGAGACATGCATGCGCAGGCCGAGGTACAGGCCCAGCGCGGGGTCGTGGTGGCAGTTCAGGGCATTGGCGAAGACCCGCAGTTCCTGCGCATGGGTGATCAGCTTTTCCGGGGTCAGCAGGTCCGCCTCGCCAATGCCGCTGCCCTCCAGCAGCTTCGGCCGGAGGACGCCGGCATGGTGCAGCACCTCGGTCGCCAGCACCACGGTGTGGAGGGTCGCCTGTTGGCGTTGTTCGGGGAGTAGATGTTGGGCCATCGATACGCCTCTTGCAGTCGCTTGCAAAAGAAACTCAGCACAGACTTGCACTAACCTGACTCTAGCCTGCCACGCAGGCCCCGGCGGCCATTAAGTTTGGCTTCAGGCGCTGCTGTCAATCTGCCACGCCACCCCACTGCGAGTCCCGCATGCGCCGTCTGCTCAAACCCCGTCGTCTGTTCCTGCTGCTGGCGCTGCTCGCCCTGGCCGCCTTGCTCGCCGTGGGCCAGAGCTTCCGGGTCTATGAGCGCGTGTGGTTCAAGTTCAATGAGTGGCGGCATGCGGCGCAGTGGCAGGAGCAGTCCCTCTGGCTGCCCGATTATCGCGTGGTGCTGGAGGCGCAGCCGATCCAGGGGCTGGAGGAGAACGTCTCGGCGCTGACCTTCGATCCGGACCGGCAGACCCTGTTCACCGTCACCAACAAGCGCAACGAGCTGGTCGAGCTGTCGCTGGAAGGCAAGGTGCTGCGCCGGGTCGCGCTGCACGGCTTCGGCGATACCGAGGCCATCGAATACATCAGCCGCAACGTCTACGTGATCACCGACGAAACCCACCAGCGCCTGCTTCGCGTCGAGCTGCACGACGACACGACGGAACTGCGCGCCGACGATGCCCAACAGCTCGCCCTGGCCCTGGGGCGCGGCGGCAACAGCGGCTTCGAGGGGTTGGCCTACGACTCGCAGGGCAAGCGCCTGTTCGTCGCCAAGGAGCGCAACCCGGTGCACATCTACGAGGTCCGCGGTTTTCCCTACGAGCAGTCGCAGCAGCCCGTCGCGGTGCACGTGGTGGAAGACCTCCGGCACAACCGCAACCTGTTCGTCCGCGACCTTTCCAGCCTGCAATACGACGAGCGTAGCGGGCACCTGCTGGCGCTGTCCGACGAGTCCTGGCTGGTGCTGGAGTTGAGCGCCGATGGCGAGCCGATCAGCTCGCTGTCGCTGCTGCGCGGCATGCACGGTCTGCGGCGCAGCGTGCCGCAGGCCGAGGGGATCGCCATGGACGACGAGGGCACGCTGTACCTGGTCAGCGAGCCCAACCTCTTCTACGTGTTCAAGAAGCGCGAGGCACCCTGAGGGCACCTCGCTGCCTGGCGATCAGAACTGCCATTGCACGCCGAGGGAATAGGACGCCTGGCTGCCTTCGCTGTGGGCGAAGCGCGCGTTGGCCTCGGCGAACACGCCCAACTGCTCGGTGACCGCCAGCAGGGCGCCGACCTGGGCGCGACCGAAGTCCTTGTCCACATCGCCCAGGTCGGCGACGCGAGTGCGGCCGTCGCCCAGGGCGGTCAGGGCGATGTCGTCCAGGCGCCCGTCGGCCAGCTCCTTCACCCAGCGTGCGCTGGCGTAGGGCTGCACGGCCATACGGTTGCCCAGCGGCAGTTCGCCGCGCAGGCCCCAGCCGAGGCTGGCTTCGACCGAGTCGTAGTCCTGCTTCTCGTAGCCCAGGGCGGTGCGCAGGTCGTCGTCTTCGTCGAAGTCGTCGATCTTGTAGTGGACGTAGTCCAGCCCGCCTTGCGGTCCGGTCTTCAGGCCGCCGATGTCCAGGTCATAGCCGCCATCCACCCGCGCGCCCCAGAACCAGGCGTGGGTGTCGCCGTCGATGCGCTGGTCGAGCAGCACCGGGCCGTTCTTCGCCTTCAGGTACACCGAGCGCTTGCTGTCGAAATCGGCGTAGCCGGCGCTCAGCTCGCCGCCCAGCCAGGCCGGACCGCCGTCGTTGAGCAGGCCGTAGAGGCCCAGTTGCCAGGTTTCCGCTTCCAGGCGTGCGCTGTGGTCCAGGTTGTCGCGGCTGCGCTGGAAGCTCAGGCTGCCGCCGACGGTCAGCGCCTCGCTGGCGCGGTAGTCGCCCAGCAGGTTGACGCCGGCGCGGTGCGAGCGCGGGTCGCCGGGCATGTCGAAGCCGCTCTCGGGGGTGGTTTCGCCTTCAACGCCCACCGCGCCATCGAAACTGCCGACCGGGCGCGAGCTGCCCAGCAGCGTCAGCCAGCGGCGGTCGTGCAGGCGGGTCAGGGCCAGGTGCTGGCGTTGCAGCTGGTCTTCCATCTGCCGCGCCATCGCGCCGCCGGAGGCGGTGGAAGCGAGCAGGTCGGCATTGGTCAGCTCCAGCACCAGGCGCGTGAGCAGGCGCGAGAAGTCGCGCAGGCGCTGGTCGATGCGCTCCTGGCCAAAGGCGCTGGTGAGCACCTGCTCATTGTCCAGCGTCGGGTTATGCCAAGTGGCGCCGCCGGGGATGGCCGGGTTGTCGGTTTGCACGTAGCCGTCCAGGTCACCCAGTTCCCAGTTGGTGGCCTCGATGAACAGCACCGGGACATTGAGCCCCTCGAAGCTTTCGCCGTCGCTGCAGCAACCGGTGCCGGCCGGGTATTCCTCGTTCAGCCCGGGGTTGGTGAACAGCGGGATCTTCAGTTCCTGGGCGATGCGCAGGAGCTGGTCGCGGTAGGCCCCCAGCGCGGGATTGTCGACGCTGTTGAAGCCGGCGTGGGCGTACATCCTGTCGCCGGTGATCAGGCTGTCGAGGTTGATCATGCCCCGCAGGTTGCTGCGCTGTTCGTCGCTGAGCGAGGCGACATAAGCGCGCGAGCCACGCAGGCCTTCCTCCTCGGCGCCGAAGCCGACCACTTCCAGGCCGTTCTCCAGGGCGATGCCGCCCAGGTTGCGGGCGATCTCGGTCAGCACGGCGGCGCCCGAACCGTTGTCGTCCAGGCCCTGCAGGGTCGGCCGGCCGTAGTAGGTGTCGTAATGCGCGCCGAGCACCACGTACTGGCCGCTGCTGCCCGGGGCGCTGGCGATGACGTTCTGCGAGCTGCGGTTGCCGGCCCAGGTGAAGTCCTGGACCTGCGTCTGGTAGCCGAAGCCCAGGCGCGACTGCATCAGCGCGGCGGCCCCGGCGAAGCTGGCGGTGCCGCGGTAACGGCCGGGGTAGTCGTTGATCAGGGTGTCCAGGGTGTCCCCGGCGTAGTCCCCGTATTCGTAGGCGTTGGCGTCGGTGGCCAGCGCAGCGCAGCCCAGGCTGACCGCAACGGCTAAGGGTTTGAACACGGCACTTTCCTCTGTGTCGATTGGAATCGCATCGGTCTTCGATGCGTGCGCCGGAGCAAAGCAGGATGTGGACCGGTTCGCCGGAGATGGGCGGAATTTGACGCTTCAGTGACCGAGCTTGTCGCGTCACTGTAACAAGGGTGATACACGGCCGGCGAGCTGGCCGGCCGTGGAGGGCGTGCGCGGGGCGGGCTTCACCGAATCGGTGCGCGATCAGGTGTCGTCGCTGATCGGCGCCTCCGCCGCGTAGCGCTTGACCGCCGCCGCGCCGGCATCGGCGGTGGCCTTGCTGGCGTACATCTGGCTCTGCCCGACGACCTGGCCGTTGCTGGCCTTGAGCACGAAGTAGTGCTTGCCGTTGCTGGCGACCTTGAGTTCGAAGGCGCCTTCGCGCAGGGAGTTGCTGCGCACCGACTCGATGCCGCCGATGGCCGAGGGCTTGGCTCTGTACAGCTCGCTGGTGAGGACGATCTCGCCGTTGCTGGCGTGCAGGTTGAAGAGGAACTGGCCATCGCTGGCCTTCTTCAGGTGGTACTTGGCGGCCATGCTGCGTCTCCCTGTAGGAGGATGGGGTTATCCCAGCGTAGACGGCAGCAGGCGCTCTGGAAGGCGCCATCCGGCGGATGGCGCCAGGCGGGTCAGGCCTTGAGGGTCTTCACGCCCTCGGCGGTGCCCAGCAGCAACAGGTCGGCCGGGCGCGCGGCGAACAGACCGTTGGTGACCACGCCGACGATGTTGTTGATCGCTTCTTCGAGCTGCACCGGGCTGTCGATGCGCAGGTTGTGCACGTCGAGGATGATGTTGCCGTTGTCGGTCAGCACGCCCTCGCGGTACACCGGGTCGCCGCCCAGCTTCACCAGCTGGCGCGCCACGTGGCTGCGGGCCATGGGGATGACTTCCACCGGCAGCGGGAAGCCGCCCAGGATCGGCACCAGCTTGCTGGCGTCGGCGATGCAGATGAACTGCTTGGCCACCGCGGCGACGATCTTCTCGCGGGTCAGCGCGGCGCCGCCGCCCTTGATCAGCTCCAGGCGTTCGTTGGTCTCGTCGGCGCCGTCCACGTAGAACTCCAGTTCGCTGACGGTGTTCAGGTCGTAGACCGGGATGCCGTGGCCCTTCAGGCGCTGGGCGGTGGCTTCGGAGCTGGCCACCGCGCCGTCGAACTCGGCCTTGTGCTTGGCCAGCAGGTCGATGAAGAAGTTGGCGGTGCTGCCGGTGCCCACGCCGACGATGCTCTTGCTGTCGAGGTGCGGAAGGATGTGGTCGACGGCGGCCTGGGCCACAGCCTGCTTGAGCTGATCCTGATTCATGGCGAAGAGTCTTCTTACCTGGCTGGGCGCGAAAGCGCCGGGGAATGGTCGAGAGGGCGGATTATAGCGGCCGAAGGCGCGCCGGTGTTGCGCCGCCGGGCAACTGTTACGGTCATCTGCGCGCGGATTGTTCGGTGGCCCGCGCCGCGCCGGCTGGAGTAGACTCGCGGTTCCTCGAAAAGCCGCCGATATAGCCCTTCCGATGCTCGAACACTACGTCAAGAAGATCCTCACCTCGCGTGTCTAC
Source organism: Pseudomonas sp. NY15437 (assembly GCF_048068435.1). Classification (NCBI taxonomy): domain Bacteria; kingdom Pseudomonadati; phylum Pseudomonadota; class Gammaproteobacteria; order Pseudomonadales; family Pseudomonadaceae; genus Pseudomonas; species Pseudomonas sp. NY15437. The sequence continues at coordinate 97,192 of NZ_JBLUQC010000004.1, forward strand.
GACGTTGCCGTGGAAACGCCCCTGCAGCCCGCCCGCCAGCTCTCCGAGCGCCTGGGCAACCAGATTCTGCTCAAGCGCGAAGACCTGCAGCCGGTGTTCTCCTTCAAGATTCGCGGCGCCTACAACAAGCTGGCGCAGCTGAGCCCGGAAGAGCTCGCCCGTGGCGTGGTCACCGCCTCGGCCGGCAACCATGCCCAGGGCGTGGCGCTGGCCGCCCGCGAGCTGGGCATCAAGGCGACCATCGTGATGCCGCGCACCACGCCGGAGCTGAAGGTACAGGGCGTGCGCGCCCGCGGCGGCAAGGCCGTGCTGCACGGCGATGCCTTCCCCGAGGCGCTGGCGCACTCGCTCAAGCTGGTGGAAGAGAAGGGCTACGTCTACATCCACCCCTACGACGATCCGGACGTGATCGCCGGCCAGGGCACCGTGGCGATGGAAATCCTCCGCCAGAACCCGGGCCGCATCGACGCGATCTTCGTGCCGGTCGGCGGCGGCGGCCTGATCGCCGGCATCGCCGCCTACGTCAAATACCTGCGCCCGGAGATCAAGGTCATCGGCGTCGAGCCGGACGACTCCAACTGCCTGCAGGCCGCCATGGCCGCCGGCGAGCGCGTCGTGCTCGGCCAGGTCGGGCTGTTCGCCGACGGCGTCGCCGTGGCGCAGATCGGCCAGCACAACTTCGAGCTGTGCAAGGAGCATGTCGACGAAGTGATCACCGTCAGCACCGACGAGATCTGCGCGGCGATCAAGGACATCTACGACGACACCCGCTCCATCACCGAGCCGGCCGGCGCGCTGGCGGTGGCCGGGATCAAGCGTTACGTCGAGCGCGAGGGCGTGAAGGGCGAGACCCTGGTGGCCATCGACTCGGGCGCCAACATCAATTTCGACCGCCTGCGCCACGTGGCCGAGCGCGCCGAACTGGGTGAGAAGCGCGAAGCGATCATCGCGGTGACCATCCCCGAGCGCCCCGGCAGCTTCAAGGCCTTCTGCGAGGCCATCGGCAAGCGCCAGATCACCGAGTTCAACTACCGCTACAACACCGACAGCGAAGCGCACATCTTCGTCGGCGTGCAGACCCACCCGGAGAACGACCCGCGCGCCGCGCTGGTGGAGCAACTGCAGGAGCAGGGCTTCCCGGTGCTGGACCTGACCGACAACGAACTGGCCAAGCTGCACATCCGCCACATGGTCGGCGGCCATTCGCCGCGGGTGTCCGGCGAGCAGGTGTTCCGCTTCGAGTTCCCCGAGCGCCCCGGCGCGCTGTTCAACTTCCTCAACCGCCTGGGCGGGCGCTGGAACATTACCCTGTTCCACTACCGCAACCACGGCGCTGCCGACGGCCGCGTGGTCGCTGGCCTGCAGGTGCCCGAAGACGAGCGCCACCTGGTGGCGGCCGCGCTGGACGAGATCGGCTACCCCTACTGGGACGAGACGGACAACCCGGCCTATCGCCTGTTCCTCGGCTGAGGCCAGGCAGGGGCGGCGCGACTGCTGCTAGGCTTGTCGGAACGCCGCCTTCTTCACAGGGAATTGAAATGGAAAGCCTGCAGACCTTGCGCATTCTCCACGGCATCGCCGCCGTGCTGCCGTTCCTGGCCATCATCGGCCTGGCCTGGTACGGCTGGCGCAGTTGGCGCGGAGGCGACGCCGGGGTGATCGCCAAGGCGTTGCAGCGCATCGGCCTGATCGGCTGGGTGCTGGTGGCGGGCAGCGTCGCCAGCCTGCCGGTCACCGGCTACCGCATGGTGCAGACCGTCGGCTGGCCGCTGGGCCAGACCTGGTTGCTGGGCAGCGCCTGTCTGCTGATCGTCGCGACGATCTTCTGGCTGCTGTTCACCACGCGCCTGTGGCGTATCCGCGACCTCGCGCTGGTGGCGCAGAGCAGCGGCGAACCGATCTCCGCCGGCGCGGCGCGGCAGTGGAAGTTCGGCCTGGCCTTCTTCGTGCTCGCGCTGCTGTGCGTGATCGCCATCCTGGTGCTGATGATCGGCAAGCCGGTGTGATGCCCGCCGCGTGAATCTCTACCTGCTGGTCAAGACCCTGCACATTCTCTCGTCCACGCTGCTGTTCGGCACCGGGCTGGGCTCGGCCTACTACAGCTGGCGCGCCTGGCGCAGCGGCAACCTGGATGCCATCCGCATCACCTTCCGCCACCTGGTCACCGCCGACTGGCTGTTCATCGCCACCACGGCGGTGTTCCAGCCGCTGAGCGGCATCGCCATGGCGCATATGGCCGGCTGGCCGCTGGATTCGGGCTGGCTGCTGTGGAGCCTGGCGCTGTTTGTCTTCGCCGGCGCCTGCTGGCTGCCTGTGGTGTGGCTGCAGATCCGCGTGCGCGACATGGCCGAGGCGGCGCACCAGCAGGGGGCGGCATTGCCGCCCAGGGCCTTCCTCTATATGCGCTGGTGGTTCGCCCTGGGCTGGCCGGCGTTCGTGGCCTTCCTGGCGATCTTCTACCTGATGGTCAACAAGGGCTTCGGCGCCCTGGGCGGAGCTTGACGGGCGCTCAGTCGCGCAGGCTGATCACCGGCCAGCCGCGCTCAAGGGCGACGGCGCGCAGGGTGTCGTCGGGGTCCACCGCCACCGGGTGGGCCACCAGCTCCAGCAGCGGCAGGTCGTTGCGCGAGTCGCTGTAGAAGTAGGCGTCGTCCAGCGCAAGGCCGGTCTCCTCGAGCCAGCGGTTGAGGCGGGTCACCTTGCCGCCCTGGAAGCAGGGCACGTCGCAGGTGCGGCCGGTGTACAGGCCGTTGTCCATCTCGCATTCGGTGGCGATCAGCGTCTCCACGCCCAGGCGCGCGGCAATCGGGCCGGTGACGAAGCGGTTGGTGGCGGTGATGATCACCAGCTTGTCGCCGGCGGCACGGTGCTTGGCCAGCAGCGCCTCGCCCTTGGCCAGGACGATGGGCTCGATGACTTCCTGCATGAACTGGCGGTGCCAGGTATCCAGCTGGTCCAGGCTGTTGCGACTCAGGATCGCCTGGGTGAAGGCCTGGTAGGCGAACACGTCGAGGGTGCCGGCCAGGTAGTCGGCATAAAAGGCATTGTTGCGCGCCTGGTACTCGCCGGCATCGACCAGGCCGCGTTGGCACAGCCATTCGCCCCAGCTGTGGTCGCTGTCGCCGGCCAGGAGGGTGTTGTCGAGATCGAAGAGAGCCAGTCGCACGATGAATTACCGCCAGTTGCCAATACGGAAAAGTCGCCTAGAGTAACGGCTTTTGCCCACCCAGCACAGGACGCCGCAGCCCGCGTTGCCGCTGTCACAAGCTTTGTGGAACAATGCGGGCACACGCGATTTCGAGGATGTACCGCCGTGATCGATCCCGATGGTTTTCGCCCCAATGTCGGCATCATCCTTTGCAACGATGTCGGACAGGTTCTGTGGGCACGGCGCATCAACCAGGAAGCCTGGCAATTTCCCCAGGGCGGCATCAACGCCCGCGAAACCCCTGAGGAAGCGCTGTACCGCGAACTGAACGAAGAAGTCGGCCTGGAAGAGCAGGACGTCAAGATCCTGGCCTGTACCCGGGGCTGGCTGCGTTATCGCCTGCCGCAACGTCTGGTACGTACCAACAGCCAGCCGCTGTGCATCGGGCAGAAACAGAAGTGGTTCCTGCTGCGCCTGACCGGCGAGGAAAGCCGGGTGCGCATGGATGTCACCGGCAAACCCGAATTCGACGGCTGGAAATGGGTGAGCTACTGGTACCCCCTGGGCCAGGTCGTGACCTTCAAGCGCGAGGTCTACCGCCGGGCCCTGAAGGAATTGGCACCGCGCCTGCTGGCGCGCGACTAGCACGAAGTTCAAGGAGTTAGACCCCCACGCCATGCTCAACACGCTGCGTAAGATCGTCCAGGAAGTGAACTCCGCCAAGGACCTCAAGGCGGCGCTGGGCATCATCGTGCAGCGCGTGAAGGAGGCGATGGGCACCCAGGTGTGCTCGGTCTACCTGCTGGACCCGGAGAGCAACCGCTTCGTGCTGATGGCCACCGAGGGCCTGAACAAGCGCTCCATCGGCAAGGTCAGCATGGCGCCCAACGAGGGTCTGGTTGGCCTGGTCGGCACCCGCGAGGAGCCGCTGAACCTCGAGAACGCCTCCGAACACCCCCGTTACCGCTACTTCGCCGAGACCGGGGAGGAGCGCTACGCCTCCTTCCTCGGCGCGCCGATCATCCACCACCGTCGGGTGATGGGCGTCCTGGTGGTGCAGCAGAAGGAAAAGCGCCAGTTCGACGAAGGCGAGGAAGCCTTCCTCGTCACCATGAGCGCGCAGCTCGCCGGCGTGATCGCCCATGCGGAAGCCACCGGCTCGATCCGCGGCCTGGGCAAGCTCGGCAAGGGCATCAGCGAGGCCAAGTTCGTCGGCGTGCCCGGCGCCCCCGGCGTGGCGGTGGGCAAGGCCGTGGTGGTGCTGCCGCCGGCCGACCTGGAAGTGGTCCCGGACAAACCCATCGACGACGTCGAGGCCGAGGTCGAGCGCTTCAAGCAGGCGCTGGAATCGGTCCGCGAGGACATGCGCAACCTTTCCAGCAAGCTGGCCACCCAGCTGCGCAAGGAAGAGCGGGCGCTGTTCGACGTCTACCTGATGATGCTCGACGACGCCTCCATCGGCCTGGAAGTCAAACGCATCATCCGCACCGGCCAGTGGGCCCAGGGCGCGCTGCGCCAGGTGGTCATGGAGCACGTGCAGCGCTTCGAGCTGATGGACGACGCCTACCTGCGCGAGCGCGCATCGGACGTCAAGGACATCGGCCGGCGCATCCTGGCGTACCTGCAGGAAGAGCGTAAGCAGTCGCTGACCTACCCCGACCAGACCATCATCGTCAGCGAGGAGCTGTCGCCGGCCATGCTCGGCGAAGTCCCCGAAGGCAAGCTGGTGGGTCTGATCTCGGTGCTGGGCTCGGGCAACTCCCACGTCGCCATCCTCGCCCGCGCCATGGGCATCCCGACCGTCATGGGCGCGGTCGATCTGCCATATTCCAAGGTGGACGGCATCGACCTGATCGTCGATGGCTACCACGGCGAGATCTACACCAACCCGTCGCCGCAGCTGGTCAAGCAATACGGCGAAGTGGTCGCCGAAGAGAAGGAACTGAGCAAGGGCCTGGCCGCGCTGCGCGAGCTGCCCTGCGAGACGCTGGACGGCCATCGCATGCCGCTGTGGGTCAACACCGGCCTGCTGGCGGACGTGGCGCGCGCCCAGGAGCGCGGCGCCGAAGGGGTCGGCCTGTACCGCACCGAAGTGCCGTTCATGATCAACGACCGCTTCCCCAGCGAAAAGGAACAGCTCGCCATCTACCGCGAGCAGCTCTCCGCCTTCCACCCGCTGCCGGTGACCATGCGTACCCTGGACATCGGCGGCGACAAGGCGCTGTCCTACTTCCCGATCAAGGAAGACAACCCCTTCCTCGGCTGGCGCGGCATCCGCGTCACCCTCGACCACCCGGAAATCTTCCTGGTGCAGACCCGCGCCATGCTCAAGGCCAGTGAAGGCCTGGACAACCTGCGCATCCTGCTGCCGATGATCTCCGGGACCCACGAGCTGGAAGAGGCGCTGCACCTGATCCACCGCGCCTGGGGCGAAGTGCGCGACGAGGGCGTCGACATCCCCATGCCGCCGATCGGCATGATGGTGGAGATCCCCGCGGCCGTGTACCAGACCCGCGAGTTGGCGCGCCAGGTGGACTTCCTCTCGGTCGGCTCCAACGACCTGACCCAGTACCTGCTGGCGGTGGACCGCAACAACCCGCGCGTCGCCGACCTCTACGATTACCTGCACCCGGCCGTGCTGCAGGCGCTGAAGAAGGTGGTCGACGACTCCCACGCCGAAGGCAAGCCTGTGAGCATCTGCGGCGAGATGGCCGGCGACCCGGCGGCCGCCGTGCTGCTGATGGCCATGGGCTTCGATTCCCTGTCGATGAACGCCACCAACCTGCCCAAGGTGAAGTGGCTGCTGCGCCAGATGACCCTGTCCAAGGCCCGCGAACTGCTCAGCCAGCTGATGACCTTCGACAACCCGCAGGTTATCCACAGTTCGCTGCACCTGGCCTTGCGCAACCTGGGTCTGGGCCGGGTGATCAACCCGGCGGCGACCATCCAGGCCTGATCGGGCGAACGACCCCCTGGCGGATTCGTGCATCACCGCAGGGCAGATGAAGAAACAGGGCCGGCTTGCCGGCCGGGACGCAGCTTATGGAAGAGCTCGACCAACGCCCCAGCACGGAATCCGACGACAGCGCCCGCACCCTGCGTTATGCCCTGAGCATCGTCAGCGACGGCATCTGGGATTGGGACATCCGCACCAACCACGTCACCCGCAGCCCCAGTTGGTACGCCATGCTCGGCTATGACCCGGGCAGCCTTCCGCAAAACGTCGCCACCTGGCACGAGATCATCCATCCCGAGGATTTCGAGCGCGTGATGTACGCCTTCGACGCCTACGTGGAGGGACGCAGCGGTGTCTACCGCGAGGAGTACCGCTGCCGCTGCCGGGACGGCAATTACCTGTGGGTCAGCGATCACGGACGCTTCTTCGAATTCGACGAGAACGGCAAGCCCACGCGGATGGTCGGCGCGCACTGCAACATCCATGAGCGCAAGCTGGCGGAGCTGGCGCTGCAGGAAAAGAACCATGAGTTGCACCAGCTCAACCTGAGCCTGGAGTACCTGGTGCTGCAGCGCACCGAGGCCCTGCGCCAGGCCAACCAGGCGCTGGCCGAGCAGGCTGCCGTCGCCCAGCGCCTCGCCGAGATCGACCCGCTGACGCAGATCGCCAACCGGCGGCGCTTCGAGCAGCAGATGCACGCCGAGTGGCAGCGCCTGCAACGCCACGAGCACGGCTGTGCGCTGCTGATGTTCGACCTCGACCACTTCAAGCGCATCAACGACAGCCTCGGCCACCAGGCCGGCGACCGCGTACTGGTGGCGGTGGCCGAAGTGGTGCGGCGGCGCCTGCGCGAGGAGGACTGCTTTGCGCGCTGGGGTGGCGAGGAGTTCATCGTGCTGTTGCCGGAAACCACCGGCGAGGCGGCGCGGGAGCTGGCCGAACGGCTGCGCCTGAGCCTGCGCCGGGCGGACATCTCGCTGCCGACCCAGCTCACCGCCAGCTTCTCGGTCACCGAGATGCAGCCCGGCGAGGACCTGATGGCGATGCTGCGTCGGCTGGACGACGGGCTCTACCGCGCCAAACGCCAGCGCGACTGCATCGTCGTCTGCTAGACGCTCAGCGCCACCTCGCCCAGGCGCGCGCCGCTGGGGCCGAAACTGTGTTCCAGCAGCTCGCGGCGGCCGTCCGCGTGGACGATCAGCGCGGTGCTGGCGCGGGTGCCGTAGGTGGGGCTGGCGATGAACACGCTCGACAGCAGGCGCTCGGTGGCCAGGCCCACGCCGGTGTCCGGCAGTTCCGCATCGGAGGGCTGGCGGTTGTCGCGCAGCAGGGCGACCAGGGCGCCGGTGTCGGGTGCGCCCAGGACCGCCTCCAGTCCGTCGCGGGCGCTCAGCAGCTTCGGCCAGGGCGTGTCCAGTGCGGCGTTCGACAGCCCGTGCACGCCCGGCGCCACCGCCACCGGCGGGCCGACGCGGGGATTGAGATAGCAGAGCTGTGCCCCATCGCCCACCAGCAGGTTGAAGCCGCTGTAGTCCGAGGCACGGCGGGCCACCTGCTGCAGGTACTCCAGCGGCGATTGGCGACCCTGCAGGAACGCCGCCACCAGTTCGCCTCGCGAGCGCGGGCCCAGCGGCTGGCCGGGGTCGCGAACGTTGGTCAGGGCGGCGAAGCGGCCGTCCGGCGCCACCCCCAGCCAGGTCCCGCCCGCTTCCAGGTCGCGCCCGGCATAGACGCCGGGAGAATCCTCCCAGGCCGCCAGCGGCAGGGCGGGGCGGGCGTAGAACTCATCGCGGTTGGCCGCGACGATCAGGGGCCTGGCGTGGCCGGGGCGCCAGGCGAAGACGATCAGGCACATGGGCGAACTCCGTAGTGTGTCCGCAGTCTATCAACATCCAGCGAAGTCCCGGAGTGGCTGGAGCGCCCCGGAGCCTTCGGCTACCATGCCCGCTTTGTTGCCCGAGGTTGCCCATGGAGTTCGTGCTCTACCTGGTGCTTGGCGCCTGTGCTGGCGTGCTCGCCGGCCTGTTCGGCGTCGGCGGCGGGTTGATCATCGTCCCCGCCCTGGTGTTCAGTTTCGGCGCCCACGGTTTTTCGCCCGACGTGCTGACCCAGATGGCGGTCGGTACTTCGCTGGCGACCATCATCTTCACTTCGGTCAATTCGATCCTCGAACACCACCGCCGCGGCGCGGTGCGCTGGCCGGTGTTCGCCTGGATGACCGTGGGCATCCTGGTCGGCAGCGCGCTGGGCGCGATCACCGCCGCGAAGATCCAGGGGCCGGTGCTGCAGAAGATCATCGGCAGTTTCGCCATCCTGGTGTCGCTGCAGATGGCCCTGGGCCTGCAACCCAAGGGGGCGCGCGAGCTGCCGGGGCGCTTCGGCCTGGGCGTGGCCGGCGGCCTGGTGGGCTGGGCGTCGGCGATCTTCGGCATCGGCGGCGGTTCGCTGACCGTGCCTTTCCTGAGCTGGCGCGGCGTCTCCATGCAACAGGCGGTTGCGACTTCCTCGGCGTGCGGCCTGCCGATCGCCATCGCCGGCGCGATATCCTTCATCGTCGTCGGCTGGCACCACGACCAGTTGCCGCCGCTGAGCCTGGGTTTCGTCTACCTCCCGGCGCTGGTCGGCATTGCCGTCACCAGCATGTTCTTCGCCCGCCTCGGGGCCCGGTTGGCGCATCGCCTGCCAGCCAAGGTGCTGAAGCGTTTGTTCGCCCTGCTGCTGTTCGGCGTGGGCTTGAGTTTCCTGATCTGATTCCTGCTAGGAGAAGCGGATGCTGCCTTATCCACAGATCGACCCGGTTGCCGTATCGCTCGGGCCGCTGAAAATCCACTGGTACGGCCTGATGTACCTGATCGGCATCGGCGGCGCCTGGCTGCTGGCGTCGCGCAAGCTGAAGGATTTCGACCCGACCTGGACCAAGGAGAAGCTCTCCGACCTGGTCTTCTGGGTGGCGTGCGGCGTGGTCCTGGGCGGTCGCCTGGGCTACGTGCTGTTCTACAACCTGGACGAGTACATCGCCAACCCGACGCTGATCTTCGAGGTGTGGAAGGGCGGCATGTCGTTCCACGGCGGCCTGATCGGTGTGATGCTGGCCACCTGGTGGTTCGGCAAGCGCAACAACAAGAGCTTCTTCCAGCTGATGGACCTGATCGCGCCGCTGGTGCCGATCGGCCTGGGCGCCGGGCGCATCGGCAACTTCATCAACGGCGAGCTGTGGGGCAAGGTGACCGACGTGCCCTGGGCGATGGTCTTCCCCACCGGCGGCCCGGAGCCGCGCCATCCGTCGCAGCTGTACCAGTTCGCGCTGGAAGGCGTGGCGCTGTTCGTCGTGCTCTGGCTGTTCACCCGCAAGCCACGCCCGACTGCCTCGGTGTCCGGCCTGTTCGTGCTGTGCTATGGCATCTTCCGCTTCATCGTCGAGTTCGTCCGCGTGCCGGATGCCCAACTGGGCTACCTGGCGTGGGGCTGGCTGACCATGGGCCAGGTGCTGTGCGTGCCGATGGTGCTGGGCGGTATCGCGCTGATGGTGTGGGCCTACCGCCGCGCACCGGCACAGCCGGCTGCGAGCTGAGTATCGCCTGAATGAAAAAGCCCGCCGATCGGCGGGCTTTTTTGCTTTTCGTAGGACCGAGGGGGACGCCCAGTCCTTGCTCGCGAACCAACACTCGCAGCGGGGCATGTTCGCGAGCAAGCTCGCTCCTACAGATACCGGCTAGATCGGCGCTCAGACGGGTTCGACGAGAAGCAGCACGCCATCCTGTCCGGTCACGCGGACCTGCGCGCCGACGGGCAGGTCCGGCCCGCTGACCAGCCAGACGCTGTCGCCCACGCGGATCTTGCCGCGTCCGCCGACGATGGCGTCGTGCAGGGTGAACTGCCGCCCGACCAGCTCGCTGCCGCGGCGGTTGAGGCTGGAGGGTACGGCCTGGCGTTTGTTCAGGCGCTGGTGGTTCCACCAGTAGAGCGCGGTGAGGATCGCCAGCACGCCGAACGCCAGGCATTGCCAGACCCAGTCCAGCCCCGGCAGCAGGAACGACAGCACGCCGGTCAGCGCCGCGGCGATGCCGATCCACAGCAGGTAGCCGCCGGCACCGAAGATCTCCAGGATCAGCAGGACGATGCCCAGGCCCAGCCAGTCCCAGAAGCCCAGGTGCTCCAGGAAGCCCAGCATCAGCTACGGCCCTTGTTGTCGCCGAAGGTGGCCTTGACGATCTCGCCGATGCCGCCGACCGCGCCGATCACCTGGCTGGCCTCCAGCGGCATCAGCACGATCTTGCTGTTGTTGGAGCTGGCCAGTTGGCCGAGGGCGTCGACGTATTTCTGCGCGACGAAGTAGTTGATCGCCTGCACGTTGCCGCTGGCGATGGCTTCGGAGACTACCTGGGTCGCCTTGGCTTCGGCCTCGGCCTGGCGCTCGCGCGCTTCGGATTCGAGGAAGGCCGACTGGCGCAGGCCCTCGGCTTCGAGGATCTGCGCCTGCTTCTTGCCCTCGGCGGTGAGGATTTCGGCGGCGCGGCGGCCTTCGGCCTCGAGGATCTGCGCGCGCTTCAGGCGCTCGGCCTTCATCTGGCTGGCCATGGCTTCCACCAGGTCGGCCGGCGGGCTGATGTCCTTGATCTCGATGCGGGTGACCTTCAGGCCCCAGGGCGCGGTGGCCTCGTCGACGGTGCGCAGCAGGCGCTCGTTGATCGCGTCGCGCTGGCTGAGCATGTGGTCCAGCTCCATGGAGCCGAGCACGGTGCGGATGTTGGTCATCACCAGGTTGCGCACGGCGTTTTCCAGCCCGCTCACTTCATAGGCCGCGCGCGCCGCGTCGACCACCTGGAAGAAGCACACGGCGTCGATCTGCACGATGGCGTTGTCGGCGCTGATCGCTTCCTGCGGCGGCACGTCGAGCACGCGCTCCATCATGTTGATCTTCTGCCCGACGCGGTCCACCACCGGAATGATGATGCTCAGGCCCGGCTTCAAGGTGACGGTGTAGCGGCCGAAGCGCTCGATGGTCCATTCGTAGCCCTGGGGCACGACCTTGAACCCCATGAGAACGATGACGATGGCGAGAATGACGAAAAGCAGGGCGACGCTGCCGATTTCCATGCGAAGGACTCCTTGTCTGGCGTGGATAGGGGAGGATCGAGTGTAACCGGCACGCCAGGCTGGCATGCAGGAAAGTGCAGCAGCCGCCCGAGGACTTTTCTCAAGCGACTGACGGGTGGCTCACTTCTGCTCGCTTTGCGGCGTGACCCGCAGCACTTCCTCGATGGTCGTCAGGCCTGCCGCGACCTTCTGTGCGCCGGACAGACGCAGGCTGCGCATGCCCTCCTTGAAGGCCTGGCGGCGCAGCGGGATGAGGTCGGTATCGGCGGTGATCAGCTCCTTCAGCGATTCGCTCAGCAGCATGATCTCGTACACCCCGGCCCGGCCCCGGTAGCCGGTGTCGCGGCACTCCAGGCAGCCCACGGCCTGGTGCGCGCCGGTGGGCAGCGGGGCATTCCAGGGGCGGGTGACTTCCTGCCAGTCTTCCTCGTGCAGTTCCATCGGCGCCTTGCAGTGCGGGCACAGGGTGCGCACCAGGCGCTGGGCCATGACGCCGAGCACGGTGGCGCGGATCAGGTAGTAGGGCACGCCCAGTTCCAGCAGGCGGGTGATGGCGGTGGGCGAGTCGTTGGTGTGCAGCGTGGAGAGCACCAGGTGGCCGGTGAGCGCCGCCTGGATCGCCATCTCGGCGGTCTCCAGGTCGCGGATCTCGCCGACCATGATGATGTCCGGGTCCTGGCGCAGCAGGGCGCGCACGCCGCTGGCGAAGGTCAGGTCGATGTTGTGCTGCACCTGCATCTGGTTGAACGTGGGCTCGATCATCTCGATCGGGTCCTCGATGGTGCAGACGTTCACCTCGTCGGTCGCCAGTTGCTTGAGCGTGGTGTAGAGCGTGGTGGTCTTGCCCGAACCGGTCGGCCCGGTGACCAGGATGATGCCGTTGGGCTGGCTGGTCATGCTCTCCCAGCGGCGCAGGTCGTCCGGCGAGAAGCCCAACTGGTCGAAGGTCTTGAGCAGCACCTCCGGGTCGAAGATCCGCATTACCATTTTCTCGCCGAAGGCCGTGGGCAGCGTCGACAGGCGCAGTTCGACTTCGGCGCCGTCCGGGGTCTTGGTCTTCACCCGGCCGTCCTGCGGCTTGCGCTTCTCGGCGACGTTCATGCGGCCCAGGGTCTTCAGGCGGCTGACCACCGCCATGCTCACCTGGGGCGGGAACTGGTAGACGTTGTGCAGCACGCCGTCGATGCGGAAGCGCACCGTGCCCTGCTCGCGGCGCGGCTCGATGTGGATGTCACTGGCGCGCTGCTGGAAGGCGTACTGGAACAGCCAGTCGACGATGGTGACGATGTGCGCGTCGTTGGCATCGGGCTCCTGGTCGCTGGCGCCCAGGTTGAGCAATTGCTCGAAGTTGCCGACGCCGCTGAGCTTCATGTCCTTGGCGGTGGCGCCGCTGACCGACTTGGCCAGGCGGTAGAACTCCACGGTGAAGCGCTGGATGTCCACCGGGTTGGCCACCACGCGCCTGATCGGCCGCTTGAGCACGTGGGTGAGGTTGCTCTCCCAGGCGCGCACGAAGGGCTGGGCGCTGGCGATGGTGACTTCGTCCGGGCTGACCGCCACCGCCAGGATCTGGTGGCGCTGGGCGAAGGCGTAGGACATCAGCGGGGTCAGCGAGGCGACGTCGATCTTCAGCGGGTCGATGCGCAGGTAAGGCTGGCCGGAGAACTCCGCCAGCCAATGCACCAGGGTTTCCAGGTCCAGCTTGCGTCCCGGCCGCTGACGGTCCTCGACCTGCTGCGCGGCGAGGAACTCCAGCGGATGCTGCTGGTTTTTCACCGCGCTGCGGCGGATCGCCAGGCATTGTTCGGCGTCGTTCTGATCGACGCGGCCCTGGGCGACCAGTTCGCGGAGGATATCGCCCAGGTCGAGCAGACGGTCCTGGGCGGAGGAAGCGAAGACGGACATCAGAACTCCTGTGGGGCGTGGCGGGCCGGGACGCGGCGATCTGTAGGAGCGAGCTTGCTCGCGAACCTCGTTGGCACGGTGCCAGGTCTGGTGCGCGAGCGAACTCGCTCCTGCGAAGAGCCCGGGCGCGCCGCTCGCCGGAAGATTATTTCAAAAGCGCCTTCCACGACTTGAGGGTCAGCACAGTATGGGCCTGAGCCGCCAGGGCATCCAGGCGCCCCTCGGCGTCGGGCGTCACGAGCAGCTCCTGCAGCTTGGCCAGCTCGCCGTACAGGCGGTCGGTTTCCGGCAGCTCCAGCACGCTGCGCGCCAGGCGCAGCCAGACCAGCATGCGCTGCAGGCGCGGCAGTTGGTCGGCGAGCACTTCGGGCAATTGCTGGGCGCGTTGCAGCGGCATGGCCTGGGCCTCTTCGGCCAGGGTGCGCTGCAGCCACTTGCCGACGGCGGAGCCGCCCAGGCGGTTGGCGCGCTCGTTGCGCTCCACGGTCCAGGCCTTGCCCAGCAGCCAGCGCGAAGTGCTCAGGGAGAACTGACCCCAGCGCAGGTTCGCCAGTTCCTCGCGGAAGGCAGCGGGCATCTGCTGGCGCACGGATTCGTCGTGGCGACCCTGTTCGATGCGCGGCTGCCAGTCGGCGATCAGGGCATCGAGGGCGGCGCGCAGTTCGCGGGTGCTGGCGCGCGGCACGGCCTGGCCAAGGCTGCCGAGCAGGGCGCGCAGGTCGACCAGTTGCTGCAGCCAGCTTTCCAGCAGGCTCCAGTGGCCGTTGAAGCGGTATTGCTCGGCCAGGCGTTGGCTGCTGCCCAGCAGCGACCACGACAGCGCCGCGAAGGCGCCGTCCAGCGGGGTTTCATGCAGCAGCTTCTGGGTGTCGGGCTGCACGCTGTAGCTGGCCGGGTCGAACAGGCGGTAGCCGCGCTCGGCCTTGCTGATGTCGCAGGGCATCAGCGCAAGGTCGGCGGCGAGTTCGATGGCCAGGTCCAGCAGCGCCTCGGGCTCGCCCTGGCGCAGTTCCAGTTCCAGCTCGCAGATTTCCTCGGCCTGCTTGCCGGCGACGACCTTGCCCAGGTCCAGCGCGGCTTCGATCACCACCTTGGCCTTGCCGCGGCCCCAGGCGATCTCGGCGCGCTGGCGGGTGAAATCGGTGCTGAAGATCGGCTTGAGGGTCTTCTTGTCCAGGTCGGCCAGGGCGACCGGCCAGCACTGGTCGTCGAGTTTCTTCAGGTCGAGCTTGTTCTTCTCCAGGTACCAGTCCCACTCGTTGCGCTCGGACAGGCCGGCCACGCTCTGGCCGCGGGTCTTGAGGGTCTGGATGAACTGCTCGCCGTCCTTGCGCAGGCGCAGCGCCACGCGGGCGCGGGCCAGGTCGCGGGCCGGCGTGTCGTAGTACTGGTTGAACAGCTCTCGGGGCTCCCAGCCGGATTTGTTGCGCTTCTTCAGCGCCGGGTGCTCGCGCAGGGCTTCGAGGGTCTCGCGGCTGGCGCGCAGTTTGATTTCGGTTTCTTTCTGCATGGCGGGGGTCCGGTTCAGAGCGGTCGCGTCCGATTTCCCATCCTGCTGTATGAAGGACGGAACGACGGGTGCGAAAAAGACTTCAAAGTCATGCAGTCTACAGGACTTCACCATTCCTGCCGGGCTCCGCGAGGTTTTACCGCATCGCCGCATGGTCCATAGTGAGGGCCTGTCTTCCGGAGTACGCCATGCCGTTGCCGCCACTCAAACAACGTTTCGCCGAGCTGATCGCGCTGCCGTCGGTCAGTTGCACCCAGCCCGCGCTGGACCAGTCCAACCGCCCGGTGGTCGAGCTGCTCGGCAACTGGCTGGTGGACCTGGGCTTCGCCTGCGAGATGCAGCCGGTGTCGCCGGGCAAGTTCAACCTGCTCGCCACCCTCGGCAGTGGCCCCGGCGGCCTGGTGCTGGCCGGCCACACCGACACCGTGCCCTACGACGAAGCCCTGTGGAAAAGCGACCCGCTGGGCCTGAGCGAACGTGACGGGCGCTGGTTCGGCCTGGGCGCCTGCGACATGAAGGGCTTCTTCGCCCTGGCCATCGAGGCGCTGCTGCCGCTGCTGGGGCAGCCGTTCAAGCAGCCGCTGATCCTGCTGGCCACCTGCGACGAGGAAAGCTCCATGGCCGGCGCCCGCGCGCTGGCCGAGGCGGGGCGGCCGCTGGGGCGCGCGGCGGTGATCGGCGAGCCGACCAATCTCAAGCCGATCCGCCTGCACAAGGGCGTGATGATGGAGCGCATCGACATCCTCGGGCAGAGCGGCCATTCCTCCGACCCGAGCCTGGGGCGCAGTGCGCTGGAGGCGATGCAGGCGGTGATGGGCGAATTGCAGGGCCTGCGCAGCCAGTGGCAGGCGCAGTTCAACAATCCGCAGTTCAGCGTGCCGCAGCCCACCCTCAACCTGGGCTGCATCCACGGCGGCGACAATCCCAACCGCATCTGCGGCCAGTGCGCCCTGGAGTTCGACCTGCGCCCCCTGCCGGGGATGGACCCGGACGTGCTGCGCCAGGCCATCCGCGAGCGCCTCGTACCCGTCGCCGAACGCCATGCGGTGAAGATCGACTACGCGCCGTTGTTCCCCGCCGTGCCACCCTTCGAGGAGCCGGCGCAGAGCGAACTGGTGCGGCTGGCCGAAAGTCTGACCGGGCACACGGCACAAGCGGTAGCCTTTGGCACCGAAGCACCGTATCTTCAGCAACTCGGCTGCCAGACCCTGGTGCTGGGCCCCGGCGACATCGCCTGCGCCCACCAGCCGGACGAACACCTGGCGCTCGACCGAATCGAGCCGTGCGTCGAATTACTGCGCGGGCTGATTCGTCATTACTGTCTGTAGGACTGTTTCCGACGTCAGCCACCGCTGAAGCGTTGCCTGTAGAGCGCCCCGATAACGGGCCCACCCTATCCAAGAGGAGAAACCTGTCGATGTTCATGCGACGACGATAACCGCGCCGCCTCAGGCCGTGCCCCGGCCGCATCCGACAGCTTTCCGCCCACTCGAACGACAGGCTTTTCAAGCAATGCACGACTACGTCAACTGGCTGCGCCACGCTTCGCCCTACATCAATTCCCACCGCGACTGCACCTTCGTGGTGATGCTGCCCGGCGAGGGCGTCGAAGACCCCAATTTCGGCAATATCGTCCACGACCTGGTGCTGCTGCACAGCCTGGGCGTGCGCCTGGTGCTGGTCCACGGTTCGCGCCCGCAGATCGAGGCGCGCCTGGCCTCCCACGGGCTGGCGCCGCGCTTCCACCGTGGCCTGCGGGTCACCGATGCGCCGACCCTGGACTGCGTCATCGACGCCGTCGGCAGCCTGCGCATCGCCATCGAAGCGCGCCTGTCGATGGACATGGCCGCCTCGCCGATGCAGGGCTCGCGCCTGCGCGTGACCGCCGGCAACTTCGTCACCGCGCGGCCGATCGGCGTGGTCGACGGCATCGACTACCACCACACCGGCGAAGTGCGGCGCATCGACCGCAAGGGCATCAACCGCCAGCTCGACGAGCGCAGCATCGTGCTGCTCTCGCCGCTGGGCTACTCGCCCACCGGGGAAATCTTCAACCTCGCCTGCGAAGACGTGGCCATGCGCGCGGCCATCGACCTGGGCGCGGACAAGCTGATCCTCTACGGGGCCGAACGCGGCCTGCTGGACGACGACGGCAAGCTGGTGCGCGAACTGCGCCCGCAGCAGGTGCCGGCGCACCTGGAGCGCCTCGGTGCGAGCTACCAGGGCGAGCTGCTGGACGCCGCCGCCCAGGCCTGCCGTGCCGGCGTGCGGCGCAGCCACATCGTCAGCTACACCGAAGACGGTTCGCTGCTCAGCGAGCTGTTCACCCGCACCGGCAACGGCACCCTGGTGGCCCAGGAGCAGTTCGAACAACTGCGCGAGGCGGGCATCGAGGACGTCGGCGGCCTGCTGGAGCTGATTCGCCCGCTGGAAGAGCAGGGCATCCTGGTGCGTCGCTCCCGCGAGGTGCTGGAGCGCGAGATCGAGCAGTTCAGCATCGTCGAGCGCGAAGGGCTGATCATCGCCTGCGCGGCGCTCTATCCCATCGCCGATTCCGACGCCGGCGAGCTGGCGTGCCTGGCGGTGAACCCCGAGTACCGCCACGGCGGGCGCGGCGACGACCTGCTCGAACGCATCGAACAGCGCGCGCGCAACCTCGGGCTGAAGACCCTCTACGTGCTCACCACGCGCACCGCCCACTGGTTCCGCGAGCGCGGCTTCCAGCCCAGCAGCGTCGAGCGCCTGCCGGCGGCGCGGGCGTCGCTGTACAACTACCAGCGCAATTCCCAGGTGTTCGAGAAGGCGCTCTGATCGAAACTGGCCTTGAGCGTGCCGGGCTCGCCCAGGTCCAGCGCCTGGCGGGGCGCCGACTCGGGCGCGGCGCGGCGCTGGCGTCGCTGCTGGGCGCCGTCGCGCCGGCCGGCTTCCCAGCTGGCGGCGAGGATGTCATGGCTGGGGCGACGGGGCTGGCGCTCGAGCAGCGCTTCCAGATAGCCCTGGCGGTAGGCGACTTCCAGTTGATGGAGCGTCCATTGGGGGGAAGGAGGGAGCATGGATGGCTTTCCTGCGGTCTTGGCTGGACCGCTGCCGGCAAGGCTGGGCAGGGTCCGAAAGGAGGAAGGATTCTCCCTCCCGACGCGCAGGTTGCCGATCAGAACTCTATGAGCTGCCTGTCAGCGATTTCTTGCAACTTCAGACGCTGATCAGCCCAAGAATGCTGGCCTGGTAGGCGGCGACGAAGGTATCGAAATCGCCTTCGGGCTGCTTCTCCAGCTCCGCCTGTTCGGCCAGGGACTCGCTGGCCATGGCCTCGAAGCGAGCCTGTTGCTCCGCGCTCAGCGGCTCGCTGCGCAGCGTCTGCGCGTGCTGGCGGCTGTAGCGCAGGGCGAAGGCTTCGAAGCTTTCGCCACGTTCGCGCATTTCCGCCAGGACGCGGGCCGACGGCGTCAGGTCGGCATCGGCCACCTTGGCGCGCTGTTCGGCCAGGCTCTGCGCGTGCAGGCCGCTGCCATTGGCGCGGTCGAGCAGGTCGATGATCGGTGCAATGGCGTCGAGCAGGGCGCCGGCCCATTCCTTCATCGCGATCTGCTGGCCGCCGCGTTCCAGCTTCAGCCCCGGACGACGGCCTTCCTTCACGACCTTGAGGAAGTTGCTGGTGGCCGCGCCGCACTCGCAGCCGCCCAGCGGCGGGCTGTCGGAGAGCGCGCAATAGAGCAGGAAGGCATCGAGGAAACGCGCCTCGACGAGGTCGATGCCCAGCGGCAGGAAGGGGTTGATGTCCAGGCAGCGTGCCTCGACGTACTGCACGCCACGGGCCATCAGCGCCTGGATCGGGCGCTCGCCGGTGTAGGTGACGCGTTTGGGGCGGATGCTCGAGTAGTACTCGTTCTCGATCTGCAGGATGTTGGTGTTGAGCTGCACCCACTCGCCATCGATCTTGGTGCCGACCTTCTCGTACGGCGCATAGGGCGTGCTCACCGCGCGGCGCAGGCTGTCGATGTAGCTGTCCAGGTCGTTGTAGCAGGGCGTGAGGCCCGCCTGGGCGTTGTTCTGGTAGCCCAGGTCGCTCATGCGCAGGCTGGTGGCGTAGGGCAGGTACAGGGTGTGTTCGTCGAAGGCGTCCAGGCCGTGCGGGCGGCCGCGCAGGAAGCCGGCGTCCAGGGCCGGGGATGCGCCGAACAGGTACATCAGCAGCCAGCTGTAGCGGCGGAAGTTGCGGATCATCGCGATGTAGCGGTGCGACTGGAAGTCCCGCGCGCTCTTCTCGCTGCCCTCGTCCTGGCGCAGCAGCTCCCACAGCCCCTCGGGCGGGGAGAAGTTGTAGTGGATGCCGGCGATGCACTGCATGGTCTTGCCGTAGCGCAGGGCCAGGCCCTTGCGGTAGACGTACTTCAGGCGGCCGATGTGCGAGCTGCCGTAGCGGGCGATCGGGATGCTTTCCTCATCCGGCAGCTCGCAGGGCATCGACGGGCTCCACAGGTATTCGCCGTCGAGCTTGGCGCTGGCGAAGCGGTGGATTTCGCCCAGTTCGTCCAGGGTCTTCTCGACGCTGGTGGCCGTCGGGGTGATGAACTCCAGCAGCGACTCGGAGTAGTCCGTGGTGATCTGCGGGTTGGTCAGCGCCGAACCCAGGGCACGCGGGTGCGGGGTCAGGGCGAGCTTGCCGCGCTCATCGACGCGCAGGCATTCGCGTTCGATACCGTGCAGGCACTGGGTGAGCAGGGACAGGTTGGCGGCATCGCCAAGCAGGGCCAGGCGGCGGGAGAGTTGGTCGCTCAAGTTGGAAGTCCTTCACACGGCAATCGCCCCACTATGGGGGTGGACTGGACGGTCTACAAGGGGAGAACACAACCGGCGTTGTCGCCTGGCTCGGAGAGAGGCTGCGCCGGTGCCCGCCATTCGGGCTCCGGACGACAGCATAGGTCAGTGGCGCGGGCGCCATTTACAGCTGGGCGAAGGTGCCTTGTCCCTTGGCGACCAGCTTGTCGCCCTGGTGGATATCCGCCTCGACCACCAGCGAGCGGCGACCGGCATGCAGGACCCTGGCCACACAGCGCACCTCGCCCTCGGCGACCGCGCGGATGTAGTTGATCTTGCATTCCAGGGTGACGCTCTGCCGGTCGAAGCCATGGGCACTGGAGCAGGCCAGGCCCATGGCGACATCCATCAGCGAGAAGAGCGCGCCGCCGTGCATCATGTTGCCACGGTTGCGCAGGTGCTCGGCCATCGTCAGGCTCACCTCGGCCACGCCATCGCCGATGCTGACCGGCTCGAGGCCGACCATGTCGCTGAAGGCGCTGATCAGTGTGTCGCGGCTGGGGATCTCGCTCACGGGGCTTTCCTCACTTCTTCTTCAGCTGCTTGGCGTTGGCGAACAGCGAGGCCATGGCATTGTTCGCCGGGGCCTTCTCCGGCTGGCGCGGGGCGCTGCTGCGCTCGCCACGCGGGGCGCCGTTGCCGGGGCGGCCGCCGCCGCGCGGACCGTCGACCTTCTCGCCGGGGGTGTCGCTCATGCGCATGGACAGGCCGACGCGGTTGCGCGGGATGTCCACTTCCATGACCTTGACCTTGACGATGTCACCGGCCTTGACCACTTCGTAGGGGTCCTTGACGAACTTCTCCGACAGCGCGGAGATATGCACCAGGCCGTCCTGGTGGACACCGATGTCGACGAAGGCGCCGAAGTTGGTGACGTTGGTCACCACGCCTTCGAGCACCATGCCCGGCGTGAGGTCCTTGAGGCTCTCGACGCCTTCCTGGAACTCGGCGGTCTTGAACTCCGGGCGCGGGTCGCGGCCGGGCTTGTCGAGTTCCTTGAGGATGTCGGTGACGGTGGGCAGGCCGAACTGCTCGTCGGTGAACTTCTTCGGGTCCAGGCGCTTGAGGAAGGCCGAGTCGCCGATCAGCGAGCGCACGTCGCGGCCGGTGTCGGCGGCGATGCGCTGCACCAGCGGGTAGGTTTCCGGGTGCACCGCGGAGGCGTCCAGCGGGTTGTCGCCGTTCATCACGCGGAGGAAGCCGGCGGCCTGCTCGAAGGTCTTTTCGCCCAGGCGGCTGACTTTCTTCAGCTCGTCACGGGTGCGGAACGCGCCGTTGGCGTCACGGTGCGCCACGATGTTCTGCGCCAGGGTGCTGTTGAGGCCGGAGATGCGCGCCAGCAGGGCGGCGGAGGCGGTGTTGACGTCCACGCCCACGGCGTTCACGCAGTCCTCCACCACGGCATCCAGGCTGCGCGCCAGCTGCAGCTGGGACACGTCGTGCTGGTACTGGCCGACGCCGATGGACTTGGGCTCGATCTTCACCAGCTCGGCCAGCGGGTCCTGCAGGCGGCGGGCGATGGACACGGCGCCGCGCAGGGAAACGTCGAGGTCCGGGAATTCCTTGGCGGCCAGCTCGGAGGCCGAGTACACCGACGCGCCGGCCTCGCTGACCATGATCTTGGTGCACTTGAGCGCCGGGTATTTCTTGATCAGCTCGGCGGCCAGCTTGTCGGTCTCGCGGCTGGCGGTGCCGTTGCCGATGGCGATCAGCTCCACCTGGTGCTTGGCGCAGAGCGCGGCGAGCACGGCGATGGTCTGGTCCCACTGGTTCTTCGGCGCGTGGGGGTAGACGGTGGCGGTGTCCAGCAGCTTGCCGGTGGCATCGACCACCGCGACCTTCACGCCGGTGCGCAGGCCTGGGTCCAGGCCCAGGGTAGCGCGTGGGCCGGCCGGTGCGGCCAGCAGCAGGTCGTGCAGGTTACGGGCGAAGACGTTGATCGCCTCGGCATCGGCGCCTTCGCGCAGTTCGCCCAGCAGGTCGGTTTCCAGGTGGGTATAGAGCTTGACCTTCCAGGTCCAGCGCACCACTTCGGACAGCCACTTGTCGGCGGCGCGGCCCTGATTGCTGATGCCAAAGCGCTCGCCGATCATGGTTTCGCACGGGTGCGCGGAGCCCGGCAGCTCCTCGCCGACCTTCAGGGTAACGCTCAGCACGCCTTCGTTGCGGCCGCGGAAGATCGCCAGGGCGCGGTGCGACGGCGCGTTCTTCAGCGGCTCGTCGTGCTCGAAGTAATCGCTGAACTTGGCGCCTTCGGTTTCCTTGCCCGGCACCACGCGCGCGGCGAGGGTGGCGTTGTCCTTGAGGAAGCCGCGCAGGCGGTCCAGCAGGGTGGCGTCCTCGGCGAAGCGCTCCATGAGGATGTACTTGGCGCCTTCGAGCACGGCGCGGGTGTCGGCGAAGCCCTTCTCGGCATCGACGAAGCGCGCGGCTTCGCTTTCCGGGGTCAGGCTCGGGTCATTGAACAGCGCGTCGGCCAGCTCGCCCAGGCCGGCTTCCAGGGCGATCTGGCCCTTGGTGCGGCGCTTCTGCTTATAGGGCAGGTAGAGGTCTTCGAGGCGGGTCTTGGTGTCGGCGAGGTTGATTTCGCGGGCCAGCTCCGGGGTCAGCTTGCCCTGTTCCTCGATGCTGGCGAGGATCGCGCCACGGCGCTCGTCCAGCTCGCGCAGGTAGCGCAGGCGTTCTTCGAGCATGCGCAGCTGGGTGTCATCCAGGCTGCCGGTGACTTCTTTCCGGTAACGGGCGATGAAGGGAACGGTGGAGCCTTCATCGAGGAGGGCGACGGCAGCGGCGACTTGCTGTGGTTGAACGCGGCCGGAGGGCAGTGCGGAAAGCTCTTCGGCGATACGGGTGTTAATGCTGTCCATGAATCCACCTGGTGAAACCAACGAAATACGGGGCGCATGATCTGCTGCGCGTCGGCATTACTGCGTTGAGGCCAACTGAGAAATGCTCATTGACTGCAGTCAACTGGAGCCTTCTCAGCTGTCCTCGCCTTGTTCTGCTCTAGCTCGCACGATCATGAGCAGGCTCATAACAGAGCATCTGGACCGGAGTTCCCGGTCGCTCGACAGGCCCTGTGACAACGCCCCGCCGCAAAAGCGCCGCATTATACCCGCGACAATTTCACCGGGTGGGCGACTGGTCGGGGAAAAATCTGCTAACAATGGACAGGCCGTGATGCGCGGCTGCTGGGCGATAATGCCCGCCGAATCAGATTCTGGGAGTTTCCATGAGCAACGCTGCCACCCTGCCCGAAGGCGAAAAGATCCTCGTGGTCGATGACGACGCGCGCCTGCGCCGTCTGCTGGAACGCTTCCTCGATGAGCAGGGTTATCGCGTCCGCGCCGTCGAAAACACCGAGCAGATGGACCGCCTGCTGGCCCGCGAGCTGTTCCAGCTGGTCGTGCTGGACCTGATGATGCCAGGCGAGGATGGTCTCTCCGCGTGCAAGCGTCTTCGCGAGTCGAACAACCAGATCCCGATCATCATGCTCACCGCCAAGGGCGACGAATCCAGCCGCATCTCGGGCCTGGAGCAGGGCGCCGACGACTACCTGGCCAAGCCGTTCAACCCGCGCGAACTGCTGGCGCGGATCAAGGCCGTGCTGCGCCGCCAGGCGCCGCTGGTGCCGGGCGCGCCGGCCGGCGAGGACGAGATCGTCACCTTCGGCGACTACGAGCTGCACCTGGCTACCCGCGAGCTGAAGAAGGGCGAGGAAGTGCACATGCTCACCACCGGTGAGTTCGCCGTGCTCAAGGCCCTGGTGCAGCACGCCCGCGAGCCGCTGACCCGCGACAAGCTGATGAACCTCGCCCGTGGCCGGGAGTGGGACGCCCTGGAGCGCTCCATCGACGTGCAGATTTCCCGCCTGCGCCGGCTGATCGAGCCCGATCCGTCGAAGCCGCGCTATATCCAGACCGTCTGGGGCGTGGGCTACGTGTTCGTGCCGGATGGCGCGGCGCGCAAGTGATCCAGCTTTTCGGGGCGATGGATGCGGCGTAACGCCGGTTCCCTCTCCCCCGCCCTCTCCCTGAAGGGAGAGGGCGCCATCCGTGCCGGCTGACGCATCAGTTTCAGCCGGTGCCGATCCAGTCCCCTCTCCCTTCAGGGAGAGGGCTAGGGAGAGGGGTTCTGCCGGCTCGCTTGGTGTTCATGAGGCGGACACCTCTCCTGCTACGATCAGTGCCTCCTGGTAACGCCCTCTTGAAAACACCCCTCTGGTTCCCGCAAAGCTTCTTCGCCCGCACGCTCTGGCTGGTGCTCATCGTCGTGCTGTTTTCCAAGGCGCTGACCCTGGTCTACCTGCTGATGAACGAAGACATGCTGGTCGACCGCCAGTACAGCCACGGTGCGGCGCTGACCGTGCGCGCGTACTGGGCGGCGGACGAAAAGTCGCGCGAGGCCATCGCCCAGTCCGCCGGGCTGAAGTGGGCGCCCCACGAACAGGGGCAGCCGGAGGAGGTGCACTGGCCGTACACGGAAATCTTCCAGCGGCAGATGCGCATGGAGCTGGGCATCGACACCGAGACGCGCCTGCGCATCCACCATCCGTCGATGCTCTGGGTGCGCGCGCCGACCCTGGGCGAAGGCTGGATCGGCGTGCCGCTCTATCCGCACCCGCTGCGCGGCCAGCAGATCTGGAGCGTGCTCGGCTGGTTCCTCGGCATCGGCCTGCTGTCCACCGCCGCCGCGTGGATCTTCGTGCGCCTGCTCAGCCAGCCGCTCAAGCGCCTGGTGTTCGCCTCCCGCGAGTTCGGCAAGGGGCGCAGCGTACGCTTGCCGCTGGGGCCGGAAACGCCCAGCGAGATGGCCGAGGTGTACCGGGCGTTCAACCAGATGGCCGACGACGTGGAGCAAGCCGGCCGCGAGCGCGAACTGATGCTCGCCGGGGTGTCCCACGACCTGCGCACGCCGCTGACGCGCCTGCGCCTGTCGCTGGAACTGATGCCCGACAGCGACCGCGAGATGGTCGAGGACATGGTCCGCGACATCGAGGACATGGACGCCATCCTCGACCAGTTCCTCGCCTTCATCCGCGATGGGCGCGACGAATCGGTGGAAGAGGGCGACCTCGCCGACCTGATCCGCGAGGTGGCGGACGCCTTCAACCAGAACGGCAACCGCGTGCGCCTGTGCCTGGAGACGCTGCCGCTGTTCCGCTTCCGCCGGGTGTCGATCAAGCGCCTGCTGGGCAACCTGATCGAGAACGGCCTGAACCACGGCGGCGGCAAGGTCGAAGTGGCGGCCCACGTGGCCGGTGGCGGCGGCGCGCCCTATGTGGTGCTCAGCGTGCTCGACCGGGGGGCGGGCGTCGATCCGCAGGAGCTGGACAACATCTTCAACCCCTTCTTCCGCGGCGACAAAGCGCGCGGCGGCAAGGGCACCGGCCTCGGGCTGGCCATCGTCAAGCGCATCGCCGAACAGCACGGCGGCAGCATCGAGCTGCGCAACCGCGAGGGCGGTGGTGTGGAAGCGCGCGTCTGTCTGCCGCTGGGCCTGCTGCTGCCGCGCGACGCGCACTGAGCGCCTGCTGACGATCTGCTGCACGCCGGCAGAACGGCGTTGCGGCTGGCTGCTCCAGCTGGCGAGGTGGACAGCCGGCTCTACTCCCAGCGCAGGGATTTGCCTTCCAGCACCGCCGCGCGGCCGTAGGGCCAGGCGCGGTTATGCGCGCCGTGGCCGCTGGGCAGGCCGTGGTAGAGCGGCACGCCCAGCGCGGCGGCGTATTCGGCGAAGATCTCGTCCAGGCTGTGGGCCACGCCCTTGCGCGGGCAATCGGTGAAGGTGCCCAGGCAGATCGCGCCCAGGCGCGCGCCGTCCAGGCTGTTGAGCAGTTGCCAGAGGCTGCGTTCGAGGCGGTAGTAGGGCTCGCCCACGTCCTCGAGCACCAGGATGGCGCCATCGGGCACGTACAGCGCGCCCGCGGTGCCGGCCATGCAGGCCAGCGCGGTGAGGTTGCCGCCGATCAGTTCGCCCGCCACGGCGCCCTTCGGCCCCGCCAGGTGCTGCACCGCCAGCCTGCCCGGTTCGCCGGCCAGCACGTGGCTGATGGAGGCCAGTGACGCCAGGCGCTCGCGCTGTTCGTTCGGCGCGCTCAAGGGTTGCAGTCCCAGCCCGGTGGCAACCATGCCGTGGATGGCCGGCAGGCCCTGGCGGTGGAAGGCGCTGAGCAGGATGGAGATGTCCGAGAAGCCGATCAGCGGGCGCGGCGACGCGGCCTTGAGACGCTGCCAGTCCAGTTGCGGGATGAGTTGCCCGCAGCCGTAGCCGCCCCGCAGGCACCAGACGGCGCTGACGTCGTCCAGCTCGAAGGCGGCGTGGAAGTCCTCCAGGCGCTGCGCCGGGGTGCCGGCCAGGTAGCGGTAACGGGCGTCGGCGTGCTCGCCCAGATGGTAGTCGATGCCCTGCACCTCCAACTGGCGCAGGGTGGCCTCCAGCACGTCCTCGGCAATCGCCGAGGCCGGCGCCACCAGCGCGACGCGGCCCTCGATGGGCGACCAGGTGAGTTCGGCATGGGGACGGGAAGCGGGCATGGCGGGATTCCGGTGACGTCAGGTGAGCAATGTAGGAGCGAGCTTGCTCGCGAAGGGTTCAATGGGGCAACGCTGTGCCGCGCATTCCCCTCACCCTAACCCTCTCCCGGAGGGAGAGGGCTGGGGTGAGGGTAGAAACCCGCGCGATGCTCAAGGGCGCTTCATGAAAGTCAGTTCCTGGCATCCCTGTCGTGACTACCTGCTGTTCTGTGCCCCCTGCCAGGCCAGCCGTGGCCCGGCGTTCGCCGGCGCGACGCATGCGTCGCGAAAGCCCCGGCTCACCCCTTGCCTTTGGTCCGCGCCAGATGCGGCCCGCCGTTCTTCTCCAGGTATTCGATGATCACCCCGGCGATGTCCTTGCCGGTGGTGGTCTCGATGCCTTCCAGGCCCGGCGAGGAATTCACCTCCATCACCAGGGGGCCGTGGTTGGAGCGCAGGATGTCGACGCCGGCCACATGCAGGCCCATCACCTTGGCGGCGCGGATGGCGGTCATGCGTTCCTCGGGGGTGATCTTGATCAGGCTGGCGCTGCCGCCGCGGTGCAGGTTGGAGCGGAACTCGCCGGCCGCGGCCTGGCGCTTCATCGAGGCGATCACCTTGTCGCCGACCACGAAGCAGCGGATGTCGGCGCCGCCGGCTTCCTTGATGTACTCCTGCACCATGATGTTGTGCTTGAGCCCCATGAAGGCCTCCAGCACCGATTCGGCGGCCTTCTCCGTCTCGCAGAGGACCACGCCGATGCCCTGGGTGCCTTCGAGCAGCTTGATCACCAGCGGCGCGCCGCCGACCATCTCGATCAGGTCCGGCACGTCATCGGGCGAGTGGGCAAAGCCGGTCACGGGCAGGCCGATGCCCTTGCGCGAGAGCAGTTGCAGCGAGCGCAGCTTGTCGCGCGAGCGGGCGATGGCCACCGATTCGTTGAGCGGGAACACCCCCATCATCTCGAACTGGCGCAGCACGGCGCAGCCGTAGAAGGTCACCGACGCGCCGATCCGCGGGATCACCGCGTCGAAGCCCTCCAGCGGCTTGCCGCGGTAGTGGATCTGCGGCTTGTGGCTGGCGATGTTCATGTAGGCGCGGAGGGTGTCGATCACCACCATCTCGTGGCCGCGTTGCTGCCCGGCCTCCACCAGTCGACGGGTGGAATACAGACGCGGATTGCGCGACAGCACAGCAATTTTCATTGATCACCTGGAAGGGTGGCGGGAACCATGATGAGGGGTTTGTCTTGCACGTAGGTCAGGCCGGGGTTGACCACCAGTTGGCCCTGCACCAGCGCCTTGGAGCCTAGCAGCACGCGGTAGCGCATGGTCTTGCGGCAGGCCAGGGTGAATTCCACCGGCCAGGCGCGGTCGCCCAGGGCCAGCAGGGTGCGGATCACGTAGCGGGTCTGGGCGTGGCCGTTGGAGCTCTTGATGGTCTTCATCGTCACCACCGGCGCCTCGCAGCGATGGCGGCGCTGCACCTGGGTGCCCAGGTGGGCGACGAAGCGCACCCAGCTCTGCCCGTCGCGCTCGAACGGCACGATGTCGCTGGCATGCAGGCTGGAGGTGCTGGCGCCGGTGTCGATCTTCGCGCGCAGGCCGACCATGCCCAGTTCGGGCAGGGCGATCCATTCGCGCAGACCAATCACCGACAGGTGGTCGAAAGTCTTCAAGTCAGGCGTCCCCGGCGTTTGCCGGCATTCTAGTCAGGCCGGTTGTGCCCCGCCAGCGGGGCGGCGGTACACTCTCAGACCCGCATGACGAGGTTGTGAAGTGAGCGAAAAAGACGACGACAAGGTCCGCCTGGACAAGTGGCTGTGGGCGGCGCGCTTCTACAAGACCCGCTCCCTGGCCAAGGAAGCCATCGACGGCGGCAAGGTGCATTGCCGGGGCGAGCGCTGCAAGCCCGGCAAGGAGCCGAAGGTGGGTGAGGAATACGTGATCCGCACCGGCTTCGACGAGCGCACCGTGGTGGTGAAGGCGCTGTCGATGGTCCGGCGCGGCGCGCCCGAGGCGCAGCTGCTGTATGAAGAGACCGCCGACAGCGTGAAGCGCCGCGAGGACGCCTCGGCGCTGCGCAAGGCCGGCGCGCTGGGTGTGCAGACCGACGGGCGGCCGACCAAGAAGCAGCGCCGCCAGTTGTTCAGCTTCCGCGATCAGGAGTGAGCGGCCGGCGAGGACGGCTGACGCCTCGCCGGGCGGGCGTCAGGCCGTGACGACGCTCAGGCGGTTGACCAGCGGAATCTTCGCGGCCAGGCGGAACAGCGGATCGGTCCAGCGCACCAGGGCGGCGCTGCCGACGGCGGCGAACGGCGTGAAGCAGCTCCAGGCCAGGGCCACCAGCGCCATCTGCACGCCGCCGATGTAATCGTCCTGGCCCCAGTGCGCGCCGGCGACCAGGCGCGGCAGCATGAACAGCAGCGCCAGGCCCCAGATCACCACCCACTGCAGGGCGGTGCGGGCGAACAGGGTGAGGAACAGGGCCCAGATCAGCAGCACCGAGGCGTGGTCGCCGGGGAAGCTGCGGGCGGACTCGTCCTTCACCTCGAAGGCGGTGTTCTGCCACTGCGGGAAGTAGTTTTCCAGACGCACCGCATCCGGCGCCACGCTGGAGATGCTTGCATGCTGCCAGCCCAGCTTGTGGGCGATCTTGGCGTAGAGGATGCGCACCACCACCAGCACGACGGCCGCGCATAAAAAGCCGAAGGTCGCCGCGCGTGCCTGGGTCGCCTTGAAGATCCAGTCGCCACGGATGAGCAGGAGCAGCAGGATCACCCCGACCAGCAGGTCGAACGGCCGGGTGCTCGCCACGGCCCAGGTCAGGCGCCAGGCCTCGTTCGTCGCCAGCGGCTGGTTGAGCAGGCTGAACAGGCTGAAATCGAACAGGTCCATCGCGCTGCGGGTGGGCTCCCAGAGCCACAGCAGGAGCAGGGCGAACGCCATCAGGTGGCAGGCGATGAACGGCTTCCAGGACCAGGTGGCTTGGAACGGCGTGGTTTTGTCCATAAAATCGATACCCCCTTACGGAACCACCCGAATGCGGTGGTGCTGCAAAGCGCGCTTTATAGGCCTTTGCCATCAACTTGTCATTTATTTGTGCCTATCGCAGCGTTGTGTCCAGCATGTCCCAGATCGATCAAAGTCAGCGTTTCCTGTTCGACAACACCGACGTCCGCGGTGAACTGGTGGAGCTCGACCGCAGCTACGCCGAAGTGCTGGCCAAGCACCCCTACCCGCAGCCGGTCGCCCAGCTGCTGGGGGAAATGCTAGCCGCCGCGGCGCTGCTGTGCGGCACCCTCAAGTTCGACGGCCTGCTGGTGCTGCAGGCGCGCTCCAGCGGCGCCGTGCCGCTGCTGATGGTGGAATGCTCCAGCGATCGCGAGGTGCGCGGTCTGGCCCGCTACGATGCCGACGCCATCGGCGATGCCGCCGGCCTGCCCGAGCTGATGCCCCACGGCGTGTTGACCCTGACCGTCGATCCGAGGAACGGCAAGCGCTACCAGGGCATCGTGCCGCTGGAAGGCGCGACCCTGGCCGAGTGCCTGTCGACTTACTTCGCCACCTCCGAACAGCTGCCGACCCGCTTCTGGCTCAACGCCGACAGCCGTCGCGCCCGCGGCCTGCTGCTGCAGCAACTGCCGGCCGACCGCCAGCGCGACGCCGAGTCGCGCGAAGCCAGCTGGCAGCACGTCACCGCCCTGGCCGATACCCTCACCGCCGAAGAGCTGCTGGGCCTGGACAACGCCACGGTGCTGCACCGCCTGTACCACGAGGACGACGTGCGCCTGTTCGAGCCGCAGCCGCTGGTGTTCCGCTGCAGTTGCTCGCGGGAACGCTCGGCCAATGCGCTGGTCAGTCTTGGGCAGGAAGACGCCGAGCGTCTGCTGGCCGAGGAGGACGGCGAGATCGTCATCGACTGCCAGTTCTGCAACCAGCGCTACCGTTTCGACGGCTCCGACGTCGCCCAGCTGTTCTCCGGCGGCGGCAGCCAGACACCGTCAGAAACCCGCCATTGACCGCTTCGATTTGTCCGATAGCCGAACCAATGGCGTTCTCGCCAGATCAGAGGCTGCACGAGAACAGTTCTTTTCTGGCATAATCCCGCGACTTTTTTCCGCGGTAGTGGGAATTAGAAGTCACTACGCAATGTTTGGAGGACTCGGCTTCGGCCGACGGGGACCCACATGACGCAAGCCAATAAAGCCGTTTACACCGACATCAGCGTTGCCCAACTGGTCGAAGAAGCCATTCGCCGCGGCGAAGGCGAACTCGCCGACAACGGCTCGCTGGTCGTACGTACCGGCCACCGCACCGGCCGCTCGCCTGCCGACCGTTTCATCGTCGAAGAGCCGGGCAGCAAGGATTCCATCGCTTGGGGCGCCATCAACCGTCCGTTCCCGGCCGACAAGTTCGATGCCCTGTGGGACCGTGTCCAGGCCTTCAATAACGCCCAGGACCATTTCGTTTCCCACGTCCATGTAGGCTCGGCCCACGACCACTACCTGGCCGTGAAGATGACCACCGCCACCGCCTGGCAGAACCTGTTCGGCCGTGCGCTGTTCATCGAGCCCGAGCAGTACAACCCGGCTGGCCGCGAAGAGTGGCAGGTACTCAACGTCGCCAACTTCGAGTGCGTGCCCGAGCGTGACGGCACCAATTCCGATGGCTGCGTGATCCTCAACTTCGCCCAGAAGAAAGTGCTGATCGCCGGCATGCGCTACGCCGGTGAAATGAAGAAAGCCATGTTCGGCGTGCAGAACTACCTGCTGCCGGAAAAAGACGTGCTGCCGATGCACTGCGCCGCCAACATCGGCGAAGCCGGCGACGTCACCCTGTTCTTCGGTCTGTCGGGCACCGGCAAGACCACCCTGTCCGCCGACGAAAGCCGTTACCTGATCGGCGACGACGAGCACGGCTGGGGCGAGGGCGTCGTCTTCAACATCGAAGGCGGTTGCTATGCCAAGTGCATCGACCTGTCCGAGAAGAACGAGCCGGTCATCTGGAAAGCCATCAAGTTCGGCGCCGTGCTGGAGAACGTCGTCCTCGACGAGAACCGCACCCCGGTCTACTCCGATGACAGCCTGACCCAGAACTCCCGCGCGGCCTACCCGCTGGAGAACGTCGAGAAGCGTTCCGAGAAGAACCTCGGCGGCGAACCCAACGCCGTGATCTTCCTGACCTGCGACCTGACCGGCGTACTGCCGCCGGTGTCGATCCTGAACAACGAGCAGGCGGCCTACCACTTCCTGTCCGGTTACACCGCGCTGGTCGGTTCCACCGAAATGGGTTCGGGCGGCGGCATCAAGTCGACCTTCTCCACCTGCTTCGGCGCACCGTTCTTCCCGCGCCCGGCCGGCGTCTACGCCGAGCTGCTGATCAAGCGCATCAAGGCCTTCGGCTCCAAGGTGTACCTGGTCAACACCGGCTGGACCGGCGGTGGCTACGGTGTTGGCAAGCGCTTCAACATCCCGACCACCCGTGGTGTGATCGCCGCCATCCAGAGCGGCGCTCTGATCGGCGCCGAGACCGAGCACCTGGACATCATCAACCTGGACGTGCCCAAGGCCGTTCCGGGCGTCGAGACCGTCCTGCTCAACCCGCGCAACACCTGGGAAGACAAGGCTGCCTACGACGAAGCCGCCAAGGGCCTGGCCAGCAAGTTCATCGAGAACTTCAAGAAGTTCGACGTGAGCGACGCCATCAAGAACGCCGGCCCGCAGCTGTAAGCGAGCCCGTTCCGCGAAAGAGCCGCCTTCGGGCGGCTTTTTCATTGGTGCCTGAGAACGGTCCTACGCCATTGGGCTCTTCGTAGGAGCGAGCTTGCTCGCGAACAGCCCAGCTCCGGTTCGCGAGCAAGCTCGCTCCTACAATGACGCTTTCTAGGCTGCGTGGATGCCCACGTAACGGAGTATTCCCATGCACGACACCCTCGAACGTGTCTTCGGCTTCCGCCAGTTCCGCCCCGGCCAGGAGGCGGCGGTCAGCGCGGTGCTGGCCGGACGCTCGGCGGCGGCGATCTTCCCCACGGGGTCCGGCAAGTCGCTGTGCTACCAGTTGCCGGCGCTGCTGCTGCCGCACCTGACCCTGGTGGTCTCGCCGCTGCTGGCGCTGATGCAGGACCAGCTCGCCTTCCTCGCCCGCCACGGCATCGCCGCCGCCAGCATCGATTCCGCGCAGAGCCGCGAGCAGACCGCGCAAACCATGGCCCGCGCGCGCAGCGGCGAGCTGAAGGTGCTGATGATCTCGGTGGAGCGCCTGAAGAACGAGCGCTTCCGTCACTTCATCAGCGAGGTGCCGATTTCCCTGTTGGTGGTGGACGAGGCGCACTGCATTTCCGAATGGGGCCACAACTTCCGCCCCGACTACCTGAAGCTGCCGGACTACCAGAAGCAGTTCCGCATTCCCCAGGTGCTGCTGCTCACCGCCACCGCCACGCCGGCGGTGATCGCCGACATGCGCGGCAAGTTCGCCATCGCCGAAGCCGACGTGGTCACCACCGGTTTCTACCGCGCCAACCTCGACCTGCAGGTGGAGCCGGTGGCCAGCGCCGCCCGCCGCGCGCGCCTGGTGCAGTGGCTGGGCGAGCGCGCCGGGCAGCCGGCCATCGTCTACGTCACCCAGCAGAAGACCGCCGAGGAGGTCGCCGCGCACCTGGTCGAGCGCGGCATTCCCGCCTGCGCCTACCACGCCGGCATGGAGCACCCGGAGCGCGAGGGCATCCAGCGCCGTTTCATGGAGGGGGCGCTCAACTGCATCGTCGCCACCATCGCCTTCGGCATGGGCATCGACAAGAGCAACATCCGCCAGGTGGTGCACTACGACCTGCCCAAGTCGCTGGAAAACTACAGCCAGGAGATCGGCCGCGCCGGGCGCGACGGCCAGCGTTCGGAGTGCCTGGTGCTGGCCAACCGCGACAGCCTCAACGTGCTGGAGAACTTCGTCTACGGCGACACGCCCGAGCGCGAGGGCATCCGCCAGGTGCTGGAAGAGATTCGCCACGCGCCGAACGGCCAGTGGGAAACCATGCTGGTGCCGCTGTCGGATCAGTCCAACATTCGCCAGCTGCCGCTGAAGACGCTGCTGGTGCAACTGGAGCTGCGCGGCATTATCGCTCCGCGTTTCGCTTATTTCGCCGAATATCGCTACAAGTTGAACATCGATTCCGCCGAGCTGCTCAATCGCTTCGAAGGCGAGCGGCGGCAGTTCGTCGAGGCCATCCTCACGACTTCGGCCCGCGCCCGCACCTGGGCGACCCTGGATTTCGACACCCTCTACAATCGCCACGGCGCCGAACGCGCGCGGGTGGTGAAGGCCCTGGACTACTTCCAGGAACGCGGCTGGGTGGAGCTGGAAAGCAAGCAGATGACCGAGGTCTACGCGGTGCGCGATGCGTCCTTCTCGGTGGATAGCCTCAGCGAGGAACTGCACGCCTACTTCAAGCGCCATGAAGAGAGCGAAATCGCCCGCATCGGCGCCATGCTCGACCTGCTGGGCAGCGCCGAATGCCTGAGCTGGCGCCTCGCCCAGTATTTCGGTGACCGCCAGGCGCCGCGCCAGTGCGGGCACTGCTCGGTGTGCGCCGGCCACGTCGCCCGGCTGCCGGAGCCGCCCGTGTTGCCGACGCTGGATGGCCAGTCGCTGCACAACCGCTGCGCGGCCTTCCTGGAGAAGTACCGCAGTGCCCGCGGCCTGGAACCCAGCGCCGACTGCATCACGCGCTTCCTCTGCGGCATCAGCGTGCCGGCCTTCACCCGCCTGCGCGCTCGCACGCTGCCGGGCTACGCGACGCTGGAGGACTACCCCTATTCCCAGGTGCGCGACTGGGTGCAAGGGCAGCTGTAATCGCGTCGGCGCCGCGCACGACTAAAGGTCGGCGTGGCGCGCTGGCGACGCTTGTAGGGTGCAGGGAGGCAATCCCGCCTAGAGTTAGGGACGGTTGACGCTTCGCCGCGATCGCGCTGAACCTGTAACCGTCCCTCGGGCGTCGAAACAAGGAGTCCCGCGCATGTCCACCGAGCACCTGGATGTACTGATCATCGGCGCCGGCCTGTCCGGCATCGGCGCCGCCTGTCATCTGCAGAAGCAGTGTCCCGGCAAGTCCTACGCCATCCTCGAGGGCCGCGAGGCCATGGGTGGCACCTGGGACCTGTTCCGCTATCCGGGCATCCGCTCCGACTCGGACATGTACACCCTGGGCTACAACTTCAAGCCCTGGACCGACCCCAAGGCCATCGCCGACGGCCCGTCGATCCTCAGCTACATCCGCGAGACCGCGCGCGAGTATCGCGTCGAGGACAAGATCCGCTACCGCCACCGCGTGCTCAAGGCCGACTGGGACAGTGCCAGCGCGCGCTGGAACCTCATCGTGCAGCGCGGCGACGAGGCGGAACCGGTGCGCCTGAGCGCGCAGTTCCTCTTCATGTGCACCGGCTACTACCGCTACGACGCCGGCTACACCCCGGATTTCCCCGGGCGCGAGAGCTTCGCCGGGCAGGTCATCCACCCGCAGCTGTGGCCGGAGAACTTCGACTACAGCGGCAAGCGCATCGTGGTGATCGGCAGCGGCGCCACCGCCGTCACCCTGATCCCCTCGCTGACCGACAAGGCCGCCCACGTCACCATGCTGCAGCGCTCGCCGTCCTACGTGATCACCCTGCCGGCGAAGGACCCGATCTCCAACTTCCTGCGCCATTTCCTGCCGGAGAAGTGGGTGTACCGCCAGGCGCGGGCGCGCAACGTGACCATGCAGATGATCTTCTTCATGGCCTCCAAGGCGTTCCCCGGCGCGGTGCGCAAGCTCATGCTCAAGCTGGCCAACCTGCAGCTGGGCAAGGATTTCGACATGCGCCACTTCAGCCCGCGCTACAAGCCGTGGGACGAGCGCGTGTGCTGCGTGCCCGACGGCGACCTGTTCAAGGCGCTGCGCCAGGGCCGCGCCTCGGTGGTCACCGACCACATCGAGCGCTTCACCGAGAAGGGCATCCTGCTCAAGTCCGGGCAGCTGCTGGAAGCGGATGTCATCGTCACCGCCACCGGCCTGGACCTGGTGATGTTCGGCGGCGCGGAATTGGCCATCGACGGCAAGCCGTTCGACGTCACCCAGAGCATGGGTTACCGCGGAATCATGCTGCGCGACTTGCCCAACCTGGCGGCCATCGTCGGCTACACCAACGCCAGCTGGACGCTCAAGGCCGACCTCTCCAGCGAGTACTTCTGCCGGCTGATCAACCACCTCGACGCCATCGGCATGCGCCAGTGCACGCCGCGCCAGACCGACGGATCGGTGAAGGAAGAACCCTTCCTCAACCTCAACTCCGGCTACATCCAGCGCGCCGCCGACCGCATGCCCAAGCAGGGCGACCGCACGCCGTGGAAGCTCTACCAGAACTACGCGCTGGACCTTGCCCTGCTGCGCTTCGGCAAGGTCGAGGATGGCTATCTCGCCTTCACCTCGCCCAGGCAGCGCCAGGCCACGGCCGCCCCGGTGCAAGCGCTGGAGAGCTGATCGCCGCGACGGCGCCCGAGGTTGTGGGCGCCGTTCCATCGACGCGCTGGATAGACATTATCGATACGTCGCTCTGCAACGCAGCCGCCTCTGGGATTACCATGCGCGCCATTCCCGCCCATGCCAGCCAGAGGATTTTCCATGCTGATCGAAGACGCCATCCGCAGCCGCCGTTCCATTCGTGGTTTCGACACTTCCTACGTCATGAGCCGTGAGGAGAAGGACGACCTGCTGCAACAGGCGCTGCTCGCGCCCACCTCCTTCAACCTGCAGCACGTGCGCCTGGTGGAAGTCAGCGACCCTCAACTGCGCGCGCAGATTCGCGAAGCCGGCTGGAACCAGGTGCAGATGACCGAGGCGTCGATGCTGGTGGTGGTCTGCGCCCGGGTCGACAGCTGGGAGCAGGATGCCCAGCGCGTGTGGGACGGCGCTCCGGCCGAGGTGAAGAACTACATGGTCGGCGCCATCGACGGCTACTACAGAGGCAAACCGCAGACCCAGCGTGACGAAGCCATGCGCAGCAGCGGTCTGGTGGCCCAGACCCTGATGCTCGCTGCCCGTGGCCGCGGCCTGGACAGCGTGCCGATGGTCGGTTTCGACTTCGACGCCGTCGCCAAGCTGATCAACCTGCCGGCCAACCATGTCATCGGCCTGATGATCGCGGTGGGCAAGCAAGCGGTGGAAGCCAAGCCGCGCATCGGCCGCCTGCCGCTGGACGAGACGATCATCCGCGATCGCTTCTGAGCCCGATGAAACGCGCCTCCGGGCGCGTTTTTCTTTGCTCTTCGTAGGACCGAGGGGGGCGCCTAGCCCTTGCTCGCGAACCAGCCGCACGTCGGCGTATCGGGTTACGTCCGTTCGCGAGCAAGCTCGCTCCTACAGGCGACGCCACCCACGGTATCCCCCTGTAGGAGCGGGCCATGCCCGCGATCGCGCCCACGGCGCCCTCCCGCACCGTTACTCCGGCGCGGATGCCACGATCCGCTCCACCAGCCACTGCAACGCCGCCTCCCGCTCGCGCTGGGCGAGGTACACCAGCTCCAGGTGGAACTGCCCCACGTCGAACGGCAGCTCCAGCACCTGCAGCGGCAACAACCCCGCGAAATACGTCGCCAGCCGCGTCGGCAGAACCGTCAGCAGGTCCGTGGTCGCCACCAGGTGCGCCGCCTGCAGGTAGTTGGGCGTGGTGTAGGCGATCTGCCGCTTCAGCCCCTGGCTGGCCAGCCACTGGTCGACCATGCCCTTGGTCTGCCCGCCGGAAACCCACAGGTGCCGCTGGCCGAGGAAGGTCGGCAGGTCGATCCGGCCGTCCACCTGCGGATGCCCGCGCCGGGCCAGCAGGCGCAGCGTTTCGCTGGCCCAGGGCCGACGCTGGAAGCGCGCCGGCAACTCCTCGAAGCGGCCCAGCACCAGGTCGAGATTGCCCTTGTCCAGCGCCTCGGCCGGCAGCGTCGGCGCCAGGTGCTGGATGGCCAGGCTCATCCCCGGCGCCGCGCTGCCCAGACGTTCGAGCAGGTGCGGCATGCACAGCGCTTCCACATAGTCGGTCAACGCCAGGGTGAAGCGCTGGCGGCTGCGCGCCGGGTCGAAGGTGTCGCCGCCGGCCAGGCTCTGGCCGATGCGCTGCAAGGCATCGCGGATCGGCGCTTCCAGTTCCAGCGCCCGCGGCGTCGGCTGCATCGCCCGGCCCACGCGCACCAGCAGCGGGTCATCGAGCAGTTCGCGCAGGCGGTTCAGTGCGTTGCTCACCGCCGGCTGGCTCAGCGACAGGCGCTCGGCCGCGCGCGAAACATTGCGCTCGCGCAGCAGC
Source organism: Pseudomonas sp. NY15437 (assembly GCF_048068435.1). Classification (NCBI taxonomy): domain Bacteria; kingdom Pseudomonadati; phylum Pseudomonadota; class Gammaproteobacteria; order Pseudomonadales; family Pseudomonadaceae; genus Pseudomonas; species Pseudomonas sp. NY15437. Next base: position 134,461 of record NZ_JBLUQC010000004.1, read on the forward strand.
GCATCCAGCACCCGCAGCAGGTTGAGGTCGAAGGTATTCATATTCATCGGCTGAATGCCATGTATCACAACTCAAAATTTCAAAAATAGTACCGCCTTCCCTAAGGTGAGTGGTCTTCAAACGAGCGTTTCAGGCTGACAAGAGGAACAACATGAGCCAGAACATCCGCATCGCCAGCGCCGCCGTCATCGGCGCCGGCACCATGGGCCGGGGCATTGCCATGTGCCTGGCGAACGCCGGCGTGCAGGTCCTGTGGCTGGACAACAACCCGCAGATGCTCACCCAGGCCCTCGGCGCGGTGGCCGACACCTACGCCCACAACGTGCGCCAGGGCCGCATCGACGAGGCCGAAGCCGCCCGTCGCCGCGCGCGCATCTCCCAGGTGGCGAACTACGCGGCCATCCGCGAGGTAGACCTGGTGATCGAGGCGGTGTACGAGAACCTGGAGCTCAAGCAGGCGATCTTCCGCGAGCTGGACGCGGCGCTGAAGCCCTCGGCCATCCTGGCTTCCAACACCTCCTACCTGGACGTCGACGCCATCGCCGCGGTGACCGCGCGGCCGTCCCAGGTCCTGGGTCTGCACTTCTTCAGCCCGGCGCACATCATGAAGCTGCTGGAGATCGTGCGCGGCGCCAAGACCGCGCCCGCCGTGCTCGACGCGGCGCTGGAGCTGGGCGAGCGCATGGGCAAGGTCAGCGTGGTGGCCGGAAACTGCCACGGCTTCATCGGCAACCGCATGCTGGAGAAGTACGTCCAGGAATCGCGCCGGCTGATCCTCGAAGGCTCGCTGCCGCACCAGGTGGACGCGGCGATCCAGGGCTTCGGCTTCGCCATGGGGCCGTTCCGCATGTTCGATGTGGTCGGCATCGACCTCGAATGGCGCGCCCGTGAACTGGCCGGCAAGGGCCAGGACGCGCCGACCGTGCAGGTGGACAATCGCCTGTGCGAGATGGGCCGCTTCGGCCAGAAGACCGGCAACGGCTTCTACCACTACGAGCCGGGCAGCCGTCAGGCCGAGCACGACCCGGAAGTGGACGCGCTGGTTGTGCGCGAGTCCGAGCGCCTGGGTTACCGGCGCCGCGACATCGGCGCCGAGGAGATCCTCGAGCGCTGCCTGCTGGCGCTGGTCAACGAAGGCGCGAAGATCCTCGACGAAGGCATTGCCTCCACCAGTGCCGACATCGACACCGTCTACCTCAACGGCTACGGCTTCCCCAAGGACAAGTCCGGCCCCATGGCCTGGGCCGACGCCCAGGGCCTGCAGAGCGTGCTGGCGCGCCTGCGTGACCTCGCCGGCGAGCACGGCGCGCACTGGCAACCGGCCGCGCTGGTCGAGCGCCTGGCCGCCGCCGGTGGCCGCTTCGCCGACGTGAAACAGGAGCATTGAGATGAGCTACCAGGCACCCCTGCGCGACATGCGCTTCGTCCTCCACGAGCTGTTCGACGTCAGCGCCCACTGCGAGCAGCTGGGCAACGGCCTCGACCGCGAGCTGATCGACGGCGTGCTGGAAGAAGGCGCGCGCTACACCGGCGAAGTGGTCGCCCCGCTGAACCGCAACAGCGACGAGCAGGGCGCGACCCTGCAGGGTGGCGAAGTCACCACCCCCGACGGCTTCCGCGAGGCCTACCGGCAGTACTGCGACAACGGCTGGGCGAGCATGACCGGGCCGACCGAGTTCGGCGGCCAGGGCTTCCCGCAGATGGTCGCGGCCTGCTTCCACGAGATGCTGATGGCCGCCTCGCTGTCCTTCCGCGTCTATTCCGGCCTCACCGAAGGTGCGGTGCTGGCGCTGTACAAGCATGGCGCGCCAGAACTGCAGCGCGACTACCTGGCGAAGATGGTCAGCGGCGTATGGACCGGCACCATGTGCCTCACCGAGCCCCAGGCCGGCACCGATCTCGCCCTGCTGCGCACCCGCGCCGAACCGCAGGCGGACGGCAGCTACCGCGTCAGCGGCAGCAAGATCTTCATCAGCGGCGGCGAGCAGGACCTGTCCGAGAACATCGTCCACCTGGTGCTGGCGCGCCTGCCGGACGCCCCGGCCGGGGTGAAGGGCATCAGCCTGTTCCTGGTGCCCAAGTTCATCGCCAACGCCGACGGCACGCCGGGCGCGCGCAACGCCCTGAGCTGCGGCGCCATCGAGCACAAGATGGGCATCAAGGGCGCGTCCACCTGCGTGATGAACTTCGACGGCGCCACCGGCTGGCTGATCGGCCAGGCCAACCAGGGCCTGGCGTGCATGTTCACCATGATGAACGACGCGCGCTTCCAGGTCGGCCTGCAAGGCCTGGGCATCGCCGAGCGCTCCTGCCAGGGCGCGCTGGCCTATGCCCGCGAGCGCCTGCAATCGCGCGCGCTGACCGGTGCGGCCGAGCCGACCAAGGCCGCCGACCCGATCATCGTCCACCCGGACGTGCGGCGCATGCTGCTGACCCAGAAGACCCTCACCGAAGGCTGTCGGATGATCGCCGCGCTGTGCGCCCGCGAGCTGGACCTGGAGCATGGCCACCCCGAGGCGGACGGCCGCAAGGCCGCGGGCAAGCGCGCGGCATTGCTGATCCCCATCGTGAAGTCGTTCTTCACCGACGTCGGCCAGGAGGTCTCCAGCCTCGGCGTGCAGGTCTACGGCGGCCACGGCTACATCCGCGAGTGGGGCATGGAGCAGCTGATGCGCGATAGCCGCATCACGCAGATCTACGAAGGCACCAACGGCATCCAGGCGCTCGACCTGATCCGCCGCAAGCTGCTGGGCGACGGCGGCGCGGAGCTGACCGCGCTGATCGGCGAACTGGCGGCGGTCTGCGAAACCGCCGGCGTGCGCACCGAGCTGGCGGGCCTGGCGGAAACCGTGCGGCAACGCCTGCTGGAATGGCGCAGCCTGACCGCCGAAGTGATCGCCGCCTGCCAGCGCGATGCGCAGGAAATCGGCGCTACCTCGGTGGACTTCCTGCAGTACTGCTCCTACGTGCTGCTCGGCGGCCTGTGGCTCCAGGCGGCGGGCGTGGCGCAGGCGAAGCTGGCGGCCGGCGAGGGCGACGCGGACTTCTACCGCGCCAAGCTCGCCAGCGCCGAGTTCTACGTCAAACGCATCCTGCCGCGCGCCAGCATGCACCGCGAGGCCCTGCTGGGCGGCGCAGACTGCCTGATGGCGCTGGACGCGGAGCATTTCGCGTTCTGAGGACCGGGCCATGAAAAACGCCGCGCCGGGGGACCGGGGCGGCGTTTTTCTTTGCAGGTTCGGCGTTGGGCGTTCCCTCTCCCCAGCCCTGGCTGCGCGCCCCGCTCCGAAGGGAGAGGGGGCCGTGTGGAGTGTTCGGCTAGCACTGTTCTCGCCGGTTACGTAGGTGGGTACGCCTGATGCGGATATCCCCTCTCCCTTCAGGGAGAGGGTTAGGGAGAGGGCTCTTGCTCGCGAAAGAACGGCTCAAGCCCGCTCCCACACCTCGAACGCATAGGCCGGCGTCTCGCCTTCCGCGTCGTGCTCGATGCTCGACGCCAGGTGCCACTGGCCTTCGTTCACTTCGGGGAAGTGCGCATCCCCGTCCGGACTCAGGCCCACGCGGGTCAGGTAGAGCCGCTCGGCGCGGCCCAGGGCCTGCGCGTACAGCTGGGCGCCGCCGATCAGCATCAGCTCGTCGGCTTCCTCTTGCTGGGCCCACTGCTCGGCGCGCTCCAGGGCGGCGTCGAGGCTGGTGAAGACTTCCGCGCCTTCCAGCGTGAGGCCCGCCTGGCGGGTGACCACGATGTTCAGCCGGCCCGGCAGCGGGCGGCCGAGGGAGTCCCAGGTCTTGCGGCCCATGATCACCGGCTTGCCCAGGGTCATGGCCTTAAAGTGCTTGAGGTCCTGCGGCAGGTGCCAGGGCAGGCGGTTGTCGACGCCGATCACGCGGTTCTCGGCAAGGGCGGCGATCATCGCCAGGGGCAGTTGGGCCATCTCGACTCCAGTGGTGAACATCAGCGGGAACTCCCGTTGCCAGAGGATACCAGCCGCTCGCCATCGGCGGGGCCGGCCGGTGGCGGAACGCGCATGAAGAAGGTGCCGTCCTCGTTGACCTGGGTGATGCCGGTGGCCAGCACCTTGCGGTAGTCCTTGAGGTTGAAGGCCAGCGTCTGGTCCGGGCGCTCGGCCTTGAGCAGCACCTGGGAGTAGGTGATGAGGATCTCGAAGATCTTCAGGTCGCCCGACTGCAGCCAGATGTAGGACTGCCCGGCCTGGCGCGGCGGCTCGAAGGCCAGCGCGGCGGCGCCGTCCTTCGGCGCGAACTTCAGGTGCAGGCCCTTGGCGTCCAGCCAGCTGGACTCCACGCGGCCGTCGATGCCCACCAGCGGGAAGACCTGGTGGTAGTTCAGGTGCATCACGTTGTCCTTGAGCACCGCGCCGGGCCGCTCCAGGGTCACCAGCGAGTCCAGGCGCAGGCCCACCAGGCTCATGGCGCCGTAGCTGGGCACGCCGAGCACCTTCACGCTGTCGGGCTGGTAGTCGAGGTTGTCGCCATCGAGCTTCACCGTGCCGGACAGCTTGAGCGGCAGCCAGGGGCCGACGCCCAGCGGCTGCACTTCGCCGGACACCAGCAGGCGGTCGCCTTCGACGCTGAGCGTGAAGTCGCGCAGCATGCTTTGCGGGTAGGCGAGGATGTGCTGGTTGAACAGGCTGCCGAGCTGCGCGGGGCTGAGGATCACCTCGCCCTCGGAGACGTTGATGCGCATGTCCTGCGGGCGGTCGAAGTCGATCGGCTCGCCGGCCCTGAGCGGCACCAGCCAGCCCTTGAACTGCGGGCTGTGGAAGCCGATGTCGCCCTGGAAGTACATGTCCACGTTGTGCAGCAGGATGCCCACGCCGTCCTGGCCCGAATCGCGCAGGCCGCCCGGCCGGCTGGCCTTGAAGTCCGGCGCCGGCGGCGTCTGCTGGAACCAGCCCTGGCGCAGCACGCCCAGTTCGCGCTGTTGCCTGTCGATGGCGCTCTCGGCGGCGGCCTGGCCGGCCAGCGCGAGGCAGAGCAGGGAAGCGAGGAGGGTTCTCATAGGGCTTTCTCCTCCGGGGCGGGCGCCTTCACCGGCGAGACGGCGATGTGCACCATGCCGTCCTCGCGCAGGCGGATTTCTCCGTACTGCAGCTGGCGGCGGTAGTCGTAGAGGTTGAACAGCAGCGGCGCGTCCGGGCTCAGGCTGGTGAACAGCGCATAGGCCTTCACCAGGATGGTCCGCGCCATCTTGATGTCGCCGCCCTCGATGAACATGTAGCTCTGCGGCGCCTTCAGCTGCGGCCATTTCAGCGCGGCCAGGTCGCTGCCCAGCAGCAGGTCCATGCCGCCGTCGGCGAGCTTCAGGCGACTGACGGTGAACTCCAGGCGTGGCGGCGGGAACAGCCCGTCGAGGTCGACCAGGATGCGGTTGCCGATCAGCTGCATGTGCGCGGTATGCAGTTGCAGCACCTCGGACATCTCGATGGACGCGGCGGCGAGCGACGGCGTGACGTCGATCCCGTCGACGAAGATCCGCTGCGGCACCAGCGCCACCTTCAGCGGCCCGGCCTGCTCGATCCCGGTGACCATCCGCAGCGGTCGCCAGCGGCCCTTGCGCAGCAGTTCACCGTGGACTTCCTGGCCATCGGCGCGGGTATTGAGCGTGAGGTTGCGCACCGGCGCATTGGCGTTGCGCAGCTCCTCGTTGAGCAGGCTGGCGAGGGTGGCGTCGGCGACGAAGATGTCCCCGGCCTGGATGCGCGCGACCATGGATCGGGGGTCATCCAGCATCAGCGGCGTGCCGGCGCCCGCCAGCGGGCTCATCTGGATCAGCATCCTGCGGATGAAGAAACCGATGTCGTCGTGCAGGCGGAAGTCGGTGTGGCTGATCCACAGTTGCGAGGTGTTGCTGTCGGACTGCCGGGCGCTGACGTGGGCATCCAGCACGCGCGGCGGCACCGCCTGCATCAGCGGGGTGTCCGGGCCCCAGTCGGAGGGGCGCACCGGCGGTGTTTCCACGGCCGCCGCGGTGGCGGCGGCGAGCAGCAGGGGCACGGCACTGAGCATCGAGCGCAGCATGGCGAGGCCTCATTGTTGTAGTTATCCCCTGAGTCTGAGGCTGGCTGCGCGCGGCGAGAGCCCCTCCTTGGTTTGGTTGACGCCTGCGGCGTGTTACCGGCGGTGCCGGGACGCGGCGGCGAGCAGCGGTTATCCTTGCTGCCGAGTACCGATTGTCGGAGCGCCCGTGAGCGAAACCCCCGCTTCCTCCCTCGAATCCCTGTGGCTGTGCGAGGCCGTGCGCCTGCGCGAGGAGCAGGTCGGCCCCCTGGAAGACAGCGAAGCCAACCGCCGCGCCATCGTCGCCGGCGGCGACCTCGGCCGGCGCTTGCAGAACCGCGCGCTGCTGCTGGCCGAACGCGACGGCCAGCGCGCGGCCCTGTGCACCTGGGGGCAGGGCGCGCGTCTGGCGCTCTACCTGCTGCTGGCGCTGGCGCTGTTCAGTGGCGCCGGCCTGGCCTTCGCCGCCCTCGGTGACGGGGTGCGCCCGGTCAATGTGTTCTGGGCCCTGGCCAGCCTGCTCGGCCTGCACCTGATCACCCTGATCGGCTGGACCCTGGCCTTCTTCGCTGGCGGTGAAGCGGCCGGTGCGCTCGGTCGCCTGTGGTTGTGGCTGAGCGGCAAGTTCGCCCGCGACGCCCACGCCGCGCAACTGGCGCCTGCGCTGCTGGTGCTGCTGGACCGGCAGAAGCTCACGCGCTGGGCGCTCGGCCTGCTGGTCCACGGCCTCTGGTTCGTCGCCCTGACCAGCGCGCTGGGCGTGATGCTGGCGCTGCTGGCGACGCGGCGCTACGGCTTCGTCTGGGAGACCACCATCCTCGGCGGCGACACCTTCATCGCCCTGACCCACGGCCTTGGCGCGCTGCCGTCGCTGCTCGGCTTCCCGCTGCCGGACTCGGAACTGGTACGCGCCAGCGGCGATGCCCTGGTGGCCAGCGAGAACGCGCGTCACGCCTGGGCCGGCTGGCTGGTGGGCATCCTGCTGGTGTACGGCGTGCTGTTGCGCGGCGCGCTCTGGCTGCTCTGCCTGTGGCGCTGGAAGCGCGGGCGTGCGCAGCTGGTGCTGGACGTCTCGCTGCCCGGCTATGCGCTGCTGCGCGAGCGCCTGATGCCGGCCAGCGAGCGCCTGGGCGTCAGCGATGCCGCACCGGACCAACTGGTCGAACCGCAGGCGCAGGCCCCGGCGACCACCGCCGATGGCGCCGTGCTGGTGTCCATCGAACTGCTGGACCGGCCCAACTGGCCGCCGAAACTGGCGCAAGGCGTCGCCAACGCCGGCGACCTCGACGATGGCGCCCAGCGCCGCCGCCTCCTGGAGCAGCTCACCCGCTACCCGCCGGCGCGCCTGGTGATCGCCTGCGACCCGCGCCGCTCGCCGGACCGCGGCACCCTGGCGTTGATCGCCGAACTCTCGCGTTGCGCCGCCGCCACCCGTGTCTGGCTGTTGCAGGCGCCGCCGGGCGAAGCGCTGGATGGCGAGCGCCTGGGCGACTGGCACGCCGGCATCGAGCGCCTGCAACTGCCGCACACCTCGGCGTCGCCCCTGGGCTGGCTGGAGACCGGGCATGACTGATGCGCTGAAACTGGCCGTGGTCGGCCACACCAACGTCGGCAAGACCTCCCTGCTGCGCACCCTGACCCGCGACGTGGGCTTTGGCGAGGTGTCCCATCGCCCCAGCACCACGCGGCATGTGGAGGGCGCGCGGCTGTCGGTGGACGGCGAGCCGCTGCTGGAGCTGTACGACACGCCGGGTCTTGAGGACGCCATCGCCCTGCGTGATTTCCTCGACGCTCTGGAGCGCCCCGGCGAGCGCCTGGACGGCCCGGAGAAGCTGCGGCGCTTTCTCGACGGCAGCGAGGCCCGTGGCCGCTTCGAACAGGAAGCCAAGGTGCTGCGCCAGTTGCTCGCCTCCGACGCCGGTCTCTACGTGATCGACGCCCGCGAGCCGGTGCTGGCCAAGTACCGCGACGAACTGGCGGTGCTGGCCGCCTGCGCGCGGCCGTTGCTGCCGGTGCTGAACTTCGTCGCCAGCCCGCAGCACCGCGAGGAGCAGTGGCGCGAGGCGCTGTCCCGCCTGGGCCTGCATGCGCTGGTGCGTTTCGACAGCGTGGCGCCGCCGCTGGACGGCGAGCGCCGCCTGTACGAAAGCCTGGCGCTGCTGCTGGAACGCGCGCGCCCGCAGCTGGACCGCCTGGTGGCCGATCACGAGGCCCAGGCCGTCGCCCGCCGCGAAGCCGGGGCGCGGCTGATCGCCGAGCTGCTGGTGGATGTCGCCGCCTGCCGCCAACTGGTGCCCGCTGGCGATGCGGCGGTGCGCGCCGCCACCGAGACGCTGCGCAACCAGGTGCGCAAGCGCGAAGACACCTGCGTCAAGGCGTTGCTCAGCCTCTACGCCTTCCGCAAGGACGATGCCCGCGCCGCCGACCTGCCGCTGCTGGACGGGCGCTGGGGCGATGACCTGTTCAACCCGGAAACCTTGCGCCAGCTGGGCATTCGCCTGGGCGGCGGAGTGGCGGCGGGCGCGGCGGCGGGGGCGGGGATCGACCTGCTGGTCGGCGGCCTGACCCTGGGCGCGGCCACCGCGCTGGGCGCCATCGCCGGCGGCGCCTGGCAGACCGTCGGGCATTACGGCCAGCGCCTGCTGGGCAAGCTCAAGGGCAGCCGTGAGCTGTCCGTGGACGACAGCGTGCTGCGCCTGCTGGCGCTGCGTCAGCGGCAACTGCTGGCGGCCCTGCAGACGCGCGGGCACGCGGCGGTGGAGGCGATCCACGTGCAGTCGCCCGAGGACAGGCAGTGGCGCGAAGGCAAGCTCCCCGAGACCCTGCGCAAGGCGCGGGCGCACCCGGAGTGGTCCGCCCTCAATGGCGGCCGCCGTAGCGAAAAGACCGAGCGGCAGGAGGCGGTGGCGCAGCTGGCCGCGCAGTTGCTCGAACGATGACCGCGATGCCGGGGCGTTTCGCGCGCACGCTCGCGCCTACTGGTTGTGCACGGCTGTGCGTAGGCGCGAGGTTGCTCGCGAACGCTCTTAAACGAGCGTGACCATCTCCACCCTTGGCTGCCCTTCGGCGATCTCCAGGATCGCCAACCCAATCGGCAACCTGAACCGCCTCGGCCCGGCGCTGCCCGGGTTGAGGTACAGCACGCCGTCGCGCACCTCGTTCAGCGGCTTGTGCGAATGCCCCGCGAGCACCACGTCGATGCCATCGGCCACCGGGTCGATGGCCAGCTGCTTGAGGTCGTGGATCAGGTAGAGCCGCAGCCCGCCCAGCTCCAGCCGCAGCGTTTCCGGCAGGGCGGCGGCCCAGTCGTCGGTGTCGTTGTTGCCGCGCACGACGTCCAGCGGCGCGATGTCGCGCAACTGGTCGAGCAGCGAGGCGGGGCCGATGTCGCCCAGGTGCAGGATGCGTTGGCAGCCGTGCAGCGCCGCCAGCGCTTCGGGGCGCAGCAGGCCATGGGTGTCGGCGATGACGCCGATGCGCAGGGTCGTGGTCATGGCAGGAGCATAAACGACGACGCCACCCGAGGGTGGCGTCGTGGCGCTTCAGCCGTTGTGCGAGGCCCTGGCGGCGTCGGACTCGGGCAGGAACCAGTTCAGCAGCAGGGCGCAGATGCCGCCGGTGGCCACGCCCGATTCCAGCACGTTGCGGATGGCGTGGGGCATGTGCGCGAGGAACTCCGGCACCTGCGAGATACCCAGGCCCAGCGCCAGGCTGACGGCGATGATCAGCAGCGCGCGGCGGTCCAGGTGGGTGCCGGCGAGGATGTTGATGCCCGAGGCGGCGACCGCGCCGAACATCACCATTACCGCACCGCCGAGCACCGGCTCGGGAACCGCCTGGATCACCCCGGCGACGCTGGGGAACAGGCCGAGCACGATGAGCATGGCGGCGATCCACAGGCCGACGTGGCGGCTGGCGACGCCGGTCAGCTGGATGACGCCGTTATTCTGCGCGAACACCGAGCTGGGGAAGGTGTTGAACAGGCCGGCTAGCAGCGAGTTGGCGCCGTTCACCAGCACGCCGCCCTTGATGCGCTGCATCCACAGCGGGCCTTCGACCGGCTGCTGGGAGATCTTGCTGGTGGCGGTGACGTCACCGATGGCTTCCAGCGAGGTGACCAGGTAGATCACCAGCATCGGGATGAACAGGCTCCAGGAGAATCCCACGCCGAAGTGCAGCGGCACCGGCACCTGGAAGGCCGGCGCCTCGTGCATGCCGGTGAAGTCCAGGCGGCCCAGGTAGCCGGCCAGCGCGTAGCCCACGGCGAGGGCGATGACGATGGCGCCGCTGCGCATCCACACCACCGGGATGCGGTTGAGGATGACGATGATCGCCAGCACCAGGCCCGAGAGCATCAGGTTTTCGCCGTTGGCGAAGGTGCCGTTGGCCATGGCGGAGAAGCCGCCGCCCATGCTGATCAGGCCGACCTTGATCAGCGTCAGGCCGATCATCAGCACCACGATGCCGGTGACCAGCGGGGTGATCAGGCGCTTCACGAAGGGCAGGATGCGCGACACGCCCATCTCCACGAAGGAGCCGGCCATGACCACGCCGAAGATGGCCGCCATCACCGCTTCCACCGGCGTGCCGTTCTTCACCATCAGCGCGCCGCCGGCGATCAGCGGGCCGACGAAGTTGAAGCTGGTGCCCTGGACGATCAGCAGGCCCGCGCCGAACGGCCCAAAGCGCTTGCACTGGACGAAGGTGGCGATGCCGGAGATGACCAGTGACATCGACACGATCAGGTTGGTGTCGCGCGGCGACACGCCCAGCGCCTGGCAGATCAGCAGGCCGGGGGTGACGATGGGCACGATGATCGCCAGCAGGTGCTGCAGCGCCGCCAGCCAGGCAATGGGCAGGGCGGGGCGATCTTCCAAGCCATAGACCAGGTCGGGTTGGTCCTTGGCGGCGGACGGGTTCTCGAGGGAGCTCATGGGCGGCGGTCCGGGAAAAAAGAGCGCGATTTTACTGGGCCAGGGCGGGATCGCACAGTGCCATGAGGCAGGTCGGGATGAGTGGACTGGTCCCATTGGCGCTTCTCGCTGTACGAGATGGCCCACTGTGGTCCTGATCGGGTGGTCAGCACCGAACTTTCCGCCGCGCAGGCGGGAGGCGTCTGAATGTAAGCGCCGGCTGGCGTGACTTCACTGGACTGCACCCGGAGCCATCCAGGCCTCCGCTCATCCAGAAGGACACGCAGATGCGCACACAACATGGTTTTACCCTGATCGAACTGATGATCGTGGTGGCGATCATCGGGATCCTGGCGTCGGTGTCGATCCCGCTGTATTCCAACTATTCCTCGCGCACCAAGGCGGCTGCGGCGGTCAGCGAACTGGCGGCGGTGAAGACGGCGGTCAGCCTGTGCATTTCCGAGGCGGACAAGCCCGAGGAGTGCAAAGCCGGGACATTTGGCATCCCGGCACAGCTGAAGACCGACAACATCACATCGTACGCCGTGAAGGAGAAAGGCATCATCGACGTCACCACCAGCGCCACGACCAGCGATGGCACGGCGCTGACCCTGCTGATGACGCCGACGAAATCGACCGGGGATACCCACGTGCTATGGAAAACCGAGGGCACCATCTGCAACTCGGATCGCGGCATCAAGCTGGGTACGGGCGGCTGCGCGGCCACGGCACCGGTCACGCCGTGACGCGCGTCGGGTGACGTGAGAAAGAAAAAGCCCGGCAGGTGCCGGGCTTTTTCGTGGTTCTACCAGACTCAGCCGTCCAACAGCGCCTTGTTGCGCACTGCGCCCTTGTCGGCGCTGGTGGCGAGCAGGGCGTAGGCTTTCAGCGCGGTGCTCACTTTGCGAGCGCGCGGCTGGGCCGGCTTCCAGCCCTTCTTGTCCTGCTCGACGCGGCGGGCGGCCAGTTCTTCATCGCTCACCAGCAGGTTGATGCTGCGGTTGGGGATGTCGATCAGCACCTTGTCGCCGTCCTGCACCAGGCCGATGGCACCGCCCGCGGCGGCTTCGGGCGAGGCGTGGCCGATGGACAGGCCCGAGGTGCCGCCGGAGAAGCGGCCGTCGGTGAGCAGGGCGCAGGCCTTGCCCAGGCCCTTGGACTTCAGGTAGCTGGTCGGATACAGCATTTCCTGCATGCCCGGGCCGCCTTTGGGGCCTTCGTAGCGGATGATCACGATGTCGCCCGGCTTCACTTCGTCGGCGAGGATGCCTTTTACGGCGCTGTCCTGGCTTTCGAAGATCTTCGCGCGGCCTTCGAACACGTGGATGGATTCGTCGACGCCGGCGGTCTTCACCACGCAACCGTCGAGGGCGATGTTGCCGTACAGCACGGCCAGGCCGCCTTCCTGGGAGTAGGCGTGCTCGACGCTGCGGATGCAGCCTTCGGCGCGGTCATCGTCCAGGGTGTCCCAGCGGGTGCTCTGGCTGAATGCGACCTGGGTCGGGATGCCGGCCGGGCCGGCCTTGAAGAAGGTGTGGACCTTCTCGTCCTGGGTCTGGGTGATGTCCCATTCGGCGATGGCGTCGGCCATGCTCGGGCTGTGCACGGTCGGTACGTCGGTGTGCAGCAGGCCGCCGCGGGCCAGCTCGCCGAGGATGGAGAAGATGCCACCGGCGCGGTGCACGTCTTCCATGTGGTACTTCTGGATGTTCGGCGCGACCTTGCACAGCTGCGGCACCTTGCGCGACAGGCGATCAATGTCGCGCAGGTCGAAGGCGATCTCCGCCTCCTGGGCGGCGGCCAGCAGGTGCAGGATGGTGTTGGTCGAGCCGCCCATGGCGATGTCCAGGGTCATGGCGTTCTCGAACGCCTTGAAGCTGGCGACGTTGCGCGGCAGCACGGACTCGTCGCCTTCGCCGTAGTAGCGCTGGCACAGCTCCACCGCCAGGCGGCCGGCGCGCAGGAACAACTGCTCGCGGTCGGCGTGGGTGGCCAGGGTCGAGCCGTTGCCCGGCAGGGACAGGCCCAGGGCCTCGGTCAGGCAGTTCATCGAGTTGGCGGTGAACATGCCGGAGCAGGAGCCGCAGGTCGGGCAGGCGCTGCGCTCGTACTCGGCGACCTTTTCGTCGGAGCAGGAATCGTCGGCGGCGACCACCATGGCATCGACCAGGTCCAGGCCGTGGTTGGCCAGCTTGGTCTTGCCGGCTTCCATCGGACCGCCGGAGACGAACACCACCGGGATGTTCAGGCGCAGGGCGGCCATCAGCATGCCGGGGGTGATCTTGTCGCAGTTGGAAATGCAGACGATGGCGTCGGCGCAGTGGGCGTTGACCATGTATTCCACGGAGTCGGCGATGATCTCGCGCGACGGCAGGGAATAGAGCATCCCGTCGTGGCCCATGGCGATGCCGTCGTCCACGGCGATGGTGTTGAATTCCTTGGCCACGCCGCCGTGTTTTTCGATCTCGCGGGCAACCAGTTGGCCCAGGTCCTTCAGGTGCACGTGGCCGGGCACGAACTGGGTGAAGGAGTTGGCGATGGCGATGATCGGCTTCTTGAAGTCTTCGTCCTTCATCCCGGTGGCGCGCCACAGGGCACGGGCGCCGGCCATGTTGCGGCCGTGGGTGGAGGTTTTCGAGCGGTAATCGGGCATGACGGGTTCCTGCGCATCAGGTCACGGTGGGAGTCGTTCCGGGTCTTCTATGCGGCGGCGTACAGCGGGTAGGGCTGGCCGGCGAGACCTTGAGCAAACTCTAAGTCGTATCGTGAGCGCGGTACGCACCGGATGCAAACAGCAGATGGCCTTGCATGGGCGAGGTCGGCGCGGGGCGTGGCGGGGTCACCGCCTGCGCGGCCGGGGCTCACAGGCCCGCCGGGGGATAAATGGCAGGAATTGCCCGATTCTACGCCGGCCCTTGCCGCCAGGGAAAGGCTGGCGGTCGGGGCGCGGCGTAGACTGTTGCCATCCTGGCGTGGTCTGAATGGCCATTGGCGTTTTTCCGTTCCCTTGGTTGCAGGAGCAACTTCATGAAAGTCACCCGTATCCTCGTGCTCGCCAGCCTCGTCGCCGGCATCGCGCAGGCCTCCACCGATGCGGCCTGGCAGGCGCAGGACAAGCAGCAGCGCGAGGCCTGCCTGGCGCTGAGCCATCTGCAGAACAAGAAGGTGCTGGGTTCGCCGGTGCTGTTCGACGACAGCGTGGGTTACACGGCGCTGATGATCGGCGGGACCTACGCCCAGAAGCACATGAAGGGCAAGCCGGGCCGCGAGCTGTGCCTGTTCGAACGCAAGACCGGCAAGGCGGCGCTCAGCGAGGCGGATTCGCTGATGCCGATGAAGTGAAGGTGAGACGTAGATAACCCGTAGGGCGCGAGCCCTCAGCCGCTCGCCGAAATGAAAAACGGGACGCATCCGTCAGGAGGCGCCCCGTTTTCCGTACCGCGGTGCCTTAGCCGTTGGGCAGCAGGCGCACGGTCAGGCTCTTGATGTAGCGGGTCTCCGGGATCGCCAGGTGGACCGGGTGGTCCGGGCCCTGGCCGCCGCGCTCGAGCAGCTGGATGTTGCGATCCAGGTGGCGGGCGCTGCCCAGCAGGATGTTCTGCAGGTCGTCCTCGGGCAGGTGCATGGAGCAGGAGGCGCTGACCAGGATGCCGTCCTTGGACAGCAGGCGCATGGCCTGTTCGTTGAGGCGGCGGTAGGCGGCCTCGCCGTTCTTCAGGTCCTTCTTGCGCTTGATGAAGGCGGGCGGGTCGGCCACGATCACGTCGAAGCGCTCGTCGGCGGCCTTCAGTTCGCGCAGGGCTTCGAAGACATCGCCCTCGACGCAGGCGACCTTGTCAGCCACGCTGTTCAGCGCGGCGTTGCGCTCCACGCCGTCGAGGGCGAAGCCGGAGGCGTCCACGCACATCACGTCGCTGGCGCCGAACGCCGCGGCCTGGATGCCCCAGCCGCCGATGTAGCTGAACAGGTCGAGTACGCGCTTGCCCTGCACGTAGGGCTGCAGGCGGGCGCGGTTCATGCGGTGGTCGTAGAACCAGCCGGTCTTCTGGCCGGCCAGCACCGGGGCTTCGAATTTCACGCCGTTCTCTTCCAGGGCGACCCATTCCGGCACGTCGCCGTAGGCGTTCGCCACGTAGCGCTCGAGGCCCTCGGCGTCGCGGGCGCTGGAGTCGTTCTTCCACAGCACGGCGCTGGGCTTGAGCACCTGCAGCAGGGCGGCGAGCACGTCGTCGCGGTGCTTCTCCATGGTCGCCGAGGCGAGTTGCACCACCAGCACGTCGCCGAAGCGGTCCACCACCAGGCCGGGCAGCAGGTCGGAGTCGCCGTATACCAGGCGGTAGAACGGCTTGTCGAACAGGCGGTCACGCAGGCTCAGGGCCACGTTCAGGCGATGAACCAGCAGCGATTTGTCGAGAACGTGCTTGGTATCGCGGGAAATCAGGCGGGCGCAGATGAGGTTGTTCGGGCTCATCGCGACGATGCCCAGCGGCTTGCCGTTGGCCATTTCGAGAATGGCCTGTTCGCCGGCGCCGAATCCGTTCAGCGGGGTGGCGGCAACGTCCACCTCGTTGCTGTAGACCCACAGGTGGCCGGCGCGCAGGCGGCGCTCGGCGTTGGCTTTCAGACGCAGGCTGGGCAGGGTCATGGGGAGGGCTCCGGCAAAAAGAGCGGGATTATAGCGCAGCAGGGCGCTGCGCCGGTGCCCGAGGCACGCGCTTTTGGTCGCTTCGCTGCGCGGTAAAGGTTTGGCCGGTGCGGCCGATGCATGAAGCATCGAAAGGGCAGTTCCAGACGGCTCCGCTCTGGGTAAACTGTGCCCCCCGTCCACTTCGCCAGCGCGCCCCATGTCCCAAGAACTCTCCGCCGAACAGATCCGTCAGGCCCTGCAGGGCATCAGCGTGCCGCCGCAGCCGCAGATCATGGTTGACCTGCAGATGGAGCAGTTCATGCCCAATCCGGACCTGAAGGCGATCGCCAGGCTGATCAGCCAGGACCCGGGGCTCTCCGGTGCGCTGCTGAAGCTGGTGAACTCGCCGTTCTTCGGCCTGGCCAACCGCATCACCTCGATCCAGCGCGCGGTGAACCTGCTGGGCAGCCGCTCGGTGATCAACCTGATCAACGCCCAGTCGATCAAGGGCGAGATGAGCGACGCCACCATCGTCACCCTCAACCGCTTCTGGGATACCGCCCAGGACGTGGCCATGAGCTGCCTGAACCTGGCCAAGCGCATCGGCTACGAGTCGGTGGACGAGGCCTACGCGCTGGGGCTGTTCCACAACTGCGGCATCCCACTGATGCTCAAACGCTTTCCGCACTACATGGATGTGCTGGAGGAGGCCTACGCCAGCGCCAGCGATGAGCGCCGCGTGGTGGATACCGAAAACCGCGTGCTGAACACCAACCATGCGGTGGTCGGCTACTTCACCGCGCGCTCCTGGCGCCTGCCGGAGCATGTGTGCGAGGCCATCGCCAACCATCACAACGCGCTGTCGATCTTCAGCGACGACAATTCGCGCGACACCCAGCTGAAGAACCTGCTGGCGATCCTGAAGATGGCCGAGCACATCTGCGGGTCGTACCGCGTGCTGGGCAACCAGGACGAGGACCACGAGTGGGAAAGCGTACGCGCGGTGGTGCTGGATTACGTCGGCCTGACCGAATACGACTTCGAGAACCTCAAGGCGAGCATTCTGGAGTTGGGCGTGGGGCAGGGGACGTATTGACTGGCTATCTCGGCGCGCGATCGGTCATCGCGGATAAATCCGCACCTACGCAGGCGGTGGGGTTCGCCGTGGCCCTGTAGGAGCGAGCTTGCTCGCGAACCGCTCAACCTCAATGCCTCCGGTGACTCCGTTCGCGAGCAAGCTCGCTCCTACGAAGAGCCGGTCGTCTTCAGAAGTAAAAAGCCGGGCATTTGCCCGGCTTTTTCGTTGAACGTCGGCGATCAGTCGATCATGTCGCGGAAGCGTTCGTCCTTCTTGTAGGCGATGGTCTGGCTGAAGCCGGGGACCTGGATGCCCTGGTCGCTGATCTCGATGGCCTGCTCGTCGATCATGTCGTTGCCGAAGTTGTAGATGATGTCGAAACGGCCCTGCAGCGCGGCTTCGTCGTACTGCCGGGCAGCGGCGCGGGTGGCTTCGCGGCGGGCCTGGTAGTCGGCGAAGGCGGCGTCGCCGTGGCGCTTGCGCAGCATTTTCTCGGTGACGGCCGGGGACAGCAGCACGCCGGTGGCGTTGTTGCCGCCAAAGCCCTTGGAGTTGATGAAGCAGACTTCCAGGTCGTCCCGGCGCACGTCGGTGTTGGACAGGGCGATGTGGTCCTTGAAGACGTCGTCGGCGAACTTGTCCACGGTCTTGATGCCGGGGATGACGCCGTAGCGGAAGGTGCCCAGGGCGGAAATCAGCTGGTCGGCGCTGGCGGTCGCCAGGGAGTGGCCGACGAAAGCCTTCACCGCGGCGATGGGCCAGCTTTCGATGCCGAAGGCGGTGGCGACGCGGTCGAGGATCTCCGATTCGGTGACGCGGTTGGCCGGGGTGCTGGAGCCGTGGGCGTGGACGAAGCTGTGCTGGCGCACGCTGTTCTCGCCGACGATCTGCGCGGCGGCGGCCACGGCCTTGGCCATGGTCAGGTAGTTGCCCGGGCCGGGGGCGGAGATGGACTTCTTGAAGCCGTCGGCGTTGATGAACACGTCCGGCACCGAGCCGTGGATGTCGGCGCCCAGCTCCAGGGCCAGCTCGTCGTCCATCAGGACGACGTACTGCGCGGACTCGGCCAGGGAGAAGCCGCAGTTGTCGCCGAACGGGCGGCTGGCGCGGCGGAAGTCGACGTCGTCGCGGCCTTCGATGTGACGCAGGCCTTCCTCGGTGGCCAGCGCGCCCATGGCAGCGTAGCCCTCGATGATCTCCGAGGTGATCGGCGCCTCGGCGTTGCCGACGATGGCCACGCGGGCCTGGCCGGTGGTGATGACGTCGATGCCCTTCTGCAGGTTGTACAGGAAGGTGGCGCAAGCGCCGGTGACGCTGCCGGTCATGCCGACGCTGCCCAGCACGTAGGCATTGATGAAGTCGGTGGGCATGCTGTTGAAGCCCAGCGGCAGTTGCTTGGCCGAGACGCGGTGGCCGCGCAGGCGCGATTGCAGCAGGCCGCCGAAGCCGTTCTCGTCCAGCTGGCTCATGATGCTGCTGGAGAACACGGCGATTTCGTCGGGCTGTACGGCGTTGCAGATGGTCTGCCAGTCGAGGCCGGTGGAGCGCACCGCGTCGGTGGCGGCGACCACGGACATCTGCAGGCCGCGCGGGTGGAAGCGCGAGTTGTACAGCTCGCTCGGCTCGAAGCCGGTGGGCAGCTGGCCGGCGGATTTCACCGGCAGCGCGCGGTAGCTGTCGACCTTGAATTCGCAGCTGTCGTGAAGGGTGACGCGGACTTCGCCGCCGTCGAGGTCTTCCACCGACCAGTTGGCCGGCAGCGGCTCGGGCAGTTGCTTGCGCAGGGTGGTGAAGGTCACCGGGCTGCCCGCGGCGCTGACGGTCAGGCTCTTGTGGCAGTGGGCGGCGTCGACGTCGAGGTATTGCAGCTCGATGCGGCGGATCAGGGTGGACTGGCGAATCTGTTGCTCGAAGCGCTGCTCGATGGCGGCGAGGTCGAGGGGGTTGCCGTCGGCATCCTGGTGCTGGCCGTCGACGACCTCGACCAGTTTCATCATCACCGCAAGACCGGCGAGGGTTTCCTGGCGGGCGGTGCTCTCCATGGATTCGAGGACGGTGCGGCGGAACCCATGGTGGAAGGAACTGCGGCCTGCCGCGTTATATCCACCAAAACCAACGATGACCGGTAGTCGAGACATCTCTCGGAAACTCCTTCAGCAAGTGCATCTTGCGCGCCGGACGACGGTGGCCCATGGCGGGGCTGCCCGGTGGCACAAAGCCAGGCGGTGGCTTGTAGTGATTCGGAATGCTTTAGCTGACGAGGATGATGACCGCCGAGTCACGCTCGCGCCAGGATTTGACGGAAGAAGGCGACGAATTTCCGGGCAGATCGTGCAGGGACGTATGAATGAAAACGGGAGCCACAGAGGGCTCCCGTTTCTGACAGCAGGCGAAACTCAACGGTATTCGATGCCTGCTTTCTTGGTGCTGACGCGAGTGCCGGACTTGCCCTGGGTGATGGCAACGATGTTTTCCAGCGAGCCGATCACCGCGTCCTTGCCGGTGTTGCGGGCGAACTCCATGGCGGCCTGGACCTTCGGGCCCATGGAGCCGGCGGCGAAGCCGAGGCGCTCGAGTTCGTCCGGGTGGGCCTGGGCGATGGCTTTCTGGGTCGGTTTGCCCCAGTCGATGTAGGCCGCGTCCACGTCGGTGGCGATGATCAGGATGTCAGCCGACAGTTCCTGGGCCAGCAGCGAGGAGCACAGGTCCTTGTCGATCACCGCTTCGACGCCGGAGAGTTTCTTGCCGGATTCGTCGTACATGGTCGGGATGCCGCCGCCGCCCGCGCAGATGACGATGGTGCCTTTCTCGAGCAGCCACTTGACCGGGCGGATCTCGAAGATGCGCTTCGGACGCGGGCTGGCCACGACGCGGCGGAACTTGTCACCGTCCGGGGCGATGCTCCAGCCTTTCTCCTTGGCGAGGCTTTCGGCCTCTTCCTTGGTGTAGACCGGGCCGATGGGCTTGGTCGGGTTCTGGAAGGCCGGGTCCTTGGCGTCGACCTCGACCTGGGTGAGCAGGGTGGCGAACGGCACTTCGAACGGCAGCAGGTTGCCCATTTCCTGTTCGATCATGTAGCCGATCATGCCTTCGGTCTCGGCGCCCAGGACGTCCAGCGGGTAGGGGCTGACCTTCTCGTAGGCCGCACCCTGCAGGGCCAGCAGGCCGACCTGCGGGCCGTTGCCGTGGGCGATCACCAGCTCGTTGCCCGGGGCAACCTTGGCGATCTGTTCAGCCGCGATCCGTACGTTGGTGCGCTGGTTGTCGGCAGTCATGGGTTCGCCACGACGCAGCAGGGCATTGCCGCCCAATGCGACGACGATACGCATATTCATTTCCTCCGAAAGAGTGGAAACGCGCCCGGAGCCTGCGCGTGGCGCGGCTCCGGGGCGGCCCGGCATTACATGTCGGCGAGGGTCGAAACGAGGATTGCCTTGATGGTGTGCATGCGGTTTTCCGCTTGCTCGAAGGCAATGTTGTAGGGGGATTCGAAGACGTCTTCGGTCACTTCGATGCCGTTCTTCAGGTTCGGGTACTGTTCGGCGATCTGCTTGCCGACCTTGGTCTCGCTGTTGTGGAAGGCGGGCAGGCAGTGCATGAACTTCACGCGCGGGTTGCCGGCGGCCTTCATCATCTCGGTGTTGACCTGGTAGGGCAGCAGTTCCTTGATGCGTTCGCCCCAGGCTTCCACCGGCTCACCCATGGATACCCACACGTCGGTGTGGATGAAGTCCACGCCCTTGACCGCGGCTTTCGGGTCTTCGGTGATGGTGATGCGGGCACCGCTTTCCTCGGCGAACTTCTTGCAGGCGGCGACGTGTTCGTCGGTCGGCCAGAGTTCCTTCGGTGCGGCGATGCGCACGTCCATGCCGAGCTTGGCGCCGATCAGCAGCAGGGAGTTACCCATGTTGTTGCGGGCGTCGCCCAGGTAGGCGTAGGCGATCTCGTGCAGCGGCTTGTCGCTGTGCTCGCGCATGGTCAGCACATCGGCCAGCATCTGGGTCGGGTGGTATTCGTCGGTCAGGCCGTTGAATACCGGTACGCCGGCGAACTTGGCGAGTTCTTCGACGATTTCCTGCTTGAAGCCACGGTATTCGATGGCGTCGTACATGCGGCCGAGGACGCGGGCGGTGTCCTTCATCGATTCCTTGTGGCCGATCTGCGAGGAGTTCGGGTCGATGTAGGTGACGTTGGCGCCCTGGTCATAGGCGGCGACTTCGAAGGCGCAGCGGGTGCGGGTCGAGGTCTTTTCGAAGATCAGCGCAATGTTGTTGCCTTTCAGGTGCTGCTGCTCGGTACCGGTGTATTTGGCGCGTTTCAGGTCGCGGGACAGGTCGAGCAGGTAGCGCAACTCGCGAGTGCTGTGGTGCATCAGGCTGAGCAGGTTGCGGTTGTGCATATTGAAAGCCATGGTCTATCTCCTTGTGGGATTCGTTCTCGGCCCTCGTCAGTACAGCTCGTGGCTGGCGGGGCTGGCGGCCCTGGCTAGGGCCGCCACATGAGGTGCTTGCGCTCTGGTTGAGGTAGTCGCGTCTATCTGTATAGCGCGCGGATCAGTAGTCGATCGGATCGCGGATGATCGGGCAGGTCATGCAGTGACCGCCGCCACGGCCCCGGCCCAGTTCGCCGGCGCTGATGGTGATGACTTCCACGCCGGCCTTGCGCAGCAGGGTGTTGGTGTAGGTGTTGCGGTCATAACCCACCACCACGCCCGGTTCGAGGCAGACCACGTTGTTGCCGTCGTCCCACTGCTCGCGTTCGGCGGCGAAGCTGTTGCCGCCGGTTTCGACGACGCGCAGTTTCTTCAGGCCCAGCGATTCGGCGACGACCGTGAGGAAGTCCTTGTCTTCGCGCT
The DNA here is from genome assembly GCF_048068435.1 of Pseudomonas sp. NY15437. Taxonomy (NCBI): domain Bacteria; kingdom Pseudomonadati; phylum Pseudomonadota; class Gammaproteobacteria; order Pseudomonadales; family Pseudomonadaceae; genus Pseudomonas; species Pseudomonas sp. NY15437. The sequence goes on from NZ_JBLUQC010000004.1 coordinate 155,955, forward strand.
GGATGCTGATGCCGTAGGGGCTCTTCTCGTCGGGGCGCAGGATGAAGGGAACGATCTCCTTCACCACTTCCGGGAAGACGGTGACCAGGTCGCGATCGCAGAAGGTGAAGACGGTGTCCAGGTGCATCGCGGCGCGGGATTTCGGCAGGCCGGCGACGATGACTTTCTCGGCGGCGCCCTTGGCGAACAGCGCCTGGGCTACCTGGCCGATGGCCTGGCGGGAGGAGCGCTCGCCCATGCCGATCAGGACGATGCCCTTGCCGATGGGCATCACGTCGCCGCCTTCCAGGGTGGAAGAACCATGGTCCTTGTCCGGGTCGCCGTACCAGACTTCGAAGTCGGCGTTGGTGAATTCCGGGTGGAATTTGTAGATCGCGGTGGTCAGCAGGGTTTCCTGACGTCGCGCCGGCCAATACATCGGGTTCAGGGTGACGCCGCCGTAGATCCAGCAGGTGGTGTCACGGGTGAACTGGGTGTTGGGCAGCGGCGGCAGCAGGAAGCTGGAGTGGCCCAGGTAGTCGCGGTACATCTTCAGCGCCTTGGCGCCTTCGCTTTCCGGGATATCGTCGGAGGCCACGCCACCGATCAGGAATTCGGCCAGCTTGCGCGGCTCCAGGCTTTCCAGCCAGCCACGCAGTTCCTGGGTCAGGCCCAGGCCGACGCTGTCGGCGGTGATCTTGCGGTCGAGAATCCACTTCAGGGCTTCGGGGTTCTGGACGGTCTCGGTCAGCAGGTTGTGCATTTCCAGGACGTCGATGCCGCGTTCACGCATCTTGGTGACGAAGTCGAAGTGGTCGCGCTTGGCCTGGTTCACCCAGATAACGTCGTCGAACAGCAACTCGTCGCAGTTGCTCGGGGTCAGGCGTTGATGGGCGAGTCCAGGCGAGCAGACCATCACTTTGCGTAGTTTGCCAGCTTCAGAATGAACGCCAAGTTTGGTTTTTTCCGTGCTCATGAGATGTCTCCAGGAGTTACAGAGTGAGGAAGCCGTCGTAGAGGCCGTAGGCCGCAATCAGCGCACCGATCACGACTGCCGCGAAGATGAGCTTCTCGACGTTGGTGAAGATGGGTTGGCCCACTTCATGTTTCGCTTTGGCGAAGAGGATGACGCCGGGGGCGTACAGCAGTGCCGACAGCAGCAGGTACTTCAGGCCGCCCGCGTAGATCAGCCACACCGCGTAGATCACCGAGATACCGGCGATGATCAGGTCTTTGCTGCGCTCGCCCGGATCGTTCTCGTAGGTCTCACCCTTGACGGCCAACAGCAGGCCGTAGGCGGCGGACCAGAAGTACGGGACCAGGATCATCGAGGTCGCCAGCAGCAGCATCTTGGTGTACGGGTCCATGCCGTTCGGGTCACCGGAGGTGAAGAAGGTGATCACCAGGAAGACCTGTACGCAGATGTTGGTCAGCCAGAGGGCGTTGGCCGGCACCTGGTTGGCGTTCTCCTTGCGGAGGAACTCCGGCATGGTGTGGTCCTTGGCGGCGGCGAACATGATCTCTGCGCACAGCAGGACCCAGGAGAGCAGGGCGCCCAGCAGGGAGATCAGCAGGCCGACGCTGATCAGCACCGCGCCCCAGTGACCGACCACATGCTCCAGTACCAGCGCCATCGACGGGTTCTGCAGCTTGGCCAGTTCCGGCTGGGTCATCACGCCCATGGACAGGACGTTCACCAGCACCAGCAGCAGCAGGACGGTGATGAAGCCGATCACGGTGGCCTTGCCGACGTCCGAGCGTTTTTCCGCACGGGACGAGAAGATGCTTGCGCCCTCGATGCCGATGAACACCCACACGGTGACCAGCATCATGTTGCGCACCTGGTTCATCACGCTGCCCAGGTCCGGGTTGCTCTTGCCCCAGATGTCAGCGGTGAAGATGTCCAGCTTGAAGGCGAACAGGCAGATCAGGATGAACAGGAACAGCGGGACGATCTTCGCCACCGTGGTGATGGTGTTGATGAACGCCGCTTCCTTGATCCCGCGCAGCACCAGGAAGTGCAGGGCCCACAGCAGCACCGAGGCGCAGACGATCGCCGCGACGGTGTCGCCCTTGCCGAAGATCGGGAAGAAGTAGCCCAGGGTGCTGAACAGCAGGAGGAAGTAGCCGACGTTGCCGAGCCACGCGCTGATCCAGTAACCCCAGGCCGACGAGAAGCCCATGTAGTCACCGAACCCCGCCTTGGCGTAGGCGTACACCCCACCGTCGAGTTGCGGCTTGCGGTTGGCGAGGGTCTGGAACACGAAGGCCAGGGTCAGCATGCCGACGGCAGTGATGGCCCAACCAATGAGGATGGCGCCAACGTCCGCGCTGGCCGCCATGTTTTGCGGGAGCGAGAAGATGCCCCCGCCGATCATCGAACCCACAACAAGAGCTGTCAAAGCGCCTAGCTTTAATTTTTGGCTGCTTTCTTCTGACATTTCAGAATCTCCCTATAGGAAGTTGGAGAGTGAAGCTATTGAGCGCCTTTCCCCGGGGCGGGCCCCTGACTCAGGTCAATAGCTTGCTATCCAATGTATTAGGCAGTACTTCCTGCTCTGCCCACCCCGCATAAACCATAGGAGAGGTTTTGCATTCCCGCCCCGATTTAGAGGGGATTTCGTGAAATTTTGATCGCGCGCGGATGACCGCTTCGTGGCAGCCCCTCGCGTGGCGCGGCGAGCAGGTGCATTAGCGGATTGGTGCTGAATGAGCACATCGCCTGTGCGACGCGGTATTCGAGCGTGTAGGGATTATCTGAAGGGAGCTGAAGGCTCAGCGGGAGGAAATTGGCCGGGGCAGGATCGCTGCACCCGGCGATGCGCCTTGCGAGTCGAAAGCGCGAGATGGCAAGAAGCCTGAAGGACACCGCCGGGTTCGTGGCCCGCCGGGCGCGGCGTGACGGGCACGTCGCGAGGTGTGATGCGCAAGGCAATCGCACCCGTGTGGCAGAGCAAGGTGTGTGCCAGGGCTGCAGACTACGTCACAGTGCTCTACGACGCTGTTCTCCCTTGGTCGCAGGCAAGGACATCGGCGGATTTCTGCTCAAGCGTCGCTGTCGTCGGCGGAATTTCCGCCACTGCCGGAGAACAGCAGGCCATGCTTGCGCAGCTTGTCGTGCAGGGTCTTGCGCGGCACGCCCAATGCTTCGGCCAGGCTGCGTAGCGAGCTATGCGGACGGCTCATCTCGGCGGCAATCAGGGCGCGCTCGAAGGATTCCACCTGTTCGTTGAGCCCGGCGCCGGGCGTAACGGCCATCGCGTGCCCGTGACTCTCATCCAGGCCCAGGTCCAGGCCGAGCGCATAGCGTTCCGCCGCGTTCTGCAATTCGCGGACGTTGCCCGGCCAGCCGTGGGCCAGCAGTTGTGCGCGCTGTGCCGAGTCCAGCGGGCGCGCGGTCAGGCCGTGGCGCTGCGCGCCGCGTTCGGCGAAATGCTGGAATAAAAGAAGGATGTCGTTACCGCGCTCGCGTAGCGGTGGAATGCGCAGGCTGGCGACGTTTAGGCGGTAGTACAGGTCGGCGCGGAAGCGGCCTTCGTCGGAGGCCAGGCGCAGGTCTTCCTTGGTCGCCGCGATGATGCGGATGTCCAGCGGGATCAGCTGGTTGGAGCCGAGGCGCTCGACGGTACGCTCCTGCAGCAGGCGCAACAGCTTCACCTGCACATCCAGGCTCATGCTTTCGATTTCGTCGAGGAACAGCGTGCCGCCGTTGGCGAATTCGAACTTGCCGATGCGGCGCTTCTGCGCGCCGGTGAAGGCGCCTTGCTCGTGGCCGAACAGCTCGCTTTCGACCACTGACTCAGCCAATGCGCCGGCGTTGATGGCGACGAAGGGGCCGTTGCGGCGGCTCGACAGGTCGTGCAGGGCGCGGGCAACCACCTCTTTGCCCGAGCCGGTTTCCCCCAGCACGAGCACGTCCGCCTGGATCGCCGCCAGCGATGCCACCTGCTGCTGCAGCCGCTGCATCGGCGCGGACTGGCCGACCAGCCGGCCACGGACTTCCTTCTGTTCGGTGAGGGCCAGGCGCAGGCTGCGGTTTTCCAGCACCAGGCGGCGTACGTCCAACGCGCGGCGCACGCTGTCCAGCAGCGCATCGCTGGGGAAGGGTTTTTCCAGGAAGTCATAGGCGCCGGAGCGCATGGCCTTCACGGCGAGCGGCACGTCGCCGTGGCCGGTGATCAGGATCACCGGCAGTTCGGAGTCCTGCGCGTGCAATTGTTCCAGTAATTGCAGGCCATCGATGCCCGGCATGCGGATGTCGCTGACGATCACTCCGGGCCAGTCGCGCGCCTGCTGTGGGTCGATCTGCCGCGCGTCGCCCAGCGTAACGACGTGGAAGCCCGCGAGGTCGAGTGTCTGGCAGAGCGCCTGGCGCAGGTGCGGATCGTCATCGATCAGCAGCACCTGGGTGGTGAAATCGAACGGCTCGGCCGAACTCATGCGCGGGTTTCCTCTTGCGGCGTCAGGGTCACGCCGGGGATGCCCGGCAACAGGTGCAATTGTACGAGAGCGCCGCCCTCGGGGTGATTCCCGAATTCCAGGTGTCCGCCCAGCGTGCGTAACAGCGTGTCGCAGATGGCCAGGCCCAGGCCCAGACCCTTCGCGCTGGTCTTGGTGGTGAAGAATGGCTCGCGCGCGTGGGCCAGGGCTTCGTCGGAGAAGCCGGGGCCGTTGTCGCGCAACGACAGGATGATGCGCTCGGGCGTTTGCTCTGCGGTCAGCCAGATGCGCCGCGGCAGGCCCTTCTCGGCCAGGGCATCGAGGGCGTTGGAAATCAGGTTGGAGAGGATCTGCCGCAGCCGCGTCTCACCGGCCTGTACCCAGATCGCGGCATCGGGCAGGTCGCGGAGCAGCTCCACGTTCATCGCCTGGCGACGCGGCGCCACCAGCGCCAGGGCATCGTTGATCGCCGGCTGCAGCGCCACGTTTTCCGGCGCGCGCCGGGCGCCGCGGGCATAGGCCTTGAGGTGGCCGATGATCGAGGCCATGCGCCCGGTCAGCTCGCCGATCTGCACCAGGTTGCCGCGGGCGTCGTCGTAGCGCTCATGGTCGAGCAGCACGCGGGCGTTGTCCGCATAGCTGCGGATCGCTGCCAGCGGCTGATTGAGTTCGTGGCTGATGCTGGCGGACATGGTACCCAGCGCCGTGAGCTTGCCGGCCTGCACGACCTCGTCCTGTGCGTGCATCAACTCGCGCTGCGCCTGCTCTCGGTTGCTGACCTCTTCCTGCAAGCGGATGTTCGCGCTTTCCAGCTCCTGGGTGCGCTCCTGTACCCGCAGCTCGAGTTCGTGCTTGGCCTGGGCTTCCAGGGCGATACGTTCCAGGTAGTGACGGCGGCTGATGGTCAGCAGCGAGAGTAACAAGAGGAGGGCGACCAGGGTGGCCGCGCCAATCAGCACGACGCTGCGCACGGGCGCATCGACCTGGGTACGTGGGGTGTAGATGCTCACCGTCCAGCCGGTTTCAGGCAGATGACTGCTCTGACTGATCCAGCGCCGCGGGTCGATCTTCAACGGCTCCGGGTGGAGCACTGGGTACGGGATGTTCTCGGCGATCTCGCGCTGCTTGGCAGGCGACAGCTCCTTTGCCGTGTGGAAGCGCCAGGCGTTGCTGGAGGACAGGATGACGACACCGTTGGCGTCCATCACCAGCAATTGCTCCGGCGTGTTGCCCCAGAGCTGCTCCATGTGTTCGAGGTCGACCTTGACCACCAGCACGCCGAGCAACTTGCCACCGTCGCGCACGTCGCTGGCGAAGTAGTAGCCGCGCCGTTTGGACGTGGTGCCGAGCCCGAAGAAGCGCCCTTGCCGACCCTGCTTTGCCTCCTTGTAGTAGGGGCGGAAGGAGAAGTTGCGGCCGACGAAGCTGTCGGGCTGATCCCAGTTGGAGGCCGCGTGGGTCATTCCGTCCGCCTGGATCAGATAAATGACATCCGCCCCGGTGCGCCCGCGGATGCGCTGGAGTTCCAGGTTGGCCGCGTTCTGCGCCGCCAGGCTCTGCGGCGCCTGCAGCGCGGCACGCAACGTCGGCAGCTCGCCGAGGATCGGCGGCAGGTCCTCGTAGCGCCGCAGCGTGCCCAGCAGGTTGGCGACGTAGAGGTCGAGGGTCTGCTGGTTCTGCTCGGCCAGTTGCTGGCTGTAGTAGCGCTCGGCGAAGTGATGGAGGGGCCAGAGCAGCGGTGCGAGCAGGAGCAGGAGAAGCGCCAGCGAGCGCCAGCGGGTCAAATGTAGGTTCAAGGCGGCGTACATCGCATGCGGTTGTTTCCGCCGTCGATGCTACACCGATCAGCGCACGATGGGCTGCAACTGCAGCAGTTTCATCAGGCGCGCCACGCTCTCTTCGAGACTCAGGTGATCGGTGTCGATACGCTCGAAGGGGGCCAGCGGTTCTTCGTAGGGCGAACCGATACCGGTGAAGTCTGGCAGGGCTCCCGCGCGCGCTTTCTTGTACAAGCCCTTGGGGTCGCGCTTCTCGCAAACGCTGAGGGTCGTGCTCAGGTGGATTTCGCGAAAACGCTCTTCGCCGATGATCTGGCGCGCCTGGTCGCGATCCTGGCGGAAGGGCGAAATAAAGGAGGTGATGACGATCAAGCCGGCATCGTTCATCAGTTTGGACACCTCGGCCACTCGCCGGATGTTCTCTGTGCGGTCTTCGTGGCTGAAGCCCAGGTCTTTGCACAGGCCGTGGCGGACATTGTCGCCGTCGAGGACTACGGCAGAGTAGCCCAGCTCATGCAGGGCATACTCAAGGGCAAAGGCTAGCGTCGACTTGCCCGAACCACTCAGGCCGGTCAGCCAGAGTGTCGCCGGCTTCTGGTGCATCCGATTGTTGCGTTCGTCGATGCTGAGGCGGCCGGTATGCCAGCGTAGATTGCGGTCGGTCATGGCGTCGGTTCTCTTGCGATGCGGTACCTGTCAGCTAACGTAGCCGCGGCCGCAATAATGGTCATCTAGCGTCAGGCGCTGCAGCATGTGTTCTTCTTCCGCGCTGGGGCGTTCTATGAACAGCGACCATAAGCGCAGAGCAAACTCCCTGGGTGGGCGCAGGCCTGGTAGCAGGTTTTCACGTAGCTCGCGAGCGTGTGCAACATACGCCAGCGCCCCTTTTTGGACTGCTCGGCGCGTCACACAGGCGAGCCTTTCCTGCTCGGTTTGCGGTAGAAACCGCCCGAGCGGGTGCCCGGCGGCGTCCAGTTCATAGCGCAGCAATTGGGTGTCGTCGGCGCTGAGCAGTTTCTCCAGCTGAAAGCTCTGCCGGTACAATTCCGCGCCCGGCTGCAGCCGCGTAGCCTGGTCCAGGAAGCAACCCTGCGCCCAGACCCCGAGCGGCTCCACCACTTGGGCGATGTCCTTGTCGGTAATGAAGTAGTAGCCATGGATCGGGCGCGCTAACAGCCGGGTGAGCTGGGCCTGAATAGTGCCGGAATAGCCGACATCGACCACCGCCGTGTTCTGCGCCAACGCCAGGGGGGTCGACTGCAGGTACGCCATCATCGCCGGGCGCTCGCGGGCTCCCTGCTCCAGCAGTTCTGCCTGTAGCGCCTGCAGCACGGGGACGATGGAACGGATATCGTTGTCGATCACTTCCACCTGCTGCTCTTCGCGCCAATGGCCGGCACTGATCAACTGCTGGCGGCGCTCAGCGCTCAGCTGATAGCCGAAGCGTGAGTCGAGGAAGTTTTCCAGACTGTTGGCAAAGTAGGTGGGCCGCGCGAGGCGCTGGATGTCCTCCCAATCCGCGAGCCGAGCCATGGTGGTGGCCCGTCGCGAAACCACCAGGTAGTGCGCGGATGGAGTGTCCTCCAGCCCTTCGCACCAGAGGTCGTAGGCTGCCTTTAGCAACTTTCCTTCGCGGGACAGGAAGTGCAACTGGTCAATCCCGTCGCGCCGCGCGGTATGCCACAGCCAGTCGGAGAAGCTCGCCAGCAGTGGGCCGAGGATGTTGTAGCCGAGCAGCTCGGCGTCGTCCCGAGTGATTTGGCGCACTGGCAGCCCCGCGTAGGTAAGCGGAGAGAAGTTGCGCCGTAGCAGGAGACCCAGCATCAACTCGTGGTCCAGTTCGGCGTGGCGCTCGCATTCTTCCACCAGTGGACGGAACGCCGGCAGGCCGCGGGCCAGTTCGGTCGGCCGGAGCAGATGTACCGTTCGAATGCCCAGGTCGTCAGGAATCTGGAAGTCCGAGCGCTCGTTGTCGCCGATCATGAGGAGATCTTGTGGATCCAACTGGCGATCACGCAGGACATGATGGTACAGCTCGCCCTGGTCCTTGCGCACCCCGACCTCGTTGGACAGGTAGAAGGTCGTCCAGCCGTCGATACCGTTGCGACGAAGCATCTGCTCGATACAACGGCGCGGAAGGAACATGTCGCTGATCAGCAGGACCGGTTTGCCCAGTTGGCAAGCATGCATGAACAGGGCGACGGCTTCTGGGCGGGCGCTGACGCTGGCCAGCTCGATACGCTCTTCGAGTGTCTGGAGTTGGCGCCGTTCCTCATCCTTGATGCCGGTTAGACGCTGCAGTTCGGCATAGATCTCGTCCAGGCCGACGTCTCGCCCGGCACGCTCGCGGGCGCGCCCCTCGGCGCTGGCGCGGTAATCAAGATAGAGGCCGCCAAGGGTGGCGCCGGCCTGCCGGGCGACCAGTTGCTTGGTGGATTCGGCATTGATCAGCGGCCGCACCAGCAAGGTATCGAAGATGTCGAAGGCGACCGCTTTGGTCTGTTCGGCCGCAATCGCGTGTTGCAGGTGTTCATGGCTGCGGGCGAAGTAGTGGTGCAAGCCCCAGGGCGACCAGGCGTGGGGTTGCGGGTCGGCAAGGATCGCGATTGGCAGTTCCTGTGCCTGGCTGCTCAAGGTCAGCAGTCGCTCCAGGCAATGGGCCAGGGTCCCGTCGCGCTGGCCCGCTTCGGCCTCGAAGTCTTCCAGTTTCAGTTGAGCATCGAACAGCGGTTTGAGCGCTTCGCTGCGAGCCCAGAACATACTGCCGGCGGGGTAGTGAAAATAGCCTTCCGGCACCCGCGCCAGGCCGATGCGCTGGGCCCAGGTATGACCACGCGAACGGTTGGCCAGCCAGGTGTTGGCCATGTAGGGCAGACCGTCGTAGTTCTGCGGGTAGACGATGCCGCATCGGTCACTGTCGAGCAGCGTGAATATCGAGCGGATTCTGTCGGAGCTGCCCAGCAGCGACTCGCACAAGTACTCTCGCCAGCCCTGCGTAGCGCCCCGGTTGTAGAGGGATTTCTTGCTGTGCAGGTGCAACAGATAGTCGTAGTTGCGCAGCACTTCGCCGAAGGTGCAGAAGAATGGCGCCATGTCGCGCCCACGGTTTTCCACCTGTTGGACGTGCAGGGCGCCACAATTTGGCAACGCGGCGAAAATGCGCTGAGCCACTTCTGACGCTGGCTGATCGCACACGGAGACGAACAGGTCGTAGGTAAAGGGCATATTCGCGAAATAGCTGCGAAATTCCTCGGCGAGATCGCTGTAGAACAGATGCAGATGAATCGCGATTCGGCCGTCCAGCGTACCGCAGGCTGGAACGCGCTGGATATCGATCAGCTCCGGAGCCCGTTGATCGTCGCCAACGCCCTGTCGCCCGAGGTTCCTCCACTGCTCGTAGTGCGGCACACCCTTGAAGACAAAGCCCATATGCCGGTAGACCAGGCGCACCATCGGGTCGCGATAGGCTACCGGCAGTTTCCAGTAAGCACTGCGGCCGAGTTGCACGCCATAGTTGCGTAGGCTGATCAGTGCCTCGCGGTGTCTTCCGCTGAACAGTCGGGTGGTGAAGCGGACGGGCTTGGTCAGCATCCACGAGGTGGAAGACTGGATTTTTTCTACGGTGGCGCGGGTATCTTCGAGTGCCCGGCGGGTCCCGTCCAACTCCCCCTCCAGGCGCTTGCCTCGTTGCTGAGCGGCGCTCAGTTCAGCTACCAAATTGCGCAGGCGCTCGGCCTGTTCCTCGAGCCGTTGCTCCAGCGCGGCGCGGGTATCTTCCCATTCGTGGACCAGGGCCGCGTGCCGCTGGAGTTCGCTGCTGTCATGACGGTGGAACAGGGTCAGGGCGTCGCGTTGGGCTTCAAGTTGTTTGTAAAGAAAGCGCAGCAGGTCCTGCGTCTCGGTTTGTTCCAGGGAACGCCGATCAGCGGCCAACTCCATGCATAACCGATAAAGGTCCAGCAGTGCCGCCGGCGCCTGATTGGCCAGCTCAGGGTCGTCGATGGCGTGGCGGCCGTGCTGCAACTGATCGTCGAGGAATTCATGGACGTATTCGTCGAGGCTTTCACGGCTGCCGGGCTGGAGGTCGAGACGGGCGGCCATGCGCATGACCTGACCCTCTGGGTCGCCCATCAGGTACTCATAGCAGATCACCAGGCGTCGGCTGTCGTCGCTGTGGCGCAGCGCATCGAGGGTGTGCTGTTGCCACAGTGCCAGGCTCTTGGCCGTGCTGAAACCGTCCCGCAAGGCAAGTGAGCGGGCCACGCTAAGTGGATGTCGCACGCAGATGACATAACTGGCCTCGATGTCCTGGCGCTCCAGCAGGCGGCGCCAGAATGGCAGCAATCGGCTGATGCGCGGGTCCTTCAGGCCCAGCAGCGGGGACGTGCGGAAGCGCTCGTCGAGGTAGCGTACGGCACGCTCCTCCAGGTCGACGGTTAGCTGGGCATCAAGCTGGCGCTCGTCGAGCGGTGTCAGCGAGTCCCAGTGGCCGCCCAGGCGCTCCAGCAGAACTTCATTGATCGCCACAACTTCGCGGTCTTCCCAGAAGCCCTTATCATTGTTGCCCTCTACCGCTTCGGTGAGGTTCTCGCCCAGATCCAGATTGAGTGCCTGCAGTCCGCGCGTGAGCGCGCTGGTCCCGCTGCGATGCATGCCGAGGACGATCACAACCTTGCGCCGATGCTGCACAAGCATTCTCCGTACTGCGTTGTTCTTGTTGTGGTGGTATTGCGCCAAACCGTCAGTCGAACAGAGCGGCCTCAGCCAAAGACTTTCCTTCGCGGTCTTTGCCGGACAGTTCAGGCTGGACCTGTATTGGCCACTCGATGGCCAATTCCGGATCGTTCCAGGCTATGCAGCGCTCATGTTCGGGAGCCCAGAAATCGGTGGTCTTGTAGAGAAACTCGGCGCTTTCGCTGGTGACCACGAAGCCGTGGGCGAAACCCTCGGGGATCCACATCTGCAGCTTGTTGTCGGCGCTCAGAACCTGGCCTACCCAGCGGCCAAATGTCGGCGAGCTACGACGCAAGTCGACGGCGACGTCGAATACCTCGCCGTGGGTCACTCGCACGAGTTTCCCCTGAGCCTGGCAGATCTGATAGTGCAGGCCCCTCAGGACGTGGCGAGCCGAGCGGGAATGGTTGTCCTGAACGAATGTGACCGCGTGCCCCACGGCCTGCTCGAATTTCCGTTGATTGAAACTCTCGAAAAAAAAGCCGCGGCTGTCGCCAAAAACCTGCGGCTCCAGCAGTAGCACGTCGGGAATCGCCAGTGGAGTCACTTTCATCAGTAGACCGTTTGTGTCAGAAGACGTTGGAGGTAGCGACCATATCCACTCTTGGCGAGCGAGGCGGCTAGACGTTGTAGGTCGTCGGCACTGATCCATCCCTGGCGGAAGGCGATTTCTTCCGGGCAGGCCACTTTCAACCCCTGGCGGTTCTCGAGCGTTGCGATGAACTGGCTGGCATCCAGCAGGGACTCATGGGTGCCGGTGTCGAGCCAAGCGTAACCGCGGCCCATGATTTCCACCGAGAGTTCGCCCTGCTCAAGGTAGGCGCGGTTGACGTCGGTGATCTCCAGTTCGCCGCGGGCAGATGGGCGAATGCTCTTGGCGATCTCAACGACCTGCCGATCATAGAAATACAGACCGGTCACGGCATAGTTGGACTTGGGCGCGCTCGGCTTCTCCTCCAGGCTGATGGCTTTGCCTTGGCTATCGAACTCCACCACCCCGTAACGCTCCGGATCATGCACGTGGTAGGCAAACACGCTGGCACCGCTTTCGCGCTGCATGGCATTGACCAGCAGTTCCTGGAAGTCGTGGCCATGGTAGATGTTATCGCCTAGCACCAGGGCACTGGGATTGTCTGCCAGGAAGTCTTCGCCAATCAGGAAGGCTTGCGCCAGCCCCTCGGGAGTCTGTTGCACGGCGTATTGCAGCTCCAGCCCCCAGCGGCGGCCGTCGCCCAGCAACTGCTGGAACCGCGGAGTGTCCTGTGGAGTAGAGATGATCAGGATTTCGCGAATGCCCGCCAGCATCAAGGTGCTCAGCGGGTAGTAGATCATTGGTTTGTCGTAAACCGGCAGCAGTTGCTTGGACACTGACAGCGTGGCCGGGTGTAGTCGGGTGCCGGATCCGCCGGCGAGAATGATGCCTTTGCGCTTCATGCGGCTTTTTCTCCGATCAGCTCGACCAGCATGCGCTGGACGTGAAACTGCCAGTCCGGCAGGGTTAGACCGAAGGTCTCCCTGAGATGGGTGGTGTCTAGCCTGGAGTTTGCCGGCCTCGGCGCGGGAAGCGGGTATTCATGGGTCATGATTGGCAGGACGCGCTCGGGAGTGGTACGCAGCGGCAAGCCCAGTCGCTGGGCTTGGGCGATGACGAAGCGGGCGTAACCATGCCAGCTCGTCTCGCCGCTGGCCGTAAGGTGATAGAGACCGCTGAGGCTATCGGGTTGAGGATGGTTCCGCAGTTGCCCCAGCACCTGCGCGGTGATGTCGGCGATAAGGTCGGCGCTGGTAGGCGCGCCGATCTGATCGGCGACGATGCGCAGCTCTTCCCGGTCTGCTGCCAGGCGCAGCATGGTCTTGGCGAAGTTTGTACCGCGCGCGGCATAGACCCAACTGGTGCGGAAGATCAGGTGGCGACAGCCGCTTTCGCGGATGGCCTGCTCGCCGGCCAGTTTGGTGCGGCCATAGGCGTTGAGCGGGGCCGGCAAGTCCTCTTCGCGAAACGGCTGCTCGCCCTCGCCATCGAACACGTAGTCGGTCGAGTAGTGCACGAGCCAGGCGCCAAGCTCGCCAGCCAGAGAGGCCAAGTGGCCGACAGCCTGGGCATTCACCCGTTGCGCACGCTCGAAATCCGTTTCTGCCTTGTCCACCGCCGTGTAGGCGGCAGCGTTGACGATGATGGCCGGTCGCTCGCTTTCAACAAGCTTTCGCAAGCCGTCCAGGTCTTCAAGGTTTCCCCGCTGACGGTCGCAGATCGTCAGGCGACCTAGCGGCGCCAATGCTCGCTGCAGTTCCCAGCCGACCTGGCCATTACCACCGAGGATTAGAATGTCGTTCATGCGTACTGCTGGCTGAGCCACTCCCGGTAGGCGCCGCTGGCAACGTTCTCCACCCAGGCCTGGTTATCCAGGTACCAGCGCACTGTTTTGGCGATGCCCGTTTCGAAGGTCTCTGCCGGCTTCCAGCCCAGTTCCCGCTCCAGCCGAGTGGCGTCGATGGCATAGCGGCGGTCATGGCCAGGGCGATCCTTCACGAAGCTGATCTGGTCACGGTAGCTGCGTCCATCCTGGCGTGGAGCCTCGCGATCCAGGGTGTCGCAGATGTGATGAACGACTTCCAGGTTGGTTTTCTCGTTCCAGCCTCCCACGTTGTAGGTTTCCCCCACCTGCCCGGCCTCGAGCACACGGCGAATGGCGCTGCAATGGTCCTTCACGTACAGCCAGTCGCGGATCTGTTGGCCGTCGCCGTAGATCGGCAGCGCTTCGCCTGCGAGGGCGTTGCGGATCACCAGTGGTATGAGCTTCTCCGGGAAGTGATACGGCCCATAGTTGTTCGAGCAATTGGTGGTCAGCACTGGCAGACCATAGGTGTGATGGTAGGCACGCACCAGATGGTCGGAGGCGGCCTTGGATGCCGAGTAGGGGCTATTGGGCTGGTAGGGATGCTGCTCGGTAAAGGCAGGAGCCTGGGCTTCCAGCGTGCCGTAGACCTCATCGGTAGATACATGGAGGAAGCGGAACTCCGCCTTGCGCGGCGCCTCGAGGGCGTTCCAGTAAGCGCGTACCGCTTCGAGCAAGTGGAAGGTGCCCACCACATTGGTCTGGATAAAGTCTTCCGGACCAAGAATCGAGCGGTCCACATGGGACTCCGCGGCGAAGTTCAGCACAGCGCGTGGCTGAAACTGAAGGAGCAGGGAGGACACCAACTGCGCGTCACCGATGTCGCCGTGCACGAAATGATGGCGCCCATCGTTATCAAGACTCGCCAGATTTTCGCGGTTGCCGGCGTAGGTGAGCTTGTCCAGGCTGACGATGGTTTCGTCGTGGCGAGCCAGCCAGTCGAGGACAAAGTTGGAGCCGATAAAGCCAGCGCTGCCTGTTACGAGGATCGTCATTGAGTCACAGCCTCTGCATGAGCGATGCGGCAACCAGTCCGAGGTTGCCGGGAAGCGTTTGTCGGTAAACGCCTGACTGGCTGATCAGCGACAGCTTGCGATACAGCGGCGCGCGGCGCGCACTGCCGAACAACTCGAGGATCTGCTGGTTTTCGTAGGTCAGGTGCTGCCTGAAATAGGAAACGGCCTCCAGATTCACGTCGTTCCAGTGTCGGAACGTTCCTTTGAGCATGCGGTGGAGCCGAACGAGTCGGTCCCTGACACTCGAGTTCGAGCCTATCAGGTTGTTGCCGTGTTGGCGGTAGTCGATCGCCGGATGTGCATCGTAATTCACGCGGCCGCCGCATCCAGTCACGATGATGTATGTCCACCAGTCGTGGGAAATGATCGGCACATGGTCGGGCGTCAGGCTCAGCAACCGTGCGGTCGCGGCGTTGAACAGCATGGTGTTGCCGCCGGCAATGCTCTGCACCAGGGCATTGGCGAAGCTGGGGGCCCGGCGGAACAGCGGCGAGAAGCCGATGCCCAGGCCGTCAGCGTCGATCAGACGCGTACGCGAGCAGTAAAGAAGGGGAAGGTCCGCGGGATGCGAAGCTGCCCAAGTCAGGCCGCGCTCGAGCTTGTCAGGCTGCCAAAGGTCATCCTGGTCGCAGAACGCGAAGTAATCGGCCTGCCCCTGGGTGCGTCGGATCGAGGAAAGGAAGTTGGCGGCAAATCCCTGGCGAGGCCCTGCGTGGATCAGCAGGCGGTTTGGGCCCAGATGTCGCTGGTACTCCCGCAGAATCTCCAAAGTGGCATCGCTGGAGCCATCATCCGAGGCGTGGATGACCCAATCCTGAACCGTCTGCTCGATCAACGATTCCAACTGCTCGCGAAGGTAGGGGGCGCCATTGTAGGTCGACAACAAAATGGCAACCTTGGCTGGGCAGTCGGGACTGGCGTAAGACACGGCAAGCGCTGAATGCTGTCTTTCCAAAGCGGCATCCCCTGCTTCTTATTAGTTATTTTTTGCTTACTATGACGCAGGATAAGTGTCTGGGTTGCGGCTCTGCAACCCTGCAAAAGGATGACTGAGCAGTCAGCTTGTGGTGTCGATGATGCAAGGATCAATAGCCTCGCGTCACCGGGCAGCGAACTGGTCAGCCATTGATAATGGATCTGTACAGTTCTACGTAGCTCTCGGTCATCGTACTGGCAGAAAAGGTCGTCTCGAAGCGCCGCCGCGCTGCGTTGCCACAGCGTTCATGAAAGTCATCATCGAGCCAGACTTTCTGGATAGCACTGCGCAATTTCTGCGAGTCGCCAGCAGGAACGGTCAGCCCGGTAATACCGTCGAGATTGATAAAGCTAGTACCAGTCCCGATCTCACAAGAAATCAATGGTTTACCGTACATCGCCGCCTCCAGCAGTGAGATGCCGAATGCTTCCGAACGGAGGTGCGAGGGAAAGACAAATGCATGGCAGAGTTTTAGAAGAGCGGCCTTGTCGTAGTCGCTTATCGCGCCCAGGAATTGGACGTTCTGCAGTTTGAGGCGGGATGCTTGCGCTTTCAGTTCCATCTCAAGCGGGCCTGAGCCGGCCACAACGAGAGGGAAATTGAGTCCGGCCAGCGCATCCAGTAGATGATTAAGCCCCTTGTAGTAGCGAAGCATTCCAACGAACAGCAGGAATTTGGGGCCCAACCGGCTGCGCCAGGCTCGCAGGGATTCTTCGGATGGGTCGGGATAGGTCGACTCGTCCAGTCCGTAAGGAATGACGCTGACCTTGTCGCTGTGCCTCACCAGCACTTCGCTGGATCTGGCGTAGTTGGGCGAGGAGGCAACTATGCAGTCCATGCTGGACAGAAACTTATGCATGAGTGGCGTGTACAATTTCAACAGAAGCTTCTGGCGCACAATGTCCGAGTGATAGCTTACAATCGACGGTTTCTTCACTTGGCTCGCGAAGTGAACCATATCCATGAAGGGCCATGGAAAGTGATAGTGGATGATATCCGCTTTATTTGCGAGTTCCCGGAAGTCTGCAAAGGCGGACAGCGAAAAACCGGTAGAGGCAATATTGAACGTTTGCCTTGAACTCCGGACCGAGTGCGATCCCACAACTCTTTCGCGTACGGGCGCTGAGCTCAGGGTTAGAACTTTGGCGGAAACTCCGTAGTGGCGGCTAGTTTCCGCCAGCTGGTAGATGACCTGCTCAATTCCCCCGAAACTGTCGGGATAATAAGTCTTGAAAAAATGAAGAACCCGCATTACGAACCCAGCGCCAATTTATAAACCTGCTGCGTTCCAAGTGCGCAGCGCTTCCAACTGAATTGTGCAGCTTGATCGAGACCCGCGGCTTTCGCTGCCCGGCGCCAAACTTCGTCCTCTAGTCCCTGAAGTAACAGTGTCGACATTTGTTCCACGTCTTCCGGCGGGCAGGACAGGGCAGCTTTGCCAGCGACCTCCGGCAAGGAAGAACTGTCGGAACAGACGACTGGCACACCACTCTGCATTGCCTCCAGAACCGGCAGCCCAAAGCCTTCGTACAGTGACGGAAAGCAGAAGAGCTTGGCACCGGCAAATAGATGTGGGAGATCGGCGGCGGGGGCAAATCCGAGGTAGCGGGCCCATCCCTCTCTGGCTGCTGCCCCTATCGCCTGATGAATGGCCTCGCTCCGCCAGCCTGCATAGCCTGTGAGTATGAGCGGACACCCTCGTCGCATGGTAAGGGGCAGCTTCTTGTAGGCGTGCAAAAGATTGATCAGGTTCTTTCTGGGTTCGATTGTCCCCACATACAGCGAGTAGCCACCAAACGACAGGCCATGTCTGGAGAGTGTCGAAGCTATCTCTTCTTCAGCGCGCGGGAAAAACTCCTGGCTGGCCGCCAATGGCACGGAGTGGACTATCTGAGGGGGAAGAGAGAAATGCCTGATGAGCTCAAGCCTGTTGAACTCGGAATCCGTAATGAAGGCGCACCCTCTTTCTATCGAGAGATGAAGCTCCTTCTGCATATAGCGCACTCTCCCCGCAGGTGCACAGTCGCTCCAGAGAAAGGGAGAGAGATCATGGAAGGTGACTACGCTTCGACCCGGGAAGGGGGGGAGATAGAAATTCGGGCCATGATAGACAAAATCTTCGTACTCTCGAAGCGCCCGGCGTTTTAGCACGGGCGATATCACTCGATAGGCCTCGGTAGCTAGGTGACTGTTCTGTACCATTCGCTTCAGCCAATGGCTGGTGCTAGCTGACTCGTTCGCAACAGGCAGTTGGCCGACAAAGCCTGAGCCATTGAAGAGGCGTAAGTCGATGTCATCTGGCAACTGCAGAAGCTGTTGTGCTAATTCGTACGTATAGCGCCCGATACCTGTCAACGGAAAGCGCACGGGCTCGACTGACAGGATAACTTTCATCAAGCGTTCAGCATCCAGTGGAGAGTTTCTCGAATAGGCGGTACTTCCCACTCACCAATCAGGGTTTTGAGCAGGCCGTTATCCCCTGAAAGGGTGCGCACCTCGTTCTTGCGCACGAACTCAGGATTCACTTTGATCTCGATTTCATGGTTGGAGATTTCGCTGCACAAGGAAATGATTTCCCGCAGCGAATAGGTTCTGCCTGAGCAGACATTTACCGTCTGACCGAACGCGCCAGCTTCTATGAGGCGTCGGTAGGCGGCCACGAGGCTACGCACGTCGCTAAAGTCACGGGCTACATCTACATTGCCGAGCTCGATGACGTCTGCCTTTCTGCGAAAATGCGAGACGATCTTGGGTAGCAGGAAATTCTCTGCCTGGCCCACGCCGGTGTAGTTGAAGGGGCGAGTGATGATCATCGGGAGCTGTGGCATCCACAGCTTCGTCATGTACTCCATGGCGAGTTTACTGACCGCATAGTCGTTTGCGGGCTGCGGTGCAGTCTGCTCATCAAGCTGCCCTTCCGAAGAGTTCCCGTAGACGTTTGCGCTACTGGCGACCAGTATGGCCTCCGGGCGGTGCTGACTATTGGCCAGGCTCTGCAACAGATTCCGAGTGCCTACCAGATTGACGTCGTAAAAGGCCTTGGGGTCGCCATGACCGACGAAGGCCAGCGCCGCCAAGTGAATAACGATATCCGGCTGTATCTCGCGAATATGCCGATTCAGTTCATCAGCATCGTTAAGATTGGCTTGGACATAGTTCTCATCAGCGGCAGGCTGCGAGCCCAGGCCTATCACCTGGTAGCCCGCAGCAGCCATTTCGCCAGCCATATAAACGCCAGTAAACCCCCGGCTTCCGGTGATCAGTACGCGCTTGGCTGAATTAGTCATCAGAAGGAGAATCCCGCCTCGTTGCGACGCAGGTCCGCGTCGACCATCATCTGGCAGAGTTCTTCCAGCGTAGTCTTCGGCGCCCATCCAAGTTTCTCGGTGGCACGAGCCGGATTTCCAATGAGCAGTTCGACTTCGGCCGGACGATAGAATTTCGGATTGATTCGGACGAGGACCTTGCCCGATGTTTCGTCGATGCCGATTTCTTTCTCTTCGGTACCCTCGAAACGAATGGCGATACCAGCGGCCTTGAAAGCCATACGCACGAAGTCGCGAACGGTTTCGGTGCGGTTGGTCGCTAGTACGTAGGTGTCGGGTTCGTCGACCTGCAGCATGCGCCACATGCCTTCGACATACTCTTTTGCGAAGCCCCAGTCACGCTTGGCGTCGAGGTTGCCCAGTTCAAGGACGTCGAGTTTGCCCAGTTTGATCTTCGCCACGCTGTCGGTAATCTTGCGGGTCACGAACTCGCGGCCACGCAACGGAGACTCGTGGTTGAACAGAATGCCGCTGCAGCCAAAGATGCCATAGGATTCGCGGTAGTTGATGGTCATCCAGTGCGCGTACAGTTTGGCCACGCCGTAAGGGCTGCGCGGATAGAACGGAGTGTCTTCGGTCTGAGGAATGGCCTGTACTTTGCCAAACATCTCGGAGGTGGACGCTTGGTAGAAGCGCACCTTCGGGTTGACGATGCGGATTGCTTCGAGCAGGTTGACCGGGCCCACTCCGGTGATTTCCGCGGTTGTGATTGGCTGGTCGAACGACACACCAACAAAGCTCTGCGCCGCGAGGTTGTAGACCTCGGTGGCACTGGTTTGCTGCAGCAGGCGAATGCTGGCGGACAGATCAGTCAGGTCGTACTCGACCAGGTGCAGATTGGGATGCTGGGCGATACCCAGCTCTTCGATTCGCCAGAAGTTCACGGAACTGGTGCGGCGGTATGTGCCGTAGACGGTATAGCCCTTCTCCAGCAGCAACTCAGCCAGATATGCGCCGTCTTGGCCCGTGATGCCGGTTACAATCGCAGAATTCATTAGTAAATACTCCAGTCTTTCTTGTTGGCGCGTTGGTAGTGCGGCCGGTGGCTGATTAGTTTACAAGCTGGCGGCAGAAGTGGCTAAACGCATAGCCGACCTCCGACCAGTCGTACTCTTGCGCCGTTTTCTTCCCATTGATAGCCAGTTTATCCCTAAGCCCTGGCTCTCTAATTACCCGCAGGATGGCCGACCGAAGATTCTCGGGTGACGTCAGCAAGGCGTTCAGTCCGTCAGTCGCCATGTCATGGAATGCAGCACAGTTTTCATTCGCGATGACGCCCGTGCCGGCTAGCCATCCCTCCAGCAGGACAATACCGAAGCTCTCGCTGGAGCTCATGTTCACAAGCGTCTCGGAGCATTGCAGCGCGCCGCGGACAACACTTCTCGGCTGCATGCCGAGGTAGGTCGCGTGAGGAGACGAGATTGGCTGCTGGTCGTCATCCGGTCCGATCAGGATGGCGTGCAGTTCTTCCCCTTGTGCATTGATGGCTTCGACTGCGGCAATTACATCTCGATAACCTTTGGCCCCTGCCTTTCGTCCTAGAACAAGCACAAAGCGCTTCTTGGAGGGCCAAATGGCCTTGAACGCGGCGCAATCCTGCTCGGTAAACGCCTCTGCGCAATCGACCCCTGCCGGCAAATAATGCGAATTTGCCCCAAGCCTTTCATAGAATCTGCAAGCTGCCTTCGGAGAGGCCAACACCAGATCGGCATTCAGCGCTGCTTGGTGAAGATCAGGGAAGTGATAGTAGTCATCATCAAGGTGCGTATGCGGAATGAGCACGACAGGAACTTTGTTGCGATTGGCGTGTTCTACTGCGACCACTGCGGGGCGGAATACGACATTGTGGGTAATGATCAGATCGTAGTCTGCAGCATGCTCTGCGATGTACCGCTCCATCGATGCAGAGTGAGGCCCTCGAATGTCGGTCAAGCTTAGATCGGCTGGGAATCGGGTCGCGCGGGCAGCCGCAAGCATATGGTCGAAGACCGCATCGGCACCGATTCCTCGCGGGATCTCAAGTGCGGATGCCAAGGATTGGCGGGTGCCATCGAAGTAAAGGTCACGTACCAAGAAAGCGAGTGGCCTCGGATCGTCGCCGCTGTACTCTACGGATGTCGATATTTCGATGCTGCCTTGCGGGGCATCGAAATGTAGTTCGAAGTCTCGATCTGCTTCTACGGATAGTAGTTGCAAGCCCTGCGAGTCCCTGACGGTGATGGAGACCTTTTCGTGGGAGTAGGCGGAGATCTTCACTTCCATAGGGCTCGAGAGATACAACCCGCATGAGGTGAATGCCCAGCGATAAGCACTCTCATCGTTTGAGCTAGGTGAGCCCCATCCCCAGCCGAGCCCAGTCTGCTGATACTGCCCCTCCAGCTGGCGATGCAGTTGGCGTTCGAAGCAGGTCTGTACACGCCACGCTCTTTCCAGAGCCTGGGTCGGCTCATCCTGCGGGTCGAGTGGGAAGCGCGCGAATCGGGTATTGGGCATATTTGGGAACGCGCTGACAGGAGAAAAGCCGTAGTGCTCAGCGAACCTGGAATGGTTACTGATGACGGCTACTTCCGGCGCCACTACGTCAATCATAAATTCGTCGGTGCTGCCCAGCGATTTCAGGAGCCGATGAAGCATAGCCTCGGCGCCGCCTGCCGCGGGTGCGGTATACCGATAAGTCACAAATAGTGCACGCTTTCTTGTTTTTTCAAGGCCCTTCAGCAAGCCGATGAATCCAGAAGCAAGAGAGCTCATCGAGAGAAGCTTTTCGAATAATTCTCGCCTGGCAAGGCGCTTTTCCTTAGTGAAAAGGTCCGGTTGCTGAAGAGCGTTCTTGATCGCGCCAGCGAACTCTTTGGATTCGCAGACGCAAATATGTTCCTGTATATCTTGAGGGTAACCACGTTGGCCAAAGCTGGTGGTTATCGTAAACAGTCCGTTGCCGAGATAGTCGGCGAGCTTAACGTTCGAGCCGCCACCACTCATCATGGGGTTCAGGGCAATTCTGCAGGACTGCAACACAGAGGACTTTTGTCCATCATCCAATACTCCCCAGAGCCTGACGTTCTTCGGTGGCTTTGTGGAAATAGCGCCACAGACCGACCCAACGAAGTGGAATTCCACATCGGGGCAGTCTCCGGCGACATGCTCAATGATGAAGTTGGCAGAGTCTACGTTCGGCATGTGTGCAGAACCCAGAAATACTACTGAGTTGCTGCGGATTTCGCGTCGGCAAGTTTCGAAGAGTTGCTCATCTCGCTCCGCCGGCGCAAGTGCTCCATTACGGACAACAATACAGGGGCCGGCTGTGCGGCGCTCGGACAGTAGGCTTATAGCATCATCCTCGGATACTGCAACTACCGCGGCGGCGCATTCTACGGCCTGCTTCTCAAGGCGGGTAACCTCTGCAATCAGCGAGTCTCGCAGAGGATGGTATTGAAGAAGGCGTTGCTTGAGCAGTGTCTCATCATTCTGCGATGAATAGATGAACCGGTCGCCATGCATGACCGGAATCTGTGACAAGTAGGGGTGTTCGATAATGACGCAGCGTGCGTCTTTTCGAAGCGCGCGATAGACGGACAGGAATACACTGTTGGCTGCGCAATGCTTGCCGGCAATGATGTCGTCAGCGCTGATGTGGAACTGCCGGTTAGTTTCATGCAGCTCCTCGCGGTGCGCTGCCGAGATCGGAACGCTGATGACATGTATGCGCTCGTCTACCTGGGTTACGCCAAAGTCACGGTCAGAGAAGCAGATCAATATGACCGGAGCCCAGGATTTGACAGCGCTGTACATACCCTGCGTGCGCGTGGCGCCACCGCCGACCATTTTGAATGAGTTATAGTCGTTGAGGACAAGGACATGCTTTTCAGCGTTGGGGCCGGTGATCGACAGCAACTCATTGATTGCCAAGCTTGCGCGATCAGCAATGCTCGCCCAGGTATATCGCTCACTGGCAAGCTTCGCGCCGGTGGCGGCGATATGCGACATTTTCTCTGGAGAATTGATGATTCTCCGAATCGCCTGGGGGAAATCTTGAATGTCGGCCGCCACATAGTGCTCGTTGGCGTTGGCTTCTATGCCTCGCATTCCGAACTGGCTGGATATTACTACCATGCTATGGGAGAGGTAGTCTAGGACTTTGACGTTGGAGCCACTGCCCTGATCCATTGGATTAAGGGCGATCTGACTTTCCCAGAGTATCCGCTCCTTTTCCTTATCACTTACTCTGCCGTGGCGAATGACATTGGACGGGTATTTGCCTTCGGGTAAGCAAGTGCCAATGATGTGGAAGGTAATTTCTGGGAGCGCCGGAGCAATGTTTTCAATGATCCGTTTCGCCGCGAGTGCGTTTGGCGGATGCCCGCTGCCGATGAAGGCTGCGGCCAACGACTTACCCGCCGTGCTGGGGACTCTCTTTGAGGCCTTTGGCGACATGCCGTTCGCAATGAAGGTCGCTTCGAAAGATGCTGATGGACAAATTTCCTTCAGGCGTTCAAGGTCATTAGAGCTGCAGTAGAACAACATGTCAGCGACTTTGAGCAGTCTTGTCTCAAGCTCCATAACCAAGTCTGGAACATCCGCGTTGCCCTTGGAGTCGTGCAACTCTTTGTAAAGGTCGCTCTCGCAGTTATGTGCGTCGTAGATGCGAGGCTTCCCGTCCACCCCGGCAAATATGTCGTAGCCAATAGTGAACGGGAACTCGTGGATAATGATGTCGGCGTCGGCATATTCTTCAAGATATGCTAAGTGAAGGTTCCCGAACGAATTGGCAGCTAAGGCAAGTGAGGGGGCGGAGAGGTCGCCATTGCCACTCCCCGCGTACGTATTTAATTTGCTCCAGCTTTCAGCGAATGCATTGTCCTTGGGGATTCGTCGCTCAATGAAGTTGCTTCCGTGCTGGATAGTACTTTCCTCTACCCCGTGGAAGGTGGAGGAGAGAAGTACTACTTCGTGCGAGCGGCTAAGTTCAAAATAAAGATTGAACAGCCTGGACTCTCCTCCATTGGACGGTGGGGTGAATGCTGGAAAGAAGCTGAGGGCTAGAATCTTGCTCATGAAATATCCGTATTAGCTGTAAAAATAGGACTCGAGTGGCGACTTCTGGTCCTGATTGATTCCGGCTTCTTTTCTCACTGGTGCGCTTTGGGTTGCTACCGAGTTGATCGGCGCCGACGCTGGGTTGAATTTTTCTTGTGGAATGTCGAACTGCTGGTCTTGGGGGGAGTTACGCAGTCTACGGTCCAATGCCCAGACGACTCTCTTAATCTTCGCCTTCAACCTTGGGTGGCGCGCCAGTCTCACGGAGACTATCCGCTTGAGTTCCGGGTTCTGAAGAATAAATTTCAGAAAGGCAGCGCAACGGCTCTTGATCTTCCGTTTGGTATGGACGAGGAATTCAGAATCCTTGCCCGATATAGCCCTCACGGCTCTTGAGCCGAGCCGAAGAGGTTTGGTAATACGCCAAGACTTGCTGTTCATTATGTCATCGAGCTGATTGTTGGCCGCAGCCAGTTCCACGGTTCGCTCTTTCAGAGCATGCTCCACCAAAGTGATAGCGTTCTGTAGGTCAGTTATCGTGCTGTTGGATGTGCTGAGGCTTTCCAACACCTCTTCACGTTCCTGCTCGAGCAGCTCTAGTCTGTCATGCCGGTTCTGCAATTCCTGCTTCAGGTCCTCCAACTCCGTACGCTGTCTTTCTAGTGCGTGCTCGGCTATGGTGACGGTGTCCTGAAGGTTGGATATTGCTCCATTGGACTTTCGCTGGCTTTCGCGTGCTTCTTCAAGACTGGCCTCCAAGAGACCTTGCTTACCTTGCTCAGCCTGAAGCTCAAGCTTCAGATCTGCCAATTCGGCCTCTCTGGAGCTGAGTATTTGACTCAGGTGTTCATTCTCGCTGAGAAGCCCGGATGCTTCGCAGTGCTTTGCCGCCAACTGGTGTGCTAGTTCGCTTTGGCTGTTTTCATAGCGCATAACGAGCTGGCGAGCCCGGCTCGCATCTCTTAGAGAATTGCTGCTATCAACTTTCCCCGAGTTCGACTGGTGGACAGGGGTAAAGCGTTTGCGTAGCGCAAGCACCTCGTCCAACTCGCTCTGAGTCCAGCCGCCCGCGAGTAGAATTGCCGCCGCTCGGGCTTCGATTTCTTCGAAGAACTGAATTTCTTCCTTGTCATACACCGCGCGTGGGCTTCTGCAGTCTGAAAAATCCAGGCCGGTTATATTGTGCTGCTGCAGTTGAGCCGAGATTTCCCGACGGTACTCGGAGCTTTCCGAAAGTCGGTCAATATTCAGCAGAATATCACCGGCGGAGTGCCCTTCCCTTAGGGCCATGCACCAGAGGACGTAGAACAGCAGATAGCTTTCGCTTGCAGGAAGAGGTCTTTGATAGAAGAACTCGAATTGCTCGGCGATGGTGGTCTTATTGCTGGAGGTAAACGAAATGGCATCCTTGAGAATGCCGATCGCTTGCGGTCCCGTGCAGGAGTCTAGGATTACCTGGTTCGCGTGTGTGAAGTAGGGAAAGGTCTTATACGACCACCATTGGTCCCATGGGTTTCTCCATAGGTAGATATGCGTGCCACCCAGTGCCTTCTTCAGCGTACCGATACGCAATGCTGTCCGGCACTCTTCGATGACCGGTCGGCCTTTCGCTGCCTCGATGAGTGAGCTGAAATAGGGGGCACCACTGGTTACGCTGTCCTCACCGAAGTAGCCGGCATAGCACATATCTGCCGATAGGTGGGAAAGACAGCTTTCTGCGACCTCGTACACCTCTTGGAAGTGAGGGGCAGACATCTTCGGGTGACGCAGGGCGGTTAATAGTGCATCACTTTCAATGATGAGATTCTGCGGAGTTTCTCTGGATGACAGGATGAATTCGTGCAGTGGCTCCTGATAGCACCAAAAGTCGCTTTTCGCATTCCGGAACGTGTTGAAAATGTAAGTACTACCGGAGCGGAACAAGGAGTGAATGAATACAGGGCTGTCAAGCATCATGCGTGCTCACCGAGATGTCTTTAAGCGATGCCTGCATCTCTACAATGCCTATGGCTGTAGTGGTATGATCGGTAGAGGTTACACGTAGGAGTGCGGCGTCGATTCTTCGGCATAGAAACTCTGCTTCGCCAGAGGTATCGAGTCGAATTCCGCAGTTGAAGTAGTAGACTCCTGGAGCCAATGGCGACGTGAGAGTGAACTTAATGTCGCGCACCTCCCCTGCCCTCGGACTAGGGAGGGGTTCGCCCAGCGTGGTGCTATCAGTTCCGAAGATTGCAATGCCTTCCCGAGTCTTCAGCATCATGGAGAATATCGGGTGCGTGACGTCACTGTGGAAGTGAACGCGATAGCACCAACTGAACGTGGTGCCAGACTCGATGATGTTGATTCTCCGGCCGAGGTTGTCTTCTAGCCAGCACGCGACTATGTCTGCATCACCGCTGCCATAGATCATTTCGCACCCTGTGGTCAGGGCTGGGTCATAAAGAGCCTCGTTAGACTCTGAAGTCTTTTTGGCGCTCGTGGACGAACGATTCGCGGATGACTTTCCGCTGAACAGGTAGCGTTCGTATTCGTCGCAGACCTGTTTTGCCGGGCCGATTCTTTCGAGGCGTCCTTCTTTAATAAAGATTGCCCTGTTGCACATCTTCTTCACAGTTTCAATGTCGTGGCTTACAAAGAGCAGGGTTGTTCCTTCTGCCATGAACTTTTCGATTCGCTGGAAGCACTTGCGCTGAAAAGCGGCGTCGCCTACCGCCAAGGCCTCATCAATGATGAGGATTTCCGGCCGAGCGGCGGTTGCTATCCCGAAAGCCAGACGAACCTGCATACCGCTAGAATAGGTGCGCACCGGTTGATCGAAGTATTCGCCAATATCAGCGAAGGCTTCGATATCCGGGATGAACTGGTCGATCTCTTCAGTCGTGAATCCCATCAGCCCTGCGGCATGATAGACATTTTTCCTGCCTGTCAGGTCTGGGTTGAAACCCATGCCTAGTTCGAGGATCGCTGAGACTCGGCCATTGATCTGGATACTGCCTTCGGAGGGCTGCAAGGTTCCCGAAATCATTTTCAACAGCGTCGATTTTCCTGCGCCGTTCTGGCCCACGATGCCAACGGCCTCACCGCTTGCGACGCAGAAGCTTATATTGCGGATAATCCAGTGCTCGGTACTTGGCCTGCTCGGGAGGTAGAGCCATCTGGCAATGCGCTGCCATTCGGAGCGATAGCCGACAAATGCCTTGCCGATCTCGTTTACTTCTAGCGAGTTCATAGTACGTCCACCATCTCAGGCGCTGCGCGACGGAAGAGGAACAGGCCGAACGCCATGAGTACAATAGAAATAGCGGCGATCCAGGCAATGCTCATGTAGTCGGGAGCCTTGTTGTAGACCAGGATATCCTGATAGGCGCTGACAATCGGGAACATGGGGTTGTAAGCCATCGAGCCCTTGAATTTCTCCGGAATGACGGAGACCGGGTAAATGATGGGAGTCAGCCAGAACCAGACCTGCATGACAATTGGAACGACCTGTCCTATATCTCGAACAAATACGTTGAGTATGCCGAGCACCAGACCGATTCCTGTGGCAAGTGCAGTCGTCACGAGCACGAGAGGGATCAGCCAAAGTATTTCCGGTGTGATCTTTTGGCCCATCAGGGCGAATACCACGACGAGAGAAATAATCAGCAGCAAGTTGTTGAGCAGTGCAGATCCCAATACCACAGCGGGGAGTGTGATGCGCGGGAACTTCATCTTCTTCATCAGGTTGCCTTGCTCTATGAACAAGGTCAGGTAACGCCCGATTATGTCGGAAAACAGGTTCCAGGCGACTATGCCGGCCATCAGATACAGCGCGTAGGCATAGCTGTGGTCGATGTCGGGGAGTTTTGCCTGGATTACATTCGATAGTACAAGTGCGTAGATGGCAACTTGGGAAAGTGGATGGATGATCATCCAGAGCCCACCCAATTTGCTCCGGGCGAATCGCGCGAAGAACTCATTTCGGATAGAGGAAAGGATGAATCCCCTATAATCCCAAAGGCTACTTAACATCCCGAACATAAAGGCTCCTGAAGCTCCTCTTGTTGATATGGCGTTTCGTATAGTGAAGCGTGGGGCACTGCAGCTGCGGTTGATCCGTCACTGGCTTCGATCGTTGGAACACCATGCCTGTGATATGCGAGCGGTACGGCTCCATGTTATGAAACGGCAGGAATCCGTTGAGCCCAATATTGAAGAATCTTCTTGGTCGGTATTAGGAAAATGCCCGCAAAAGAGCGGGCATCGGAGGTGCCAAGGGATGTCAGCACGTAACGCGACCATAAATATCCTGGAAGCGTACGATGTCATCCTCGCCAAGATAATCACCGCTCTGCACCTCGATCAGCACGAGATCGATTACTCCGGGATTCTCCAGCCGATGTTTGTGTCCCGCGGGGATGAACGTCGATTCATTGCTGTTGAGCATCATGGTGCTGTCGCCGTTGACCACTTGAGCCATGCCGGTGACCACGATCCAGTGCTCGCTGCGGTGATGATGCATTTGCAGCGACAGCGATGCTCCCGGCTTGACCACGATGCGCTTGATCTTGAAGCGGTGGCCTTCCTCAAGTGTGGTGTAGGTGCCCCAAGGGCGGTGTACCGTGCGGTGCAGAAGGTGGGCGCTGTGGCCGTTCTTTTTCAGCTGCGCCACGATCTGCTTGACGTCTTGGGTATGCTCCTTATGCGCGATCAGCAGTGCGTCCGGAGTATCCACGACAATGAGGTTCTGTACTCCGACCAGAGCGGCAAGGCGTTCAGGGCTGTGCACATAGTTGTTATTGGCGCCATGGACCAGCACTTCGCCTTCGCAGCGATTGCCGTTTGTGTCTTCCGGCGTCAGTTCGCTCAGGGCGTTCCAGGAACCGATATCGCTCCATCCCAGATTGCAGGGGACGGTGGCCACTTTCGAAGAGCGCTCCATCAGTGCGTAGTCGATCGAGATGTCTGGGACGTTCTTGAACAGGTCGCCTTCAAGCGACAGGCAGCGATGAGCGGGGGCCTCTGTCAGGCGGGATTGCTCAAGGGTGGCCTCTACGGCTTCGTGCACCTCAGGGGCGTGGATCTTCATCTCGTCGATCAGAGTGCCCACTCGGAAGCAGAACATGCCCGAGTTCCAGAAGTAATTGCCTGCAGACAGGTACTCTTCGGCCTTCTCCAGGCTCGGCTTCTCAACGAAGCGTTTGACCTTCCGGCCGCCATCAAGGACATCGCTGTCACTTTCGATATAGCCGAAGCCGGTCTCAGGGTACTGCGGCTCAATGCCAAAGGTGACGAGCCAGCCGGCGCCTGCCAGGCGCGTCGCATTGGCGACTGCTTCAGCGAACGCATCGGTGTGTTTGATCAAATGGTCCGCAGGCAAAACCAGCATCAGCGCGTCCGGGCCGTGGGCCTGACTCAATTGCAGCGCAGCGGAAAGAACAGCAGCAGCGGTATTGCGGCCAAACGGCTCCAGCACGTAGCTCAGGCAGGTGGCCTGATGCTTGAGGGCGCGGTATTCGTCTTCGGTCTTGAAAAACAGTTCGCGGTTGGTGACGGTCATTACTTCCGACACGCTATCCAAGGCAAGGGCGCGGAGCAGTGTCTTCTGCAAAAGATTCTGCCCATCGGGAAGGGGCATGAAGGGTTTGGGGTGCGCTTCGCGCGAAACTGGCCACAACCGGCTGCCTGCGCCGCCGCAAATGATCACTGGGATCAGCATCTATGAAAATTCCTTTGCAAAAGTCGTCCTGCGCCACGTCGCTTGATAACGGGGCGATCCAGTGGATAACGGCACCCGTGCTCACGGCGAGCGCGTAAGACTACCGCAATGAGTACAGATGCTCCTAGAGCATCCGACCATTGAATCGGTCATACGCAACTACTCCAGCGATTGGAGTGCGTGGAAATGATTCAGTTCAAAAATGCAAAAACCCACCGACGGGTGGGCTTTTGAGAATGGTGCCGGCACCAGGAATCGAACCCGGGACCTACTGATTACAAGTCAGTTGCTCTACCAGCTGAGCTATACCGGCAAGGAGGGGCGCCATTATAGTCACGTCGCCGGGGGTGTAAACCACTGATTTGTCAGAATGATCCGCAGTTTTGGTCAGTGCCCTCCGGCGGTCGCTGCGCCGGGCTTGGCGCCGAAGGGGGGCTTGGCCAGGCAGATGACGACCAGCATGGCAAGGAACAACCAGCCGAGCAGGGTGAAGTAGTCGATGGTGCTGATCATGTAGGCCTGGCTTTCCACCATGCGCTCCAGCAAGGCAGCGCTGTGCTGGCCGGGGCCGCCGAGTTGTTCGACGGTGGTGCGGGTGGCCGGGTCGTACTGGCTGAGGTTCTCGGTCAGGTAGGCGTGGTGCATGGTGGCGCGGCGGTTCCAGATCCAGGTGGTGAGCGACGCGGCGAAGCTGCCGGCCAGCGTCCGCAGGAAGGTCGCAAGACCGGAGCCGTCGGCGATCTGGTCCGGCGGCAGGTCGGATAGCAGGATGCTCAGGATCGGCATGAAGAAGAACGCCACGCCCAGGCCCATGAACATCTGCACCATGGCGATGTGCAGGTAGTCGACTTCGGTGGTGAAGTCGGCGCGCATGAAGCAGGTTGCCGCCATGGCGAGGAAGGCCAGGCCGGCGAGCAGGCGCAGGTCGAAGTTGTTCGCGTAGCGCCCGACCAGCGGCGAGAGGAACACCGGCAGGATGCCGATCGGCGCGGCTGCAAGGCCCGCCCAGGTCGCCGTGTAGCCCATCTGCGTCTGCAGCCACTGCGGCAGCAGCAGGTTCATGCCGAAGAAGCCCGCGTAGCCGCCAACCAGCGCCAGGGTTCCCACGGTGAAGTTGCGGTGCACGAACAGTCGCAGGTTGACGATCGGGTGCTTGTCGGTCAGCTCCCAGATCACGAAGACCGCCAGGGCGATCACCGCGATCACCGTGCCGCCGATGATGAAGCCGGATTCGAACCAGTCCAGGTCGTTGCCCTTGTCGAGCACGATCTGCAGGGCGCCGACGCCGATCACCAGCATCGCCAGGCCCATGTAGTCCATGGGCGCGTGTTTGATCACCACTGGGCGGGCGCGCAGTTGCTGGTAGACGACCATGGCGGCGAACAGGCCGATGGGCACGTTGATGAAGAAGATCCACGGCCAGCTGTAGCTGTCGGTGATCCAGCCGCCGAGGATCGGCCCGGCGATGGGCGCGACCACCGTGACCATCGCCAGCAGCGCCAGCGCCATCCCCCGTTTCGCCGGCGGATAGATGGAGATCAGCAGTGTCTGGGTGATCGGGTAGAGCGGCCCGGCGACGAAGCCCTGGATGGCGCGGAATCCCACCAGCATGCCCATCTGCTGCGCGACGCCGCAGAGGAACGAGGCGATCACGAAGAGCAGGGTGGCGGCGATGAACAGCCGCACCTCGCCGACCTTGCGGCTGAGCCAGCCGGTCAGTGGCAGGGCGATGGCGTTGCTCACCGCGAAGGAGGTGATGACCCAGGTGCCCTGCTCGGAGCTCACCCCGAGGTTGCCGGAGATGGTCGGCAGGGCGACGTTGGCGATGGTGGTGTCGAGCACCTGCATGAAGGTCGCCAGTGACAGGCCGATGGTGGCCATGACCAGGCTGGGCGGGCTGAAGCTGCTGCTGTTGGGCTGGCTCATGGCGGCGGGCAGATCAGCGCTGGGCGGTGCGATGGTTGGCGTCGGCCAGGTTGGCCTGGATCAGCTTTTCGATCAGTTGGTCGGCCGATGCCAGTTGCTCCTGGTACACGTCGGTGGAGAACACCGCCTGGTGCGGCGGCTGCTGGGCCAGGGCCGGGCCGCTCTGGTCGTGCAGGCTGACGTTGACGTCCATCGACAGGCCGATGCGCAGCGGATTCTTCGCCAGCTCCTCGGCATTGACGCGGATGCGCACCGGCACGCGCTGGACGATCTTGATCCAGTTGCCGGTGGCGTTCTGCGCCGGCAGCAGGGAGAAGGCGCTGCCGGTGCCGACCCCGAGGCTGTCCACGGTGCCGGAATACTTCACGTCGCTGCCGTAGAGGTCGGAGCGGATCTCCACCGGCTGGCCGATGCGCATGTGCTTGAGCTGGGTTTCCTTGAAGTTCGCGTCGATCCACACCTGGTCCAGCGGGATCACCGCCATCAGCGCGGCGCCCGGCTGCACGCGCTGGCCGACCTGCACGGTGCGCTTGGCGACGTAGCCGGTGACGGGCGCGATGATGACCGCGCGAGCGTCGTCCAGGTAGGCCTGGCGCAGCTTGGCGGCAGCGGCTTTGACGTCAGGGTGCGAGGCGATCACGGTGTCATCCACCAGGGCGCGGTTGGTGTCCAGTTGCTGCTCGGCATTGGTCAGCGAACTGCGTGCCGTATCCAGGGCGTCGCGGGCGTGGGCCAGTTCCTCCTGGGAGATGGCGCCGTCGTTGGCGAGGTTCTGGCGGCGCTTGAAGTCGGCCTCGGCCTTGGCCAGGGCGACCTTCTTGGTGGCGACGTCGGCCTTGTAGCCGTCGACATTGCTGAACAGCCCGCGCACCTGGCGCACGGTGCGCGCGAGGTTGGCCTCGGCCTGCTGCAGGGCGATGTCGGCGTCGCTGGGGTCGAACTTCACCAGCACCTGGCCCTTCTGCACCAGGTCACCGTCGTCGGCACCGATGCTGACCACGGTGCCGGTGATCTGGGGGGTGATCTGTACCACGTTGCCGTTCACGTAGGCGTCGTCGGTATCCTCGTGCCAACGGCCGTAGAGGACTTCCCAGGCGACGCTGGCGAGGCCGGCCAGGATCACGACGGCGAGCAGGATCAGCAGCCAGCGTTTGCGCTTGGGATTGCTGTTGGGCGTCTCTTGGGTGGCGGTGCTCATGTCGATGCCTCGTTCAATGCGCGGCGGCCGCGCTCGCCTGGGCGAGCGGGGCGGAGGTGGAAGGGGTGTCGGGCCGGTAGCCACCGCCCAGGGCCTGGACCAGTTGCACCGAGAGGTCGATGCGCTGGGCGTCCAGGTTGGCCAGCTGGCGCTCGGCGAGGAGCAGCTGCTGCTGCACGCTGAGGGCGTCGAGGTAGTTGCCGACGCCTTCGCCGTAGCGGCGCATGGCCAGGTCGAAGTTGGATTTGGCGATGTCGCGGGCATCGCGCTGGTCGTCGATCTGCTGCTCCAGCGAGCGCAGCTTGCCGAGGTCATCGGTGACTTCGCCGAGGGCGTTGACCAGGGTCTTGTTGTACTGCGCGACGGCCAGGTCGTAGTCGGCGTCCTTGCCGGCCAGGTTGGCGCGCAGGCGCCCGCCGTCGAAGATCGGCAGGGAGATCGCCGGGGCGACCTGGAAGAACCGGCTCGGCGCCTTCAGCACGTCGCTGGTGTGCAGGGCGGCCAGGCCGACCATCGCGCCCAGGTTCACGTTGGGATAGAACTCGGTCTTCGCCGAATCGATGCTTTTCGACGCGGCTTCGACGCGCCAGCGCGCGGCGACGATGTCCGGGCGGCGGCCCAGCAGTTCGGCCGGCAGGTTCGATGGCAGGCTCAGCGCGCCGGGCTTGAGCACCTGCGGGCGCTGCAGCTCCTGGCCACGGTCCGGGCCCTGGCCGAGCAGGACGGCGAGGGCGATGCGGTCGCTGGCGATCTCCTGTTCCGCGGCAGCCAGTTGCTGCTTCGCGCTGGCGACCTGGGACTGTGTCTGTTGCAGTTGGACCTTGCTGTCCAGCCCCGCGTCCATGCGCTTCTGGCTGAGCTGGAAGAGGTGCTGGGAGCGCTCCAGCTCATCGCGCGCCAGATCGCGGGCGACAAACGCGTGGGCCAGGTTGCTGTAGGCGCGGGCCACGTTGGTGGAGAGTGTGATCGCAGCGGCCTGGCGATCGACTTCGGCGGCGTTGGCCTGGCCGAGGGCGGCTTCCCAGGCATCGCGTTGGCCGCCCCAGAGGTCGAGGTCGTAGCTGAAGCTCAGCGACAGGTATTTCACGGCCGAGTAACGGCCGCCGGTCGGCGCCGGCAGGACGCTTTCGGGGGCGCGAATGCCGGCGTAGCTGGCGTTACCCTTGACGCTGGGCAGGCGTTCGGCATCCTGCGCCTGGGCCGCGGCGATGGCCTGGCGGGCGCGGGCGCTGGCGATGTCCAGGTCCGGCGTGCCCTGCAGGGCTTCGTTGATCAGGCTGTCCAGTTGCGGGTCGCCCAGGCTGGTCCACCAGTGTTCGCTGGGCCAGGCGGCGGGCGACAGCGCTGTGCCGTCGAGGCTGGCCGGGTCAACGGACTTGCCGCTGGTGCCGAGGCCCGAGTAGCTGACGCAACCCGACAGCCCCAGCAGGGCCGCGAATACGGCGGCTGGCAGCAGGGCGATGCGGAGGTGGCTCATGGTCTTTGCTCCTGCGCCGCGCAATGAGCCCCGGCGCCGTGGGCTCGCAGGATCTTGTCGAGCAGGCCGGTGAGGGTTTGCAGTTCATCGCGGGAAAGACCGCCGACCAGCTCGTTCATCGCCGCGGCGGCGATGCGCGGGGCCTCGTCGTTCACTGCCTGGCCTGCGCGGCTCAAGCTCAGCCGCACGCTGCGGCGGTCGTTCTGGCAGGGCGCGCGAAGCAGCAAGTCCTTGCGCGCGAGCCGATCGAGCATGCGGGTCATGGAGCCGCTGTCGATGGACAGCTCGCGGCACAGCTCCGCGGGCGTATTGGCGCGGTCGTTGCCGATGAAGAACAGCACCTTGAACTGCGCGGCCGTGATGTCCAGGTGAGCCAGGTGCTTGTCCAGCAGGCGATCCTTGAGGATGGCGGTGGCGCCCAGCAATTGGCCGATGGAGCCTTTGAACGGGAAATCAGCGACGTCGTAATGATTCATGTCAAAACAGATGGCTGCTTAGGCAGTGAAATGTTTCGAAATGATACTGCCTAGGCAGCGATTAACAAGATTCGATTGTCGCGATTACGCAACAATCCGTTCGAAGAAGCGCCATTGGAGCGGGAATTACAACAGGAATGGCTGATTTCCTACGACCTTGTCGGCCCTTTATGCACAACGGCGAACGCTGTAGGGCAAAAAACGCATATGGGATGTGATCGCAATCACGATTGTTCGTAACTGTTTGTTTTTTAAAGAATATATTGGTGTGCTCAGAAAATGATCAGATCGCAGCGAGGCGGTCTGGAAGGACAGAAACGGGACTTTTTTCCGCAGTTACGAACAGAGTTATCCACAGGGGCTGTGAGTGAAGCCCTGGAACGCCCGTCTCAGATGCGTTCGGCGAGCAGCAGCAGGTTGCGTGGGGTCATGCGGGTGGCACAGAAGGCACCCAAGGTGGCGCGATAGCCCTGCTCTTCGAGGAACAATGCCCGGTCAAGCAGCAGCCACAATTCCATCGGCCGGCGGAACAGCCCGCGCACCAGTTCGAGGTTGCGTACCTGGGCCAGGCGTTGCCAGCCTTGGCTTTCCAGTTGCGGCCAGTCGAGGTCGTCGTGCAGGGCCAGGCCCTTGAGTGCGGCCAGCTCGCGGCAGTAGTCCGCGAAGGATTTGTCCAGCCAGGTCGGCGGCACGGAGGGAATGGGAAGGTAGGCGTCAACGCCGCGGACTTCCCGTTGCAGCAGGTCGAAGGCCAGCCGTCGCGCCATCGAGCCATCCCGCTGGCGGCGAACGCGGGCGCCGGCGGTCACGGTTTCTGCCAGTGGCAGGCGCAGGTCGTCGCGGGAGAGTTGCAGGGCCGATTGTTGCGCGGCCTGGGAGAGTGGTTGGTAGTGCTCGCTGTCGATGCGGTTGTAGCAGCAGGGCGCCACCGCGAGCTGGCGGCAGCCGCGGGTGCTGGCCAGTTGCAACAGGCGCACGTGCAGATCGCCGCAGGCGTGGAGGGCGACGGCGGTGTGTTCGGGCTGCAGATGCTGGCCGGCGTCGGGCGCCAGCACATCCTGCTGACGATGATGGGCGTGCAACCGAAGCCGGTCACTCAGGCGCTGGCCGTCTTCCACCAGGGCGTTGTCAAACTCCAGGCTCAGCAGCGGCGTGCCGTCGCGCGCCAGCAGGCGACCCAGGTGGCCCTTGCCGGCGCACCAGTCGAGCCACTGGCGCGGCGCCTCGGCGAATGCCAGGCGGCTGGCGAAGGCTTCGATCTGCTGCCACTTCCGCCCGGGCACATCGACGGTGAGCAGATTGGGCAACGCGCCCAGCGGCGTGCCGGGCAGCTCGCCGACGGCAGCCAGCTCGGCCGCCCTGGCAGCCAGCGCGGGGAAGGGCGCGGGAGCGTCGAGTTGCGCGGGGCTGTTGTGCGCCGCGTCGGCGTCCTCGAGGCTGCGGCGGCGCAGCCAGGCGGCCAGCTCGGGGTGATCGTGCTCCCACGGCAGCTCCAGCACGGTGAAGGGCTTGGGCCGCCACAGCGCCTGATTGGCCAGCAGGAAGCCATCCAGTGCCTGGAAGCGCTGGAGCAGGTTGGAGCCGGTCAGGGGCGCGTCGTTCGGGAGCACGGTGCGAGGAGGGCAAGCCACGGGGCGCGCATTATAACGGCCCCGTGGGCGGTCGGCGCGCCGGTCAGCGGCCTTGCATGGAGTCCACCTTCAGCCAGTGTTCCAGCAGGCGGAAGATGCGGGTCAGCAGCAGCGTGATGACCAGGTAGAACACCCCGGCCAGGCAGAAGAACAGCATGGCCTCGTAGGTGCGCGCGATGATGGTGCGCGTCATGCCCATGATGTCGAACAGCGTCACGGTGTACACCACGGCGCTGGCCTTGAGCATGAGGATCACCTCATTGCTGTAGGCCGGCATGGCGATGCGCGCCGCGCGCGGCAGGATGATGTGGAACAGCGCCTGGCGCCGGGACATGCCCAGCGCGCGGGCGGCTTCCACTTCACCCACCGGGATGGCGTGGATGGCGCCGCGCAGGATTTCGGCGATGTAGGCCGCGGTGTGCAGTGTCATGGTCAGCAGGGCGCACCAGTACGGGTCGCGCAGGTACGGCCAGAACGGCCCCTTGCGCACGCTCTCGAACTGGGCGAAGCCGTAGTAGACGATGAACAGCTGCAGCAGCAGCGGCGTGCCGCGGAAGAAGAAGATGTAGGTGTAGGGCACTGCGCGCACGTACCAGTGCCGCGAGGCGCGGGCGATGCCCAGCGGCACCGCCAGGCACAGGCCGGCGACCACGGCGATGGCCAGCAGCTCCAGGGTCAGCGTGGCGCCCTGGAGCATCTTCGGCAGCCATTTGAGGATCAGCTCGAAATCGGTCATAGCTCGTTCCTCACGAAGCCACGGCCGGCGCGACGCTCGAGGAAGTGCAGGGCGGCCATGATGAAGACGGTCAGGCCCAGGTAGATGAAGGCCGCGGTCATGTAGAAGGTGAAGGGTTCCTTGGTCGCGTTGGAGGCGACCTGGGCCTTGCGCATGATCTCGTCGAGGGTGATCAGCGAGACCAGTGCGGTGTCCTTCAGCAGAATCAGGTAGAGGTTGCCCAGGCCCGGCAGTGCCACGCGCCATACCTGCGGCAGCACGATGCGCCAGAAGATCCGCGGCGCGGAGAGGCCCAGCGCCTGGCCGGCTTCGCGGTGGCCCTTGGGGATCGCCAGCAGCGCGCCACGGAAGACTTCAGTGGCGTAGGCGCCAAAGCACAGGCCCAGGGCGCAGGTGCCCGCGGCGAAGGGCGAGAGGGCGAATTCGGGGTAGCCGAACAGGTTGCCGATGGCGTTCAGGCCGGTGACGGTACCGAAATAGATCATCAGTACCCAGAGTGTCTCGGGTACGCCGCGCACCACGGTGGTGTAGAAGCCGCCGAGCATGCGCAGGAAGGTGTTCTTCGAGGTCTTGGCGACGGCGCCGAGCAGGCCGAGGATCAGTCCGACGCAGACTGCGGCGAGCGAAAGCTTGAGCGTCATCCAGGTGCCGGCGATCAACTGATCGCCAAAGCCGTGCAGGTCGAAAATCATGGGGAGTCACGCCTGAAGGCGCGCGCCGCCCGGGACGGGCGGCGCGGCACGTGCATCAGTAGATGCTGAAGGGGAAGTACTTGTCGTTGATCTTCTTGTAGGTACCGTCGTCGACGATTTCCTTCAGAGCGGCGTTCAGCTTGTCACGCAGCGGATCGCCCTTGCGCACGGCGATGCCGATCTTGTCGTTGTCGAACACCGGCTCGCCCTTGAACTCGAAGTCCTTGCCGGCGTCGCTTTTCAGCCAGTCGTACTGCACGAACTTGTCCGCCAGCACGCCGTCGAGGCGGCCCGAGGACAGGTCGAGGTAGGCGTTTTCCTGGGTGTCGTACAGCTTGATGGTGACGGTGTCAGCCATGTTGTCTTCGAGCCAGGTGCCGGCGATGGTCGCGCGCTGCGCGCCGATCACCTTGCCTTTCAGGTAACCCTTGTCGGTCTTGAAGTCGGTCGACTTGGGCGCCACGAACTGCAGCTTGTTGGTGTAGTAGGGGTTGGTGAAGTCCACCGCCTGCTTGCGCTCGTCGGTGATCGACATGGAGGCGACGATGAAATCGAACTTCTTGGCGTTCAGGGCGGGGATGATGCCGTCCCAGTCGGAGGTGACGACGTCGCACTCGGTCTTCATCTTGGCGCACAGCGCCTTGCCGATCTCGATGTCGAACCCGACGACCTGGCCGCTGGCGTCGATACCGTTGAAGGGCGGGTAGGCGCCTTCGGTGCCGATGCGCAGTTTGTCCGCGGCGATGGCCTGGCTCCCCAGTGCGAAGGTGGCCGCGATAGCCAGAACGATCTTCTTATAGTTGTTCATGCAGTGATGCTCCGTTAGCGGTGGCTGGACATGAATTGTTTACAGCGTGCCGATTGCGGGTTGTCAAATACCTGCTGCGGCGGTCCCTGCTCTTCTACCAGGCCCTGGTGGAGGAACACCACCTCGCTGGATACCTGGCGTGCAAAGTTCATTTCATGGGTGACCAGCAGCATGGTGCGACCCTCGTCGGCGAGCGCGCGGATAACGTTAAGCACTTCCTGGACCATTTCCGGGTCCAGTGCCGACGTCGGCTCGTCGAAGAGAATGACCTTGGGCTGCATCGCCAGGGTGCGGGCGATGGCGGCGCGTTGCTGCTGGCCGCCGGAAAGCTGCGCGGGGAAGCAGTGGCGCTTGTCGGAGATGCCCACCTTGGCCAGCAGGGCCTCGGCAATCTCGGTGGCTTCGGCGCGGGTCTTGCCCAGCACGCGGCGCGGGGCCTCGATGATGTTGTCGAGGATGCTCATGTGCGGCCAGAGGTTGAAGTTCTGGAAGACGAAGCCCAGTTCGCTGCGCAGCCGGTTGATCTGCTTGCTGTCGGAGGCGATGAGTGAGCCGTCCTTGGACTTCTTCAGCTTGAGCTCTTCACCGGCGACCAGGATCTGGCCCTGGTGCGGGTTCTCCAGCAGGTTGATGCAGCGCAGGAACGTGGATTTACCGGAACCGGAGGAGCCGAGGATGGAAATCACATCGCCGTCGCGGGCGGTCAGGGAAATGCCTTTGAGCACTTCCAGGTCACCGTAACGCTTGTGCAGGTTACGGATTTCCAGTGCGGGTATGGCCGTGGCCATAGGGGGCTCCTCTTTTGTTATTCGGACGCTTTCGCAGCGGGGTTACTGCAGAATCGGGGCCATCCTGGCGAGGGGCAACCTAACACGCACTCCAGAGTGCGCCAAGCGCCCATCTGCCGCGGTCGTCGGCTGTAGTGGCAAGTTGTCGCATTGCCGCTCGGCGTTGTCGCCTGGGCTGAACTAGCCGCGCCGGATGAGGGCATCAGGTGGGCGCGGGGGCGCGATAGTGCCAGTTTGGACCGGCCAGTAAAAGTCCGGCGGCCCTGGGGCCGCCGGATCGCGTTACTGCATCATCTGCCGCAGCTGCGGGTTGGGATCGTCCAGCGTCTCGGCCGGGGTGATGTCGTCCTGGCCTTCCGGCGGCTGGCTGGCCATCAGGTTCGGGTGGCCGGACAGGCGCGGGATCGGCAGCGGCTTGGCGTCGGCGAGCCCGGTGCCGCCGGACCCGGTGGCATTGATCGTCGACTTGCGCGGCTGGGTCAGTACATGGAAGTCGGTGATTTCGATCACGCCCTTGCCTTCGGCCAGCAGGTGGAAGGAGAACGCCTTGCGTGCCTCCTCGTTGTCGAAGCCGAAGGTCACTTCCAGCGGCTGGTTGCGCTTCACCAGCGGGAAGTCCGGCATCTGGATGGGCACCGGTTTTTCGAAGGAGCGCGTCTTGAGCGTCACCTTCGCGCCATTGGCGTCCATCTGGATCGCGCGGATCTTCAGGCGCACCGTGGTGTGGGTGTTGGCCGGGAATTCCAGGTACTGCGCGCCGATCAGGTTGTCGGTGTACTCGTTGTCGATCTGCGGCTTCAGGCGGATGCGCTCCTTGGTGGCGAACTGGTATTCGCGCGCCGACTGCGCCTTGGTCACCGACTGGTCGAGGAGGTCCGCGCGGGCGGTCATCAGGCGCGCGTCGCGGCCGCTGAAACGGCCTTCGAACTTGGCGGTGTCGGCGATGAAGCCATCGCTCTGGTAGCGCCGGCACACCTGCTGGAAGTCGCACTCGGTGAAGGTGCCCTTGCCGTCGTGGTAACGCTGCATGCCGTTGGTGAACGACACCATCTCGCGGCCCGTGCTGTATTCACGGAACAGCGAGCGGCCGGCGATATCCTGGGGCGCCTTGATGGCGAAGTAGTCCAGCACCGAGGACTCCAGGTCGACGTGGCCGTAGACGCCCGCCTTCACCGGCGGCAGCGCGGCCTGTTCCGGTGCAAGGATCAGGTTCAGGCCCCAGGCCGAGGCAAGGCGCACGTTGTCGATGCCGTGGGATTCGTCGGAGGTGACGATCACCAGGGTGTCCTTGAGGACGCCTTTCTCTTCCAGCCCCTTGAGGAACGCATCGACGGCGTCGTCCAGGTAGGCCACCGCCGCCTGGCGCGGCGTCGGGTACTTGGCCAGGTATTCGGGCGTGGCCGAATAGGGCTGGTGGGTGCCGACGGTGAGCAGCGTCAGCATCCACGGCTCTTTCTTCTGGCGCAGTTGGCCGACGTAGTCCAGGGCGCCCTCGAAGAAGGCCTTGTCATCCATGCCCCAGGCGAATTCCAGGTAGGGCTTCTTCTTGAACCAGTCGCGGCCCAGGGTCTTGTCGAAGCCCATGGCCGGCATGACCTTGTCCTTGGCCATGAAGCGCAGCCCGGCGCCCTGCAGGAAGTGGGTGCTGAAGCCGGCCTGGTGCATCTGCGCCGGCAGGCATTCGGCGGCGCGGGTCGGGTTGCCCAGCAGCTCGACGCCCTTGGGCGTGCCGTTGTCCAGCTTGCTGTAGTCGCCGCAAAGCATGGCGTAGAGGCCGCGGATGGTCTGGTGGCTATGCACCACGTAGTCCGGGGTGGTCATGGCGCGCTCGGCCCAGGTGCTCAGGCGCGGCATCATGGATTCTTCGTAGCTGCTGCTCAGCGCCGCACGGTTGGTGGCGACGTAGGCGCCGGGAATCCCCTCCATGGCGATGATCAGCACGTTCTTCGCCTGGCCGCGGCCGGCCAGCAGCGGGGTGCCGTTGAGATCGTGCTGGGTCAGGCCGGTGACATCCGGGCGGACTTCCGGCAGGTCGCGGTCGCGCCAGTCCTGGTAGGCCATCTCGCCACCGGTG
Organism: Pseudomonas sp. NY15437; assembly: GCF_048068435.1. NCBI lineage: Bacteria > Pseudomonadati > Pseudomonadota > Gammaproteobacteria > Pseudomonadales > Pseudomonadaceae > Pseudomonas > Pseudomonas sp. NY15437. The sequence continues at coordinate 197,141 of NZ_JBLUQC010000004.1, forward strand.
ATGGCGCGCGAGACGAGCTGGTGGGGCAGGTTGAACTGCTTCCACATCTCCGCATCGCTGGGCTGGACGTACTGCACGCCGGCATGGGCGGCCAGGAGTGCGGCCGGCACGGCGTAGGCGTAGCGCGGCAGGGCCTTTTCGCGGCGGCGCCAGAGCAGGGCGCAGAGCAGGATGCCCGCACCGATCAGGATCGCCAGGTGCAGGTGGTTCAGGCCACCGCCCTCGGTGGAGTTGGCGACGAAGGTCGGGTCGGCGAGGAAATGCAGGTCTTCCGGCGCAGGCATGCGGCCCACGGCGCTGACCAGCTCGGCTGTGCCGATGACCGACAGCGCCCAGATGAGCATGACCGGAATCGCGATGAACAGTCGGCGGTTGTGCAGCGCGACGACCAGCAGCGTGCCGAGCGCGAGGTCCGACAGGTAGCCCAGCGGGGAGCCCCAGCCAAGGCTGTAGCGGCCGATCACCGGCACCAGCAGGAAGAGGGCAGACAGGGAAACCAGGTTACCCCGGGAATTCCACCAGCTTATGAGTTTGCGCACAGTGACTCCGCTACGAAACATCGAATCCCGGAGGGTATCCCACTGAATGGCGAGAATCGTCCGGATGGTCATGATTCTGAAAGATCGATGTGCTACGTGCCAGTAGACACTGCAGTTAAGCAAACATTCGATACGAATCGTCGGGGCGGTGAGACGGGGGAGTGACTTGTGCGGAGCGCAATGAAAAAGCCCCTGAAATCTCGCGATTTCAGGGGCTTTCGGAAGGCTTGGTGCCCAGGGACGGAATCGAACCGCCGACACGGGGATTTTCAATCCCCTGCTCTACCAACTGAGCTACCTGGGCAACGTGGCGCGCATTAAAAGGGTTTTCGGAAGGGGTGTCAAGCGTGCCGCGAAAAAATTTTTCAAATAATACCGAAGCTTACGCGCTGGGCGGGACGTAGCCCTCGGCCTGGGCGTATTCCTCGCCGGAGAGGAACTTGTCCATCTCGGCAGTGAGGAACTTGCGATCCTCGGCATTCATCATGTTCAGGCGACGCTCGTTGATCAGCATGGTCTGGTGCTTCTGCCATTCATCCCAGGCTTTCTTCGAGACGTGCTCGTAGATGTCCTGGCCCTTGGCGCCGGGGTAGGGCGCGCGATCGAGGCCGGGCAGCTCTTCTTTGTACTTGCGGCACATCACCAGTCGGGTCATGACATTTCTCCTGCATTCAACACATCGGCGGCTCGTTTGAGCAGCTTCTTCACCGGGGCGGCAAGGCCGAGCCGCGGCGGGGTGGCGAGGTTATACCAGAGCCAGTCGGCCTCGGCCACGGCGGGCGCCGCGTCCTCGACGCGCACCAGCCAGGGCTCGATGGCCAGCTGGAAGTGGCTGAAGGTGTGGGTCAGGCCGGGCAGCTCGCGGCGCTCGCCCAGGCGCAGGGCATGGCGCTGGGCCAGCGGGTCGAGCGCGGCCAGGTCGTCCAGCTCAGGGAAGCTCCACAGGCCGCCCCAGAGACCGGTCGAGGGGCGACGGTAGAGCAGGATGTCGCCCTCGCGGTTGGCCAGGATCGGCATCAGCGTGCGCTTCTGCGGCAGTGCCTTGCGTGGCTTGGACACCGGGAAGTCGGTCTCGCGGCCGAGGAAGTGCGCACGGCAGCCCTCGCGCAGCGGGCAGAGCAGGCAGCTCGGCTTGCTGCGGGTGCAGAGGGTCGCGCCCAGGTCCATCATCGCCTGGGTGTAGTGGTTGACCCGCTCCTGCGGCGTGAAACGCTCGGCGGCCTCCCATAGCTGCTTGGCGACCTTGGGTTCGCCCGGGTAGCCCTCGCAGGCGAGGTAGCGCGCCAGCACGCGCTTGACGTTGCCGTCGAGGATCGGTGCACGCAGGCCCATGGAAATGCTGGCGATGGCGCCAGCGGTGGAACGGCCAATGCCGGGCAGCTCGGCGAGCTGCTCGACGTCGCGGGGGAACTCGCCGCCGTGCTGCTCCATCACCGTCTTCGCGGTCTTGTGCAGGTTGCGCGCGCGGGTGTAGTAGCCCAGGCCCGTCCACAGGTGCAGCACTTCGTCTTCCGGCGCGTTGGCGAGATCCGCCACGGTCGGCAGCGCGGTCATGAAGCGGTCGTAGTAGCCCATCACGGTGCTGACCTGGGTCTGCTGCAGCATGATTTCCGACACCCACACCCGGTACGGCGTGATGTTCTGCTGCCAGGGCAGGTCATGGCGGCCGTGCGTCTCGAACCAGTCGAGCACGGCCGAGTTGAAGCGTTGCGGTGTCACTTCTTGAACAGCCCTTTGAGTGCGTCTTTGAGTTCGGGACTGACCTTGTCGCCGAGCTTCTCTTCGATTTTCTGGTTCAGCCGGTCCCCGGCCAACCGTGCAGCGATCTTGCCGATGCCGTCCTTGTCCAGGCGGCAGGCCTTGGCACCTAGCTCCAGCGGGCCGCGGCAGCGCAGCGGCCATTCGATGCCGACGTAGCGCTGGTTCACCTCGCAGGCCGGGTCGGGCATGTCGCTCTTGTCACCTTCGATGGTGACGCCGACGCGGTAGTCCATGCCCAGCACGCGCAGGTCGATGTCGCCGTCGGCCTTGACGGAGAGGCCGGGAATGCTGGCCTTGAGGTCGGGGTTGCTGGCGACGCCATTCTTGAACACCAGGTTGCCCTGCAGCTCGTGGAACGGTGTGTCCTTGCCGCCATGTTCGCCGCTCAGCGACTTGCGGTTGAGCGTGGCGATGCCCTGGCACAGCTGCTGTTCGAGGTTGGCGTTGAGCAGCACGCCCTGGGCCAGGACGAAGTGGGCGGTGCCGTTGAGATTGTCGATCCAGGCCTTCTGGCTGTTGCCCTGGGTGGTGAGGTCGGCGTCGAGGTCGAGCAGGCCCTTCACCGGCGGCTTCTGGCCCTGGGATTCGAGCAGGCGCTCCACCGGCACGTCGGCGATGTGTTTCTTCGCCTGCAGGGTCGGCACGTCCTGGCCCACGTCAAGGGTGGCGCTGGCGTTGAACTTGCCGTCGTATAGCTCGCCACGCAGGTCGTCGAGATTCAGCAGGCCGCCCTGGCCGCGCAGCTTGAGCACGGCGTTGTCGATGGGCAGCTTGTCCAGGGTCAGTTGGCCGAGGTTCAGGTTGGCGTCCAGGTCCAGCGCGCGCAGGCGGGCGATGGGCAACAGCGGGGCGTCGCTCCAGGCCTGCTGGGTCGGCTGGCTGGGCAGCGGGGTGTCGCCCTTGATGGCGTTCTGTTCGGTGCTGGCGACTTCCGCCTTGCGCGCACTGTTGGTGGCGTCCTGGGCTTGCTTGACCTTGGCCGGCAGGTAGCGGTCCAGGTTCAGCTGGTCGCCGGAGAGTTGGGCACGGATCGCCTGCTTGCCGAAGTCGGCGATGCCGAGGTTGCCGCTGAAGCTGCTGTCGTCCAGCTTCAGCTTGATGTCACCCAGGGTCAGGCTGTTGCGGGTTCCGCTGATGCGGGTGGCCAGCTCCAGCTTGGTCAGGGTGTTGGCGTCGGCCATCTCCGGCAGGGTCTGGCCGATGCCCTGGAGGAATTCGCGCAGGTTGAACGGCGCCAGCGACAGGCCGCCGTCGAACTTGGGTTCCTTGTCCAGCTCGCGGGCCTTGATCTCGCCGAGCGCGCGCAGCTGGTTGACGGTGACCTTCAGGCCGTTCCACTCGGCGACCTGGGCGGCCTGGTCGAGCACCAGCTGGCCCTGGGCGCTGTAGCTCGCCGTCTTGCCCTGGAACGGGTCGCCGGAGACTTCGCCGGAGAGCTTGGCGTCTTCGAGCTGGTAGCGCTTGAGCGCGCGGTCGAAGCGCAGGCTGCCGGTCAGCTCGGTGCGCGCGCGGATCACCGGCTGGTTGGTGCCCAGGTAGGCGCTGAGCTTGAGCGGAATGTTGCTGCCCTCGCGGATGGCGCCGGTGGTCAGTTCGATGCCTTCGACGCTGTAGTTCTTGCCGCTCTGGGCGTCGGCGTAATCGATGCGGGCGTTCTTCACGCTCAGGCTGTCGATGTCCAGCTTCATGGCCTGGTGGGATTGCTGTGCGTCCGCCTTGGCCTGCTCGCTCGGCGCGGGCGCCGGTTGCGCGGCCGGCGATGAGCCGTTGGTGGCGTCGACGGGCTTGCCGATGCTTTCCCAGTTGCCGACGCCGTTCTTGTCCTTGTTAAGGGTCAGGGTCAGGCCTTCGACGCGGATGTCGCTCATCTGCACTTCCTTGCGCAGCAGCGGCAGCACGCGCACGGACATTGCCAGCAACTGCGCGTCGGCGAACGGCTGGTCCGGTGCCTGCAGGGTCGCCACGCTGGTGTCGTGCAGCTCCAGGCCCAGCCAGGGGAACAGGCTCCAGCCGATATCACCCTTGAGGTTCAGCTCGAGGTGGGCCTTGTCCCGGGCGAGCTGGCGGATCTCGTCCTTGTAGTCGTTCGGGTCGAAGAAGTGGGTCAGCACGAAGCCGGCAGCGACGATGAGCAGCAGCAGGACCAGGGCAATGATGCCGATGATTTTGCCGAACGCTTTCATGGACGGGTCCTTGTTCAGGCGACGGGTTGGAGTCGCGGGAAGTATACCAATGACGCAGCGGCGCCCCAGCCCGAATGGGCGGTGCCGGTGTTGCCGAGTTGGAACGGCGTGATCGCCAGCGGTTCCCGGTGGCGCCGGGATCAGGCCGGTTGCAGTGTCAGGCCCAGATGCCGCGCAAACTGTGCGGCCTGGGGTTGGTCGGCAGGCGCGCTCAGGCGCAGTGCGGCGCCCTGCAGCACAGCCAGGCGCTGCGCCTCTTCCAGTAGGCGGTGGGCCACGCCGCGGTAGCGGGTCACCTGGCGCACGCACAGGCGCGAAAGTCGCCAGGTTTCACCGTCGCGCTCGACCCAGGCGGCGCCCAGCAGGCGGTCATTGAAGCGCCCGGTGAACAGCCGGCCTTCGGCCAGGCCGCGTTCGACCAGTTCGCTGGCGTCGGCGAAGGGGGCGAGCAGCCATTGGGGCGCGTCGGCGTAGATCTTCAGCAGGTCCTGGCGGTCCTGGTCGCTGGGCTGGGTCAGGTGCTGGACGACGACGGGCATGGGCAATCCTCGGAAGGCGAGCCGCGCAGTGTAGGACGATCGGCCGGCGCCGACCACCGCCCATAGCCGCGCGGCGCCTGCCGCGCCTATAATGCCGGCCCTTCTTATAATTACGTGCAGTGTTAGCTGTGGAGCTGGTGATGGCCGAACGCAAGGCATCCGTCGCGCGCGACACCCTGGAGACCCAGATCAAGGTTTCCATCGACCTGGATGGAACGGGCAAGGCCCGCTTCGATACCGGGGTTCCCTTCCTCGAGCACATGATGGACCAGATCGCCCGCCACGGCCTGATCGACCTGGACATCGAGTGCAAGGGCGACCTGCATATCGACGACCACCATACCGTCGAAGACATCGGCATCACCCTCGGCCAGGCCTTCGCCAAGGCCATCGGCGACAAGAAGGGCATCCGCCGCTACGGCCATGCCTACGTGCCGCTGGACGAAGCGCTGTCGCGCGTGGTCATCGACTTCTCCGGCCGCCCCGGCCTGCAGATGCACGTGCCGTTCACCCGCGCCAGCGTCGGCGGCTTCGACGTCGACCTGTTCATGGAATTCTTCCAGGGCTTCGTCAACCACGCCCAGGTGACCCTGCACATCGACAACCTGCGCGGGCACAACACCCACCACCAGATCGAGACGGTGTTCAAGGCCTTCGGCCGCGCGCTGCGCATGGCCATCGAGCTGGACGAGCGCATGGCCGGCCAGATGCCGTCCACCAAAGGGTGCCTGTAATGCAGACGGTAGCCGTCATCGATTACGGAATGGGCAACCTGCACTCGGTGTCCAAGGCGCTGGAGCGCGTGGGCGCCGGGCGCGTGCTGGTGACCAGCGACGCCAACGTGATCCGCGAGGCGGACCGCGTGGTGTTCCCCGGCGTCGGCGCGATCCGCGACTGCATGGCCGAGATCAAGCGCCTGGGCTTCGATGCCCTGGTGCGCGAAGTCAGCCAGGACCGCCCGTTCCTCGGCATCTGCGTCGGCATGCAGGCGCTGCTGGAGCACAGCGAGGAAAACGACGGCGTCGACTGCATCGGCGTGTTCCCCGGCCAGGTGCGCTTCTTCGGCAAGGACCTGCACGAGGACGGCGAGCACCTGAAGGTGCCGCACATGGGCTGGAACGAAGTGGCGCAGAGCGTGGATCACCCGCTGTGGCACGACATCCCGAACCAGGCGCGCTTCTACTTCGTGCACAGCTACTACATCCAGGCCGGCAACCCGCGCCAGGTGGTCGGCCGCGGCCACTACGGCGTCGATTTCGCCGCCGCGCTGGCCGATGGCTCGCGCTTCGCCGTGCAGTTCCACCCGGAGAAGAGCCATACCCACGGCCTGCAGCTGCTGCAGAACTTCGCCGCCTGGGACGGTCGCTGGTAAGCCATGGCCCGTCAGAAGGACAAGCCGGCGATCCTCGAACTCGACGGCGCCCAGCGCCAGAGCGCGGCGCGGGCGATCCAGCGCTTCCTCGAAGACCGCTTCGAGCTGGACGTCGGTTCCTTCGAGGCCGAGGAGGCGCTGGACGTCTTCCTGCGCGAGCTCGGCCCGCTGTTCTACAACAAGGCGATCTTCGATGTGCAGGCTCACCTGAAAGACCGGTTCGAGAGCATCGAAAGCGACTTGTGGGCGCTCGAAAAGAGCTGACCCGACCCCATTCATCTTTGGATTCGAGCAGGTTCAACCCATGCTGATCATCCCCGCAATCGATCTGAAAGACGGCGCCTGTGTGCGCCTGCGCCAGGGCCTGATGGAGGACGCCACGGTGTTCTCCGACGACCCGGTGTCCATGGCCGCCAAATGGGTGGAGGGCGGCTGCCGCCGTCTGCACCTGGTGGACCTGAACGGCGCCTTCGAGGGCAAGCCGGTCAACGGTGACGTGGTCACCGCCATCGCCAAGCGCTACCCGAACCTGCCGATTCAGATCGGCGGCGGCATCCGCTCGCTGGAAACCATCGAGCACTATGTCCGCGCCGGCGTCAGCTACGTGATCATCGGCACCAAGGCGGTCAAGCAGCCGGAGTTCGTCGCCGAAGCGTGCAAGGCCTTCCCGGGCAAGGTGATCGTCGGCCTCGACGCCAAGGACGGCTTCGTCGCCACCGACGGCTGGGCCGAAGTGAGCGAAGTACAAGTCATCGACCTGGCCAAGCGCTTCGAAGCCGATGGCGTCTCCGCCATCGTCTACACCGACATCGCGAAGGACGGCATGATGCAGGGCTGCAACGTCGAAGCCACCGCCGCCCTGGCCAACGCCACGCGCATCCCGGTGATCGCCTCCGGCGGCATCCACAACCTGGGTGATATCCAGAAGCTGCTGGACGCCCGCACCCCCGGTATCGTCGGCGCCATCACCGGCCGCGCGATCTACGAAGGTACCCTGGACGTCGCCGAAGCACAGGCGCTGTGCGATCGTGAAGCGGCAAGCGGCAAGCCGTAAGCCACAAGCTCTTACTTGCAGCTTGAGGCTTGTCGCTTGAGGCTGCTTTCGGAGAAAGCAATGACCCTGGCTAAACGCATCATTCCCTGCCTCGACGTGGACAACGGCCGCGTGGTGAAGGGCGTCAAGTTCGAGAACATCCGCGATGCCGGCGACCCGGTGGAAATCGCCCGCCGCTACGACGAGCAGGGCGCGGACGAGATCACCTTCCTCGACATCACCGCCAGCGTCGATGGCCGCGACACCACCCTGCATACCGTCGAGCGCATGGCCAGCCAGGTGTTCATCCCGCTGACCGTGGGCGGCGGCGTCAGGACGGTGCAGGACATCCGCAACCTGCTCAATGCTGGTGCGGACAAGGTCTCGATCAACACCGCCGCGGTGTTCACCCCGGAGTTCGTCGGCGAAGCCGCCGCACGCTTCGGCTCGCAGTGCATCGTGGTGGCCATCGACGCCAAGAAAGTGTCGGCCCCCGGCGAAGCCCCGCGCTGGGAAATCTTCACTCACGGCGGCCGCAAGCCCACCGGGCTGGACGCGGTGGAGTGGGCGAAAAAGATGGAAGGCCTGGGCGCCGGTGAGATCCTGCTCACCAGCATGGACCAGGACGGCGTGAAGAGCGGCTATGACCTCGGCGTGACCCGCGCCATCAGCGAGGCGGTGGGCGTTCCGGTGATCGCTTCGGGCGGGGTCGGCAACCTGCAGCACCTGGCCGACGGCATCCTCGAAGGCAAGGCCGACGCGGTGCTCGCGGCGAGCATCTTCCACTTCGGCGAATACAGCGTGCCGGAGGCCAAGGCCTACCTGGCCAGCCGCGGCATCGTCGTGCGCTGATTCCCTCCGGGCCGGGGTTCTCCCGGCCCGCTGGCTCACCCTGAGCCACCCCTGCGTCCGCTGGGCGCATCCCCTGCTGCGCACGAAGCTTGCTAGCTGAAGGCTTCGGTCAAGGTAATGGCGGTTTCATATCCCATTGCCATATTCATAGGGTTTATTGGCGTCAAATCTCCGAGTAAGCTCTGCCGCTTCTCAGAAACGTCTTACGCAGGAATATCTCGATGCTGAAGCGCATTCTGCTCGCATGGCTAGGCTGCGGCCTGCTTCTGGCCTGCGCGGCAAGGGCTGAAACGGATTCTTCGGACTACAGCGTGGTGCTGCTCACCGAGAACTTCCCCCCGTACAACATGGCCATCAACGGCAAGAACTTCGCCCAGGAAGACAGCATCGACGGCATCGCCGTGGATATCGTCAAGGAGATGTTCAAGCGTGCCGGTGTGCCGTACAGCCTGACCCTGCGCTTCCCCTGGGACCGCATCTACAAGCTGGCGCTGGAGAAGCCCGGCTACGGCGTGTTCGTCACCGCGCGGCTGCCCGAGCGCGAGAACCAGTTCAAGTGGGTCGGCCCGATCGGCCCGGACGACTGGGTCCTGCTCGCCAAGGCGGACAGCACGATCACCCTGAACAACCTGGACGAGGCGAAGAAGTACCGCGTGGGTGCCTACAAGGGCGACGCCATGGCCGACTACCTCGCCAAGCACGGCTTCGAGCCGGTGCTGGCGCTGCGCGACCAGGAAAACGCCGGCAAGCTGCAGGAAGGCTCCATCGATCTGTGGGCCAGCGGCGACCCGGCCGGCCGCTACCTGGCCAAGCAGGTGGGCGTCACCGGCCTGAAGACCGTGTTGCGCTTCAACAGCGACCAGCTGTACCTCGCGCTGAACCGCGAAACCCCGGATGCGGTGGTGCAGAAGCTGCAGGGCGCCCTGGACAAGATGCGCGCCGAAGGCTTCGTCGACGACGTGCTCAACAGTTACCTGTAACACCCGAAGGCCGGCCACTCGCCGGCCTTCGCGTTTGGCGCCGACACCCCTCGGCGCCGGTTTGGCCATGGAAGGCAGACGAGCGAAGTAGTCCGTCCCCTCTGCAGGGATGCCGCAAGCCCAATAACGATAACCACGCGAGCGGTATGACCATGCTGAAAGTCCTGATCAAGACCCTGACCCTGGGTCTGTTGCTGGGGGCCGCCACGGCCCGCGCCGAGTTGCCCGCCGATTACAAGATGGTGCTGCTCACCGAGAACTTCCCGCCCTTCAACATGGCGGTGGACGACAAGAACTTCGCCCGCGATGACGGCATCGACGGTATCAGCGCCGACATCGTCCGCGAGATGTTCAAGCGCGCCGGCATCCAGTACACCCTGAGCCTGCGCTTCCCCTGGGATCGCCTGTACAAGCTGGCGCTGGACAAGCCCGACTACGGGCTGTTCTCCACCACCTACACCCCCGAGCGGGTGCCGCTGTTCAAGTGGGTCGGCCCGATCGCCAAGACCAACTGGGTCCTGCTGGCGCCGCCGGGCAGCACCATCAAGGTCAAGGACCTCAAGGACGCGGCCAAGTACAAGCTGGGCGCCTACAAGAACGACGCGGTCAGCCAGAACCTGGAAAGCCAGGGCATCCCGGTGATCAACGCGCTGCGCGACCAGGAAAACGTCAAGAAGCTGACCACCGGCGAGATCGACCTGTGGGCCACCACCGACCCGGTCGGTCGTTACCTGGCCAAGCAGGAAGGCGTGTCCGGCCTGCAGACCGTGCTGCGCTTCAACGAGGCCCAGTTGTACCTGGCGATCAACAAGGACACCCCCGACGAGGTGGTGGCGAAGCTGCAGAAGGCCCTGGACGAGATGCGCGCCGAGGGTTTCGTCGAGCAGGCGACGAATAACTATCTGTAAGCCTGCAGTCCGGGCACCCAGGTCCTACTGCTCTTTGTAGGAGCGAGCTTGCTCGCGAACCGCTCTCGGAAACTCTGGTGCCGGGGCTGTTCGCGAGCAAGCTCGCTCCTACGAAAAGCGTCCTGCGCTGGTTGAAAAGTTAGCGGTAGATCCCATCCCGCCCATGCCCCGCCATGGCGCGGTTGCCGCGTTCGGCGATCATCAGCGGCGGCTGCACCAGCTCGAAGCCCTGTGCCTTCAGGCTCGGCAGCACGCGCCTGAGCACCGCCAGGGTCGCCGGCTTCGGGTGGCCGATCATCACGACCGTGCCCTGCTTGCGCGCCAGGGCAAGGCCGCGCTGCATCTGCTCCAGCACCGCCGCTTCGCTCGGGTCGTCGTCGAGGAACACGTCCCGCGACAGGCTGGCGAGGCCGATCTTCTGCGCCTCGGCCGCGGCCACCGTGGCGGCGCTGGTGCGGCTGTCGAGCAGGAACAGGTGGCGCCGCTGCAGTTCGGCCGCCAGCCAGGCCATGGCCGGGCGGTCGGCGGTCATGCGGCTGCCTTCGTGGTTGTTCACGCCCTGTACGTAGGGCACCTTCGCCAGCGCGGCGTCGAGGCGGCGGGCGCGCTCGTCCTGGGTCAGTTCGGGGCGCCAGGCGTAGTCACCGCCGGCCGGGTCCATGGGCATGTGCAGCAGCACGGTGCGCCCGCGATGGTGCGCCTCGCGCGCCAATTCCGCGGCGTGGGGCGTGTCGGGGATGATCGCCAGGGCGATGGCGGGGGAGATGTCGAGCACCTGGCGATCGCGCGCCAGGTTCTGCCCGAGGTCGTCGATGACGATGCTCACCAGCGGCTTGCTGCCGTCCGGCCGGGGCGCGGCGGCCACCGGCTGGCACAGCAGCGCGCCCAGGCACAGGCCGAGCAGTAGCCGGGCCGGGCGCATCGGTCAGTTGTTGCCGCGGCTGACGCTGAGTCCTTTCAGCAGGCTGAGGGCTTGGCTGAGCTGGTAGTCGGCGTCCTGGGGGCGATCCACCGGCGCCTTGCCAGCGGCGGTCGGGCGGTCCTTGCCGCCGTTGCCGTTGGCCAGGTGGCCTTGCAGGTCGGCTTCCTTGAAGCCGTCGAAATCGCTCTGCTCGCGGGTCACCTTGGCGCGTTCCACCTCGATGTCCGGGGTGATACCCTGGGCCTGGATGGAGCGGCCGTTGGGGGTGTAGTACAGCGCGGTGGTGAGCTTCAGGGCGCGGTCGTTGTTCAGCGGCAGCACGGTCTGCACCGAGCCCTTGCCGAAGCTGTCGGTGCCCATGAGGATCGCGCGCTTCTGGTCCTGCAGGGCGCCGGCGACGATTTCCGCCGCCGAGGCGCTGCCGCCGTTGATCAGCACCACCAGCGGAACGCCGTCGCTCGGGTCGGCCGGGTCGGCGGAGAAGCGCAGCTCGGAGTTCGGGATACGGCCCTTGGTGTAGACGATCAGCCCTTTGGTGAGGAAGGCGTCGGCCACTTCCACCGCCGACTGCAGCACGCCGCCGGGGTTGTTGCGCAGGTCCAGCACCAGGCCCTTGAGCTTGCCCTTGTTGTCGTTGCGCAGCTTGGACAGCGCCTTGACGGTCTCTTCGCCCGTGTTCACCTGGAACTGGGTGATGCGCAGGTAGCCGTAGCCCGGTTCGAGCATCTGGCTGCGCACGCTCTTGACCTTGATGATGGCGCGCTTGAGTTCGACGTCGAACGGCTTGCCGCCGCCGCGAACGATAGTCAGGGTGATCGGCGAGCCGGCCTTGCCGCGCATGCTGTCCACCGCCTCGTTCATCGACTGGCCCTTGGTCGGCTTGCCGTCGATCTTGACGATCAAATCGCCCGGCTGGATGCCCGCGGCAGCCGCCGGGGTGTCGTCGATGGGCGAGATCACCTTGACGAAGCCGTCTTCGCTGCCGACCTCGATGCCCAGGCCGCCGAACTCGCCGCTGGTGCTTTCCTGCAGCTCGGCGAATTCCTCCGGGCCAAGGTAGGCCGAGTGCGGGTCGAGGTTGCTGAGCATGCCCTTGATGGCATTCTCCAGCAGCGTCTTGTCGTCCACCGGCTCGACGTAGGCCGCCTTCACCCGGTCCAGGACCTCGGCGAAGGTGCGCAGCTCATCGAGCGGCAGCGGAGCCTCCTTGCCGTTGGCCACGGGGGATGCGGCCGGCGCGTCGGCGGCCTGGGCCGCACCGACACCGAGCAGCAAGGCCAGGGCCAGGGTAGTGAGACGGAAAGCTTGCGACATGTTTGGCTCCTAATGCGTGATCGCCGCTTATCCCTGCGTGCGACACCAGGTCGAAGGGTCCGCCGGGCGACCCTGATGGCGAATGGCAAAATACACCGCCGGGGTACTCTGACCCCCGCTGGCTCCCACGGTTGCAATGGGATCGCCCGCTTTGACGGTATCGCCGGCGTCCTTCAGAAGACTTTGATTATGCCCATAAAGGCTGAGGTAGCCACCACCGTGGTCGAGAATGACCAGCAGGCCTGAGCCCCGCAGCCAGTCGGCGAACACCACGCGGCCGCCATGGACCGCGCGCACGGTGCTGCCGGCGGAGGCGCCGATCAGTACGCCATCCCAGGTGGCGCGGGGGTCGTCGCCGCGCGGGCTGCCGTAGCGCGCCAGCACGCGGCCATCCACCGGCCAGGGCAGCTTGCCCTTGGTGGCGGCGAAGGCGCCGCCAAACCCCGCGCCGCTGGAGACCAGCGGGCCGCTGTAGTCGGGGCGCTTGGACGGTGTTTCCGGCTTCTCGCCGCGGCTGGCCAGTTCCTGCTCGCGCTTGACCCGCTCGCGCTCGGCGGCCAGGGCGCGCTGGCGCGCTTCCTCGGCTTCGCGGGCCTGGCGGGCGAGGGTTTCCTCGATGGTCTTGAGGACCTTGTTGAGGTCTTCCTGGCTCTGCTCGCGATCCTTGAGCTTGCTGCTGCTGTCCTTCAGGTCGCTGTTGAGCTTGGCCAGGGTCTCCTGGCGCGCCTTGCGGGCGTCGGCCAGTTCCTGGCGGCGGGCTTCGAGGGCGGCCTGCTGGGCGACCTGCTCGTCCTTCTGCGAGGTGATTTCCTGCTCGACGTTGCTCAGCTGGCGCAGGGTCTCGTTGAAGGCCGAGAGCTGCTCCAGGCGCGCCTTGTTGATGTACTCGTAGTAGGTGAGGGTACGGCTGAACTTCTCCGGGTGTTCCTGGTTCAGCAGCAGCTTGAGGTATTCCTGGCGGCCGCTCTGGTAGGCGGCGCGGGCCTGGATGGCGATCAGGCGCTGCTGCTCAAGGCGCGCGCCCTGGAGTTTTTTTTTCTCGTTGTCGAGGCGCTGCAGCTCTTCCTCGTTCTTCTTCATCTCGTCCTGGATCTGGCGGATCTGCTTTTCCAGGTCGCCCATCTGGGTTTCGGTGGACTTGAGCTGCTTCTGCACCCCGGACTTCTCGTCCTGGATGTTCTTCAGGTTCTTCTTCAGCTCGTTGATGTCTTTCTGCGTCTGCTCCAGCTGGCGCTGGGTGTCGGCACGTTCGTCGGCGACGACCGCGAGCGGGCTCAGGAGGCAGATCAGCAGCAGCGGGAGGAGGGCGCGAGGCATTGGGCGGCGGGCACCTGGATTCTGGACCGGGCTAGTATGCCCGTGGCGGGCGCTAAAACAAACGCCCCACACCGCATGGCGTGGGGCGTTTGCTCTGACCGGCGGGAGCTGGCTCACGTTCCCGCGCAATCGGGGACCTTACAGCAGGGTGATGATCGATTGGCCGGTCATCTCTTTGGGCTGCTCCAGACCCATCAGTTTGAGCAGGGTCGGGGCCACGTCGGCGAGCACGCCGCCCTCGCGGATGCTGACCTTGCGCTTTCCGACGTAGACGAACGGCACCGGCTCGCAGGTATGCGCGGTGTGCGCCTGACCGGTCATGGCGTCTTCCATCTGCTCGACGTTGCCGTGGTCGGCGGTGATCAGGGCTTCGCCGCCGACCTTGTCCAGCGCCTCGACGATCCGACCGACGCAGGTATCCAGGCACTCGACGGCTTTCACCGCGGCCTCGAACACGCCGGTGTGGCCGACCATGTCGCCGTTGGCGTAGTTGACGATGATCACGTCGAAACGCTGGTGCTCGATGGCGTCGACGATCTTGTCGGTGACTTCCGGCGCGCTCATTTCCGGCTGCAGGTCATAGGTGGCGACCTTGGGCGAGGGGATGAGGATGCGTTCTTCGCCTTCGAACGGCTCTTCGCGACCGCCGGAGAAGAAGAAGGTCACGTGGGCGTATTTCTCGGTCTCGGCGATGCGCAGCTGGGTCTTGCCGTTCTTGGCCAGGTATTCGCCCAGCACGTTGTCCAGGGATTCGGGCTTGAACGCGCTGGGCGCCGGGATGCTCGCCGCGTACTGGGTGAGCATCACGTACTCGGCCAGGTGCAGCTCGCGCTGGCGCGGGAACTCCTTGAAGCCGGGCTCGACGAAGGCGCGCGACAGCTCGCGGGCGCGGTCGGCGCGGAAGTTCATGAACACCACGGCGTCGCCGTCTTCCACGCGCACCGGCTCGCCGATGCGGGTGGCTTTGACGAACTCGTCGCTCTCGCCGCGCTCATAGGCGGCGTTCAGCGCGCCCACGGCGGTGTCGGCGGTGTATTCGGCGGCGCCCTCGGTGATCAGGTTGTAGGCGGCTTCCACGCGGTCCCAGCGGTTGTCGCGGTCCATGGCGAAATAGCGGCCGATGATGCTGGCGGTGCGGCCCTTGCCCAGGCGGGCGAAGGCGTCGTCGAGCAGTTTCAGCGACGGCTCGGCGCTCCTGGGCGGTGTGTCGCGGCCGTCGAGGAAGGCGTGCAGGTAGATTTTCTGCGCGCCGCGCTGCGCGGCCAGTTCGGCCATGGCGATCAGGTGGTCCTGGTGGCTGTGCACGCCGCCATCGGAGAGCAAGCCGAGGATGTGCACGGCCTTGCCGGCGCTCACGGCCTTGTCTACGGCGCCGGTCAGCACCGGGTTCTGGAAGAACTCGCCGTCGCGGATGGCCTTGGTGACGCGGGTGAAGTCCTGGTAGACGACACGGCCGGCGCCCAGGTTCATGTGGCCCACCTCGGAATTGCCCATCTGGCCGTCGGGCAGGCCGACGTCCATGCCCGAGCCGGAGATCAGGCCGTGCGGCTGGCTCGCCAGCAGGCGGTCCCAGTTGGGCTTCTTCGCGGCGTAGATGGCGTTGAATTCAGGGCTATCGCTATGGCCGAAGCCGTCCAGAATGATCAGGACCAGCGGTTTGCGCGTTGCAGTCATAGGTACGGCTCTTTCCGAGAATAGGGGTCAGAAAAGGACCGACATTTTACCGATTGGTGCCGACAGACGCCATGATCCGCAGGGTTCAGCCGTCAGATACGCGCGTGTATACTGGCCGGCATTTTTACGTCTGGATGTCTTGCGCATGTCTTCGTTTCTCCCTCGTCTGATCGAATTCGCCACCCACCACTACCTGCTGGTCGGTGCTCTGGTCATCCTGCTGGTGCTGCTGGCCCTGCACGAAATGCGCAAGGGCGGCCGCGCCCTGTCCACCCGCGAGCTGACCGCCATGGTCAACGCCGAGCAGGCCGTGGTGCTGGATATCCGCCCGACCAAGGAATTCGCCACCGGCCACATCGTCGGCGCGCTGAACATCCCGGCGGACAAACTGAACGCGCGCATGAGCGAACTGGACAAACACAAGGCCAAGACCATCATCGTGGTCGATGGCATGGGCCAGCACTCGGGCACCTGGTGCAGCGTGCTGCAGAAGGCCGGCTACACCGCTGCCAAGCTTTCCGGCGGCATCGGTAGCTGGCGTGGTGACAACCTCCCCCTGGTGAAGTGAGATGCCGTCGACCTTGATCTATACCAGCGCGTGGTGCCCTTATTGCATCCGCGCCAAGGCCCTGCTGGACAAGAAGGGTGTCGCCTACGAGGAAATCTCCGTGGACGGCAAGCCGGGCGTTCGCGCTGAGATGGCCAGCAAGGCGGGCCGCACCTCGGTGCCGCAGATCTGGATCGACGGAACCCACATCGGCGGCTGCGACGATCTTTACGCGCTGGAACGCGCGGGCAAGCTGGATACGCTGCTCTCGGCGTGATCCCTCATTACTGAAACGATGCACAAGAAGGTCCCGAAATGACTGAACAAGCCAGCAACGGCGCAGCCGAACAAGACAACAACCCGCAGTTCTCGCTGCAGCGCATCTACGTGCGCGACCTCTCCTTCGAGGCGCCCAAGGCTCCGGAAATCTTCCGCCAGGAGTGGCAGCCCAGCATCGCCATGGACCTCAACACCCGTCAGAAGCAGCTCGATGGCGACTTCTACGAAGTGGTGCTGACCGTTTCGGTGACCGTGAAGAACAACGAAGAAACCGCGTTCATCGTTGAAGTGCAGCAGGCCGGCATCTTCCTGATCAAGGGCCTGGACGCGTCCAGCATGAGCCACACCCTGGGTGCCTTCTGCCCGAACATCCTCTTCCCGTACGCCCGCGAAACCCTCGACAGCCTGGTGGTGCGCGGCTCCTTCCCGGCGCTGATGCTGTCCCCGGTGAACTTCGATGCGCTGTACGCGCAGGAAATCGCCCGCATGCAGGCTTCCGGCGAGATCCCGGCCCAGTAAGCACTGACGCCGCATGACAAAGGCGCCTTCGGGCGCCTTTTTCTTTGTCTGGCGCTTTGTTTGGTCAATTTTTGATCGGTCTCGCGCAAGCCATGTGCCCCTTCGGTTCCGCGCATTTATCCACAGACTGTTCCCGCAGTTGCCCAGGAATGCTGTGAGTAAGCCTCAGGCTCTTCGTAGGAGCGAGCTTGCTCCTACAGGAAAGCGCAGCCGCGCGGCGTTCAAGTTTGGTGCGTGCGCACTAGAGGGGCGCAGGCGGGTGGCGGTCTGCAGCCTCGGTATTGGCCGCTCCGCGGTGTGCGCACGGGCTCTTGGAAATCCACCGAAAGCCCCGTCGTTACTGGCTTTCAGGCGGTCAGCCGAGGTGCTGTGCGACACCAGGGGCGATCTTGGCACGCCCTCTGCAATACCCCTGACAACAGCGATTTCAGGGGCCTCGGTACAGGCAGGCTGGGGAACCCCTCTTTTACAACGTGCGAGCGCGCCACCCGAAGCGGTGGCCGTCGCAACCGGTTCGGGGGTCCTGGTACAGGCAGGCCGGGAAAACCCCCTTTTTATGCCCGCAGGCGCGCGTCCATGGCGCGCCACGCACCCGTTAGGGGTCCTGGTACAGGCAGGCCGGGGAAACCCCTCTTTTATGCCGCGATCCTCCGTCGGAGGGTTCGCTTCCCACTTCGGGGCCCCGGACCAGGCAGGCCGGGAAAACCCCGCTTTTATTCGGGCCGCGCGCTGATCGTCAGCCGCCACTGGCCCTTGATCTCGGCGCTGTCCCAGGCGCCCTGCAGGCGCCGGGTCGACAGCAGCGTCAGCAGAACCCCCTTCTCCTGTGGCTCCAGCTTCCAACGCACCGGCGCGTCGTCGATCCGCAACTGGCCCTGCCGTGGCGTGCCGCGGGCCGCGATGTGCAACGCCAGGGCGCCTTCCAGGTGCCCGGCACGCACGGCAGGCTGCGCGTCCAGGACGAGCACCAGCCCCGTCGCCGACGGCTCTACGGCAAGGATCTGCGGCGGGCCGTCGTGCGGCGGATTGACCAGGCGGCCGAGCATCAGGCCCAGCAGCAGGCCGAGCACGCCCAGCGAAACCATCACCTTCAGCCAGGGCCTGGGCCGCATTTGCGCCTGCGCGGGGGTAGAATGCCCGCCGTTCTCAGGCTCGGAGCGCTGCATGTTCCACGTAATCCTTTTTCAACCGGAAATCCCCCCCAACACCGGCAACATTATCAGGCTGTGCGCCAACGCGGGTTGCAGCCTGCACCTGATCGAGCCGCTGGGCTTCGAGTTGGACGACAAGCGCCTGCGCCGCGCCGGGCTGGACTACCACGAGTACGCCAGCGTGAAGCGTTACGCGACGCTGGAGGAGTGCCTGGAGCAGCTGGGCCGGCCGCGCCTGTTCGCCTTCACCACCAAGGGTTCGCAGCCGTTCCACGAGGTGGCCTACGCGCGCGGCGACGCCTTCCTGTTCGGCCCGGAGAGCCGTGGCCTGCCGGAGGAGGTGCGTGATGCGCTGCCCCCCGAACAGCGCGTGCGCCTGCCGATGCGTCCCGGTTGCCGCAGCCTGAACCTGTCCAACACCGTGGCGGTCACCGTCTACGAAGCCTGGCGTCAGCACGGCTTCGCGATGGATTGAGCGTTTTCTGATCGATCCGCGCAAAGCCGCGCCGGGCGTGGAGCGCAGCGGCTTGCCCCAAGCTTATCCACAGGCGGGCGCACAGTGGATGTGGGCAAGCTGGAAAGTCCTGCACAGAAACCAGGCAAACCCACAGACCGCGCGTGCTCTGGGCTGTAGCACGTTCCTTCCCCGTTCCGTGCACAGGGTTATCCACAGGTTGTGGGGATAGAAAGTGCAGGTATGTGAACGAACATCGGCGGTGCCGCCACGCTTTCTGTAGGAGCGAGCTTGCTCGCGAACGGGCTATCCGTCGGCGCCAGTGGTGGGGCGGTTCGCGAGCAAGCTCGCTCCTACAGGGGTTATCTGGCGCGTAGGAGCGGACTCCGTCCGCGATTGGCCCGAGCCGGCACCGCGCATACGGCGAGGCGCGATGGAACAAAAAAAGGGGGCTTCCGGCCCCTTTATCGCTAAAGGACCTCAGTCCTCGCCATCCTCGTCCGGGCCGTCGATCTTCATGCCCAGTTCCTTGATCTTGCGGGTCAGGGTGTTGCGGCCCCAGCCCAGCAGCACGGCGGCGTCGCGGCGGCGGCCGGCGGTGTGCTTGAGCGCGGTCTCGATCATGATCCGCTCGAAGGCCGGCACGGCGGTGTCCAGCAGGCTGGACTGGCCGCGCGCCAGCGCCTGGTCGGCCCAGTGGCGCAGGGCCTGTTCCCAGTTGGCGGCCGGCACGCTGTCCTGGGGCTGGGTCATCAGCTCCGGCGGCAGGTCGTCGATGTGCACCTCGCGACCGGAGGCCATGACGGTGATCCAGCGGCAGGTGTTCTCCAGCTGGCGCACGTTGCCCGGCCAGCCGAGGTTCTTCAGGTATTCCTCGGTTTCCGGCTTCAGCAGCTTGGGTTCCACTGCCAGTTCCTGGGCGGCGCGGGCGAGGAAGTGGCGGGCCAGCGCCGGGATGTCCTCGCGGCGGTCGGCCAGGCGCGGGATGTGCACGCGGATGACGTTCAGGCGGTGGAACAGGTCCTCGCGGAACTTGCCCTCGCGCACCAGGTTTTCCAGGTTCTGGTGGGTCGCGGCGATGATCCGTACATCCACCTTCACCGGGGTGTGGCCGCCGACGCGGTAGAACTCGCCGTCGGCCAGCACGCGCAGCAGGCGGGTCTGGGTATCGGCGGGCATGTCGCCGATCTCGTCGAGGAACAGCGAGCCGCCGTCGGCCTGCTCGAAGCGCCCGCGACGCTGGTTGGCCGCGCCGGTGAAGGCGCCTTTTTCATGGCCGAACAGCTCGGATTCCATCAGGTCCTTGGGAATCGCCGCCATGTTCAGGGCGATGAACGGCGAGGCCGCGCGCGGGCTGTGGCGGTGCAGGGCGTGGGCGACCAGCTCCTTGCCGGTGCCGGATTCGCCGTTGATCAGCACGGTGATGTTGGAGTGGGAGAGGCGGCCGATGGCGCGGAACACCTCCTGCATCGCCGGCGCTTCGCCGATGATTTCCGGGGTGCGCGTCTGGTTGGCCGGCGCTTCCAGGCCCTGTTGTTCCTGGGCGTGCTGGTTGGCGCGCTTGACCAGGGAGACCGCCTCGTCGACGTCGAACGGCTTGGGCAGGTATTCGAAGGCGCCGCCCTGGTAGGAGGCCACCGCGCTGTCCAGGTCCGAATGCGCGGTCATGATGATCACCGGCAGGCGCGGGTGCACTTCGCGGATCTGCGCCAGCAGGTCCAGCCCGCTGGCGCCGGGCATGCGGATGTCGGAGATGATCACGTCCGGCTGCTGCCGGCCCAGGCGGCTCATCACGCTGTCGGCGCTGTCGAAGCTGACCGTGGTCATGCCTTCCTGCTGCAGGGCCTTTTCCAGTACCCAGCGGATGGAGCGGTCGTCGTCGACGATCCAGACGGTCTCTGATCGGCTCATGGTCAATGGACTCCTTGTTCCAGGGGCAGGAACAGACTGAACACGGTGTGGCCGGGATGGCTCTCGCATTCGATCAAGCCCTGGTGCTGGCTGATGATGTTCTGGGTAATCGCAAGACCCAGGCCGGTGCCGTCGGCGCGGCCGCTGACCATGGGATAGAAGATGGTGTCCTGCAGTTCAGCCGGGATGCCGGGGCCGTTGTCGATGATCTCGACCTTGCACACCAGGCGGTGGCGCGTGTGGCCGATGGTGAACTGGCGCAGGGTGCGGGTGCGCAGGGTGATGCGCCCCAGCTTGAGTTCGTTCTGCGCGGCAATCGCCTGCATGGCGTTGCGCACGATGTTGAGCACCGCCTGGATCATCTGCTCGCGGTCGATCAGCAGGTCGGGGATGCTCGGGTCGTAGTCGCGCACCAGCGGGATGCTGCCCTGGGTTTCGGCTTCCACCAGGCTGCAGACGCGCTCCAGCACTTCGTGGACGTTGGTCACCGAGAGCTGCGGCAGCTTGTTCGAGCCGAGCATGCGGTCCACCAGGTTCCTCAGGCGGTCGGCTTCTTCGATGATGACGTTGGTGTAGTCCTTGAGCGATTCGTCCGGCAGCTCGCGGGACAGCAGCTGTGCCGCGCCGCGAATGCCGCCCAGCGGGTTCTTGATCTCGTGGGCCAGGCCGCGCACCAGCAGCTTGGTGGTCTCCTGCTTGGACAGCTGGGCCTCTTCCTTGGTGATCCGCAGCAGTCGGTCGCGCGGGTGCACTTCCAACAGCAGCAGGGTGTTGCGGCGGTCGAGGATCGGCGTCACCGCGTAGTCCACGGTGATGGTCTGGCCGGTCAGCGAGGTCAGGGTCGCCTCGCGCTTGGTGAACGGGTGCGCCTCTTCCACCGCCTGGCGCAGCGACTGCAGCGCCTCGGGCGATTCGGTGAACAGCTCGCTGATGAACTGCCCGTGGCTGCGCTGGCCGCTGACCGCCAGCAGCATTTCCGCCGCCGGGTTCATGTACTCCAGGCGCAGCTCGGCATTGAGCAGGATCACCGCCGTGGTGAGGTTGTCGAGCAACAGGCGGAGCTGGGTTTCTGTAGGCATGGTGTAGGAGATGTCCCAAGACTGTGCGGGAAAATGCAAAAAGCAAACCAGGCCCTGAAAAGACGCGTATTTAGCGGCACCGCGCTGATTGGCGGTGCGCGGACGGCCGGATCGGCCCTCGAGCGTGACCTGAAATGGGGAGAGTATAGAAAGTGGTGCAGGCATATGCACCGTTATGGTGCATTTGTGCTGACCGGTGCGCCGGACTCAACGACTGGCGGCGTTGAAGTCCGGCGTGGCGTCGAGGGTGGTCGCTTCGGCGACCGAGACGCGGAACATGTGGAAGGGCTGGTTGGGCGTCTGTTCGATGGTGCGCCCGAGGGTATCGACGATCTCCACCGACAACTGATGGGTGCCGCGGTCGATGTTGTACAGCGGGAATACCGGGCTGCGGCCGGGCTCGCCGACCGGCTTGCCGTCCAGCAGCAGGCGGTAGAGGTGGCCGGGGAGCAGGGCCGGGTCGCTGGTGGCGGAGACGATCAGCGCACCGTCGTTAGCCCGCACGGTGGCGTCGGGCTCCGGCACGATGATGCGCAGCAGCTGGTACGCCGGCGGGCCGGGCGGCAGCGCCGGGGTGGCCGGGGCATAGAGCGGCGGCGGCATGCGCACGCCATTGGGGGCGCCCGGCTGGGCGTTGGTCGGCGCCAGTTGCAGTTTCTGCGCGTTGCCGCGCGGTGGCTGGTCGGTGAAGACGCGATTACCTTCCTTGTCGATGTAGGTGTACACCTCGGCGCTGGCCGGCAGGCAGCTCAGCGCCGACAGCAGGGTCGACAACAGGAGGGTCAGCAGCAGGCGCATCGTCAGCCGCCCATCCGGGGTTGGACTTTCGGTCGTTGCGGGCTGTGGGTGCTGATGCGCTGCAGGGTGAAGCTCACCGGCGCGCTGGCCTGAATCACGCGGCTGCCTTGCAGTACCTGGACCGCCAGGGTGTGGTCGCCGCGGTCGAGGTTGTCCAGGCCGATGCTGGTGCTGCTGGTCGGTGCGCCGTAGGGCTGGCCGTCGAGGACCAGTTGCAGTTGATGGGCCGGCGACAGGGCCGGCTGCACTACCACGTTGACCGTGAAGGTGCCGTTGTTCTGCCGCAGCGCCTCGTCATCGGGCAGGTTGCTCAGGGCGAGAATGGCGTAGGTGTTGCTGGCCTGGCTGCCCGTGTCGCTTTCGCTCGGCGCAACGACCGGCGCCTGCGGGCCGACGGTGTTGGTCGGCGGCAGTTCCACCGGCTTGGCGTCGACGTCGGTGGGGGGCTGGTTGGTGAACACCGTCTTGCCGTCGGCGTCGGTGTACTTGTAGATCTGCGCGCTGGCTGGCAATGCGGCGGCGAGCAGCAGGGCGGTAAGGATCAGGCGCATGAAGAATCTCCGGATGGTCGTGCCAAGCCTTGCACCGCCGGCGGCGGCTGGCAAGTTGCCTATTGTCTTTCAGGAGGGCGCCGCGCGTTGTGCGCTGCTGCTCGCCGGGGGACCTTTCCTGCGCGGGACGGGTCCGAGCCTGGCGCCGGCGTCTGTATGATGCGGCGAGCGTCATTGTCCATGGTTGTGGGGTATGTCTGTGATTCCAATTCGTTACCTGCTTCGTCAGTGGCTGTTGCTGTGCTGCCTGGGTCTGGGCTGGTGCGTCGCCGGACCGGCGCAGGCGGCGCTTCCCGGGCCGCTGGCCGGGGTGACGGGCAGTGGCGAGGCGAAGGTCAGCGACGCCCAGCTGGAGCAGTCGCTGAACCAGGTGATCAAGACCCTGGAGAATGACCAGCAGCGCGCCGACCTGCTGAAGAAGCTCAAGCAACTGCGCGACGCCACGCAGAAGAGTTCCGAGGACCAGGGCGGCGTGCTCGGGTTGATCGGCGACACCCTGGGCAGCCTGGAGCGGCAGTTCGAGGGCGCCAACAGCCCTGTGGTGCGCTGGTCCGAACTGTTCCAGGGCGCCGGCTACGAGCTGGACGCGCGCACGCCGTCGCTGGCCGAGTGGCCGGGGATGATCCTCGATTTCGCCCTGGTGATCCTCATCTGGGCCTGCGTCGCCCTGGGCCTGCGCTGGCTCGCCGGGCGCATGCGCCAGCGCTTCGGCCTGGAGAGCGAGCTGCCCCAGCACCCCAAGACCCGCGACCTGCTGCTGTTCGCCCTGCGCAAGCTGGGCCCCTGGCTGGTGGCCTTCCTGATCACCGTCTACCTGTCCGTGGTGCTGCCCAGTTCGCTCGGCAAGCTGGTGGCCATGGTGATCGCCTACACCCTGGTGTGCGGCACGCTGTTCTCGGCGCTGTGCGTGATATCCCTGTCGCTGCTCAGCGGCCCGCACCGCATGCGCGCGCTGGACATCCTGCGGCGCCGCGCCTTCCGCCCGTTGTGGCTGATCGGCAGCCTCGCCGCGCTGGGCGAGGTGATGCATGACCCGCGGGTGATCGAGAGCCTGGGCATGAACATCTCGCTGTTCGTCGGCTCGCTGGCGAACATCTGCGCGGCGCTGCTCACCGCCTTGTTCGTCCTGCAATTCCGCCGGCCCATCGCCCATCTGATCCGCAACCAGCCGCTGGAGCGTCGCCTGAAGCGCCGTGGCCTGAGCGACCTGGTGGAGCTGATCGGCTCGATCTGGTTCCTGCCCGTGCTGGTGCTGGTGGGCATCTCGCTGTTCGCCACCATCGTTACCGCCGGCGACAGCAGCTATGCCCTGCGGCGCGCCCTGGTCTGCGCCGCCGTGGCGGTGGTGGCGATGACCGTCAACGGGCTGATCCGCCGCGCCCACCTGCGCTCGACACGGCGCGGCGCGCGCCGGCACGCGCCGTACATCGAGCAGTTGCAGAACTTCGGCTACACGCTGTTGCACCTCGCCAGCCTGTTGTTCTTCCTGGAGATCGGCCTGCGCGTGTGGGGCATGTCGCTGATCCGCTTCGCCGAGGGTGATGGTTCGCAGATCAGCCTCAAGCTGTTCAGCTTCGGCACCACGCTGCTGGTCGCCTGGCTGGTGTGGATTCTCACCGACACCGCGGTGCAGCACAGCCTCGGCCTGGGCGGCAAGAAGAGCGCCAACGCCCGCGCCCTGACCATGCTGCCGCTGATCCGCAACGTGCTGTTCGTGGCCATCGCGGTGATCGCGCTGATCGTCGCCCTGGCCAACATGGGCATGAACGTCACGCCGCTGCTCGCCGGTGCCGGCGTCATCGGCCTGGCCATCGGCTTCGGTGCGCAGTCGCTGGTGGCGGACCTGATCACCGGCCTGTTCATCATCATCGAGGACTCGCTGTCCATCGACGACTACGTGGACGTCGGCGGGCACCTCGGCACGGTGGAGGGCCTGACCATCCGCACCGTGCGCCTGCGCGATCTGGACGGCGTGGTGCACACCATCCCGTTCAGCGAGATCAAGAGCATCAAGAACTACTCGCGGCAGTTCGGCTACGCCATGTTCCGCTGGCCGGTGCCGGCGACCATGCCCATCGACGATGCGCTGGCGCTGGTCAAGGAGGTCTCCGGCGAGTTGCGCGGCGACCGCACCATCAACCGCGCCATCTGGTCGCCGCTGGAAATCCAGGGCATCGAGAGCTTCGACGCCGGTCAGGCGATCCTGCGCTTCCGCTTCAAGACCGCGCCGATCCGCCAGTGGGAGGTGCAGCGCGCCTTCAACCTGCGCCTGCGGCAGAAGCTCGACAAGGCGGGGTTGGAACTCTCCATGCCGCGCCTGAACGTGCAGCTCTCGCGCATGCGCAAGCCGCGCCGCGAGGACGACGAGGAACACGGCACGCCGGCGGACGGCGGCATCTGATCCTGCGGCTCTTCGTAGGAGCGAGCTTGCTCGCGAACCGCCCGGCACCGGCGTTGCCGGGAAATCCGTTCGCGAGCAAGCTCGCTCCTGCAGGGATTAAGCCCGGACCTGTAGGAGCGGGCCACGCCCGCGACCGCGCGCATGGCGCGCGCATACAAGGCGCGTCCGCTTTCCTGAGCCCATAAAAAAGGCCTCCCGAAGGAGGCCTTAATGGTGTCGCTATTTATAGGTATTCGTGGATCAGACGCTGTAGTACAGGTCGTATTCCAGCGGGTGCACGAAGGTGCGCACCTTGATTTCTTCTTCCGACTTCAGCTCGATGTAGGCATCGATGAACTCGTCGGTGAACACGCCGCCCTTGGTCAGGAACGCACGGCCCTTGTCGAGTTCTTCCAGCGCCTCTTTCAGGCTGCCGCACACCTGCGGGATTTCCTTCGCCTCTTCCGGCGGCAGGTCGTACAGGTTCTTGTCGGCGGCATCGCCGGGGTGAATCTTGTTCTGGATGCCGTCCAGGCCCGCCATCAGCAGTGCGGCGAAGCACAGGTAGGGGTTGGCAGCCGGGTCCGGGAAGCGCGCTTCGATACGGCGGGCTTTCGGGCTGGAAACGTACGGGATACGGATCGAGGCGGAGCGGTTGCGAGCCGAGTAGGCCAGCATGACCGGGGCTTCGAAGCCCGGAACCAGACGCTTGTAGGAGTTGGTGGCCGGGTTGGTGAAGCCGTTCAGGGCCTTGCCGTGCTTGATGATGCCGCCGATGAAGTACAGGGCGGTGTCGGACAGGCCGGCATAGCCTTCGCCAGCGAAGGTGTTCTTGCCATCCTTGGAGATGGACATGTGCACGTGCATGCCCGAGCCGTTGTCGCCGTACAGCGGCTTCGGCATGAAGGTCACGGTCTTGCCGTAGGCGTCAGCCACGTTGTGGATGCAGTACTTCAGGGTCTGCACTTCGTCAGCCTTGGCAACGAGGGTGTTGAACTTCACACCGATCTCGTTCTGGCCGGCGGTGGCCACTTCGTGGTGGTGCACTTCCACGGTCAGGCCCATTTCTTCCAGGGCGTTACACATGGCGGTACGGATTTCGTGGTCGTGGTCGACCGGCGGTACCGGGAAGTAGCCGCCCTTGACGCCCGGACGGTGACCTTTGTTGCCGGTCTCGATGTCGGCGTCGGTGTTCCAGGAAGCCTGCTCGGAGAAGATCTTGAACATCGAGCCGGAGATGTCGGACTTGAACTTCACTTCGTCGAAGATGAAGAACTCCGGCTCCGGGCCAACGAATACGGTGTCACCGATACCGGTGGACTTCAGGTATTCCTCGGCGCGCTTGGCGATGTTGCGCGGGTCGCGCTCGTAGCCTTGCATGGTGCTCGGCTCGATGATGTCGCAGACGATGATCAGGGTCGGCTCTTCGGTGAACGGGTCCAGCACGGCGGTGCTGTCGTCCGGGAGCAGGATCATGTCGGAGGCTTCGATGCCTTTCCAACCGGCGATGGAGGAACCGTCGAACATCTTGCCGGCTTCGAAGAATTCATCGTCCAGGGCGTCGCGGGCGGGCATGGTGACGTGCTGCTGCTTGCCTTTGGTATCGGTGAAGCGCAGGTCAACCCACTTCACGTCATGATCTTTGATCAGTTGTTGCGACTTGTACGACATGCTGTCCTCCAGGAGGGATTAGAGCTGGGAGCTTTTCTATGCCCCAGTATCGGGTGATGCCGGCCGGAATACTCCGCCAGGGCAACCTGCCTCACAAGAGAGCAAGTTGCGTGCCAGTGCCCGTAAATGGGCAGGGGCCCTGAAATCACGGGTTACGGCGAGGGGGACGGGATTTCGCGCCACAATAGTGCACTGCTTTGGTGCTCCCTCATGGTGCATAAGTCCATTTTGGTGCACTCAAAAGAAAGTCTCCGATTTCTGCTCAAGTCTTGAGCAATTTCGGATATAATTCCGCCCCTTTTTTTCAGTCCCATGGCAATCGCCCGGTTCGCATGAAACTCATCGTCAAGGTCTTCCAGGAAATCACCATCAAGAGCCGGCCGGTGCGCAAGCGCTTCATCCGCCAGCTGGCGAAGAACATTCGCACGGTGCTCCGCGACCTCGACCCCGAACTGCTGGTCGAAGGCGAGTGGGACAACCTCGAGGTCGAGACCCAGGTCACCGACGCCAAGGTCCTGCGCGAGATGATCGAGCGCCTGACCTGCACGCCGGGCATCGGCCACTTCCTGGACGTGCACGAATACCCGCTGGGCGATTTCGACGACATCCTCGAGAAGTGCAAGCAGCACTTCGGCGACAAGCTGCCGGGCAAGATCTTCTCCATGCGCTGCAAGCGCGCCGGCAAGCACCCGTTCACCTCTATAGATGTGGAGCGCTACGTCGGCGGTGGCCTGCGTCAGCACTGCGGCGCGGCGGGCGTTTCGCTGAAGAACCCGGAAGTGGAAGTGCGCGTGGAAATCCGCCACGACCGCCTCTACGTGATCCATGCCCAGCACGATGGCCTGGGCGGTTACCCGTTGGGCGCGCTGGAGCAGGTGCTGGTGCTGATGTCCGGTGGCTTCGACTCCACCGTGGCGGCCTACCAGATGATGCGCCGCGGCATGATCAGCCACTTCGTGTTCTTCAACCTCGGCGGCCGTGCCCACGAGCTGGGCGTGATGGAAGTCGCGCATTACCTGTGGGAGAAGTTCGGTCGTTCCCAGCGCGTGCTGTTCGTCAGCGTGCCCTTCGAGGAAGTGGTCGGCGAGATTCTCACCAAGGTCGACGACAGCTACATGGGCGTCACCCTGAAGCGCATGATGCTGCGGGCGGCCAGCCGCGTGGCCGAGCGCCTGGAGCTCAATGCCCTGGTCACCGGCGAGGCGATCTCCCAGGTGTCCAGCCAGACCCTGCCGAACCTCTCGGTGATCGACCGGGTGACCGACACCCTGGTGCTGCGCCCGCTGATCGTCAGCCACAAGCAGGACATCATCGACACCGCGACGAAGATCGGCACCGCCGAGTTCGCCAAGCACATGCCCGAGTACTGCGGCGTGATCTCGGTGAACCCGACCACCCAGGCCAAGCCGTACCGTGTCGACCACGAAGAATCCAAGTTCGACATGGCCGTGCTCGACCGCGCCCTGGAGCGCTCCACCCAGATGACCGTCGACCGCGTGATCGACGAACTGGGCAAGGACCTGCCGGTGGAAATGGTCGACGAGGTGCTGCCCGGGCAGATCGTGGTGGACATCCGTCACCCCGACGCCCAGGAAGATGAACCGCTGGCCATCGACGGCATCGAAGTGCTGCCGATGCCGTTCTACGCGATCAATAGCAAGTTCAAGGAACTGGACCCCAACCGCCAGTACCTCCTGTATTGCGACAAGGGCGTCATGAGTCGCCTGCACGCCCACCACCTGGTCAACGAAGGGCACACCAATGTGCGTGTTTACCGTCCGCAATAAAGGCGCGGACCAACGCCGCCAGCCCGGACTGTTCGGCGGCAGCATCCGCCACCGACCTCCCGACACATTCGGTGCGTAGGCTCACGCCCTGACCTTTTGCACCGCCGCGCCACGGCCCGGCCCCCGCTGCCGAAACGGCAGCCGAAGATTCACTATCGAGACTGACACTGTGATCGAAAAACTGCGCAACATCGCCATCATCGCCCACGTCGACCATGGCAAGACCACCCTCGTAGACAAGCTCCTGCGCCTGTCCGGCACCCTCGACCGCAAAGAAGCGGAAAACGAGCGCGTGATGGACTCCAACGACCAGGAAAAAGAGCGTGGCATCACCATCCTGGCGAAGAACACCGCCCTGAAATGGAATGACTACAGCATCAACATCGTTGACACCCCCGGCCACGCCGACTTCGGCGGCGAGGTAGAGCGCGTGATGTCGATGGTGGACTCCGTACTGCTGGTGGTCGACGCCCAGGACGGCCCCATGCCGCAGACCCGCTTCGTGACCCAGAAGGCGTTCAAGGCCGGCCTGCGTCCGATCGTCGTGGTGAACAAGATCGACCGTCCGGGCGCGCGTCCTGACTGGGTCATCGACCAGATCTTCGACCTGTTCGACAACCTCGGCGCCACCGACGAGCAGCTGGACTTCCCGATCGTCTACGCCAGTGCCCTGAACGGCATCGCCGGCATGGACCACGAGAAGATGGACGACAACATGGACGCGCTGTTCCAGGCGATCATCGACCACGTTCCGGCGCCGAAAGTCGACGTGGACGGTCCGTTCCAGATGCAGATTTCCCAGCTGGACTACAACAGCTTCCTCGGCGTGATCGGCATCGGCCGTATCGCCCGCGGCAAGATCAAGACCAACACCCCGGTCGTGGCCATCAGCGACGACGGCACCAAGCGCAACGGCCGTATCCTGAAGATCATGGGCCACTCGGGCCTGCAGCGCATCGAAGTCGCTGAAGCCGAAGCCGGCGACATCGTCTGCGTGTCCGGCATGGACGAGCTGTTCATCTCCGACACCCTGTGCGACCCGCAGCACGTCGAAGCGCGCCCGCCGCTGACCGTTGACCAGCCGACCGTGAGCATGACCTTCCAGGTCAACGACTCGCCGTTCGCCGGCAAGGAAGGCAAGTTCGTCACCAGCCGCAACATCAAGGACCGTCTGGACAAGGAACTGCTGCACAACGTGGCCCTGCGCGTCGAGCAAGGCGACTCCCCGGAGAAGTTCAAGGTCTCCGGCCGTGGCGAACTGCACCTCTCGGTACTGATCGAAACCATGCGTCGTGAAGGCTTCGAGCTGGCCGTGGGCCGTCCGGAAGTGGTGATCATCGAGACCGCCGAAGGCGAGAAGCAGGAGCCTTACGAGAACGTCACCATCGACATCGAAGAGCAGCACCAGGGCTCGGTGATGGAGCAGATGGGCCTGCGCAAGGGCGATCTGACCAACATGATTCCCGACGGCAAGGGCCGCGTGCGCCTGGAATACACCATCCCGGCGCGTGGCCTGATCGGCTTCCGTAACAACTTCCTGACCCTGACCTCGGGCACCGGCATCCTGACCTCGACCTTCAGCCACTACGGCCCGATCAAGGCCGGCGAAGTGTCCAACCGCCAGAACGGCGTACTGGTCTCCATGGCCACCGGCACCGCGCTGACCTACTCGCTGGAAACCCTGCAAAGCCGCGGCAAGCTGTTCCTCGGCCCAGGCGACGAAATCTACGAAGGCCAGCTGGCCGGCATCAACAGCCGCGACAACGACCTGGTGATCAACCCCACCAAGGGCAAGAAGCTCGACAACATGCGCGCTTCGGGCAAGGACGAAGTCATCGCCCTGGTTCCGCCGATCCGCTTCACCCTGGAGCAGGCGCTGGAATTCATCGCCGATGACGAGCTGGTGGAAGTGACGCCGAAGTCGATCCGTCTGCGCAAGAAGCTGCTCAACGAAAACGACCGCAAGCGCTACGAACGCGCCAAGGTCTGATTCGATCAGCCGCACAAAAAGCCGGGCATCTGCCCGGCTTTTTTTCGCCTGCCGAAAGGCCCGTATCCGCCGGGTTCCGCGGTGCGGCCCTGTAGGAGCGAGCTTGCTCGCGAACGCTTCGCCGCCTACGCCGGAGTGGGGAGGTTCGCGAGCAAGCTCGCTCCTGCCAAAAGCCATCGGGGCCGGGCAGGGCGCATGGCGTGCCCTGCGAAAAGAAACCCGCTCCCCGTGTCCGCGGGGCGTTGTGAAGACGTCTGAATCTTCGAAGCTGTGAGATCGTGAGCGCAGGCCAGGGACTCGGGCCGATATACTCAGCTGCCGGACGTTGCCGTCCGGATCGGGATGGATTCGCACAGAACCTCAAGGATTCGAAAGCATGCAATGGATTTTCATGCTGGTCGGCCTGGTCATCGGCGCCGCTGCGGGCGAGTCGATCACCGGGGCGGTGTTGGGCGCGGTAGCGGGGCTCGCGCTGGGGCAGACGTTCGCCCTGCACAGCCTGAAGCGGGAGAACGCCAGCCTTCGCGGCGAGTTGAAGGCCTTCGGCGCGCGCTTCGACCAGGGCACCCAGGCCCTGTACGAGCGGCTGCTGCAGGTGGAGCGCAGCGCCAGCGCGCAGACGCCGCCGGCGGGCAGCGACGCCGCCGCGCCGCCGATGCCGAGCGCTGCTGCCGAATCCGAGCCGGAAGCCGAGGCGCCGGTCAGCGAGCCGGCCGCCAGTGACCTGGACTGGAACATCGAACTGCCCGCCGACGAGCCGGCACCGGCCCCGGCGGCTGCCGCACGGGCACAAGCGCCCATCGAGTGGTCGGACCTGGTGCTGGAACCGCTGGAAACGCCCGTCGCCCAGGCCCGCACCGAAGCCCCCGAGGCCCAACCGCAACCGGCGCCTGCCGCGCCGCCGCCGTCTCCGCCCGCTCCGTCCCTGTTCGACCGCGCCTTCGGCGCCGCCCGTGACTGGCTGCTGGGCGGCAATACCGTGCTGCGCGTCGGCGTGGTGCTGCTGTTCCTCGGCCTGGCCTTCCTGCTGCGCTACGCCACCGAGGGCATGACCCTGCCGCCGCAGGGGCCGTACATCGGTACCGCCGCCGTCGCGCTGGCGCTGCTCGGGCTCGGCTGGTGGCTGCGCCACCGGCGTCCGGCCTATGCGCTAATCCTCCAGGGAACCGGTGTCGCGGTGCTCTAC
The DNA here is from genome assembly GCF_048068435.1 of Pseudomonas sp. NY15437. Taxonomy (NCBI): domain Bacteria; kingdom Pseudomonadati; phylum Pseudomonadota; class Gammaproteobacteria; order Pseudomonadales; family Pseudomonadaceae; genus Pseudomonas; species Pseudomonas sp. NY15437. The sequence continues at coordinate 228,838 of NZ_JBLUQC010000004.1, forward strand.
CTGACGGTGTTCGCCAGCATCAAGCTGTACCCGGCGATGAACCACGGCGAGGTGCTGATCGACCCGAAAGCCGGCTTCGTGCTGCTGGTGGCGGTCACCCTGTTCTCGGCGATGCTCGCCATCCTGCAGGACGCCGTGGGCCTTGCCGCGGCCGCCGCCCTGGGCGGTTTCGCCGCGCCGATCCTGGCGTCCACCGGCGGCGGCAGCCATGTCGCGCTGTTCAGCTACTTCGCCCTGCTCAACGCCGGCATCTTCGCCATCGCCTGGTTCAAGGCCTGGCGCATGCTCAACCTGATCGGCTTCTTCGGTACCTTCGGCATCGGCCTGGCCTGGGGGCTGCGCTCCTACCAGCCGGAGCTGTTCGCCACCACCGAGCCGTTCCTGATCCTGTTCTTCCTGACCTACGTCGCCATCGGCCTGCTGTTCGCTCGCCGTCGGCTGCGCGAAGCCGCCGGTGCGCCGGAGGACGATTCCCGCGAGGCGCTGCTGCGTTGGTCGGCGCGGCAGACCGACTATGTCGACGGCACCGTGCTGTTCGGCACGCCGCTGGTGGGCTTCGGCCTGCAATACGCGATCATCCAGCACCTGGCGTTCGGCGCGGCGTTCAGCGCCCTGGCGCTGGGCCTGTTCTACATGCTTCTTGCCCGCCTGCTGGCCGGGCGTACCGCCGGCCGCGCGCTGCTGCTGGTGGAAACCTGCCTGGCGCTGGGCGTGGTGTTCGGCACCCTGGCCATTCCCCTGGGCCTGGATGCGCGCTGGACCTCCGCCGCCTGGGCGGTGGAGGGCGCCGGCATCTTCTGGCTCGGCTTGCGTCAACAGCGGCCGCTGGCGCGGATCTTCGCCCTGCTGCTGCAAATCGGCGCGGCGCTGGCCTTCCTCGGCGAACTGCGCGCCAACCCGCAGTCGCTGACGCTGCTCGACGGGGCACCGCTGGGCGCGCTGATGCTCGGCGTCGCGCTGCTGTTCAGTTTCTGGAACCTGCGCACTGCCGACGCGCAAACCCTGCGCAGCTGGGAGCCGAATGCCCGCCCGGTGCTGGCAGCTTTTGGCCTGGCCATCCTCTACCTCATCGCGCCCCTGTTGCTGGGCGCGGACGGCACCGCCATGGCCTGGGCCTTGGCTGGCCTGGCTACGCTGTTCGCCGCGCTGCGCCTGCGTTCGCGCACCTTCCTGGCGTGCGCCTTTGCGGTGCAGTTGCTGGGCGGGGCGGTGTTCCTCCTGCATCTGCACGGCGCGGACGAGGGCAGCGGCGTCCTGGGTTCCGGCTGGCGCGGGCTGGTGACCGCCTCGCTGATCGGCCTGGCGCTGATCGCCGCCATGCTGATCGCCGCGCGCGATGCCATGGTGCGCGACGACCGCCGGCTGATGCTCGGCCTGAGCGTCGTCCTGCTGCTGGGCCTGGCCTTCATCAACCTCGCCGTGCTCTTCGTGCTGCCCTGGCAGACCGCCGCTGCGGTATGGGCCGGCAGCGGCCTGCTGATCCTCTGGCTGAGCCTGCAGTTGCAGCAGCGCGCGGCCTTCGTTTTCGGCCTGCTGCTGCAGGTGGTCGGTGCGGGTGCCTTCCTCTTCGGCGGCGCGGCGCTGTTCGGCGATTTGCCCAGCGAAGGCCTGAAACCGCTGGCACACATGGGCTTCTGGACGCCGGCGGTGCTGGCCCTGGCGGCGATGATCGGTGCCTGGCGCCTGCACCGGGCCAGTGAGCGCGAGCGCAACCTGGCGCTGGGTGGGCTGGGGCTGGCGCAACTGTCGCACCTGCTGCTGGCGTGGGGCGCCGGCTGGTGGGCGCTGACCGCCCTGTGGGAGATCGCCCGCTTCGTGCCCGCTGAGAAGCGCGAGCACGTGGCGCTGCTGGTGGCGGCGCTCAGCGTCGGCCTCTGGTCGCTGCTGGCGCGCCGCGAGCAATGGCGCGCGCTGGCGCTGCTGTGCCTGGCACTGGTGCCGGTGTCGCTGGTGGCGCTGGCCAGCGCCTGGAACCTGCAGTACCACCCGCTGGCGGAGCTGGGCTGGCTCGGCTGGCTGGCGGTATTCGCGGTGCACTTCTTCACCCTGCGTCGCCTCGCCGAGTGGCTGCCACCGCGAGCCGCGCAGGCAGCCCACGTGCTGGGCTGCTGGCTGATCCTCGGCGTGCTGGCGCTGGAATTGCGCTACTTGTTCTTCGCCCTGGCCGAGCACTACAACGCGTGGCGCTGGCTTGGCTGGGCGCTGGTACCGAGCCTGTTCCTGATCCTCATGGGCGGCGTCGCGCGCCTGCCGTGGCCGGTGGCGGCCTTCGAGCGCGAGTACCGCGCCATCGCCGCCGCACCCGTCGCGGCGGCGCTGCTGGGCTGGTTCTGGCTGGTCAACCTGTTCAGCAACGGCGCGGCCGACCCGCTGCCTTACCTGCCGCTGTTGAACCCCCTGGAGCTGGGCATGCTCATCGTGCTGGCGGCCATCTTCCAGTGGACGCGCCTGGGCCTGCCGCAGCTGGGCGTGGCCGAGTCCACCCTGCGCCTGCCGGTGCAGGCTGTGCTGGGCGCCTCGCTGTTCGCCCTGCTGACCATGGCCGTGTGCCGCACCGCGCACCACTGGGGCGGCGTGCCGTTCGAGTTCGACGCGCTGGGCCAGTCGATGCTGGTGCAGGCCGGGCTGTCCATCGTCTGGGCGCTGATCGCCCTGGGCCTGATGATCGTCGGGCACCTGCGCGGTCGCCGCGACTTCTGGGTGGTCGGCGCGGTACTGATCGCCGTGGTCGTGGCCAAGCTGTTCTTCGTCGACCGCGCCAGCAGCGGCAGCCTGGAACGCATCATTTCCTTCATCGGCGTCGGCGTCCTCATGCTGATCGTCGGCTACTTCGCGCCGCTGCCGCCACGCCGGCCCGCGCCGCAAGAGCACCTGCAACAGGAGCAACCCAGCGCATGAAGCTGACATCCGTCGTCCTGCTCGCCGCGGCGAGCCTGTTGGGCAACGCCGCCGGTGCCGCGCCGGCGCCTGCGGACTTCGCCCACCGGGTGCCGCTGGAGGTGTCCGGCAACGGCCCTTGGTACCGCGTGCAACTGCCCATCGAGGTCCTGTTCGCCGCGCGCCATGGCGACCTGCGCGACCTGCGCATCTTCAACGCCGAAGGCGAGGCGCTGCCCTACAGCCTGCGCACCAGCGCGGCCAGCGAGAAACAGGTGCGCAGCGAGGTGCAGGCGCGCATCTTCCCGCTGCGCGGCGCGACCGGCAGCGCCGCGGGCGACAACCTGAAGATCGTTCGCAGCACCACCGGCACCATCCTGGAGATCACCCCGAACGCACCCGCGCAGGACAAGACCCAGGTGCTGCGCGGCTGGCTGCTGGAAACCGGTTCCGGCGACCTGCCGCTGGACCGCCTGCAACTGGACTGGACGGCGGAGGGCGACGGCTTCCAGCGCCTGCGCATCGAGGCCAGCGACGACCTGGAGCACTGGCGCTCGCTGGGCGAAGGCCAGCTGGCGCGGCTGGACTTCAATGGCCAGCGCATCGAGCAGAACGACATCCCGCTACCCGGCCAGACGGCGCGCTACCTGCGCCTGTGGTGGGAATCGCCGGAGCAGGCGGCGCAACTGGTCGGCGCCATCCTCAGCGGCAGCCGCAGCAGTACCGGGCCGGTGCCGATGCTCTGGTCCGAGCCGCTGGCGGCCAAGGCCGACAGCAAGGGTGAATTCAGCTGGAGCCTGCCCCTGGCGCTGCCGGTGGAGCGCGTGCGGATTCCCCTGCAGCAGGACAACACCTTGGCGCCGGTGGTGATCTCCGGCCGCCACGACGGCAATGTGCAATGGACGCCCCTGGCGCGCGGCGTGCTGTATCGCCTGCCGGGGCAGGGCGGGGAAATCACCCAGGAAGAGCTGGAGCTGCCGGGCATCAGCCTGGGGCAACTGCGTCTGCAGGTGGACTCGCGCGGCGGCGGTCTGGGCGGTTCCACCGCGCACCTGAGCGTCGGCGTGCGCGCCAGCGAGTTGGTGTTTCTCGCCCGCGGCGGCGCGCCCTACGAACTGGCCGTGGGCAGCGATTCGATCAATGACGGCAGCCTGCCGCTGACCACCCTGGTGCCCGGGTACGAGCCCAAGCGCCTGGCGAGCATGGGCGAGGCGCGGCTCAAGGGCACGTTGCAGGCGCCGGCGGCAGCGGTGCCCGCGACTGTCGCGACAGCCGATACACAGTGGAAACGCTACGGTCTGTGGGCGTTGCTGCTGGCCGGCGTCGGCCTGCTCGCGCTGATGGCGCTGAGCCTGTTGCGGAGTTGTCGTCAAACGGGCTGATCGCCGCGGATCGCCGCACGATAGGGGTGTCGCCTGTAGAAATTCTGATACTGTCTTGTGGTTTCTGATTGCCCCAATAACAACAACGCATGGAGTAGCAGAATGATCAGAAAGGCGCTCACCCCGCTGGCGGCTGCGTGCGCGATGGCCATTGCCACACAGGCCCTTGCAGCCCCTTCGCCGTATTCCACCCTGGTCGTCTTCGGCGACAGCCTGAGCGATTCCGGCCAGTTCGCCGATGCCGGCGGCCCGGCTGGCGCCAGCACCCGTTTCACCAACCGCGTCGGCCCGACCTACCTGGACGGCAGCGGCGAGATCTTCGGCCCCACCGCGCCGATGATCCTGGGCGGCAAGCTGGGGATCGGTGGCACCGACCTCAACCCCTCGACCTCGCTGGTCCCCGGCACCGTGGACGGCAACAACTGGGCGGTCGGCGGCTACCGTACCGACCAGATCTACGATTCGATCACCGCCCCGGGCGGTTCGGTCGTCACCGCCGGCTCCAGTAGCCGCACCCGTGACGGCTACCTGGTGAACAACCGCGCCGATCCGAACGCGCTCTACTACCTCACCGGCGGCGGCAACGACTTCCTCCAGCTGCGCATCACCAACGACCCCACGGCCCGCGCCGCGGCCGGCCGCCTGGTGGACAGCGTGGACGCCCTGCACAATGCCGGTGCGCGCTACATCATGGTCTGGCTGCTGCCCGACCTGGGCCAGACGCCGGCCACCAACGGCACCGCGCTGCAATCCTTCGGCACCCAGCTGTCGGGCATCTTCAACCAGGAACTGGTCAGCCAGCTGGCGGCGTCCAACGCCAACGTCATCCCGCTGAACATCCCGGCGATGTTCAAGGAAGTGCTGGCCAACCCGGGCGCCTATGGCCTGGCCACCGACCAGAACCTGATCGGCACCTGCTTCAGCGGCAACAGCTGCCCCGAGAACGCCGTGTACGGCCGCCACGGGAGCAACCCCGACCCGACCAAGCTGATCTTCAACGACGGCGTGCACCCGACCATCGCCGGCCAGACCCTGATCGCCGACTACGCCTACTCGGTGCTCGCCGCACCCTGGGAAGCCACGATGCTGCCGGAGATGGCCCTGGGCAGTTACAACGCCTACCAGGACCAGTTGCGCAGCCAATGGCTGGCAGACTGGGAAAACTGGCAGGCCGCCGGCCAGTGGCGCGGCTTCGTCACCGGCGGCGCCCAGCACCTGGACTACGACGACCAGGACAGCGCTGCCGATGATTCCGGCTACGGCGCCAACCTGACCCTGGGCACCAGCTACCGCCTCGACGACGCCTGGCGTGTCGGCGGCTCGCTGGGCTTCTACCGGCAGAAGCTGGAGCTGGGCTCGGACGACTCCGACTACAGGCTGAACAGCTACCTGGGCAGCCTGTTCGTGCAGTTCCAGCAGAACCGCTGGTGGGCTGACGCGTCGGTGACCGGGGGCAAGCTCGACTTCGAGGACGCCAACCGCAAGTTCACCATCATCAATCACGAGGTCGAGGAAAAGGCCGACACCGACGGCAACCTGCTGGCCTTCAGCGGTCGCCTGGGCTACGACATTGCCCAGGGTGGCGAGAACTGGCACCTGTCGCCCTTCGTCAGCGCCGACTGGGCGCGGGTGAAAGTGGATGGCTACGACGAGGGCAGCGGCCGCTCCACCGCGCTGGCCTTCGAAGAGCAGAACCGCTATTCCCGTCGCCTCGGCGTCGGCCTGCAGGGCAAGCTGGACCTGTCGCAGGAAACCCAGCTGTTCGGCGAGGTCGCCGTGGAGCGCGAATACGCCGACGACACGCAGAATGTCGGGATGAACTTCACCAGCCTGCCGGACATCGGCTTCAGCCTACAGGGCTATACCCCGCAGAGCCACCTGCAGCGCGCCACCATCGGCTTCGCCCAGAAGCTGACTCCGGAGCTGTCGCTGCGCGGCGGCTACAGCGCGCACCGCAGCAGCGACGACCTGGCCCAGGGCGTGAACCTGGCGTTGAGCCTGGACTTCTGATCGATGCGGGGTGAGGTGAGCGCCAGGCGCGACCCTCACCCCGGCCCTCTCCCAGGGGGAGAGGGTGTTGATCGGCGTGGTGGGCAAGGGCGTACCCAGCCGATGCGGAAGGGGGCACTGCAATGGTGCAATCGCAGGACGGCTCCCTCTCCCCTCGGGAGAGGGCTGGGGTGAGGGCGGCTCTCGCCTCGATGCCCGCAATTCCACCACCAATCGCCATCGCTTCGCCAAACCCGCCTTGCTCCCCTGGGCGAACGTCATCCGGGCTGCCGCGCGCGTCGTCACGCGGCTGAAGGTCGCGGCGCCGATGAGCGTCGGGGAACTGCCCGTGCCCGGCGGGCTCCAAGCATTCGGCGAGGCCACCGTGCAGGAGGCGTCGCGGACGTTTCCACGCTAGAATGCGCCCTGATTTTTTCTACCTTCTTCTCCCCTGGAGCCTTCCATGTCCCGCGTTACCCTGAGCCGCTACCTGATCGAGCAGACCCGCAGTCACAACACCCCGGCCGACCTGCGCTTCCTCGTCGAGGTGGTAGCGCGTGCCTGCAAGGAAATCAGCCACGCCGTCTCCAAGGGCGCCCTCGGCGGCGTACTGGGCAGCATGGGCACCGAGAACGTGCAGGGCGAAGTGCAGAAGAAGCTGGACGTGATCTCCAACGAGATCCTCCTGGAAGCCAACGAGTGGGCCGGCAACCTGGCCGGCATGGCCTCCGAGGAGATGGACCATCCCTACCAGATCCCCGGCAAGTACCCCAAGGGTGCCTACCTGCTGGTCTTCGACCCGCTGGACGGCTCCTCCAACATCGACGTCAACGTCTCGGTCGGCACCATCTTCTCCGTGCTGCGCTGCCCCACCGAGTACCTGAGCCAGAACGACAGCCTGCGCGAGGAAGCCTTCCTCCAGCCGGGCACCACCCAGGTCGCCGCCGGCTACGCCATCTACGGCCCGCAGACCATGCTGATCCTGACCCTGGGCAACGGCGTGAAGGGCTTCACCCTGGACCGCGAGCTGGGCAGCTTCGTGCTGACCCACGAGAACATCACCGTTCCGACCAGCACCGCCGAATTCGCCATCAACATGTCCAACGAGCGCCACTGGGAAGCCCCGGTGAAGCGTTACGTCAGCGAACTGCTGGCCGGCAAGGAAGGCCCGCTGGGCAAGAACTACAACATGCGCTGGATCGCCTCCATGGTGGCCGACGTGCACCGCATCCTGACCCGCGGTGGCGTGTTCATGTACCCGCGCGATTCCCGCGAGCCGGAGAAGCCCGGCAAGCTGCGCCTGATGTACGAAGCCAACCCGATGTCCTTCATCATCGAGCAGGCCGGCGGCGCCGCCACCAACGGCCACCAGCGCATCCTCGACATCAAGCCGGAAAACCTGCACCAGCGCGTCGCGGTGTTCCTGGGCTCGAAGGAAGAAGTCGAACGCGCCACCGCCTACCACCAGGAAGGCTGATGAGCACCGCGCCCTGGCAGAGCCTGCTCGACTGGTGGTTCGGTAGCGCACTGGATGCCAACGAGGTCGCCACCCAGCGCAATGCGCTGTGGTTCGGCAAGAGCGCCTGCCAGGACGTGGACTCGGAGAACCGTTTCGGCGGCCTGGTGCGCCAGGCCCTGGACGGTGGTTTGCAGGCGTGGGAGCGCGAGCCGCAGAGCTGGCTGGCGCTGATCCTGCTGCTGGACCAGCTGCCGCGCATGGTCTTCCGCGACTGCCCGCGCGCTTATGCCGGTGACGCCCGCGCCCAGCAACTGGTGCGCCAGGGCCTGGAGGCCGGTTTCGACCGCCAGCTGCCGCGCATCGAGCGGGTGTTCGTCTACCTCGTGCTGGAGCACGCCGAGGACCTGGCCAGCCAGAACGAGGCGGTGCGCCTGTTCGAGCAGTTGCAGGCCGAAGCCAGCGAGAGCGAGAAGGTGCTGTTCGCCGGCTACCTCGCCTACGCGCGCAAGCACCAGGTGGTGGTCGAGCGCTTTGGCCGCTTCCCCCATCGCAACGCCATCCTCGGCCGCGAATCCACCGCCGAAGAAGCGACGTTCCTCACGGAACCTGGCTCACGTTTCTGACTCCAACCCGGCGGCCGAACCGGCCGCCCTGTGCCAAGCTTGTTGGCCTGTCCCCCAAAACCATGGAGTCGTCGATGTCCTTCCGCCGCCTCGCGCTCGTCGCGTTCTGTGTCGTCCTGGCCGCTTGCAGCAAAGTGAACCAGGAGAACTATTCCAAGATCAAAACCGGCATGAGCAAGGCCGAGGTCGAAAGCCTGCTCGGCAAACCCGCCGAATGCTCCGGCGCACTGGGCGTTTCCAGCTGCACCTGGGGTGACGAGAAGGCCTTCATCAGCATCCAGTACGCTGGCGACAAAGTGCTGCTGTTCTCCGCCCAGGGCCTGAAGTAAGCATCCGGGGCGAAGCCGGCGGCCAAGGAGAAGCGAATGCGTCGATACATCCCTCGATCCATCTCTCGATCCATGAGCTGGCTGGCTTGCCTCGGGGTTCTTGGCGGTTGCGCGGGGGCTGCCCAGCAACCGCCGCAGACCGTGCAGGTCGACCTCAAGCGGTACGAGGGGACCTGGTACGAGCTGGCGCGCAAGCCGATGTTCTTCCAGCGCCAGTGCGCGCAATCCGAAGCCCGCTACCGCCTGCAGGAAGACAGCAGCATCGCGGTGACCAACCGCTGCCTGACCAAAGACGGCGAATGGGACCAGGCTACCGGCCGCGCCGAAGCGCAGGTGCCGGGCCGCACGGACAAGCTCTGGGTGCGCTTCGACAACACCTTCTCGCGGATCTTCCCGGGCCTGGCCAAGGGCGACTACTGGGTGCTCTACGTCGACGATGACTACCAGACCGCGCTGGTGGGCAACCCCAACCGCGAATACCTCTGGCTGCTCTCGCGCCAGCCCGTGGTGCCCGATGCCACCCGCCTGAAATTGCTCGAGCTGGCCCACGAACGCGGCTACCAGACCGACGACCTGATCTGGCGGGCGGGAGAGACGACGACCGCGCCCTGACGAAAAAACGCCCCGAGGGGCGTTTTTTTCATCGGGGCATGTTTCGAGTGCTTTTCGTAGGAGCGAGCTTGCTCGCGAACCGCATAGCTCCGTGTCGTGCAGGTTCGCGAGCAAGCTCGCTCCTACAGGGAGAGGCCAGACGTAGGATGGGTGGAGCGCAGCGATACCCATGCTGTCGGCGCTGGGCTATCGATGGGTATCGCTGCGCTCCACGCCATCCTACAAAGGCGTTCGGGTCAGCCCAGTAATTCGTGGAGAACGCCAGCGAACTCTCGGGCGCTCTGTTCTTCCAGCGCATGCCGGCCGCCGCGCACGCGCCAGCGCCCGGCCACCATCACATCGCGCACCTGGCGATCGCCGCCGGCGAACAGCCAGCGGTTGAGGATGGCGTCGCCGCGGGCGGTCTGCAGGTACGGGTCGCCGCCATCGAGCACCAGCAGGTCGGCGCGCTTGCCCACCGCCAGCTCCCCAGTGGGTTGGCCAAGGGCCTGGGCGCCGCCGCTCAGTGCAGCGTCGAACAGGGTGCGGCCGACCATCGGCTGGTCCTGGCCGTATAGGCGGTTGCGGCGCTGGTCGCGCAGGCGCTGGCCGTACTCCAGCCAGCGCAGTTCCTCGACCACGCTGAGCGACACGTGGCTGTCGGAGCCGATGCCGAAGCGGCCGTGCTGGGCGAGGTAGTCCACGGCCGGGAAGATGCCGTCGCCCAGGTTCGCCTCGGTGGTCAGGCAGAGGCCGGCCACCGCGCCGCTGCGGGCCATGGCGGTGACTTCATCGGGCTCGGCATGGGTGGCGTGGACCAGGCACCAGCGCTCGTCCACCGCGACGTTCTCGTACAGCCATTGCAGCGGGCGGCGGCCACTCCAGGCCAGGCAGTCGTCCACCTCCTTCTGCTGTTCGGCGATGTGGATGTGCACCGGGCAGCCGCTGCTATCGGCGGCCAGCACTTCGGCGATCTGCTGCGGCGTCACGGCGCGCAGGGAGTGGAAGCACAGGCCGAGGCTCTGCTGCGGCTGGGTCGCCAGGTGCTGGCGCAGGCCGTCGATCAGTTTCAGGTAGTTGCCGGTGCTGTTGATGAAGCGGCGCTGGCCGTCGCTGGGTGCCTGGCCGCCGAAGCCGGCGTGGGAGTAGAGCACCGGCAGCAGGGTCAGGCCGATGCCGGCCTTCGAGGCCGCCTGGCTCACGCGCAGGGCCAGCTCTGCGGGGTTGGCGTAGGGCTTGCCGTCGACGTCGTGGTGGACGTAGTGGAATTCCGCGACGCCGGTGTAACCGGCCTTGAGCATCTCGATGTACAGCTGGCGGGCGATGACGCCGACCTGCTCGGGCGACAGACGCCCGACCAGGCGATACATCAGGTCGCGCCAGGTCCAGAAGCTGTCGTTGGGGTTGCCGGCGACTTCCGCCAGCCCCGCCATGGCGCGCTGGAAGGCGTGCGAGTGGAGGTTCGGCATGCCCGCCAGCAGCGGCCCGGCGACCCGCTCGGCGCCCTCCGCGCTGGCGTCCGGGGTGATCGCGGTGAACAGGCCGTCGGCGTCGATCTCGAAGCGGACATTGCGTGCCCAGCCGGAGGGCAGCAGGGCGGATTCGGCGAACAGGACGGACATGCGCAGAGGCCTCGCGGGTTTCTTGGAATTTGTATATACATATACAGACGTTTGCAGAGGCCGTAAACTGCAAGGCACCCGACGGTCGTCAGAGGACTTGTATGCACCGGTCGATTCCGGTACATGCCGGAGTCAGATTGGTCGCTTCGCACCGTCGTCACGACAAGGAGTTTCCCGTGCCCGCATCGCCCACGCCAACCCAGCCCGCCGAGGGTTCGTCGCTCGCCGCGCAGATGGGGGAAATTCCCGCGCCGCTGTACGCCCGCGTCAAGCAGCTGATCGTCCAGCAGATCCAGTCCGGCACCTGGCCGCCGCACCATCGCGTGCCGTCCGAAGCGGAGCTGGTGGACGAACTGGGCGTCAGCCGCATGACCATCAACCGCGCCCTGCGCGAGCTGACCGCCGACGGCCTGCTGGTGCGCATGCAGGGCGTGGGCACCTTCGTCGCCGAGCCCAAGGGCCAGTCGGCGCTGTTCCAGGTGCAGAACATCGCCGAGGAAATCACCGCCCGCGGGCACAAGCATCATCTGGTGGTGATCAGCCTGCTGGAGGAACTGGCCAGTGCCGAACGCGCCCTGGCGCTGGACGTGCGCGAAGGCCAGCGCATCTTCCACTCGGTGATCGTGCACTACGAGAACGATATCCCGGTGCAGATCGAAGACCGCTACGTCAATGCTGCCGTGGCGCCGGATTACCTGAAGCAGGATTTCACCGGGCAGACGCCGTTCGCCTACCTCACCCAGGTCGCTCCCTTGAGCGAGGGCGAACACGTCGTCGAGGCGGTGCTGCCCACCCCCGAGGAATGCAAGCTGCTGTCCGTCGACCGTCACGAGCCGTGCCTGCTGATTCGCCGGCGCACCTGGTCGGGGCGCAACACCGTCACCAGCGCGCGCCTGCTGTATCCGGGCTCGCGCTACCGCCTGGAAGGACGTTTCAGTTCATGACCGATGTAACGCTGCTGCGCGCCGCCGACTACCCGGCGATGCCCTGGAAGAACGGCGCGGGCACCACCCGCGAGATCGTCCGCGACGCCGGCGACGGCCTGGAAGGCTTCGGCTGGCGAGTGTCCATCGCCGATGTCGGCGCACCGGGGCCGTTCTCCGCGTTCACCGGCTACCAGCGCGTGATCAGTGTGCTGGAAGGCGAGGGCATGCGCCTGAACGTGGATGGCACCGATTCCCGTGACCTGCGCGCACTCGACGCTTTCGCCTTCGATGGCGCCAGTGCGGTGGAGTGCACCTTGCTGGGCGGCGCGATCCGCGACTTCAACCTGATCTATTCGCCCGCTCGCTACCGGGCGCGGCTGCAATGGCTGGCGCTGGAGGGTGCGGCGCACTTATTCAGCAGCGCATCGACGGTGCTGCTGTTCAGCGCGGGCGAGGGCATCCATGTGGGATGGGACGGTGACGCCCGTGGGGTGCTGGGGCTGCATGACACGCTGATCGCCGAAGGCGACGGCGCGCTGCGCGAGTGGCGGCTGACGGTGAAGGGTAGGGCGGATATCTGCGTGATCGAGCTTGAGCCACGCTGAATAGAAAAGGGCGCCTTCGGGGCGCCCTTTCTGTTTGTGTGAAAAGCGCCTTGCAGGCGCTGTTTGGCTGCTTTGATTCAGGCGTTCCAGCGCCGCTTCGGCGCACGCGCGAATTCCGTGTTTCGCCCCCTCGGGCGACCTTCTTTGGCAAACGCCCCAAAGAAGGCAAAGGTCTTGCCCCGGACATCCGGTTTTTCGCTTATGCGAAAAATTCCCTCGTTGAAGCGAAGTTTCAGGGGCACGCCGCGAAGGACCATCCCTGGCCCATCGCTGCTCTCGCGGCATCCATGCCGCTCAACCCCTAAAACTCCGCTTCAACGAGGCCTCCTGAACGGGGCCGTTCGGAGTGCTTGGACATTTCCCTGGAAGTCTTCACAGCCAAAGCCGGGGAGATGGCTCTTCGTAGGAGCGAACTTGCTCGCGAACCGCCTTGCGCCGAACTCCCCTGGTAGGAGCGGGCCATGCCCGCGATGGCGTAAAACGCCACCGTCACTCGTACAACCGCGAATACTCGATCCACCGGCTCATCACTCCTTCCTCCACCCAGGCCCGCGCGGCGGCGATGTCCGGGGCGAAGTAGCGGTCCTGCGCATAATGCGGCACCTGGCTGCGGATCAGCGTGCGCACCTCCTGCAGCTGCGGGGAGCTTTGCAAGGGCGCGTGGAAGTCCACGCCTTGCGCTGCGGCGAGCAGTTCGATGGCGACCACGCCGGCACTATTGCCGGCCATGTCCAGCAGGCGACGGGCGGCGAAGGTGGCCATGGAGACGTGGTCCTCCTGGTTGGCCGAGGTCGGCAGGCTGTCCACCGAGGCCGGGTGCGCCAGGGTCTTGTTCTCCGAGGCCAGTGCCGCCGAGGTGACCTGGGCGATCATGAAGCCGGAGTTCAGCCCGCCTTCCTTCACCAGGAAGGCCGGCAGCCCGGACATCGCCGGGTCCACCAACTGGGCGATGCGCCGCTCGGACAACGCGCCGATCTCCGAGATCGCCAGCGCCAGCACATCGGACGCCATGGCCACCGGCTCGGCGTGGAAGTTACCGCCTGACAGCACGTCGCCGTCAGCGCTGAATACCAGCGGGTTGTCGGAAACGGCATTGGCCTCCCGCAGGAAAACGCCTGCGGCGAAGCGCAGGTGATCCAGGCAGGCGCCCATCACCTGGGGCTGGCAGCGGAGGGAATACGGGTCCTGCACACGCTTGCAGTCGATGTGCGACTGGTTGATCGGGCTGTCGTGCAGCAACTCGCGGTACAGCGCGGCGACGGCGATCTGCCCCGGTTGGCCGCGCACCGCCTGGATGCGCGCATCGAAGGGCACGAACGAGCCTTTCAGCGCTTCCACCGTCAGGCTGCCGGCGACCACCGCCGAGACGAACAGCTTCTCCGCCGCGAACAGTCCGCGCAGGGCCAGGGCGGTGGACACCTGGGTGCCGTTGATCAGCGCCAGGCCTTCCTTGGGCCCCAGCACCAGCGGCTCGGCGCCGGCGATGGCGAGGCCTTCGCTGGCGTCGAGGATGCGCCCCTGATGCCGCACCTGGCCGACGCCCAGCAGGGTCGAGGACAGGTGCGCCAGCGGCGCGAGGTCGCCGGAGGCGCCCACCGAACCCTGGGACGGGATGCAGGGATAGACCCGCGCCTGGTAGAGCTTGAGCAGCGTCTCGATCACCGGCAGGCCGACACCGGAGAAACCGCGCGCGAGGGAGCCGATCTTCAGCGCCATGATCAGCGCCACGCTGGCGTCGTCCAGCAGCGGCCCGGTGCCGGTGCAGTGGGAGAGGATCAGGTTGCGCTGCAGGGTGGCGAGCTGGTCTTCGGCAATGGAGGTGCGCGCCAGCAGGCCGAACCCGGTGTTGATGCCGTAGACCGTGCGCTGATCGGCGATGATCTGGCTGACCGTCTGCGCGCTGCGCAGGATGGCCTCGCGGCATTCATCCGCCAGGCGCAGGGCGGGTTGGTGCTGGTAGATGGCGCGCAGCTGGTCGAGGTCGAACTCGCCGGGCGTCAGGAGCAGGGTGTCGGACATGGGGGCATCCTGGGTCGGGGGAAGTGTTACCGTGGATCGGTCCTGTATATACAGGTATAGCAATCGCTGTGCCATGGCGCGACGGGGCCGGACCCCTGGCGATTCGCCGGTGCGTAGGGCCGCTCTGTAGGCAGTGAATGTCACCGCCGGTGGCATTTCCAGTCCGATGGTCGTGGGCAAATCGCTGATACGCGGCTACACCCAATGGGACACCAACGCGCCCGGAGACGCCCATGTCCACCCCCCGTTGCCTGTTCGCGCTGCTGCTGGCCTTTGGCCTGTGCGCGCAGACCTTCGCCGCCTGTCCCTATCCGAAACCCGTGGTGTTCGCCGGGCTGAACTGGGAGAGCGGCATGTTCACCACTGAGGTGCTGCGTTTCATCCTGGAGAAGGGCTACGGCTGCCAGACCGACGCGCTGCCGGGTAACACCGTGACCATGGAGAACGCGCTGAAGCAGAACGACGTCCAGGTGACCGGCGAGCAGTGGGCCGGGCGCAGCACCGTTTGGCAGCAGGCGGAGCAGGCCGGCCAGGTGTTCTCCGTCGGCGAGACGGTGAAGGGCGCCAGCGAAGGCTGGTGGGTGCCGGACTATGTGGTCCACGGCGATGCCAAGCGCGGCATCAAGGCCGCCGCGCCGGGGCTGAAATCCGTCAGCGACCTGCCCAGGTACAAGGCGCTGTTCAAGGACGACGAGGAGCCGGACAAGGGCCGTTTCTACAACTGCCCCACCGGCTGGACGTGCGAGATCGTCAATACGCAGAAGCTCAAGGCCTATGGGCTGGAGAGCAGCTACGTGAACTTCCGCACCGGCGCCGGCCCTGCGCTGGATGCGGCCATCAGCTCGGCCATCGCCCAGGGGCGGCCGGTGCTGTTCTATTACTGGGCGCCGACGCCATTGCTGGGCCGTTTCAAGCTCGTGCAACTGGAGGAGCCGCCGTTCGACGAGGCGGCGTGGAAGACCCTCACCGACCCCAACGACCCGCACCCGAAGGGCTCGCGCTCGCTGCCGGCGAAGATCAGCATCGGCGTGTCCCGCGACTTCCACGACAAGGCGCCGGCGCTGGTGCAGGTGTTCGAGAAGGTCGAGCTGCCGCTGCCGCTGTTCAACGCGCTGCTGGCGGACATGGCCGAGCACCATCGTGATGTGGCGGACGTGCGGGCGAAGTTCTTCCGCGAGCATCGGGAGCTGTGGTCGAAGTGGGTGACGGCGGAGGCGGCGACGCGGATCGATGCGGCGTTGAAATAGCACGGCGGGAAGCGGTTCGCGAGCAAGCCCGCTCCTACAGGTAAGCACCGGTGCGCTCTTCGTAGGAGCGAGCTTGCTCGCGAACGACGCCGCTGCGGGCTTCAATTTTCGCACTCGGCATCAGCTTGTCTATACAATCTGTGGCCCTTGGTAGCGAGCGGTGTTACCGAACGCAACGAAACGGTGCAGTGAAGCTTTCTTCTGGTGCAATTGTCTGAAGGATGGAAATGTCCTTCAGCCATTCTCGAAACTCGGCGATCAATTTTTATTTCTTTTAAATCAATAGCTTGACCTTTCTGGCCAACTGCCCGGCACCGTCCCCAGGCAAGGTTGGCCCTCGCTTTGCTTATACTTGTACATACAAGCATAGACATGATGGTTTCGAGTCCTTCGAAACTGTCGAACGAACCGCCAAGCCCTCACCGGCTTAAACGATCCGAGCAAGCGAAGGAGCCTTCCGTGACCAAATTCCGCGACGTCGAAATCCGTGCCCCGCGCGGCACCCAATTGAACGCCAAGAGCTGGCTGACCGAAGCGCCGCTGCGCATGCTGATGAACAACCTCGACCCGGAAGTCGCCGAGAACCCGAAGGAGTTGGTGGTGTATGGCGGCATCGGTCGCGCCGCGCGCAACTGGGAGTGCTACGACAAGATCGTCGAGACCCTGAAGGCACTGAATGAAGACGAGACCCTGCTGGTGCAGTCCGGCAAGCCGGTCGGCGTCTTCAAGACCCACGCCAACGCCCCGCGCGTGCTGATCGCCAACTCCAACCTGGTGCCGCACTGGGCCAACTGGGAGCACTTCAACGAACTGGATGCCAAGGGCCTGGCCATGTACGGTCAGATGACCGCCGGCTCCTGGATCTACATCGGCAGCCAGGGCATCGTCCAGGGCACCTACGAAACCTTCGTCGAGGCCGGTCGCCAGCACTATGACGGCAACCTCAAGGGCCGCTGGGTCCTCACCGCCGGCCTGGGCGGCATGGGTGGCGCCCAGCCGCTGGCCGCGACCCTGGCCGGCGCCTGCTCGCTGAACATCGAATGCCAGCAGAGCCGCATCGACTTCCGCCTGGCCAGCCGCTACGTCGACGAGCAGGCCAAGGACCTCGACGACGCCCTGGCGCGCATCGCGAAGTACACCGCCGAAGGCAAGGCCATCTCCATCGCCCTGCTGGGCAACGCCGCGGAAATCCTCCCGGAGCTGCTCAAGCGCGGCGTGCGTCCGGACATGGTCACCGACCAGACCTCCGCCCACGACCCGCTCAACGGCTACCTGCCGGCCGGCTGGACCTGGGAGCAGTACCGCGACCGCGCGCAGACCGAGCCGGCCGCCGTGGTGAAGGCCGCCAAGCAGTCCATGGCCGTGCACGTCAACGCCATGCTGGAATTCCAGAAGCAGGGCATCCCGACCTTCGACTACGGCAACAACATCCGCCAGATGGCCAAGGAAGAGGGCGTGGCCAACGCCTTCGACTTCCCCGGCTTCGTCCCGGCCTATATCCGCCCGCTGTTCTGCCGTGGCGTCGGTCCGTTCCGCTGGGCCGCGCTGTCGGGCGACGCCGAGGACATCTACAAGACCGACGCCAAGGTGAAGGAACTGATCCCCGATGATGCCCACCTGCACCGCTGGCTGGACATGGCCAAGGAGCGCATCAGCTTCCAGGGCCTGCCGGCGCGCATCTGCTGGGTTGGCCTGGGCCAGCGCGCCAAGCTGGGCCTGGCGTTCAACGAGATGGTGCGCAGCGGCGAGCTGAAGGCACCGATCGTGATCGGCCGCGACCACCTGGATTCCGGCTCGGTGTCCAGCCCGAACCGCGAGACCGAAGCCATGCAGGACGGCTCCGACGCCGTGTCCGACTGGCCGCTGCTCAACGCCCTGCTGAACACCGCCAGCGGCGCCACCTGGGTCTCGCTGCACCATGGCGGCGGCGTGGGCATGGGCTTCTCCCAGCACTCGGGCATGGTCATCGTCTGCGACGGCACCGACGAAGCGGCGGCGCGTATCGCCCGGGTGCTGACCAACGACCCAGGCACCGGCGTGATGCGTCATGCCGATGCCGGCTACCAGATCGCCATCGATTGCGCGAAGGAGCAGGGCCTGAACCTGCCGATGATCACCGGCAAGTAACGCAGTAGCAGAAACGCAGGACCAGGGAGAGGGCCGCCGCACGGCGTGGTGCGGCGGCCCGGTCCGTCAAGCAGCAGTACATCGACAGAAAAGAATTCCCTTCGGGAGAACAATAACGATGTCCCAGGCCAGTGATAGCTCCAAACCCCTGATCGAAGTCCGTTCGATCAACTACATCCCCGAGGCCGAGCGCCACGGCAAGCTCTACAGCCAGTTCACCCTGTGGCTGGGCGCCAACCTGCAGATCACCGCCATCGTCACCGGCGCCCTGGCCGTGGTGCTGGGCGGCGACGTGTTCTGGTCGCTGATCGGCCTGCTCATCGGCCAACTGCTCGGCGGCGGCGTGATGGCGCTGCACGCGGCGCAAGGGCCGAAGCTCGGCCTGCCGCAGATGATCTCCAGCCGCGTGCAGTTCGGCGTCTACGGCGCGGCGATCCCGATCGTGCTGGTGTGCCTGATGTACCTGGGCTTCACCGCCACCGGCACGGTGCTGTCCGGCCAGGCGCTGGGCCAGCTGTTCGGCGTCAGCGACAGCGTCGGCATCCTGATGTTCGCCAGCGTGATCGTGCTGGTGACCGTGCTCGGCTACCGGGTGATCCACGTCATCGGCCGCATCGCCAGCGTCATCGGGGTGATCGCCTTCGTCTACCTGTTCAGCCGGCTGATGAGCCAGAGCGACGTCGGCGCGCTGCTGCAGATCCGCCACTTCAGCTGGAGCAGCTTCCTGCTCGCGGTGTCCCTGGCGGCGTCCTGGCAGATCGCCTTCGGGCCCTACGTGGCCGACTACTCGCGCTACCTGCCCAGCAGCACCTCCTCGCTGAAGACCTTCCTCGCCGTGGGCGCCGGCTCGGTGATCGGCGCACAGGTGGCGATGATCTTCGGCGTGTTCGCCGCCGCCGGCGCCAACGGCCAGTTCGCCGGCCATGAAGTGGCCTACATTGTCGGCCTGAGCGGCAGTGGCGCGGTCGCCGCGCTGCTGTACTTCAGCATCGCCTTCGGCAAGATCACCATCTCGACGCTGAACTCCTACGGCAGCTTCATGTGCATCGCCACGGTGATCAGCGGCTTCCGCGGTCACCTGGAAGTGAGCCGCCTGCAGCGCCTGGTGTTCGTCCTGCTGATCGTCGGCGCCGCGACCCTGATCGCGCTGCTCGGCCAGCATTCGTTCCTCGGCGCGTTCAAGTCCTTCATCCTCTTCCTGCTGGCCTTCTTCACCCCGTGGAGTGCGGTCAACCTGGTGGACTACTACTGCATCACCCGCGAGCACTACGACGTGCCGGCGCTGGCCGACCCGGAGGGCCGCTACGGCCGCTGGAACCTCCCCGGCATCAGCGTCTACGTGATCGGCGTGCTGGTGCAGCTGCCGTTCATTTCCACCAAGTTCTACACCGGCCCGCTGGTGGACGCCCTGGGCGGCGTGGATATCTCCTGGATCATCGGCCTGGTGGTCCCGGCCGTTCTCTACTACCTGGTCGCCCGCCGCGTTACGCGGGCAGTACCGGACCGGCTGATCCTGCCGGCCCGCACCTGAACAGACCCGGCCGGCCGCGCGGCCACAAGCAGGCGCGGCCCTTGCACTGCCCCAACCTCATTCACGTTTAGGAGCATCAGATGAACAACACCAAGAAGACGCTGCTGGGCCTGTTCCTTTCCGCCGGTCTGCTGGGCGGCACCATGGCGTCGGCGCAGGCCGCCGGCTGGTGCGAAAGCGGCAAGCCGGTGAAATTCGCCGGTCTGAACTGGGAGAGCGGCATGCTGCTCACCGACCTCATGCAGATCATCCTGAAGAACGGCTACGGCTGCGACACCGACAGCCTGCCGGGCAACTCCATCACCATGGAGCAGGCGCTGGCGAACAACGACATCCAGATCTTCAGCGAAGAGTGGGTCGGCCGCAGCGACGCCTGGAACAAGGCCGCCGCCGCCAACAAGGTGGTCGGCGTGGGTGCGCCCATCGTCGGCGCCACCGAGGGCTGGTACGTGCCGCGCTTCGTGATCGAGGGCGACAAGGCGCGCAACATCGAAGCCAAGGCGCCGAAGCTCAAGTCCGTCACCGACCTCGGCCAGTACGCCGAACTGTTCCGCGACCCGGAAGAGCCGGGCAAGGGCCGCTTCTACAACTGCCCGGCCGGCTGGACCTGCGAGCTGGAAAACTCCGAGATGCTCAAGAAGTACGGCCTCGAGGACAAGTACACCAACTTCCGTCCCGGCACCGGCCCGGCCCTGGATGCCGCCGTGCTGTCGAGCTACAAGCGCAAGGAGCCTATTCTCTTCTATTACTGGTCGCCGACGCCGCTGATGGGCCAGGCCGACCTGGTGAAGCTGGATGAGCCGGGTGTGAACAAGGACGTGAAGATCCAGGTCGGCCTGTCCAAGACCTTCCACGACCAGGCCCCGGAGCTGGTGGCCGTGCTGGAGAAGGTCAACCTGCCGATTGACCTGCTGAACCAGAACCTGGCGAAGATGGCCAAGGAAAAGCTCACCTCCGAGCAACTGGCCAAGGCCTTCCTCAAGGAGCACCCGGAGGTGTGGACCACCTGGGTCAGCGAGAACGCTGCGAAGAAGGTCCAGGCCGCGCTCTGAGCGCCTGATCCCTGATCGTCGCGAGCGACGGCCAGGCAAGGCGAGAGACGGTGAGGACGCGGAGTTTACCCGTGGTAAATGAGCAGTCCGAGCCGGCTTTCAACGCCGCCTGGCCGAGCGCAGCAGATCAGGCAGACGCTCAAGCCGTCGAATCCGGAGGGAGCCCGCTCCTTCCGGTGATGCCCACTCCTGACGAGTACGTACCATGTTTCCCGAACGCTTCACTTTCTCCATCGCCGACTGGGTCAACGGTTGGGTCGATGCCCTGGTTACCAACTACGGCGACGTGTTCCGCCACATCTCCGACACCCTGCTGTGGGCCATCGTCAACCTGGAGAGTGTGCTGCGAGCCACGCCCTGGTGGCTGATGCTGGCCATCGTCGCCGGCATCGCCTGGCACGCCACCCGGCGCATCCTGCCGACCGTGGTGATCGTCGGGCTGCTGTTCCTGGTGGGCGCCGTGGGCCTGTGGGACAAGCTGATGCAGACCCTCGCGCTGATGATGGTAGCGACCATCATCTCGGTGCTGATCGGCATCCCGCTGGGCATCGTCGCCGCCCGCAGCGACCGCTTCCGCGCCGTGCTGCTGCCGATGCTGGACATCATGCAGACCATGCCCAGCTTCGTGTACCTCATCCCGGTGCTGATGCTGTTCGGCCTGGGCAAGGTGCCGGCGATCTTCGCCACCGTGATCTACGCCGCGCCGCCGCTCATCCGCCTCACCGACTTAGGGATTCGCCAGGTCGACCGCGAGGTGATGGAAGCCATCACCGCCTTCGGCGCCAATCGCCGCCAGCAACTGTTCGGCGTGCAGCTGCCGCTGGCGCTGCCGAGCATCATGGCCGGCATCAACCAGACCACCATGATGGCCCTGTCGATGGTGGTCATCGCCTCGATGATCGGCGCCCGTGGCCTGGGCGAGGACGTGCTGGTGGGCATCCAGACCCTCAACGTCGGCAAGGGCCTGGAAGCGGGCCTGGCCATCGTCATCCTCGCCGTGGTCATCGACCGCATCACCCAGGCTTACGGCCGCTCGCGCCACCATGAGGCCAGCAAATGAGCAAGATCCAGGTCAAGAACGTCTACAAGATCTTCGGCGCCAAGGCCGACACCGCCCTGGCGATGATCCGCCAGGGCAAGAGCAAGGCCGAGGTGCTCGCCGCCACCGACTGCGTGGTCGGCGTCAACGACCTCTCGCTGTCCATCGAGGCCGGGGAAATCTTCGTCATCATGGGCCTGTCCGGTTCCGGCAAGTCGACCCTGGTGCGCCACTTCAACCGCCTGATCGACCCCACCAGCGGGCAGATCCTGGTGGATGGCGAGGACGTGCTCGCCTACGACGCCGCCGCGCTGGAGAACTTCCGCCGGCGCAAGATCAGCATGGTGTTCCAGAGCTTCGGCCTGCTGCCGCACAAGAGCGTGCTCGACAACGTCGCCTACGGCCTGAAGATCCGCGGCGAGAGCAAGGCGCTGTGCCAGGAGCGCGCGCTGCACTGGATCGCCACCGTGGGCCTGAAGGGCTACGAGAAGTCCTACCCGCACCAGCTCTCCGGCGGCATGCGCCAGCGCGTGGGCCTGGCCCGCGCACTGGCCGCGGACACCGACATCATCCTCATGGACGAAGCCTTCAGCGCCCTCGACCCGCTGATCCGCGCGGACATGCAGGACCAGCTGCTGGAGCTGCAGAAGACCCTGCACAAGACCATCGTCTTCATCACCCACGACCTCGATGAAGCCGTGCGCATCGGCAACCGCATCGCCATCCTCAAGGACGGCCAGCTGATCCAGGTGGGCGCGCCCACCGACATCCTGCACAAGCCCGCCGACGAGTACGTCGACCGCTTCGTCCAGCGCCGCGTCGCCGCGCTGTAACACCATTCGCCGGCGGGGAAGGCGCTTCCCCGCCTACAGGAGTCTTGCATGTCGTCCTCTACCACCATCACCTTCGGCAACGGCCCGCTGCGCTGGCAGGACCTGGTCGCGGTGGCGCGCCAGGGTGCACGCCTGCAACTGTCGACGGCCGCCTGGGCGCGCATCGACAACGCCCACGGCATCGTCGAGCGCATCGTCAGCCGGGGTGAGCGGGCCTATGGCATCAGCACCGGCCTGGGTGCGCTGTGCAACGTGGTGCTGCAGGGCGAGCAACTGGCGCAGCTGTCGCGCAACACCCTGCTCAGCCACGCCTGCGGCGTCGGCGAGCCGCTGAAGGACGAACAGACCCGCGCCATCATCGCCGCCGCCATTGCCAACTACAGCCACGGCAAATCCGGCCTGCACCGCCGCGTGGTGGAAGCGCTCGTGGCGCTGCTCAACCACGGCATCACCCCGCGCGTGCCGGCGCAGGGCTCGGTGGGCTACCTGACCCACATGGCCCACGTTGGCGTCGCGTTGCTGGGCATCGGTGAGGTGAGCTATCGCGGCGACGTGGTGCCGGCCTACCAGGCGCTGGCCGCCGAAGGGCTGGAGCTGGTGCAGCTGGGCGCCAAGGACGGGCTCTGCCTGGTCAACGGCACGCCGTGCATGACCGGCCTGAGCTGCCTCGCCCTCGACGAGGCGACCCGCCTCGCGCAGTGGGCCGACGTGATCGGCGCCATGAGCTTCGAAGCCCTGCGCGGGCAGATCGACGCCTTCGACGCGCAGATCATCGCGCTCAAGCCGCACCCGGGCATGCAGAAGGTCGGCGCCAACCTGCGGGCGCTGCTCGAAGGCAGCGAGGTGATCGCCTCGAGCCGTGGCATCCGCACCCAGGACGCCCTGAGCATCCGCTCCATGCCGCAGATCCATGGTGCCTGCCGCGACCAGCTGGAGCACGCGGCGAAGCAGATCGAGACCGAACTCAATTCCGCCACCGACAACCCGCTGGTGCTGGGCACGCCGGACGATTACCGGGTGGTGTCCCAGGCCAACCCCCATGGCGAGTCCGTGGCCATGGCCGCCGACCTGCTGGCGATCGCCGTGGCCGAGCTCGGCGGGGTTTCCGAGCGCCGCCTGGACCGTCTGGTGAATCCGCTGGTCAGCGGCCTGCCGGCCTTCCTGGTCAGCCAACCGGGCGTCAACTCCGGGATGATGATCGCCCAGTACGTCGCCGCTTCCCTGGCCGGCGAGAACCGCCAGCTGGCGCAACCCGCCGTGCTGGACAACTTCGTCACCTCCGGTCTGCAGGAAGACCACCTGAGCCTGGGCACCAGCGCCGCGCTCAAGCTCGGCCGTGCCCTGGACAACAGCCGGCGCATCCTGGCCATTGAATTCCTGCTGGCCGCCCAGGCCTTCGAATTCCTCAAGCCGCAGCGCTTCGGCGTCGGCACCGACTGCGCCTGGAGCCTGCTGCGCGAGCAGGTGCCGGCCTACGACAGCGACCGCTGGCTGGCGCCGGACATCGCCCGCACCGCCGAGCTGCTGGCCAACCCGGCGGCCCTGAACAGCGTGGGCGCGAGCATCGGGAGACTGCAATGAAACACCTCTGGCAGCACTGCCACGCGGCGACGATGAAGGATGGGCGCTACTCGATCATCGAGGACGCCGCGATCATCACCGAAGGCGAGCGCATCGCCTGGATCGGCCCGCGCGCCGAGTTGCCCGAGCGCCCCGTGCAGAGCACCGACCTGGGCGGCGCCTGGGTCACGCCGGCCTTCATCGACTGCCACACCCACCTGGTGTTCGGCGGCGACCGCAGCGGCGAGTTCGAGCAGCGCCTGAACGGCGTCAGCTATGCCGAGATCGCCGCTGCCGGCGGCGGCATCGCCAGCACCGTGCGCGCCACCCGCGAGGCCAGCGAGGACGAACTGCTGGCCAGCGCCATCAAGCGCGCCCGGCCGCTGCTGGCCGACGGCGTCACCGTGCTGGAAGTGAAGTCCGGCTATGGCCTGGACCTGGACAGCGAACGCCGCATGCTGCGCGTGGCCCGCCGGCTGGAGCAGGAGCTGCCGGTGACGGTGCGCACCACCTGCCTGTCCGCCCACGCGCTGCCGCCGGAGTACGCCGGTCGCGCCGACGACTACATCGAGCAGGTGTGCAATCACATCCTCCCGGCGCTGGCCGAGGAAGGCCTGGTGGACGCGGTGGACGCCTTCTGCGAGCACCTGGCGTTTTCCCCGGCGCAGGTCGAGCGGGTGTTCCAGGCGGCGAAGCGCTTGGGCCTGCCGGTGAAGCTGCACGCCGAACAGCTGTCCTCGCTGCACGGCTCCAGCCTGGCTGCGCGCTACGGGGCACTGTCCGCCGACCACCTGGAATTCATGGACGAGAGCGACGCCATCGCCATGGCCGAGGCCGGCACCGTCGCCGTGCTGCTGCCGGGCGCCTTCTTCGTCCTGCGGGAAACCCAGCTGCCGCCGATGGAGGCCCTGCGCAAGCACGGCGTGCACATCGCCATCGCCAGCGACCTTAACCCCGGCACCTCGCCCGCGCTGTCGCTGCGCCTGATGCTGAACATGGCCTGCACCGCCTTCCGCCTGACTCCGGAAGAAGCGCTGGCCGGCGTCACGCTCAACGCCGCGCGCGCGCTGGGCATGGCCGACAGCCACGGCAGCCTGGAAGCAGGCAAGGTGGCCGACTTCATCGCCTGGGACATCCAGCGCCCCGCCGAACTCGCCTACTGGCTCGGCGGCGACCTGCCCAAGCGCGTCATTCGTCACGGCGAAGAGCAGTGAGCTTGCTTTTCGTAGGAGCGAGCTTGCTCGCGAACAGCCACGCTGCGGAGCCAAACGCAAAGGCCCCTCTCCCTAACCCTCTCCCGCAAGCGGGAGAGGGGACCGTTCGGTGCGGGATGAAACTGCACCATCAGCCGGCACGGACAGCCCCCTCTCCCTTCAGGGAGAGGGCGGGGGAGAGGGAGCCGTGGCACGGATTTGCAGCAGGAAACCGCTGCTCCCAAGAACAACGAATACATCTCGCTAGGTTTGGAGATAGCACCCCATGGACAACGTTCTCGAATTCAAACGCGGCCGCGTGCCCCTGCTGATCAGCATGCCGCACCCCGGCACGCGCCTGACACCGGCCGTGGAAGCCGGCCTGGTGGACGAGGCCCGCGGGCTGGACGACACCGACTGGCACATCCCGCGGCTCTACGCCTTCGCCGAGGAGCTGGGCGCCAGCACCCTGGCCGCCAACTACTCGCGCTACGTCATTGACCTCAACCGCCCGTCCGATGACAAGCCGCTGTACAGCACCGCCACCACCGGCCTCTACCCGGACACCCTGTTCGACGGCCGCCCGCTGTTCAAGGATGGCCTGGCGCCGTCGCCCGAGGAGCGCGCGCGTTATCTCGCCGAGGTCTGGACGCCGTACCACCGCACCCTGGCCGACGAGCTGGCGCGCCTGAAGGCCGAGTTCGGCTACGCGCTGCTGTGGGATGCCCACTCGATCCGCTCGCTGATCCCGCACCTGTTCGACGGCAAGCTGCCGGATTTCAACATCGGCACCCACAGCGGCGCGAGCTGCGATGCGGAAGTGGCCGAGCGACTGGTCGCCGTCTGCGCTGACGCCCCGGCCTACCGGCACATCCTCAATGGCCGCTTCAAGGGCGGACACATCACCCGCCACTACGGCCAGCCGCAGGACAACGTCCATGCCGTGCAGCTGGAACTCGCCCAGTGCAACTACATGGATGAGCAGGCGCCCTTCGGCTACCGCGAGGACCTCGCCGCGCCCACCGCCCAGGTGCTCCGCAAGATGCTGGAA
Source organism: Pseudomonas sp. NY15437 (assembly GCF_048068435.1). Taxonomy (NCBI): domain Bacteria; kingdom Pseudomonadati; phylum Pseudomonadota; class Gammaproteobacteria; order Pseudomonadales; family Pseudomonadaceae; genus Pseudomonas; species Pseudomonas sp. NY15437. The sequence goes on from NZ_JBLUQC010000004.1 coordinate 254,893, forward strand.
ACCTTCCTCGCCTGGGGCCGCGAGCGCTACGGCCGCTGAGTTTTACGCAGCTTCCTGCCGCACCGGACCGTCGGCGCGGCGCCGCCGGACCACGCATCCCGGCGGCGTTGCCCCGGGGCGGCAGGGGCTGTCTTTTATTCCAAGCGATGCTGCGCCAGTTGCCCCTCGGCATGCCGCACCAGCATCTCCAACAGCAGCGCCTGGGTATGCGGCGGCGTTTCGTCGGCGCGGGTCAGGGCGTAGAGCGTCACTTTCACAGTGGGCGTGAGGGTGCGCTGCACCGTCAGGCGTGCGTCCGCACCCAGCGCGGTGAAGGGATCCACCAGCGCCAGTCCTGTTCCCGCTTCCACCAGTGTGCGCGCCAGGGCGTACGTCTGCACCGCGATGCGCACGCGCGGCGGCGGTTCGACGTTGGCCAGGTGGCTTTCCAGGCGGGCTGACAGCGGGTCGGAGGTGGACAATCCGATCATCGGCTCGCCGGCCAGTTCGTCCAGCGTCAGGGGCTGGCCCAGGCGCTCGTCCGGCCAGTGGCCGCGCGGCGCCAGGGCAGCCAGCGGGCCGCTGGCGATGGGCTGCGAGCGCAGGCCGGGATGGTCGGTCTGTTGCAGGGTCAGGGCGAGGTCGAGCTCGCGCATCAGCAGGTTCTGCACCAGTTCGCGGGAGTGCTGGGTGGCCAGCTCGCAACTGCTCTGCGGATAGCGGTTGGTCCATTCGCGGATCACCGGCGGCAGCAGCGACAACGCCATGGCTGGCGTGGCGCCCACGCGCAGGCGGTTCTCCGGTTGGCCGCGCAGGCTCTGCGCCAGGCGTCGGACGCCCTGCAGGCTTTCGCTGACCTTGGCCACTTCGCGCTCCAGCTCCAGTGCCTCGGGAGTTGCCTGCAACTTTCCGCGAACCCGCAGGAAGAGCGGGAAGCCCAGTTGCTGCTCGGCATGCTGCAGCACCTTGGTCACTGCCGGCTGCGAGACGTGCAGCAACTGCGCGGCGCCGCTGACCGAGCCGGTCTCGCGGATGGCCTGGAACACTTCGATATGGCGCAGGCGCATGGCTTCCCTCGTGTGGATATCGCGCGTGTATAACGCAAGGTTATGAGTTGCCCATGTTTATTCATTGTTCGCCGCCTGTCACCCGGCACTAAGGTCGAGGCCAGGATCGAAAGGGCAGTGAGGCGGCAATGGCACAGCGGGTTTGCATCATCGGCGCGGGCGTGGTCGGACTGGCCACGGCGCACGCGCTGGTCCTCGAAGGCTTCGACGTCACCGTGCTGGAGGCGCGGGATCAGGCCGGGCTGGAAACCAGCTTCGCCAACGGCGGCCAGTTGTCCTACCGCTATGTCGCGCCGCTGGCCGATGCCGGCGTGCCGCAGCAGGCGCTGGGCTGGCTGCTGCGTGGGGACTCCCCGCTGCGCCTGCGCCCGCGCCTGGACCCGGCGCAGTGGCGCTGGCTGCTGGAATTCACTGCCGCCTGCCGGCGCTCGGTGAACCAAGCCAACGCGAAACACCTCCTGCGCCTCGCGCTGTTCAGCCAGGCCACCCTGGCGCAGTGGCGCGAGGGCGGGCTGGATGGCTTCGACTGGCGGCGCAACGGCAAGCTCGTGGCCTTCCGCGACGAAGGCAGTTTCCGCAGCGCGCGGCAGAGCCTGTCGGATCCGGCCGCGCAATTGGTGCTCTCAGCGCAGCAGTGCCGCGCGCTGGACCCGGCGCTGGAGCGGGCGCCCTTCGTGGGTGGCATTCATACGCCGGACGAGGAGGTCGCCGATTGTTTCCTGTTCTGCCAGCGGCTGGCCGAGCGGCTCGAAGCGTCTGGCCGTTGCCGGATTCTCTATGGCCATCCCGCGTCGCGGCTGACGCTGCGCAATGGCGCCGTGATCGGCGTGGAGGCGGGCGGGGAGAGCGTCGCGGCCGATCATGTCGTGCTCGCCGCCGGCTACCGCAGCGCGGCGCTGCTGCCGGGCGGGCCGCGCCTGCCGCTCTATCCGCTCAAGGGCTACAGCCTGACCGCGCCGATCCGTGCCGGCGACCACGCGCCGGACGTGAGCCTGACGGATTACGACCGCAAGGTGGTCTACGCGCGCATCGGCGACCGCCTGCGTATCGCCGCCATGGTCGACATCGTCGGTTTCGACCCGCGCCTGGAGCCCAAGCGGCTGGCGCTGATTCGCCAGCAGGCGGCGGATACGCTGCCCGAAGCCTGTGATTACGGCGCGGCCATCGAATGGGCCGGCATGCGCCCGGCGACGCCCACCGGCGTGCCGTTGGTGGGCGCCTGCGGGCCACGCGGGCTGTGGCTGAACCTTGGCCACGGTGCGCTCGGCTTCACCCTGGCGTGCGGCAGCGCGCAACTGATCGCCGCGCAGATCGGTGGGCGCAAACCCGGCATCGACACCAGCGGCCTGACGCCCGAGCGGCTGGCCGGCTGATTCCCTCGGACAGGAGACTCCCCATGCAACTCACCCGTATCGCCACCAACGACCGACTTTCCGGCGCCATGGTCTTCGGCTCGCTGGTGTTCCTCTCCGGGCAGGTGCCGGGTCAGGCCACCGACATCCAGGGCCAGACCGGCGAGGTGCTGGCGAAGATCGACGCACTGCTGGCCGAGGCCGGCACCGACAAGGCGAACCTCCTCAGTGCGACCATCTACCTCAAGGACATCGCGGCCGACTTCGAGGCCATGAACGCTGTCTGGTCCGCCTGGTTGCCCGACGGCTGCGCGCCGACCCGCACCACGGTGCAGGCGCTGCTGGCGCGACCGTCCGTGCGGGTGGAAATCACCGTCATCGCCGCTCGGCCTTGAACCACGACTCACAACAACAAGAGGGATCGAACCCATGAAACGACTCGTACTCGGAATGCTGGCGGCGTCCAGCCTGGTCTGCGCACTGGCGCAGGCGAACGAGGCCCTGGACGGTACGCTGAAGAAAGTCGCCGAGCGCGGCACGATAACCCTGGGTTATCGCGACGCCTCGGTCCCGTTTTCCTACCTGGGCGACAACAGCGGCCAACCCATGGGCTACTCGGTGGAGCTGGCCGGCAAGGTGGTCGAGCGCATCCGCCAGCGGCTCGGCAAGCCGGACCTGGCGGTGAAGTACAACCTGGTGACGTCGCAGACCCGCATCCCGCTGGTGCAGAACGGCACGGTCGACCTGGAGTGCGGCTCCACCGGCGTCACCGCCGAGCGCCTGAAGCAGGTCGCCTTCTCCTACGGCTTCATCTACGTGAAGGGCCAGCTGCTGACCGCCAAGGACAGCGGCATCCAGGGCTTCGACGACCTCAAGGGCAAGAACGTGGTGACCACCGCCGGCACCACCAACGAGCGCTACCTCAAGGCCTACAACGCCGAGCACAAGCTGGGCATGAACGTGGTCAGCGCCAAGGACCACGGCGAGGCCTTCCTCATGCTGCAGTCCGGCCGCGCCGTGGCCTTCTACATGGACGACGCACTGCTCTACGGCGAGAAGGCCAAGGCCCGCGACCCGCACCACTGGGTGGTGGTGGGCGAGCCGCAGTCGCGGGAAATCTACGCCTGCATGGTGCGCAAGGACGATCCGCAGTTCCTCGCCCTGGTCAACAAGACCCTGGCCGACCTCTATTCGTCCGGCGAGATCAAGGGCATCTACCAGCGCTGGTTCGAGCAGCCGATCCCGCCGAAGAACCTCAACCTGGAATTCCCCATGACCGCCGAGCTGCAGGCGATCATCGCCAAGCCCACCAGCGAACCGGTGCAGTAACGCCGCTAGCGCTGCAGGCCGAGGTGGCGGATCAGCGGCTGCGCCTCGGCCAGGCGCTCCCACACGTCGTCGAGCAGTTCGGCGGGGTAGTAGGAGGGCAGGCGCGGTAGTTCCTGGCGCGGGACCCAGGCGACCTCGCGGATGTCGAACTCGTCGCCGCCCAGGCCGCGCAGGTTGTCCAGGCTGACGCGGCCGTCCCAGGCGTCCACGCGGTAGAACAGCTCCATGTGAAAGCGCCCGGCCAGCGGCTCGGCGAACTCGCGCACGTACACCAGCGGGCCGACGTCCACCGTCAGCCCGGTTTCCTCCCGGCATTCGCGGCGCACGGTGTCGCGGGTCGATTGGTCCTTGTCCGACTCGAAACCGCCCCCTGGTGGAATCCAGTACACGTCGCCGCCCACCTCATGGCGCACCAGCAGGATCTCGTCGCGGCGCACCAGCAGGCCGGCGGCGCGGATACGGTGTTGCAGGGGAGACGTCATTGCCAGTCCAGCCTCGCCAGTTTCCATTGGGCGCCGTCGCGCCACCATTCCAGCTTCACCGAATAATGCCCGGCGCTGTCGGGAATCAGGTTCTCGGCGCCGGTGAGGGCCACCTGCGCGACGGTATGGCCGCGATTGGGGTAGGTCGGATCGAGCTGGCTGGTGCTGCGCAGCAGGATCACCTTGACCTGCTGGTGGCGCAGGAACAGCAGCGCCATGGTGCGCCGCGCCCAGTCGCGGTCGAACTCGCCGTTGGCGCGGAAGTCGCCGGCGAGCTGATCGATCACCGCCCCGCTATTCTTGGCCTCGAGGTTGTCCTGCAACTGCTTGACCGCCGCATCCAGCTGCGCCCGCGGGTCGTCCCGGCCGCAACCGGCGAGGGCGAACAGCGCGAGCAGTAGAGAAAGAAACAACTTCCGTGGCATGGCTCACTAACTCCCGTATGGGTTTTGCGCTGGCCCGAGTATCATGCCCGACACCGTGGGGGCCGAAGACTGTCGATGGAAGTCGCGCCGCGGCAACGCGACGTTCTCTCCAATGAGCGACAGGCCCTAGGATGGTTACTGGTCCGGAGCGACCGTACGCACTGATCCAGGAGCGAGCCATGCAAACTTTGTATCCGGAAATCAAGCCTTACGCCCGCCATGAACTGGCCGTCGAGGAGCCGCACGTTCTCTATATAGACGAGAGCGGTACGCCCGACGGATTGCCGGTTCTGTTCATCCATGGCGGCCCGGGTTCCGGTTGCGATGCCATGTCGCGGCGCTTCTTCGATCCGAACATCTACCGCATCGTCACCTTCGACCAGCGCGGCTGCGGCCGTTCCACGCCCTACGCCAGCCTGGAGAACAACACCACCTGGCACCTGGTGCAGGATATCGAGCGCATCCGCGAGCACCTGGGCATCGACAAGTGGGTGTTGTTCGGCGGCTCGTGGGGCTCGACGCTGTCGCTGGCCTACGCCCAGACCCACCCCGACCGCGTGCTGGCGCTGATCGTGCGCGGCATCTTCCTCTGCCGCCCGCAGGAAATCCGCTGGTTCTACCAGGAAGGCGCGAGCCGCCTGTTCCCCGATTACTGGGAGGACTACCTGGCGCCGATCCCTGCCGATGAACACGATGACCTGCTGCACGCCTTCCACCGCCGCCTGACCGGCCCTGACCAGATCGCCCAGATGCACGCCGCGCGCGCCTGGTCCACCTGGGAAGGCCGCACCGCCACGCTGCGGCCGAACCCGGCGGTAGTGGAGCGCTTCGCCGACCCGCACCGCTCGCTGTCGATCGCGCGCATCGAGAACCACTACTTCGTCAACGACGGCTTCCTCGAACCGGACCAGCTGCTGCGCGACATGCACAAGATCGCCCACTTGCCGGGAGTGATCGTGCATGGCCGCTACGATGTGGTCTGTCCGCTGGACAACGCCTGGGCGCTGCACAAGGCCTGGCCCAACAGCGAACTGCAGATCGTCCGCGACGCCGGCCACGTGGCGGGCGAGCCGGGCATTACCGATGCGCTGGTGCGGGCCACCAACGAGATCGGCCGGCGCCTGCTGAACCTGCCGCCGGAGGCTGAATGAAGGGGCTGATCCAGCGGGTGCGCGGCGCCCGCGTCGAGGTCGAGGGCGAAATCGTCGGCGCCATCGACCACGGTTTGCTGGTTCTCGTGGGGGTCGAACCCCAGGATGACGAGGCCTGCGTGAACCGTTTGTTGCACAAGCTGCTTAACTATCGAGTGTTTGGCGACGATGAAGGTAAAATGAACCTTTCATTGAGCGATGTCGGCGGCGGCCTGCTGCTGGTCTCGCAGTTCACCCTGGCCGCGGATACCCGAAAGGGGCTGCGTCCAAGCTTTTCCAGCGCGGCGCCACCTGAAAAGGGCGCCGCGTTGTTCGATCTACTCGTGGAGCAGGCGCGGGAGCGTCATCCGCTGGTCGCCACCGGCCGTTTTGGCGCCAACATGCAGGTCCACCTGGTCAATGACGGCCCGGTGACCTTTCTACTGGAGGCTTGAACGCGCGGCAGCTTGTCATATCGCCGTGGGATGATGGTTAGGGCTATGTACTTAGAACAATGCGTCTCCGGGAGCCCGAAGTACCCGTGTAAAAAAGCGGGGAATCATTCAGGCTCACTGGGGTCGGAATTCAATCGCCAGCAGATTGGCATCGCCTTTGCTGGCTTTAATCGTTTTGTGTTCACGGACGAGGGGGACTCGTGATTTTCCGTTCCGTTCAACAACCGCTTTCGCGCCACATCCTTCGCGGACTGGTCGGCTCCGCCCTGTTGGCGTTGAGCGCTACCCACGCCTGGGCCTTCGATCTCGACGACGTTGGCGAAAAGGCCAAGTCGCTGGCTGCAGAGAAGTACAGCGCACCGACGAGCAACCTGCCATCGGAATTCAGCGAAATGAAGTTCGCGGATTACCAGCAGATCCGCTTCCGTAACGAGAAGGCTTACTGGGCCGGCGACAAGACCCCCTTCAAGATCAGCTTCTATCACCAGGGCATGCACTTTGATACCCCGGTGAAGATCAACGAGGTGACGGCGACCGACGTCAAGGAGATCAAGTACGATCCCTCTCGTTTCGACTTCGGTTCGCTGAAGTTCGACGCCAATGCCACCAAGGATCTGGGCTATGCCGGCTTCCGCCTGCTGTACCCGATCAACTCCCCCGACAAGCAGGACGAAATCGCTACCTTCCTGGGCGCGAGCTACTTCCGCATCATCGGCAAGGATCAGTGGTGGGGCCTCTCCGCCCGCGGCCTGGCGCTGGATACCGCGCTGCCCTCGGGTGAGGAATTCCCGCGCTTCCGCGAGTTCTGGATCGAGAAGCCCAAGCCCAAGGACAAGCACCTGGTGATCTTCGCGCTGCTGGATTCGCCCCGTGCGACCGGCGCGTACCGCTTCACCATCCGTCCGGGCAACGACACCGTGGTCGACGTGAAGGCCCGCGTGTTCCTGCGCGACAAGGTGAGCAAGCTGGGCCTGGCGCCTTTGACCAGCATGTTCCTGTTCGGCTCCAACCAGCCCTCCGCGGAGCACAACTTCCGTCCGGAACTGCATGACTCCACCGGCCTGCAGATCCATGCTGGCAACGACGAGTGGATCTGGCGCCCGCTGAACAACCCCAAACACCTGTCCGTCAGCGCCTACAGCGTCGAGAACCCGAAAGGTTTCGGTCTGCTGCAGCGCGGCCGCGAGTTCTCCCGCTACGAAGACCTGGACGACCGCTACGACCTGCGTCCGTCCGCCTGGGTCGAGCCGCAGGGCGACTGGGGCAAGGGCACCATCGAGCTGGTGGAGATCCCGACGCCGGACGAGACCAACGACAACATCGTGGCCTTCTGGAACCCCGAGAAGCGTCCGGAAGCCGGCGAGCCGCTGGACTTCGCCTACCGCATGCGCTGGACCAAGGACGAGCAGGCCCTGCACGATCCGAAGAACGCCTGGGTCATGCAGACCCTGCGCTCGGTCGGTGACGTGAAGCAGAAGAACCTGATCCGCCAGCCCGATGGCAGCGTGGCCCTGGTCGTCGATTTCGTCGGCCCGACCCTGAAGGCCCTGGCTGGCGATGCGCCGGTGAGCACCCAGGTGAGCACCGACGACAACGCCGAGGTGAAGGAAAACAGCCTGCGCTACAACGCAGTTACCCAGGGATGGCGCCTGACGCTGCGGATCAAGGTCAAGGATCCGAAGAAGCCGACGGAAATGCGCGCTGCCCTGGTGAACGGCGGCCAGACCATTTCCGAAACCTGGAGCTACCAGCTGCCTGCCGATGAATAACTCTTCCGCTACCACCGCGCCGGTGGCCGACTACCTCGCGCACCTGCCTCTTTCGGCGCAGGAGCGTGAGGCGCTGGCCCAGGCCGGTTCCTTCAGCGAGCTGCACGAGCGGCTCGCTGGCGATGTTCAGGGTGAGGACGCGGCGCTGGCTTCGGTCGGCGCGCGCCTGCGCCATGGCTACGGCCAGGACCTGGACGACGCCCAGATGCTGGGCATGGACGACAACGGCCGCACCTACCTCAAGGCCGCGCCGCCGATCCAGCGCACCAAGGTGATCCCCGAACCCTGGCGCACCAACCCGCTCATGCGCGGCTGGCGCCGCCTGACCGGCCGCAGCAACCCGTCCAAGCCGGTCCGTGACCTGCCCAAGGCGCGCTGGCAGCGGGTCGGCTCGCTGCGCCGGTTCATCCTGGTCCTGCTCATGCTGGGCCAGACCAGCGTCGCCACCTACTACATGAAAGGCATCCTGCCCTACCAGGGCTGGGCCTTCGTCGATCTCGAAGAGATCAACCGCCAGACCTTCCTGCAGACCCTGGAACAGGTGCTGCCCTACGTCATCCAGTTCGGCGTGCTGGCGCTCTTCGCCATCCTCTTCTGCTGGGTGTCGGCCGGCTTCTGGACGGCCCTGATGGGCTTCTGGGAACTGCTCACCGGCCGCGACCGCTACCGTATCTCCGGCAGCAGCGCGGGCAGCGAGCCGATTGCCGCCGATGCGCGCACCGCCATCGTCATGCCGATCTGCAACGAGGACGTCCCGCGCGTCTTCGCCGGCCTGCGGGCGACTTACGAGTCCGTGGCGGCCAGCGGCGAGCTGGATCGCTTCGACTTCTTCGTGCTCAGCGACACCAACCAGCCCGACATCGCCATGGCCGAAGAAAAGGCCTGGATCGAGCTGTGCAAGGAAGCTCTGGGCTTCGGTCGCATCTTCTACCGCCGCCGTCGGCGCCGGGTGAAGCGCAAGAGCGGCAACATCGACGACTTCTGCCGTCGCTGGGGCGGCCAGTACAAGTACATGGTCGTCATGGACGCCGACAGCGTCATGAGCGGCGACTGCCTGACCAAGCTGGTGCGCCTGATGGAGGCCAACCCCGAGGCCGGCATCATCCAGACCGCCCCGAAGGCGTCGGGCATGGACACCCTCTACGCGCGCATGCAGCAGTTCGCCACCCGCGTGTACGGCCCGCTGTTCACCGCCGGCCTGCACTTCTGGCAACTGGGCGAATCCCACTACTGGGGCCACAACGCGATCATCCGGGTAAAACCCTTCATCGAGCACTGCGCCCTGGCGCCGCTGCCGGGCAAGGGCTCCTTCGCCGGTGCGATCCTCTCCCACGACTTCGTCGAAGCCGCGCTGATGCGCCGTGCCGGCTGGGGCGTGTGGATCGCCTACGACCTGGAAGGCAGCTACGAGGAATTGCCGCCCAACCTGCTGGACGAGCTCAAGCGCGACCGCCGCTGGTGCCACGGCAACCTGATGAACTTCCGCCTGTTCCTGGTCAAGGGCATGCATCCGGTGCACCGCGCGGTGTTCCTCACCGGCGTGATGTCCTACCTGTCGGCGCCGCTGTGGTTCTTCTTCCTGGTGCTGTCTACCGCGCTGCTGGCGGTGCACCAGCTGATGGAGCCGCAGTACTTCCTGGAGCCGCGCCAGCTGTTCCCGATCTGGCCGCAGTGGCACCCGGAAAAGGCCATCGCGCTGTTCTCCACCACCCTGACCCTGCTGTTCCTGCCCAAGCTGCTCAGCGTCATGCTGATCTGGGCCAAGGGCGCCAAGGCCTACGGTGGCGTGATCAAGGTGACGCTGAGCATGCTCCTGGAGATGTTCTTCTCGGTGCTGCTGGCGCCGGTGCGCATGCTCTTCCACACCCGCTTCGTGCTGGCCGCGTTCCTCGGCTGGGAAGCCCAGTGGAAGTCGCCGCAGCGTGATGACGACGACACCCCGTGGAGCGAGGCGATCCGTCGCCATGGCCTGCAAACCCTGCTGGGCCTGTGCTGGGCGCTGCTGGTGGCGTGGCTGAACCCGCGCTTCCTGTGGTGGCTCTCGCCCATCGTCGGCGCGCTGATGCTGTCCATTCCGGTGTCGGTGATCAGCAGCCGGGTCAAGCTGGGCCTGGCCTCGCGTGACGAGAAGCTGTTCCTCATTCCCGAGGAATACGACACTCCGCGCGAGCTGCGTGCCACCGACGAATACACCTACCAGAACCGCTGGCAGGCCCTGAAGGACGGCTTCGTCCGGTCCGCCGTGGACCCGGTGCTGAACGCCCTGGCCTGCGCCATGGGCACCGCCCGTCATGGCCACTCCGCGGCCATCGAGGCGACCCGCGCCGCGCTGGTCGAGAAGGCCCTGGAGGCCGGCCCCGAGCAGCTCGACGGCAACCGCCGCCTGGCGCTGCTGAGCGACCCGGTGGCGCTGTCGCGCCTGCACCTGGCGCTCTGGCAGGGCGACAAGGAGCAGTGGATCGGCCCGTGGCGCCATTCGCTGAAGACGGACGCCCACGCGCCCGCCGTGCCCCTGGCGCCGGTCGCGGACCAGGGCGCCATGGCCCTGCCCGCCGCGCAATCCTGATCGCGCGCCGCCCCCATCCTGCACGGGTGGGGGCGGCGCGGCGGTTTAGCCTGTTTTCCCCTCGCTCCGCTGCTGGTACCCTGCGCCAGCTATCCAGAAAAGATTGAGATATCCGCCGCATCGGGTACGCTTCGCTCCCTTTGCGCGCTCGGCAGGCCCTTGCCGCGCCTGGTTCGATCGCTGGACAAAACAATACGTTCTTTCACTTGCTTGGGAGTATGGGGATGAAAAAGTACCTGGCATCGCTGGTGATGGGCGTCTGCGCCCTGGTCAGCGTGAGCGCGGCTCAGGCCGGCGCCATCGATGAAGCGGCCAAGCGCGGCACCCTGCGCGTGGGCATGGACCCGACCTACATGCCGTTCGAGATGACCAACAAGCGCGGCCAGATCGTCGGCTTCGAAGTGGACCTGCTCAAGGCCATGGCCAAGTCGATGAACGTCAAGCTGGAGCTGGTTTCCACCGCCTATGACGGCATCATCCCGGCCCTGCTCACCGACAAGTTCGACATGATCGGCTCGGGCATGACCCTGACCCAGGAACGCAACCTGCGCGTCAACTTCAGCGATCCCTTCATCGTGGTCGGCCAGACCCTGCTGATCCGCAAGGAGCTGCAAGGCGAGATCAAGTCCTACAAGGACCTGAACGACGCGAAATACCGCATCACCTCGAAGATCGGCACCACCGGCGAATTCGTCGCCAAGAAGCAGCTTTCCAAGGCCCAGTACCACGGCTTCGACAACGAGCCCGAAGCGGTCATGGACGTGGTCAATGGCAAGGCCGATGCCTTCATCTACGACTCGCCCTACAACGTCGTCGGCGTGAGCAAGTTCGGCGCCGGCAAGCTGGTGCACCTGGACCAGCCGTTCACCTACGAGCCGCTGGCCTTCGGCCTGAAGAAGGGCGACTACGACTCGATCAACTTCATCAACAACTTCCTCAAGCAGATCCGTGAGGACGGCACCTACGATCGTCTGCACGACAAGTGGTTCAAGAACGCCGACTGGCTCAAGGACATGGAATAATCCACGTCTGACGCAGGTCGACCCGACGCGCAGGCCCCGAGCCTGCGCGTTCGCATTTTCACGGTAGAGATTCGTGGCTAGAACGAAACGCGCAACCTGGCCCTGGCACGGGCTGACCGGACTGATCCTCCTGCTGATCGGTCTGGCCCTCTGGTACTCCACATCGCTGATTTCCTACGAGTGGCGCTGGAACCGCGTCCCGCAGTACTTCGCCTACCAGGCTGAAGAGCCGCAGCGCGCTGAAGGCATTTCGCGGGTGGAGAAGATCGAGGAGCAGGGCGGCAACGCCCGCGTCACGCTGGTGGAGGAAGACGGCAAGCAGCAGGTGCTGACCGTGGCCGCCGACAGCCTGCAGTTCTCGGAGAACGATGACGTCGCCGAGGGCGATGTGGTCGGCTCGACCCGCCATTGGGCCGCCGGCCCGCTGACCTGGGGCCTGTGGACCACGCTGTGGATCTCCTTCGTTTCCGGCGCGCTGGGCCTGGTCATCGGCCTGTTCACCGGTCTCTGCCGACTGTCGAAGAACCCGACCCTGCACGACCTGTCGACCCTCTACGTCGAACTGGTGCGCGGCACGCCGCTGCTGGTGCAGATCTTCATCTTCTACTTCTTCATCGGCACCGTGCTGAACCTCTCCCGCGAATTCGCCGGGGTGGCGGCGCTGGCGCTGTTCACCGGCGCCTACGTGGCCGAGATCGTCCGCGCCGGCGTGCAGTCCATCGCCCGTGGCCAGGACGAAGCCGCGCGCTCCCTGGGCCTGAACGCCGCGCAGTCGATGCGCCACGTGATCCTCCCGCAGGCATTCAAGCGCGTGCTGCCGCCGCTGGCCGGGCAGTTCATCAGCCTGGTCAAGGACACGTCCCTGGTCTCGGTGATCGCCATTACCGAACTGACCAAGAGTGGCCGCGAAGCGATCACCACCTCGTTCTCCACCTTCGAGATCTGGTTCTGCGTCGCCGCGCTCTACCTCGTGATCAACCTGCCGCTGTCGCATCTGGCGGGGCGCCTAGAGCGGAGGCTCGGCCAAAGTGATTGAAGTGCGTAACCTGACCAAGGTTTTCGACACCCGCGGGCACGTCGTGCGCGCGGTGGATGACGTCACCACCGGCGTGGCCAAGGGCGAAGTGGTGGTGGTGATCGGGCCGTCCGGCTCGGGCAAGTCCACCTTCCTGCGCTGCCTCAACGGCCTGGAGGAATTCGACTCCGGTTCGGTGAGCATCGACGGCGTCGACCTCGCCAACCCGAAGACCGACATCAACGCCTACCGCCGCGAAGTCGGCATGGTGTTCCAGCATTTCAACCTGTTCCCGCACATGACCGTGCTGGAGAACCTGTGCCTGGCGCAGAAGGTCGTGCGCAAGCGCGGCAAGGCCGAGCGAGAAGCCAAGGCCCGCGCGCTGCTGGAGAAGGTCGGTATCGGCCAGAAGGCCAACGAATACCCGTCGCGTCTCTCCGGCGGGCAGCAGCAGCGCGTGGCGATTGCCCGTGCGCTGTGCATGGACCCGAAGGTGATGCTGTTCGACGAGCCCACCTCGGCGCTCGACCCGGAGATGGTCGGCGAGGTGCTGGACGTGATGAAGACCCTGGCGCTGGAAGGCATGACCATGGTCTGCGTGACCCACGAGATGGGCTTCGCCCGTGAAGTGGCGGACCGCGTGCTGTTCTTCGATCACGGCAAGCTGCTGGAAGACGCCGCCCCGGCGGCATTCTTCGCCCAGCCCAAGGACGCGCGTGCGCAGTCCTTCCTGCGGCAGGTGCTGTGAGGCGTGTGCCACGCTGAAAGAGCCGCCTTCGGGCGGCTTTTTTGTGCCTGATCGGCGGGGCTGGATTGGCTCTCGTAGGAGCGGACTTCGTCCGCGATGATCCCTCGCGCGGAACTGATCGCGGACGGAGTCCGCTCCTACACACAGGGGGCACGCCGGAGCCGGCCGGTAACTGTAGGAGCGGGCCATGCCCGCGATTAGCGCCCATGGGGCGCTCTTGCAGGATTGGGCATTGCCGGAATCGCGCGCAAAAAGAAACCGCCCCGGAGGGCGGTTTCTTCTGCAGCATCAGTCGCGGTTGCGGGTCAGCAGCGCGGGACGCTCGGTCTTGCGGCGCGGTTCCAGCTCTTCCAACTGCTCCGGCGTGGGGAAGCGGTCGGAGCGGACCAGGTCGCGCTTGTTGATCACCACCGGCTGGCGGGTCGGCTTGGCGGCGCCGTACTCGCTCGGTTCGCGCAGCGGAGCGTCATTCATGCGCGAGGCCGGGGCCTTGCCGCCACGCTTGCGCTGACCGGGCTTGCCCTGGCCGTTGCCGCCCTGGCCCTGGCTGCGGCCGGTGCCGTTAGGCTTGCGCGCGGCCTTGCCCTGACCTTGACCTTGACCTTGGCCACGGCCTTGACCGCTGCCCTGGCCGCCCTGGCCGCCCTGGCCGCGGGGACGCTGCTGGCCCTGGCCCTGACTCTGGCCTTGACCCTGACCGCCACGGCGGCGCTGGCCGCGTTGCTGGTCCTTGTCCGGGAATGGGCTGACATAGTCGGCGCGGTTGCCGAAGTTGTCGAAATCGTCGTCGAGGAATTCTTCCGGATCGCGGTTGCCATCGACTTTCGGCGCGCGGGCCGGCTTGGCCTGCTGCTCCTGGCGGGGCTGGCGCGGCTCACGGGGCTGACGCGGTTGGGCATTGGCGTTGGAGTTGGGCTGGGCGTCACCGCCCTGGCCATCGCCTTTCTTCTTGCCGCGACCGCCACGACGGCGGCGCTTGCCGGCGGGCTTGTCGCCCTCGGCGCCTTCGGCGGCGTCGGAAGCGGCAGGGTGCTGCTGCGCTTCGGCCTGGGCCTGCTGCGGCTTGTCCTTGTTGCGGTCCTTGCGCTCGCCGCGCTTGGCCTTGTCCTTGCGCGGCTGGCGCTGGGGGGCTTCCTTCGGCTCGGGCTGCTGGACTTCCGGCAGCACGGCGTCGGGGTCGAAGCCTTGCATGTCGCCATCGGGGATGCGCTGCTTGGTCAGGCGCTCGATGGCCTTGAGCAGCTTGTCCTCGTCCGGCGCGACCAGCGAGATGGCTTCACCGGTACGGCCGGCGCGGCCGGTACGGCCGATACGGTGGACGTAATCTTCCTCGACGTTGGGCAGCTCGTAGTTCACCACATGGGGCAACTGGTCGATGTCCAGGCCGCGGGCGGCGATGTCGGTGGCGACCAGGATGCGAACGTCGTTGGCCTTGAAGTCGGCCAGGGCCTTGGTGCGCGCGTTCTGGCTCTTGTTGCCGTGGATCGCGGCGGCCGGCAGGCCGTGCTTGGTCAGGTATTCGGCGAGGCGGTTGGCGCCGTGCTTGGTGCGGGTGAACACCAGCACCTGCTCCCAGGCGCCCATGGTCACCAGGTGAGCCAGCAGGGCGCGCTTCTGCACCGCCGGGATGCGGAATACGCGCTGCTCGATGCGCTCGACGGTGGTGTTCGGCGGGGTGACCTCGATGCGCTCCGGGTTGTGCAGGAGCTTGTTGGCGAGGTCGACGATGTCCTTGGAGAAGGTCGCCGAGAACAGCAGGTTCTGACGCTTGGGCGGCAGCTTGGCGAGAACCTTCTTCACGTCGTGGATGAAGCCCATGTCGAGCATGCGGTCGGCTTCGTCGAGGACGAGGATTTCCACGTGGGACAGGTCGATGCTGCCCTGGCCGACCAGGTCGAGCAGGCGACCGGGGCAGGCGACGAGCACGTCGACGCCCTTGGAGACGGCCTGGACCTGCGGATTCATACCGACGCCGCCGAAGATGCAGGCGCTTTTCAGGGGCAGGTCGCGGGCGTAGACCTTGAAGCTGTCGTGCACCTGGGCAGCCAGCTCGCGGGTCGGCGTCAGGACCAGGACGCGGGCCTGGCGCGGGCCGTGGCGGTGTTCGCGGTCCGGGTGGCCTTCGGGGAACAGGCGTTCGAGCACCGGGAGGGCGAAGCCGCCGGTCTTGCCGGTGCCGGTCTGGGCGGCAACCATGAGGTCGCGGCCTTGCAGTACGGCGGGGATGGCGCGTTCCTGAACGGGAGTGGGGCGCGCGTAGCCGGCGGCTTCAACGGCGCCAGCCAGGGCCTCGGAGAGACCGAGGGAAGAAAAGGACATGCGGGGTTCCTGTAGGCCGGCGACCTGCCGGCTCGAGGGCGCGTGATTTCAAGCTCGGGGCGAGCGCTCAGCCGCTGGCTGGAAGCACTCCGTCCACGATGCGCCGGCGTTGCGCTGGCCGGGATCGCGGACGGTAAGCCCGGAGCAATGATCCTCAGCGGGGGAGCTTGAGGTTGTTCCAGAGCGCCAGGCTGGGTTCAGCCTGGTTCAGGGTGTAGAAATGCAGACCGGGTGCGCCGCCTTCGAGCAGACGTTCGCACATGTCGGTGATGACCTGCTCACCAAAGGCCTGGATGCTGGCGATGTCGTCGCCGTAGGCTTCCAGCTGCTTGCGAATCCAACGGGGGATTTCCGCGCCACAGGCGTCGGAGAAGCGGGCCAGTTTGGTGTAGTTGGTGATCGGCATGATACCCGGTACGACCGGAATGCTGACACCGAGTTTCTCCGCTCGCTCGACAAAATGGAAGTAGCTGTCGGCGTTGAAGAAGTATTGTGTGATGGCAGAGTCGGCGCCGGCTTTGACCTTGCGCACGAAATTCGCCAGATCATCCTCGAAATTACGTGCCTGCGGGTGAACTTCCGGATAGGCGGCAACTTCGATGTGGAAGTGGTCGCCGGTTTCGGCGCGGATGAATTCCACCAGTTCGTTGGCGTAGCGCAGCTCGCCGCTGGCCATACCCATGCCCGAGGGCAGGTCGCCGCGCAGGGCGACGATACGACGAATGCCGGCGTCCTTGTAGTGGGCCAGCAGCGCGCGCAGCTCGCCCTTGGTGTCGCCGACACAGGACAGGTGCGGCGCGGTCGGCACCTGCACTTCGCCGTCCAGTTGCAGCACGGTGGTCAGGGTGCGGTCGCGGGTGGAGCCGCCGGCACCGTAGGTGCAGGAGAAGAAGTCGGGTTTTTTCGCGGCCAGCTGGCGCGCGGTGGCCAGCAGTTTTTCATGGCCGGCTTCGGTCTTGGCGGGGAAGAACTCGAAGCTGAAACGGCGTTCTTTCTGACTCATGGTCGTTCCTTCGGCGCCCCGTCATGGCGTGGCTGCCGGCATGTGCCGTCGACTTCAGAAGTAACGGCGGTAGTTGTCTATCTTCGCACGCAGTCGCTCGGCGCTGGGCCCGTGGACATCGCCGAGGGCATCCAGAATGCACTGCGACTCCACGTGGTAGTCGGCGATCTTGCTCCGCGCCCAGGTCGAGGGTGGCGGCTGCAGGTTGGTGATCCGGTCGCACAGCTTGACGATCGCATACTGCGGCGCGCCGGTCGCCAGCCTTTGGGTGTCCAACGACAGCTTCTGGCCATTCAGCACCTTGCTCAGGTGCCGGGCGCCATCGGCGACGAACTCGCCGAAACGCGCCTGCAGTTCCTCGAAGGGCACCGCGGTGTCTTCGAGCACGTCGTGCAGCAGGGCGATCTGGACGGTCTCCGCCAGGCGCTCGACAGGCGCTTCGCGGTCGGCCGCCATGACTTCGTTGGCGACCATCGCCAGGTGCACGGCATAGGGCAGCGTCGAGGCGGTCAGCGTCTGCCCGGCGTGAGCGCCGGCGGCGAAGAGCCAGGCCTGGTTGTAGCTGTCCGGCAGGTTCATGCGGTCGTGTTCCAGATGGCAAAGAGGGCAGACGATTGCTCGTCTGCCCTCCGGCGCATCAGTAGCGGTAGGTGTCCGGCTTGAACGGGCCTTCCACGGTCACGCCGATGTAGTCGGCCTGTTTCGGGGTCAGGCGGGTGACGACGCCACCGAAGCCCTTGACCATCTCCAGGGCCACTTCTTCGTCCAGCTTCTTGGGCAGTACTTCGACGGTCAGACGCTCGGCTTTCTTCTGCGCGGAGAGGTCAGCGTACTTCTGCTCGAACAGGAAGATCTGCGCCAGCACCTGGTTGGCGAAGGAGCCGTCCATGATGCGGCTCGGGTGGCCGGTGGCATTGCCCAGGTTCACCAGGCGACCTTCGGCCAGCAGGATCAGGTAGTCGTCGTTGGCCGGGTCGAAGGCGCCAGCGCCGGTGCGGTGGATCTTGTGCACCTGCGGCTTGACCTCTTCCCAGGCCCAGTTCTTGCGCATGAAGGCGGTGTCGATCTCGTTGTCGAAGTGACCGATGTTGCACACCACGGCGCGCTTCTTCAGCGCTTTCAGCATGCCGGCGTCGCAGACGTTGACGTTGCCGGTGGTGGTGACGATCAGGTCGATCTTGCCCAGCAGAGCGGCGTCAACGCAGGCTTCGGTGCCGTCGTTCAGGCCGTTCTTGTACGGGGAGACCAGCTCGAAGCCGTCCATGCAGGCCTGCATGGCGCAGATAGGGTCGATCTCGGAAACCTTCACGATCATGCCTTCCTGGCGCAGGGACTGGGCGGAGCCCTTGCCCACGTCGCCGTAGCCGATCACCAGGGCCTGCTTGCCCGACAGCAGGTGGTCGGTGCCGCGCTTGATGGCGTCGTTCAGGCTGTGGCGGCAGCCGTACTTGTTGTCGTTCTTGCTCTTGGTGACCGCGTCGTTGACGTTGATCGCGGGGACTTTCAGGGTGCCGGCCTTGAGCATGTCGAGCAGGCGGTGCACACCGGTGGTGGTCTCTTCGGTGATGCCGTGGATGCGCTCGAGCATCTGCGGGTATTTCTTGTGCAGGATCTCGGTCAGGTCACCGCCGTCGTCCAGCACCATGTTGGCGTCCCACGGCTTGCCGTCCTTGAGGATGGTCTGCTCGATGCACCACTCGTATTCCTGCTCGGTTTCGCCCTTCCAGGCGAATACCGGGATGCCGGCGGCGGCGATGGCGGCTGCGGCCTGGTCCTGGGTGGAGAAGATGTTGCAGGACGACCAGCGGACTTCCGCGCCCAGCGCGGTCAGCGTCTCGATGAGGACGCCGGTCTGGATGGTCATGTGGATGCAGCCGAGGATCTTCGCGCCTTTCAGCGGCTGACTGGCGGCGTACTTGCGGCGCAGGCCCATCAGTGCCGGCATTTCGGACTCGGCGATGATCAGCTCGCGGCGGCCCCAGGCGGCCAGGGAAATGTCGGCGACTTTGTAGTCGGTGAAACCGGCAGGCGTCATGACAGCGCTCATGCTGTAACTCTCCATTCGTTGTCTGCGAATGGGCGCCGTTGATGCGTTTGGCGATCGGCGATGCCGACCGTGACGCGCCCCATCCGAGCCTGACAAGCCGAAGCGAATCGACCTGCTGCAGCGCCCCTCGGACGGGTGGCGGGAACGACCGGGCTGTGCCGGTCGTTAGTGAAGCCTGCGGATTATAGCCATGGCGCCGGACAAGCCAAAGGCTTTTGGTCGCGTTCGCGCAATCGGTCGCGCCCAGGCTCCCCGTCGCGCCCGCGCCAGGGGCCGTGAAAACCCTGGCGCGGGCGTCGTGCGGGGATCGTTGGGCGCCCGCACGGGCGGGCGCCGAATATCGGTCGTAGGGCGGATGAAGCGGCACGCTTCATCCGCCGTTCCGAGCTTCGGAGTCGACGGGCGGCGGATAACGCCTGGAGCGTTATTCGCCCTACGGGCGGTTCATCGCAAGACGGTGAGAGTCAGATCACGCCGCTCTCGCGCAGCTTGCCGATCGCCGCTTCGTCCAGGCCGAGCACGCCTTCGAGGATCTCGTGGGTGTGCTGGCCGAGGGTTGGCGGTGCGTTGCGGTATTGCACCGGGGTCTCGGACAGGCGGATCGGGCTGGCCACCTGCGGCACGCTGCCGGCCAGCGGGTGCGGCAGGTCCACGCGCAGGCCGCGGGCGATCACCTGCGGGTCGGCGAACACCTGCGCCAGGTCGTTGATCGGACCGCAGGGCACGCTGGCCTGTTCGAGCACGGCGATCCACTCGGCGGTGGTGCGCATCACGGTGGCCTGGCGGATCAGCGGGATCAGCACCTCGCGGTGCGCCACGCGCGCCTGGTTGGTGGCGAAGCGCTCGTCGGTGGCCCATTCCGGGTGGCCCGCCACCTCGGCGAACTTGCGGAACTGGCCGTCGTTGCCAACCGTGAGGATGAAGTCGCCATCGGCGGTGGGGAAGTCCTGGTACGGCACGATATTCGGGTGCGCGTTACCCAGGCGGCGCGGGGGCTTGCCGGTGGTCAGGTAGTTCAGGGTCTGGTTGGCCAGGCAGGCGACCTGCACGTCCAGCAGCGCCATGTCGATGTGCTGGCCGATGCCGCTGACGTCGCGGTGGGCGAGGGCGGCGAGGATCGCGGTGGACGAGTACAGGCCGGTGAGGATGTCGGTCAGCGCCACGCCGACCTTCACCGGGCCGGCACCTTCCTCGGCGTCGGAGCGGCCGGTCAGGCTCATCAGGCCGCCCAGGCCCTGGATCATGAAGTCGTAGCCGGCGCGCTTGGCGTAGGGGCCGAACTGGCCGAAGCCGGTGATCGAACAGTAGATCAGCTTCGGGTTGAGCGCCTTGAGCGACTCGTAGTCCAGGCCATAGGCCTTGAGCCCGCCGACCTTGAAGTTCTCCAGCACGATGTCCGACTGGGCGGCGAGTTCGCGTACCAGGCGCTGGCCTTCGGGCTGGGTGAAGTCGATGGTCAGGGATTTCTTGTTGCGGTTCGCCGACAGGTAATACGCCGCTTCGCTGGTGTCGCGGCCTTCGGCGTCCTTGAGGAACGGCGGGCCCCAGGCGCGGGTGTCGTCGCCGCTGCCGGGACGCTCGATCTTGATCACTTCCGCACCGAGGTCGGCGAGGATCTGCCCGGCCCAGGGGCCGGCGAGAACGCGGGAGAGGTCGAGGACACGGATGTGCGAAAGGGCGCCGGACATGGAATCACCTGCAACGGGAATAGGGGCGGGGAGGGCGCAGTGCGGGGACGCCACGGTCCTCCCCGGGGCCTCTCGGGCGAGAGGTAAAACGGGCGCCGGCCCGGCTCTGAAGAAGCCGGCCGGCGCGAGGCGCTTAGAAGAACGCCTGGATGCCGGTCTGGGCGCGGCCGAGGATCAGCGCGTGGACGTCGTGGGTGCCTTCGTAGGTGTTCACCACTTCCAGGTTGACCAGGTGACGGGCCACGCCGAACTCGTCGGAGATGCCGTTGCCGCCGAGCATGTCGCGGGCCATGCGGGCGATGTCCAGGGCCTTGCCGCAGCTGTTGCGCTTCATGATCGAGGTGATTTCCACCGCGGCGGTGCCTTCGTCCTTCATCCGGCCCAGGCGCAGGCAGCCCTGCAGGGCGAGGGTGATCTCGGTCTGCATGTCGGCCAGCTTCTTCTGGATCAGCTGGTTGGCGGCCAGCGGGCGGCCGAACTGCTTGCGGTCCAGGGTGTACTGGCGGGCGGTGTGCCAGCAGGCTTCGGCGGCGCCCAGGGCACCCCAGGAGATGCCGTAGCGGGCGGAGTTCAGGCAGGTGAACGGGCCGCGCAGGCCGCGCACGTCGGGGAAGGCGTTTTCCTCGGGGACGAACACGTTGTTCATCACGATCTCGCCGGTGATCGAGGCGCGCAGGCCGACCTTGCCGTGGATCGCCGGGGCGGACAGTCCTTCCCAGCCTTTCTCCAGGACGAAGCCACGGATCTGGCCTTCGTCATCCTTGGCCCAGACCACGAAGACGTCGGCAATCGGGCTGTTGGTGATCCACATCTTGGCGCCGGTCAGGCGGTAGCCGCCGTCGACTTTCTTCGCGCGGGTGATCATCGAGCCCGGGTCGGAGCCGTGGTCCGGCTCGGTCAGGCCGAAGCAGCCGATGTATTCGCCGCTGGCCAGTTTCGGCAGGTATTTCTGCTTGGTGGCTTCGTTGCCGAATTCGTTGATCGGCACCATCACCAGGGAAGACTGCACGCTCATCATCGAGCGGTAGCCGGAGTCGATGCGCTCGACTTCACGGGCGATCAGGCCGTAGCACACGTAGTTCAGGCCGCTGCCGCCGTATTGTTCGGGAATGGTCGCGCCGAGCAGGCCGGTTTCGCCCATCTCGCGGAAGATCGCAGGGTCGGTCTGCTCGTGGCGGAAGGCTTCCAGCACGCGCGGGGCCAGCTTGTCCTGGGCGAACTGGTGGGCGCTGTCGCGCACCATGCGCTCTTCTTCGGTGAGTTGCTGATCCAGCAGCAGCGGATCTTCCCAGTTGAAGCTTGCTTTGGTGGCCATGGAAACCTCGAACAGACAATGTAAGGACCCGACAAGTCTAGGCGGGCCAGGTGTGGGCCATCCTAGTCAGCCGTCGGGAAGCCGGGCAACCGACTAATTCGCACGCTGTTGTGCTATTTTCTCACTCCGTAATTGCCTGGTTTCCGCTGTGAGCGCCAGTAAGCCTTTAATCAAGGCGTTCTTGGCGACTCCTGTGCATCACGATATTCCGAAGAGGCATTCGATGCGACGCAAGATACCGACCACCGCGGCGCTGGTCGCCTTCGAATCCGCCGCCCGCCACGAGAGCTTCACCAAGGCCGCCGATGAGCTGTCGCTGACCCAGAGCGCCATCTGCCGGCAGATCGCCACGCTGGAGGAGTTCCTTGGCGTCGAGCTGTTTCGTCGCTCGCGACGCGGGGTGAAACTGACCGAGGCGGGGCTCAACTACAGCCGCCGCGTCGCCCAGCGCCTGGACGCCGTGGAGCGCGACACCCTGGCGGTGATGGGCCAGCAGGGTGGCGGTACGCTGGAGCTGGCGGTGGTGCCGACCTTCGCCACCCAGTGGCTGCTGCCCCGGCTCAAGGACTTCAAGCGCCTGCACCCGGAAGTCACGGTCAACCTGACCAACCGCACCCGGCCCTTCCTCTTCGCCGACACCGAGTTCGATGCCGCGCTGTATTTTGGCGACGGGGTGTGGTCCGGTACGGTGGCCAACTTCCTCATGCACGAGAACCCGGTGCCGGTGTGCAGCCCGGAGCTGCTGGGCGGGCGCAGGGAACTGTCCGCGGCGCAGATCGCCGAACTGCCGCTGATGCAGCAGACCACCCGGCCCTACGCCTGGCGCCAGTGGTTCGGCTCGCTGGGCATGAGCGTCGCCCACGACATGAGCGGCACCCGCTACGAGCTGTTTTCCATGCTCGCCCAGGCGGCCATGCATGGCATGGGCGTGGCGCTGATTCCGCCGATGCTGATCCAGCAGGAACTGGCCGATGGCCGGCTGATCGTGCCGATGCAACATGCCTATTTGAGCGAAAATGCCTATTACCTGATGATTCCCGAACGCAAGGTGGAGTCGGCCACTCTGGGCGCGTTCCGCGACTGGCTGGTCGACGAGGCGGCGCGGTACCGCGCCGAAGCCGGCCTCGGCTGAACATCGGCTGCGCGCCGGCATGACTGCGTTGGAACAGGCACTGAGCTACGGCAAGCTGCCGGTCGCCAACCAGGGCCAGACTTGCATAGCCGGCGGGGCTTTCCCCGTCATCGCGCTCACGAGGCGCACCCCTCCCAAGAAGGAGCTTCCATGAATTTCCACACCCGCAAATGGGTCAAGCCTGAAGACCTCAACCCGAACGGCACCCTGTTCGGCGGCAGCCTTCTGAAATGGATCGACGAAGAAGCGGCGATCTACGCCATCGTCCAACTGGGCAATCAGCGCGTGGTCACCAAGTTCATTTCCGAGATCAACTTCGTCAGCTCCGCGCGCCAGGGCGACATCATCGAGCTGGGCATCACCGCCACCGAGTTCGGCCGCACCTCGATCACCCTGACCTGCGAAGTGCGCAACAAGATCACCCGCAAGAGCATCCTCACGGTCGACAAGATGGTCTTCGTCAACATCGGCCCGGACGGCCAGCCGGCGCCCCACGGCCGCACCGAGATCCTCTACATCAAGGACCAGTTCAAGGACGACGCCATTCCCCAGCCGTGATGGCTGACGCCCACCGGTGATTGCCAGCGTGCCCGGAGCCAAGCCGAACCGCGGCGAAAACCTTTGCATTTGCGTCGATTGAATGTGAGCCTTTGCCCGCCCACGGCGGGCATGGGCCGACGCGAGCTCCCCGCCGCTCCAGCAGCACTCGTTTCCTAGAATGTGTCTGCACAACAACGACCGGGGAGAGACCATGCACACCACCTTCGCCTCCGCACTGCGCCAACTGGCCGTGGCCACCTGCGCCAGCCTGCTGCTGGCCGGCGCCGCGCACGCCGCCGCGATCAAGGCCGACACCAAGCCCGAAGCCGGCACCTTCAAGATGGGCATGCAGCCCTGGCTGGGCTATGGCCAGTGGTACGTCGCCGAACAGGCCGGCGCCTTCAAGGCCAACGGCCTGGAGCAGGTCGAACTGGTCAACTTCACCGAAGACAAGGACATGAACGCCGCCCTGGCCAGCGGCCAGATCGACGGCGGCAACCTCGCCACCCACACCGCCATGGCCATGGTCGCCGCCGGCCTGCCGGTGAAGATCGTCCTGCTGCTGGACCAGAGCACCAGCGCCGACGCGCTGATCGTCGATCCGTCGATCAAGACCCTGACCGATCTCAAGGGCAAGCAGGTCGCCTACGAGGAAGGCACCACCAGCGACATCCTCCTGCACAGCGCCCTGCGCAAGGCCGGCCTGACCCTCGCCGACGTGCAGCCGGTGCCGATGCCCGCCGCCAACGCCGGCAGCGCGCTGATCGCAGGGCAAGTGCCCGCCGCCGTGACCTATGAGCCGTACCTGTCCGCCGCCAAGCAGCAGAACCCCAAGGTCAACCTGCTGTACAAGGGCTCGGATGACCCGGGCATCATCAGCGACGTGTTCGTGGTCCGCGACGAAGTCTTGAAGGAGCGTCCCGGCCAGGTGCTGGCGCTGATCAAGAGCTGGGAAGCCGGCCTGAAACACTTCAACGAGCAGAAGGCCGAAGGCCGCGCCGCCATCGCCAAGGGCGTGGGCGCCGACGAGGCCGAGCTGACCAGCGCCTTTGACGGCGTGCACTTCTACTCGGTGAAGGAGAACCAGGCCGAGTTGAAGGGCGCCTTCCAGAAAGGCTCCTTCGAGCACATCCAGAAGGCCGCCAGCGAAGCCGGCATCCTGCAGCAGCCGGTCACTCCGGCGCAGGCCATCGACGCGCGTTTCGTCGAGGCGCTCTGATCCTCTGAAGCACTGCGCGCGCCAGCCCCGGGGCCGGCGCGCGTTTCCTCCGTTCGACGAGCCGCACATGAAAGCCCGTAAATCCCACCCGCTGTTCACGATTGGCAAGCCGATCGCACAGCGTCATTTCCTGCTCATCGGCGGCGCCGTGTTCGTCCTGCTGGCGCTGCTCTGGTGGCTGGCTGGCGCCAGCGGCGCGGTGCCGAAGATCTTCCTGCCGGCGCCCGGCGACGTCTGGGCGCGCATGCTCAAGCTGGCCGCCGACGGCACCCTGTGGGCGGACCTGAAGGTCAGCGTGTACCGCATTGCCGTGGCCTTCGTGGTGTCCTCGGCGATGTCCATCGTGATCGGCGTGTTTGCCGGCTGCTATGGCTTCTGGAAGGCCGCCAGCGAACCGCTGGTGGACTTCGTGCGCTACATGCCGGTGGTCGCCTTCGTCCCGCTGACCATCCTCTGGGCCGGTACCAGTGACTTCCAGAAATTCCTCATCATCTGGATCGGCACCTTTTTCCAGCAGGTGCTGATGGTGATGGATGCCATCAAGCGCGTGCCGGCGGACTTCGTCGGCCTCGGCCGCACCCTGGGCATGCCGGATCGCCGCATTCTCCTGAAGATCGTCCTGCCCAGCGCGTTGCCGGACATCTGGGATGCCCTGCGGATCAGCCTCGGCTGGGCCTGGACCTGGCTGGTGCTGGCCGAACTGGTGGCCGCCACCTCCGGCCTGGGCTACCGCATCACGGTGTCCCAGCGCTTCTTCCAGACCGACACCATCATCGGCTACATCCTCCTGCTGGGCTTCCTCGGGCTGGTCACCGACCAGGCCATGCGCGCCGGCGAGAAGGTCCTGTTCCGCTACAACCGGAGGCGCAGCTGATGGCGACCCTGGAAATCTCCGGCCTGAACAAGAGCTTTGCCGTCGGCCAGTCGCGCCGCGAGGTGCTGCGCCATATCGACCTGACCCTGGCGGACAACGAGTTCGTCTCCATCGTCGGCACTTCGGGCTGTGGCAAGAGCACGCTGCTGTCCATCGCCGCGGGTCTCGAGGACTTCGACAGCGGCAGCGTGAAGGTGGATGGCGTGCCTATCAGCGGGCCTGGGCTGGACCGTGGCGTGGTGTTCCAGTCCTACACCCTGCTGCCCTGGCTCACCGCGCGGCAGAACGTCGAGTTCGCCCTCAAGGCGGCCGGCCTGCCCCGCGCGCAGTGCCGCGAGATCGCCGACGAGCACCTGGCCCTGGTGAAGCTGACGAAGTTCGCCGAGGCCTATCCGAACGAGCTGTCCGGCGGCATGAAGCAGCGCGTGGCGATTGCCCGTGCGCTGTCCTATCGGCCGAAGATCCTGCTGATGGACGAGCCCTTCGGCGCGCTGGACGCCATGACCCGCCACCAGATGCAGGAGTTGCTCACGCGCATCTGGGAAACCCACCGGCTGACGGTGATGTTCGTCACCCACGACGTGGAAGAGGCGGTGTACCTGTCCGACCGCATCGTGGTGATGGGCCTGGGGCCGGGGCGGATCAAGACCACCTTCGACGTGAAGCTCGGTCGCCCACGCCACGAGGACATGGCCGCCAGCGCCGAGTTCATCGACCTGCAGCGCCAGGTGCTGCGTTCGATCCGCGAGGAAGAACAGGGCGTTTCCGCCCTGTAGGGCAGGTTACCAGCGGCCCGAGGCACCGCCACCGCCGCTGGAGCCGCCGCCGCCACGGAAGCCACCGCCGCCGCCTCCACCGCCGCCACCCCGGCCGCCTCGGCCGATCGAGCTGAGGATCATCCACAGCAGCTGCAGTACGCCCGAGGTCAGCCACATCGGTGGCAGGAAGAAAATGTACAGCACCAGCGGGATCGAGAAGGAACCTATCATCTGCTGCTGCAAGGCGGCCGGATTGGCTTCGCTGAACAGCAGCACGGCCGAGGCCGCGCTGCCGACCAGTGCACTGCACAGCAGGTAGCGGCCCATGCTGCGCTGGCGCAGCCACTGCACCGGGAACAGCAGGCACAGCAGGGGCACCCCCACCAGCAGGGCGAGCAGGCCGAGCAGGCGCGCCGGCGGGATGTCCGCGGCGGCGCTGGCGTTGTGGTTGGAATAGGCGTCGCTGTAATGCTCGGCCGGTCCGGTCCGTGGAAGCTCGTCGTCGGCACTGTCCGGGGCGGGCGCTACGGCAGGCGGTTCGATCAGCGCGATCAGGCTGTCCACGCCGGCCTGGACGCCGCCAGCGAAGTCGCCGCTCTTGAAGTGCGGGACGATCTGTTCCCGGATGATCTGCCCGGCCTGCACGTCGGTGATGGTGCCTTCCAGGCCGTAGCCGACCTCGATGCGCAGCGTGCGGTCGTTCTTGGCGACCACCAGCAGCACGCCGTCATCCACGCCCTTGCGGCCCAGCTTCCACTGCTCGAAGGCGCGCACCGCGTAGGCTTCGATGCTGTCCTCGCCGGTGGTGGGAATCAGCAGCACGGCCAGTTGCGCGCCCTTGCGCTGTTCGAGGGCGGCGAGCTGGCTTTCCAGCTGCACGCGCTGGGCGGTGTCGAGGGTCTGGGTGAGGTCGGTGACGCGGGCGCTGAGCGGCGGGATGGCGACCGGCGCCGCCTGCAGCAAGGCCGCCCAGCACAGCAGCAGGGCGGCCAGCAGCCAGCGCGGCAAGGTCATTGCGCGGGTTGCGCCGGCGGGGTGCCGAAGTCCACCTTCGGCGCGGTGGAGATGGCCGCTTCGTTCTCCACGCTGAAGTTGGCCTTGGGCTTGTAGCCGAAGATCTTCGCGGTGATCACCTGCGGGAACTGGCGAATCATCACGTTGTATTCCTGCACGGCCTTCACGTAGCGGCCACGGGCAACGGTGATGCGGTTCTCGGTGCCTTCCAGCTGGGTCTGCAGGTTCTGGAACAGGGCGTCTGCCTTGAGTTGCGGGTAGTTCTCCGACACCACCATCAGGCGCGACAACGCCGAACTGAGCTGGCCCTGGGCCTGCTGGAAGCGCTTGACCGCTTCCGGGTCGTCCAGTTGGTCGGCATTGATCGTGGTGCTGCCGACCTTGGCGCGCGCCTCGGTCACCTGGGTCAGGACGCTGGCCTCATGGGCGGCGTAGCCCTTCACGGCACCCACCAGGTTGGGGATCAGGTCCGCGCGGCGCTGGTACTGGTTGAGGACCTCCGACCAGGCGGCCTTCACCTGTTCGTCGCCGGCCTGCATGGCGTTGTAGCCGCAGCCGGAGAGCAGGGTGACGAGGATGTAACCGGTGAGGAACTTGATCAAGCGGGGCATGGCAGGTGCTCGTGCTGGCGAAAATGCCCAGTCTAGGCCAGTTACCGCTGAGGAGTCAGATGGAAATGTCCGAAATACCCCGTGCTTGCCGGCGACAGGGTGGCTCGGGGTAGAATCAGGCTGGTCTATACCAGGAGTTCGTCTTCGTGCTCGCCACCACCTTGGTGCTGCTCGCCGCCCTGCTGCACGCCACCTGGAACACCCTCGTCAAGTTCAGCAACGACCGCCTGCTGGTGGTGGCCTGCATGGACGTGGTCGGCCTGGCCGCCGCGCTGCTCCTGCTGCCGTGGATCGAGGTGCCGCCGGCCGCGGTCTGGCCCTGGCTGCTGACCGCCGTCGCCCTGCAACTGGTCTACCGGGTGCTGCTGATCCAGGCGTACAAGGTCGGCGACCTGGGGTTGGTCTACCCGCTGATGCGGGGGCTGTCGCCGCTGGTGGTGCTGGCGCTGACCCTGACCTTCGGCGGCGAGCACCTGAGCGACAAGCAGATCCTCGGCATCCTGCTGATCCCCCTCGGCATGCTGTTCCTGCTCAAGGGGGGCGGCGGCTCGACGCTGCCGTGGATCGCCTATCCCACCGTGCTGCTGATGGGCCTGTGCATCGGCAGCTACACCTGGACCGACGGCAACGCGCTGAAGCTCTGGCCTCGGCCGCTGGACTACCTGGTCTGGCTGTCGCTGCTGTCCGGCCTGCCGTTCCCGCTGGTCGCACTGGTGGGGCGCACCCGGGCCTTCGCGAAATTCTGGATCAACGACTGGAAGCTCGGCCTGAGCGTGGGCTTCTGCGTGCTGCTCAGCTATGGGCTGGTGCTCTGGGCCATGCAGCTGGGTTCCATCGCCGAGGCCGCCGCCCTGCGCGAGACCAGCGTGCTGCTGGTGGTGCTGCTGGGCATGCGCTTCCTCAAGGAGCCTTTCGGCCTGCCGCGACTGGCGGCGTGCAGCCTGGTGCTGGCGGGCATGCTGGTGATGAAGCTCTGAGAATTGGCTCGCGCTACGTGCCGGGGTGCCAGGCCGGTCAAGGACCCAGCCTGCATCAATGGCCTAAGCTGCGCGCTTTCCCCTCGACGAGAGTATCGCCATGCCCATTGCCTTCTGGTGCGTCCTGATCGCGATCTTCCTGCCCTACGTGGGCACCAGCATCGCCAAGTTCACCGGCGGCGGCTTCGGCCCGCGGCAGAACCATGACCCGCGCACCTTCCTCGCCACCCTGGAGGGCTACCGCAAGCGCGCCAATGCCTTCCAGATGAACAGCTTCGAGGTGACGCCGGCCTTCGCTGCCGCGGTGATCATCGCCTACGTGGTCAACAACGCCGAACCCGCCACCATCGACCGCCTGGCGATCGCCTGGGTCACCAGCCGCCTGCTCTACCTGATCTTCTACATCGCCGACCTGGCGCTGCTGCGCTCGCTGGTCTGGTTCCTCGGCATGGGCCTGATCATCGCGATCTTCGTGGTGTCGGCCTGACGGTATACGGGCCTGAACGCCGGCTGAACGAAACGTGCGCGGCTGCGGCGGATAGCCGCAGCTTCTGGAGGGTGATCTGGAACATTCGGAAATCGGGGCGGATAATCCGGCGCTTCCGTGTCCGCCTGTCCTACATGAGTTTCCCTATGAAGTTGAAGACCCTGCTCGTTCTGCTGCTTGCCGGCACGGCGCTCGCCGGCTGCCATCGCCAGGACCCCAACTCGCCGGAGTACAAGCGCCAGGCGGTGTTCAAGGAGATGCTCAAGACCAGCGAGGACATGGGCGGCATGCTGCGTGGCCGTATCCCCTTCGATGGGGAGAAGTTCCGTGCCGGCTCCAGCAAGCTCGGTGAGCTGGCCGACAAGCCCTGGCAATACTTCCCCAGCACCCAGCCGCCGGCCGAGCAGGTGGAAAGCGACGACACCCGCGCCAAGGCGGAAATCTGGCAGCGCCAGCTGGAGTTCCAGGCCGATGCCAAGACCTTCGAACAGGCCGTCCGCGCGCTGGGCGAGAACACCCGCAACGCCACGCCGACGCCCGAGGGCGTGCGCAAGGACTTCGCCGCGGTGGAAGACGCCTGCGAAGCGTGCCACAAGAAATTCCGCGCGCTCTGACGCCAGACCTTCTGCGCCGCTGCTTTTCGTAGGAGCGAGCTTGCTCGCGATCAGGCCGTCGGATTAAGCGCGCTGGCGGCCCGTGCTGTCCTGTAGAGGTGTGCTGCGACGCGCTTTGCGAGCAAGCGCGCTCCTACAGACAGCGCGGCCCCACAGAGGCGGCTCCAGGGCGCGGCCTTACTCCTCCAGCTCGCGCTTGGCCTGCTCCAGCTCGGCGCGGGCCTCGGCCAGCTTGTCCTTGCGCTTCTCGATCTTCGCGGCGTCGCCCTTGTTCATCGCCTTGCGCAGGTCCTGCTCGCGCTGGGCGACTTCCTTCTCGGCATCCAGCACGTTCTGCTTGCGTTCCTGCGCCAGACCGGCGTCGGTGCAGTAGGTCTTTACCTTTTCCAGTGCGGTCTGCAGCCCGGCGACGCGGTTGCCGTTGCCCTGGGCCTTGGCCTGCTCCAGCTGGTTTTCGAGCGCCGCACGCTTGGCGGCGCAGCCGGTCAGCGGTGGCTTGGCGGCCTCGGCAGCGAGCAATGGGCTTGCGCAGCCGAGGGCGAGAACGGCGGCCATCAGGGCAGAGCTTCGGAACATTTTCAGAATCCTTGGTTACCAAACACTATGACGTTGGAGTCAACGGCTAGAGTGTGCCATGGAAGGGCAAGGCAGAGGCTGCCCTGGGACAAATGCCTCGGGATCAGGCCGGACTCGCAAGGCCCGCCGGGCGGGCAAGGAGTGGCGGTATGCGGCTGGCGATGCGGATCGTGCAGACACTCATCGCACTGTTGGTGCTGGCGCTGATGGCGGGCGCCTGGTGGTACGTGCCCGGCGAGTTGACGCAACGGCCTCAACTGAGCGGCAGCAGCGAGGATGCCTCGGTGCGCCAGGGCGAGCGGCGACGCAGCTATGTGCTCTACGTACCGCGGAAACTGGCCGAGCACCCGGCGCTGCTGGTGGTCCTGCACAGTTCGCAGAGCAACGGCGAGCGCATGCGCCGCGACAGCGGCTACCGTTTCGATGCCCTGGCCGACCGCGACGGGTTCCTGGTGCTGTACCCCGATGGTTTCGAGGGACACTGGAACGATTGCCGGCGGGTGGCCGCCTACAGCGCACGGCGGCTGAACATCGACGACGTCGGCTTCCTCTCGCAGATGATCGAACGCCTGCAGCGCGAGCGCGGCGTTGACCCTGCGCGGGTCTTCGCCACGGGCTACTCCAATGGCGGGCAGATGGCCCTGCGCCTGGCCGCCGAAGCGCCGGACAAGGTCAATGGCATTGCCGCGGTGGCTGCCAGCCTGCCCGCCGCCGACAACGACGCCTGCCTTCCTGCCGACCGCCCCATGGCCGCGCTGTTGATGAACGGCACCCGCGACCCGATCAATCCTTACGCCGGCGGCCGGGTCACCCTGTTCGGCCTGGGGGATCGCGGCAATGTCCTGTCGGCCGAGGAATCCGCCCTCGCCCTGGCTCGGCGCAATGGCCAGGGCGGCGAGCCGCAGGTGGACAAGCTGACCCAGCCGGGCCCGGTGTGGACGCAGCGGCAGCGCTGGACTGCCGAGGGCCGGCCGCCAGTGGAGCTGGTAACGGTGTTCGGGGGTGGGCATCTGCTGCCGCAGCCGCTATACCGGCCGCCGCGGCTGCTGGGCCGGGTCGACCCGGAGCTGGATGGGCCCGCGGAAATCTGGCGTTTCTTCAGTGAGCTGTCGCCGAACGGACTTGGGCTGGCACGCTAGAGATCGATGACCCGGCAGGGATCGAAGCCGTTGTCCTCGCCGGGATAGCCGCCGGGGTTGGCGACGATGCGTGCGGCGCCGATGCGGTAGTCGAGGCACGCATGCACATGTCCGTGGATCCACAGGTCGCAGCGTTCAGCCAGGCCGTCGAGGTTCGACGCGAAGGCGGGCGACAGGGCGTCGCCGACGTAATCCGCGGGAATCGAGCGGGGGCTGGGCGCGTGGTGGGTCACCACCACGGTGGGGCCGGCGAAGGGTTGGGCCAGTTCGGCTGCCAGCCATTCGCAGCTGGCATGGCACAGTTCACGGCTCTTGGCCGGCGTGAAGGGTTGGCCGAAGTAATCCACCGAGCTGAATTCCGGCATCAGCAGGTCTGCCTGCTCGTAGGCGAGCGCTGATGCGCGGTCGCCGTAGAGCTGGAAATCCGTCCACAACGTCGCGCCCAGGAAGCGAACGTTCCCCACGACCACCGCATCCTGTTCGAGGAAGTGGATGTTCAGCGCCCGGGCCAGGTTGCGCATGGCCTGGACCAGTTCGGGCAGGTCGGAGTGATAGAACTCATGGTTGCCGGCGACGTAGATGATTTCACTGTCGGGGAATTCCTCACGCGCCCAGTGCAGCCCCTGTAGGTGCTCATGGATGTCTCCCGCCAGTACCACGACGTCCGCTTCGGCAGTAGGAAGCATGCGGTGGCCATTGGGGAAATGTTCGTGGTGAAGATCGGACAGGACTCGCAGACGCATGGCAAACAACTGGTATCTAGGAATGTGCCGAGCATAGCGAAGGACGCGGCCTTTGACATGAGTCATGGCATCGCGGCTCTGCGTCTAAAGACCCTTCTAAATTAAGGGATAATTCAGAAGAACCCGCCAGCTTCCACCTGGGCCGCCGTGTTGGCGCCCTTGGGAGGACTCATGAAAATCATCTGGATCGTATTGTTGGCCGTGGCCGCCAGCTTTGGCCTGGCCCTGTGGATCGACCCACCGGCCGCGCTGGACATCTGGGTCGTGCGCAAGCAGGCCATTCTCTTCACCGGTGTCGCGTCCTTTGCGCTGATGTCGCTGATCATGCTGCTGGCGGTGCGCCCTGTGTGGCTGGAAAAGCCCCTCGACGGCCTCGATCGCATGTACCGCGCGCACAAGTGGGCCGGCATCCTGGCCATCGTGCTGGGTCTGCTGCACTACCTGCTGGAATTGGGCGGGCCGCTGCTCGCCAGATTCATCGGCAGACCCGTCAAGGGGCCGCGGGTGGAGACCTTCCTCGACGTATTCCGCGGCTCGGCCAAGGAGCTGGGCGAGTGGTCGGCCTGGCTGCTGGGGGCGATGCTGGTCATTACCCTCTGGCAACGTTTCCCGTACCACCTGTGGCGCTACGTTCACAAAACCCTCGCGGTGGTCTATCTGGTGCTCGCTTTCCACGCCGTGGTGCTGGCGCCGGCAGGCTACTGGACGCAGCCCATCGGCTGGCTGGTCGCCTTCTGCGCGCTGGTGGGCAGCCTGTGCGCGCTCTGGTCGTTGACCGGGCAGATCGGCCGCCGGCGCACCCATGAAGGTATCGTGGTGGCGGTCGAGCGCCCCGGCGAGCGCATGCTGGAAGTCACCTGCAAACTCCAGGGCCGCTGGCAGCACCGCGCCGGGCAGTTCGCCTTCCTCACCTGCAATCGCCTGGAGGGCCAGCATCCCTTCACCATCTCCAGCGGCGACCAGGGCAACGGCGAGGTGCGCTTCAGCATCAAGGCGCTGGGGGACTACACCCAACGCCTGCAGGACAGCCTGAAGGTCGGTGATCCGGTGAAGGTGGAAGGGCCGTACGGCCGCTTCGACTTCCGCCGCGACAAGGGCGAGCGTCAGGTGTGGATCGCTGGCGGCATCGGCATCACGCCGTTCCTGGCCTGGCTCGAGTCACTGCAGGGACGGCCGCAGGACTGCCCGGAAGTCACGCTGCTGTACTGCGTGCGCTCCCCGTCCGACGCCATCTACGCCGGTCGCCTGCGCGAGCTGTGTACTGACCTGCCGCGCATCGATCTGCGCGTGCATTACAGCGAGAGCGAAGGCTACCTGCAGGCCGCCGACCTGGGGTTGCAGCCCGGTGGGCAGGGGCGTTGGCCGAGTGTCTGGTTCTGTGGCCCACAGGCGCTGGCCGAGCTGCTGCGCCGTGACCTGCGTCGCCTGGGCATGCCGAGCGGGCGCTTCCACCAGGAAGCCTTCCAGATGCGCTGAGGCGCTCAGAAACCGCTGATGCCGAGGTCGTGCAACTGCTCACGCAGGTGCACGACCTCCGGCGCGTTGAAGAAGGCTTGCAGCTGCGCAGCGCGTACCGTGCCGATGCCGGGCAGCTCCTGCCATTGCGCGGTGCTGCGAGCGGCGAGGGCCGACCAGTCTTCACCCGCCGGGTGGGCGGCGGGGAAGGGCGCTCCCAGGGCGCGCAGCCAGGTTGCGAACGAGCGTTGGCGGGCCAGCAGGAATTGTTGGTTCAGCATGGCGGCGCTGCGCTCGCCAAGGCCTGAAACCTGCGCCAACCGCTCGGGTGTCAGGGTCATCCAATCGAGCAGGCCCTGAAGCAGCCCGGCGTCGTGCAGGCGGCGCCAGGTGCCCGGGCCGACGCCGGACAGCCCCAACCCGTTCTTGCCGCCCAGCCACTCCAGGCGCGCGAGGAATTGCTCCTCGCAGCCCGCGGTGGGGCGCCAGCAGGAGAGGGCGTCGTATTGGCCGTCAAGCGGCGCCGATACCTCCGCACGCGTCGGCGAGCGCCAGACCACGCCGTCCAGCCGTGGGATGGTCAGCCCGGCGAGGGCGATGGCGACCTGGTCGCCGGGGCGAACGTCGAGGCTGCGCCAACGCTTGAGCGAACCGGCGCCGACGCGCTGGATGGTGCGCCCATCCAGCTCCACGGGTGCGAGATGCAGCACGGGCGTGACCCGGCCGCTGCGCCCGACCTTGAACTCCACGCGCCGGACCTCGGCCAATGCCTGCTGGTGCGGATATTTCCAGGCCACCGCCCAGCCTGGCGCCTGGGCACTCCAGGCCTTGCCCGGTGGCCGACGACCCTGGCGAATGACGATGCCGTCGCTGGCGAAGGGCAGGGGGTGGTGAAACCATCGATCGCGCCAGGCCCCGATGTCCGCCTGGCCGGCGACCGCTTCGGTCAACTCGGCGCTGTCGGCAAAGCCGAGCTGGCGCAGGCAGGCGAGGCGCTGCGGCATCTCCAGCGGGCCATCCGGCAGCTCCCAGACGAACAGGCCGATCTGGGCACCTTCGTCGCCCAGCGTCTTGCGTGCCATCAGCCCGGCGACCTTGCCGCGCGCGCCCGCACCGCCTTGGCGGGCCTGCACGTGCTGCGGCAGGCGCCAGTACAGCTCGCCCTGCAGTACCAGGCGGCCGCGCTCGCCAGGTAGCTGCTTGGGAATGGCGGCAATCCGTTGCGCGTTGGCGGTCCAGTCCTGCCCGGCGGTACCGTCGCCGCGGCTGATGGCCTGGGTAAAGCGTCCATCGCGGTAGACCAGCGTGACTGCCACGCCGTCGACCTTGGGTTGCACCCAGAGATCGCGACGATGCGCCAGCCAGTCGCTCACTGCCTTGGCATCGGCCAGCTTGTCGAGGCCGGTGTGGGCCACCGGGTGGCGGACGTCGCCCGCGCTGCTGGCCAGCGGCGTCTCGGGCCCGGCTGCGACGAGGGGGAAGCACGCCTGCCATTGCCGCAGCCGTTCGCGCGCCTGGTCGTAGAGTTCGTCGGCGACGGGGGAGTGGCCGTCCCGATGGTAGGCGTCATCCCACTGCTGCAGCTGCCCGCGCAGGCCGTCGATCTGTCGGGTCGCTTGTTCCGCTGGCCAGTCGGGGCAGGCCTGTGCGGTGAAGGCCAGGCAAAGCAGCAGGACGAGAATGAGAGGGGGCATGGCGGGCCTCGGCACGGTGATGTGCGGGGCAGCCTAGAAGTGCGGCACGGAGGTCGATGCCGAGGGACAGGAAGGAGGTTTCGTTGTGTGGTGTCGGACGCCGGTGATTGTAGGAGCGAGCTTGCTCGCGAACCGCCCAATGCCGTCGCTCGGGCTGTTCGCGGGCAAGAACTCGGCGTCCCCCTCGCTCTTACGCATGCGTTGGCTGCCGAAACGAAAAAGCCCCGCCGAGGCGGGGCTTTTTCTCGCTGGCGGTCTTACAGACCGGCGGCGTCACGCAGGGCGGCAGCCTTGTCGGTGCGCTCCCAGGTGAAGGCGGTGAAGGTGTCGCCGTCGTAGGTCATTTCGAACGGGTTGCGGCCGAAGTGGCCATAGGCCGCGGTCGGCTGGTACATCGGGTGCAGCAGGTCGAGCATCTTGGTGATCGCGTACGGGCGCAGGTCGAAGTGCTCGCGGACCAGCTGGATGATCTTGTCGTCGCCGATCTTGCCGGTGCCGAAGGTGTTGATCGAGATGGAGGTCGGCTGGGCCACGCCGATGGCGTAGGACACCTGGATCTCGCAACGCTCGGCGAGGCCCGCGGCCACGATGTTCTTGGCCACGTAGCGGCCGGCGTAGGCCGCGGAACGGTCGACCTTGGACGGGTCCTTGCCGGAGAACGCGCCGCCGCCGTGGCGGGCCATGCCGCCGTAGGAGTCGACGATGATCTTGCGGCCGGTCAGGCCGCAGTCGCCCACCGGGCCGCCGATCACGAAGTTGCCGGTCGGGTTGATGTGGAACTGGGTGTCCTTGTGCAGCAGTTCGGCCGGCAGCACCTGCTTGATGATCAGCTCCATCACGCCTTCGCGCAGGTCCTTGTAGCTGACTTCCGGGTTGTGCTGGGTGGACAGGACGATGGCGTCGATGCCGACCACCTTGCCGTTTTCGTAGCGGCAGGTGACCTGGGACTTGGCGTCCGGGCGCAGCCACGGCAGCAGGCCGGATTTGCGTGCTTCGGCCTGGCGCTCCACCAGGCGGTGGGAGAAGCAGATCGGCGCCGGCATCAGCACGTCGGTTTCGTTGCTGGCGTAGCCGAACATCAGGCCCTGGTCGCCGGCGCCCTGGTCTTCCGGCTTGGCGCGGTCGACGCCCTGGTTGATGTCCACCGACTGCTTGCCGATGATGTTCAGCACGCCGCAGGTGGCGCCGTCGAAGCCGACGTCGGAGCTGTTGTAGCCGATGTCGATGATGACCTTGCGCACCAGCTCTTCCAGGTCGACCCAGGCGGAGGTGGTGACTTCACCGGCGATGATCGCGACACCGGTCTTCACCAGGGTCTCGCAGGCCACGCGGGCGTATTTGTCCTTGGCGATGATGGCGTCGAGCACCGCATCGGAAATCTGGTCCGCGATCTTGTCCGGATGGCCTTCGGAGACGGATTCGGAGGTGAAAACAGAGTATTCGCTCATCTAACGGTTCCTATTCAATTACCGGTGGGTGAGGACGCTTCGCGAATCCGGCTTGGCGAAGTGCCGTACCTGGATCTGAAAGCCATTACGTAAACCGATGTACACACTTTCGCCGGACGCGAGCCCGGCGGCGTCGGCCCAATGGGCCAGGTCTTCCTGTTCGAACCCAAGCCACAGATCCCCGCAGGCCTCGCGGGCCCAGCTCTGGTCGTGGCTGCAGAGTTCGGTCACCAGCAGGCTGCCACCGGGTTTCACCAGGTGCGCCAGCTGCTTCACGGCCTCGGCCGGTGCGGCGAAGTGGTGCAGGACCATGTTCAGCACCACGCAATCCGCCGCGTCGTCGACATCCCGCAGGGCGTCGGCCAGCCGCAGCCGGACGTTGTTCAATCCTTCACTGGCGCAGCGTTGCCGCGCCATTTCGAGCATGGTCTCGCTGTTGTCCAGCGCGGTGACCTGATCGAAACGCCGGGCCAGCTCCGGGAGGAATCCACCGTCGCCGGGGCCGACTTCCAGCGCCGTGGCGCCGGGGGCGAAGCTCAGTGCATCGAGCAGCGCCAGCACGCTTTCGCGGTATTGCGGCAGTCCTGCGATCAGGTCCTGGGTCGCCTGGAATTTCTCCGCGCTGCGGGCGAAGAAGTCGCGGCTGACGGCCGCACGCTGGGCGTGCACGCCATCGATGCGGGCGCTGACGTCATCGGCCAGGGCCAGCTCGTCGACTTCCTCGAGCAGTGCGCCGTGCAGCGTGCCGCCCAGGCTCTCGGGCTGCGGCAGGGCGCGGCGATAGAAGATCGCGTTGCCTTCGCGGCGGGTGGCTACCAGGCCGGCCTGGGCCAGCACCTTCAAGTGATGGCTCATGCCCGACTGGCGCACGCCGAAGATATGCGCCAGCTCCAGCACGCCGAACGAATCGTTGGCCAGTACCCGCAGCACGTTCAGCCGCAGCGGATCGCCGCCGGCCTTGCACAGGGCAGCCAGCTGGTCGCAATCGTCGTGGCGGATTTCGGGCAGGCGCAGACTCATAGGTGGCGCAGTCTAGTCGCGGGTTCCGGGGCGGGCAATAGCTGTATCAAAAAGTTTTGATATTGGCGGATGAGTGGTTTTTGACCAGTGGGGCGGCGCAGGAGCGTGCCTTGCATCAGGCATCTG
This sequence comes from Pseudomonas sp. NY15437, assembly GCF_048068435.1. Classification (NCBI taxonomy): domain Bacteria; kingdom Pseudomonadati; phylum Pseudomonadota; class Gammaproteobacteria; order Pseudomonadales; family Pseudomonadaceae; genus Pseudomonas; species Pseudomonas sp. NY15437. Next base: position 293,031 of record NZ_JBLUQC010000004.1, read on the forward strand.
CCGATCTGTCATTGCCCCGCAGGGCCCGGCTGGGCGAAAATACCGGCCTTTTTTCATTCCCTTCGATCTTTCGAAGCAGCCCCCGCAGGAGATTCAGCGATGCCCAGCCGTCGTGAGCGAGCCAACGCCATCCGCGCACTGAGCATGGATGCCGTGCAGAAAGCCAACAGCGGCCATCCTGGCGCCCCCATGGGCATGGCGGATATCGCCGAAGTGCTCTGGCGCGATTACCTCAAGCACAACCCGAGCAACCCGCAATGGGCCGACCGCGACCGCTTCGTGCTGTCCAACGGCCACGGCTCGATGCTGATCTATTCGCTGCTGCACCTCACCGGCTACGACGTCACCGTCGATGACCTGAAGAATTTCCGCCAGATGCACTCGCGCACCCCGGGCCACCCGGAGTACGGCTACACCGCCGGCGTTGAGACCACCACCGGCCCGCTGGGCCAGGGTATCGCCAACGCCGTGGGCATGGCGCTGGCCGAGAAGGTGCTGGCCGCGCAGTTCAACCGCGACGGCCACCGCATCGTCGATCACTACACCTACGCCTTCCTGGGCGACGGCTGCATGATGGAGGGCATCTCCCATGAAGTCGCCTCGCTGGCCGGCACCCTGCGCCTGAACAAGCTGATCGCCTTCTACGACGACAACGGCATCTCCATCGACGGCGAAGTCCACGGCTGGTTCACCGACGACACCCCCAAGCGCTTCGAAGCCTATGGCTGGCAGGTGATCCGCAACGTCGACGGACATGATGCCGACGAGATCAAGACCGCCATCGAGACTGCCCGCAAGAGCGATGCGCCGACCCTGATCTGCTGCAAGACCATCATCGGCTTCGGCTCGCCCAACAAGCAGGGCAAGGAAGAAAGCCACGGCGCCGCCCTGGGCGTCGACGAAGTGGCCGCCACCCGCGCCGCGCTGGGCTGGAACCACGCGCCGTTCGAGATCCCGGCGGACATCTACGCCGAGTGGAGCGCCAAGGACACTGGCGCCACCGCCGAGGCCGAGTGGAACAAGCGCTTCGCCGCCTACCAGGCCGCGCACCCGGAACTGGCCGCCGAGTTCCAGCGCCGCGTTGCCGGTGAACTGCCGGCCGACTTCGCCGAGAAGGCCGCGGCCTACGTCGCCGACGTCGCCGTCAAGGGCGAAACCATCGCCAGCCGCAAGGCCAGCCAGAACGCGCTGAACGCCTTCGGCCCACTGCTGCCGGAATTCCTCGGCGGCTCCGCCGACCTCGCCGGTTCCAACCTGACCCTGTGGAAAGGCTGCAAGGGCGTGAGCGCGGACGATGCCAATGGCAACTACGTGTTCTACGGCGTTCGCGAGTTCGGCATGAGCGCCATCATGAACGGCGTGGCCCTGCATGGCGGCTTCATCCCCTACGGCGCGACCTTCCTGATCTTCATGGAATACGCCCGTAACGCGGTGCGCATGTCCGCCCTGATGAAGCAGCGCGTGCTCTACGTGTTCACCCATGACTCCATCGGCCTGGGCGAAGACGGCCCGACCCACCAGCCGATCGAGCAACTGGCCAGCCTGCGCCTGACCCCGAACCTGGACACCTGGCGCCCGGCCGATGCCGTGGAGTCCGCGGTGGCCTGGAAATACGCCATCGAGCGCGCCGACGGCCCGTCCGCGCTCATCTTCAGCCGCCAGAACCTGCCGCACCAGCCGCGCGACGCCGCCCAGCTGGCCGACGTGGCCCGTGGCGCCTACGTGCTCAAGGACTGCGACGGCGAGCCGGAACTGATCCTGATCGCCACCGGCTCCGAAGTCGGCCTGGCGGTGCAGGCGTTCGACAAGCTCAGCGCCGAAGGCCGCAAGGTGCGCGTGGTCTCCATGCCGTCCACCAGCGTCTTCGACCAGCAGGACGCCGGCTACAAGCAGGCCGTTCTGCCGGTCCAGGTGGGTGCGCGCATCGCCATCGAAGCCGCCCACGCCGACTACTGGTACAAGTACGTGGGCCTGGAAGGCCGCGTAATCGGCATGACCACCTTCGGTGAGTCGGCCCCGGCCCCGGCGCTGTTCGAGCACTTCGGCTTCACCGTCGAGAACGTGCTGGAAGTCGCTGCCGAGCTGCTCGACGCCTGATCCGGCTCTTGCAGGGGCGAGCTTGCTCGCGAACCGCTTCGCTCGAATCACGGGCAAGCCCGCTCCTGCGACGATCACCAAGGGATAACAATGTCCAAGCGCCCTTACCGTGTTGCCCTCAATGGCTATGGCCGCATCGGCCGCTGCGTGTTCCGTGCCCTGCACGAGCGCGGCGCCAAGGCCGAGTTCGCCATCGTCGCGCTGAACGACCTGGCGGACCTGGCCAGCCTGGAATACCTGACCCGCTTCGACTCCACCCACGGCCGCTTCCCCGGCGAGGTGAGCGTGGCCGATGGCTGCCTGCATGTGGGCAGCGACTGCGTGAAGGTGTTCCGCGAAGCCGAACCCGAGGCCATCGACTGGCGCGCCCTGGACATCGACCTGGTGCTCGAATGCTCCGGCGTCTACCACACCCGTGCCGACGGCGAGCGCTTCCTTGGCGCCGGGGCGCCGCGGGTGCTGTTCTCCCAGCCGATGGCCAGCGAGGCGGACATCGACGCCACGGTGGTCTTCGGCATCAACCAGCAGGGCCTCTCCGGCGCCGAGACGCTGGTGTCCAACGCCTCCTGCACCACCAACTGCAGCGTGCCGCTGCTCAAGCTGCTGAACGAGGCCGTGGGCATCGAGTATGTCTCGATCACCACCATCCACTCGGCGATGAACGACCAGCCGGTGATCGACGCCTACCACCACGAAGACCTGCGCCGCACGCGCTCGGCCTTCCAGTCGGTGATCCCGGTGTCCACGGGGCTGGCGCGCGGCATCGAACGCCTGTTGCCGGAACTCGCCGGGCGAATCCAGGCCAAAGCCATTCGGGTGCCGACGGTGAACGTCTCGGCTCTGGACATCACGCTGCAGGTCTCCCGCGATACGTCGGCCGACGAGATCAACCGCGTGCTGCGCCAGGCCGCCACCGACGGCCCGTTGAAAGGCCTGCTGGCGTACACCGAGCTGCCCCACGCCAGCTGCGATTTCAACCACGACCCGCATTCGGCCATCGTCGATGGCAGCCAGACCCGCGTTTCCGGCCCCCGGCTGGTGAACGTGCTGGCCTGGTTCGACAACGAGTGGGGGTTCGCCAACCGCATGCTCGACACCGCAGGGCATTTCCTGCGTGTCGCCGCTACCGAACGTTAATCAAACAGCCCCTACAGGACTGACTGTCATGACCGTGTTGAAGATGACCGACCTCGACCTCCAAGGTAAGCGCGTACTGATCCGCGAAGACCTCAACGTTCCGGTGAAGGACGGTGTGGTCAAGAGCGACGCGCGCATCCTGGCCTCGCTGCCGACCATCAAGCTGGCCCTGGAAAAGGGCGCGGCGGTGATGGTCTGCTCGCACCTGGGCCGCCCGACCGAAGGCGAATTCTCCGAGGAAAACAGCCTGCAGCCGGTCGCCGACTACCTGGCCAAGGCCCTGGGTCGCGCCGTGCCGCTGGTCAAGGACTACCTGGGCGGCGTCGAGGTGAAGCCGGGTGAAGTCGTGCTGTTCGAGAACGTGCGCTTCAACAAGGGCGAGAAGAAGAACGCCGACGAACTGGCCCAGCAATACGCCGCCCTGTGCGACGTGTTCGTCATGGACGCCTTCGGCACCGCCCACCGCGCCGAGGGCTCGACCCACGGCGTGGCCAAGTTCGCCAAGGTCGCCGCGGCCGGCCCGCTGCTGGCCGCCGAGCTGGAAGCCCTGGGCAAGGCCCTGGGCAACCCGGCCCGCCCGATGGCGGCCATCGTCGCCGGCTCCAAGGTGTCGACCAAGCTCGACGTACTCAACAGCCTGGCGCAGATCTGCGACCAGCTGATCGTCGGCGGCGGCATTGCCAACACCTTCCTCGCCGCGGCGGGCCACAAGGTCGGCAAGTCGCTGTACGAAGCCGATCTGGTCGACACCGCCAAGGCCATTGCCGCCAAGGTCAGCGTTCCGCTGCCGGTGGATGTCGTGGTCGCCAAGGAGTTCGCCGAGAGCGCCGTCGCCACCGTCAAGGACATCGCCGACGTGGCCGACGACGACATGATCCTGGACATCGGCCCGAAGACCGCCGCCCAGTTCGCCGAGCTGCTGAAGACCTCCAAGACCATCCTGTGGAACGGCCCGGTGGGCGTGTTCGAATTCGACCAGTTCGGCGAGGGCACCAAGACCCTGGCCAAGGCGATCGCCGAAGGCTCCGCGTTCAGCATCGCTGGCGGCGGCGACACCCTGGCGGCCATCGACAAATATGGCATCGGCGAGCAGATTTCCTACATTTCCACCGGCGGTGGCGCCTTCCTCGAGTTCGTCGAGGGCAAGGTCCTGCCGGCCGTCGAAGTGCTGGAGCAGCGCGCCAAAGCCTGACGCTCCGGGCGCCGCCGGGCGACAGTAAAGCAAACCTCTGCGGCATCCCCGGGTCACAAGCCTTGTACGGATGCCAAGGAGAACGGTCATGCGAGCTGTCACCCCCGTGCTGTCGTTATGCCTGGTGCTGGTGGGGTGTGCCGGAGGCGGCGCGGCCCCCAGTACCTGTGAAGTGATGAGCCCGCCCGCGGTCATGGTGCCCTCGGACCAGAACCGCGAACGGGTGGAAAGCCAGAGCAGCGGCGATCCGACCCCTGGCCAGAAGCCGGTGAACTGCCCCTGAGGCAGCGCCCGGCGGTCGGGTTCACGATCTGACGGTGCCGCCCGCGCCCACGCACGGGCGGCACTGGCGTTCCTGCGGCGGGACGGGCAATCTGGCGCATTGGATATCCGGCGGCACGTCCGCCCGAAGGAGAATCGCCCGATGCTGCGTTATTTCGTCCCGGTGCTGGCCCTTGCGCTGCTGGCCGGCTGTTCCAGCCATTCGTCCGACGGCAAGGCCGGCACGGGCACTGGCTGGAACCATTGGGTCTGCGACAGCGGGGCCGAGGTGCGCTGGCATTACGTGGACCCCAGCAGGTCGGTGGTCGACCTGCAACTGGGGGACGATGACGTCGTGCATCATCTGGAAGAGGAACCCGGCGGCTCCGGCGCTTTCTATAGCGACGGGCTGATCGGCTTGAGCATCAAAGGTGACCAGGGCGTGGTCTACTGGGTCGAGAGCAACGACCTGATCGGCCGTGGTTGCAAGGCGCGCTGAGCGCCGATTGTCCGGCGTACGCCGGACTACTTGAACACCGCCTGCCCCTGCGGCAGGCTTGCACACCTATCTTTACGGGTTCATGTGAATGAGCCCGCCTTCTGGGAGAAGCGAGACCATGGCACTCATCAGCATGCGCCAAATGCTGGACCACGCCGCCGAGTTCGGCTACGGCGTTCCGGCTTTCAACGTCAACAACCTCGAGCAGATGCGCGCCATCATGGAAGCGGCCGACAAGACCGATTCCCCGGTGATCGTCCAGGCATCCGCCGGCGCCCGCAAATACGCCGGTGCGCCCTTCCTGCGCCACCTGATCCTCGCCGCCATCGAAGAATTCCCGCATATCCCGGTGTGCATGCACCAGGACCACGGCACCAGCCCTGACGTCTGCCAGCGCTCCATCCAGCTGGGCTTCTCCTCGGTCATGATGGACGGCTCGCTGAAGGAAGACGGCAAGACCCCGGCCGACTACGAATACAACGTCCGCGTCACCCAGCAGACCGTTGCCTTCGCCCACGCCTGTGGCGTGTCGGTGGAAGGTGAGCTGGGCTGCCTGGGCTCCCTGGAAACCGGCATGGCCGGCGAGGAAGACGGCGTGGGCGCCGAAGGCGTGCTGGACCACAGCCAGCTGCTGACCGACCCGGAAGAAGCCGCTGACTTCGTGAAGAAGACCCAGGTCGACGCCCTGGCCATTGCCATCGGCACCAGCCACGGCGCCTACAAGTTCACCAAGCCGCCGACCGGCGACATCCTCGCCATCGACCGCATCAAGGCGATCCACGCGCGCATTCCGGGTACCCACCTGGTGATGCACGGTTCGTCCTCCGTCCCGCAGGACTGGCTGGCGATCATCAACGAGTTCGGCGGCGAAATCCCGGAAACCTACGGCGTGCCGGTCGAGGAAATCGTCGAAGGCATCAAGTACGGCGTGCGCAAGGTCAACATCGATACCGACCTGCGCCTGGCCTCCACCGGTGCCATCCGTCGCTTCCTGGCGAAGAACCCCAGCGAGTTCGACCCGCGCAAATACTTCGCCAAGACCGTCGAAGCCATGCGCGATGTCTGCATCGCCCGCTACGAAGCCTTCGGCACCGCCGGCCACGCCTCGAAGATCAAGCCGATCTCCCTGGAAGGCATGTTCCAGCGTTACGCCAAGGGCGAGCTGGAAGCGAAGGTCAACTGATCCCGCTCCCGCTGCTGCTCTGTTTCTAGAGAGCTGAAGAGCCCCGCCCTGCGGGGCTCTTTCGTATCCGCCAGAAGGAAGTCCCGATGTTGCGTGCCTGGTTTTCCCTGCTGCTACTGGTCCTGCTCGCCGGCTGTTCGCTGCGCCCGACGGCGCCGGCGACCCCGCCGCCCAGGCCGCCGGTGGACCTGCCGGTGGACGCGCAGAACTGCCTTACTCACCAGGAGTGCACGCTGAAGACCTCGCGCACCTTGTTGTTCGTCTTCGACTACGCGCAAGCCGGCGCGGCCCTGGTGGAGAACGAGAATCGCGTGCTCAGCACGCCGGCGAAAGCGCCGAAGAACGGCTGGCCGGCGATCCGCATCCAACTGGCCGACCCGGAGGGTGGACGCTTCGAGTTTTCCAGCGCGTGCCGGCAGAAGCGCTGCCGCATCAAGGAAGCGCGACTGCTCAACTGCTACCGTAGTTACCTGGACGGCAAGGCCTGCCGATTCCGCTGAGCGCTGGTGCTCGCCGGGCAGGCTCTGGAGGCACGATGACGGATGTACATGGCAGTGCGCAGGAAGGTTTCACCCGCGAGGCAAAGGCCTATGCCCACGGTCGCCCGGACTACCCCGAGGAGTTGCTGGGCTGGCTGGGCGAGGCGTTGGACATCGGGGCCGGCAAGGAGGTAGTCGACCTCGGTGCCGGTACCGGCAAGTTCACATCGCTGTTATTGCGCAGCGGCGCGCAGGTCACCGCGATCGAGCCGGTGGCGGCGATGCGCGAGCAGCTCAGTGCGTCGCTGCCCGCCGTAAAGGTACTCAACGGCACGGCCCAGGCGATGCCGCTGGCGGCGGAGAGCGTCGATGCGCTGACCTGCGCCCAGGCCTTCCACTGGTTCGCCGATGAGCGCGCCCTGGCGGAGATCCATCGCGTGCTGCGTCCGGGTGGCCACCTGGGGCTGGTCTGGAACGTGCGCGACGAGCGCGTCGATTGGGTCGCCCAGGTCACGCGCATCCTCGAGCGCTACGAAGGCAGCACGCCGCGTTTCCACACCGGGCAATGGCGCCGGGCCTTTGCCGGATCGCGCTTCGAGGATCTGCGCCTGCGCGAGTTCGGCTACCAGCATGTCGGCCCGCCGGAGCAGGTCATCGTCGCGCGGACCCTGTCGGTGAGCTTCATCGCCGCGCTGCCCGACGAGCAGAAGCAGCGGGTCGCCGAGCAACTGCACGAACTGATCGCCACGCACCCGGCGCTGAAGGGGCGCAGCGAAATTGCCTTCCCCTATCGCACCGAGGCCTATAGCACCCGCGCGCGGGCCTGAGTGGGAAATGCGCTAGACTGGCGGCTGTTCTGACCGCCAGTCGTTTCCCATGCAGCCGCTTCGTTATCTCCAGGCCTATCCGCCACAGCTCCAGGACCAGGTGCGCCAGCTCATCGAGCAGGATCGCCTCGGCGACTACCTGGAGCGCCGCTATCCCGGTCGCCACGACGTGCAGAGCGACAAGGCGCTGTACGGCTATGCCATGGACCTCAAGCAGCAATACATGCGCACCGCCCCGGCGGTGGACAAGGTGCTCTACGACAACAAGCTGGATGTGGTGCAGCGCGCGCTGGGCCTGAACACCGCGATTTCCCGCGTGCAGGGCGGCAAGCTCAAGGCGAAGAAGGAAATCCGCGTCGCCTCACTGTTCAAGGACGCCGCCCCGGAGTTCCTGCAGATGATCGTCGTGCATGAGCTGGCGCACCTGAAGGAGCGCGATCACAGCAAGGCGTTCTACCAGCTCTGCGAGCACATGCTGCCCGGCTATCACCAGTTGGAGTTCGACCTGCGTGTCTACCTGACCTGGCGTGACCTGGCTCAGTAGTAGAGCCGCCCCAGGTAGAACAGCCCGACACACCACGGCAGCAACAGGGCGAAGCCCAGGTAGCGCAGCGCCCGACGCGGCCCGTGCGCGCCCCGGTTCAGCCAGTTGATACCCGCCAGCAGCAGCGCATACACCGCCAAACCTGCCAGCAGCAGCTGGTATTGCTCAACCGTGGGCGACACCGGGCCGAGGTGGGTATGGGTGAGGTGCCAGGCGCACAGGCCAATGGCCGGCACCAGCAGGATCAGCGCGACCAGCGTTCGGCCTGCCAGGCGCAGCAGGAAGGCGATCAGCAGTCCGCTCAGGCCGGCGCTGGCAATCAGCACCGCGAACAACTGGTCGAGGTAGACGAGATCAGGGGCAGGTTCGAGCGGGCGGGGTTGCGCAAGCAGGCGCAGCAAAGGCGCGCCCAGCAGCAGGGCGAGCAGGCAGAACAGCCAGCCTGGCAGGGAGCGGGGCATCCAGACCTCCTGACGAAGTTGCCGCGGGAAGCCCCTGACGTACCGGATGGGGTCAGCCGCCTGGGGTTGTTCACCGCCGCAAACGCCAGATTAATCAATGCGTTAGCGAAACGCCATGACTTTGTCGGAAGCGCTTCCCGAAAATGAGAAGGCCCCTGCACAGAGGGGCCTTCGTGTCAGAACAGGTCGATGGGCGCTTCTTCGTCCGCCGGCATGCCGCCGCCCGGAGCGCTGCCGCGAGGCAGCTCGCTCATCGTTGGAGGCGTGTCCTCCTTCTTGAACAGTTCGAAGTACGCACCCGGCGTGCCGGGGCCTGCCGCGCGACCGGTCACCGGGTCGATGCGCAGGCTGATCAGGCCGGGCGGCTCGGGCAGCAGGTGCGACGGCTTGTCCTTGAGCGCCGCGCCCATGTAGCGCATCCAGATCGGCAGGGCGACGTTGCCGCCGTACTCCGCGCGACCGAGGCTTTCCGGCTGGTCGAAGCCGACCCAGACGGTGGTCATGTAGTCGGCGTTGTAGCCGGAGAACCACGCGTCCTTGGACTCGTTGGTGGTGCCGGTCTTGCCCGCCAGGTCATCACGCTTGAGCGCCAGGGCCCGGCGGCCGGTGCCGCGCTTGATCACGTCCTGCAGCATGCTGGTCATGATGTAGGCGGTGCGGGCGTCGATGACGCGCTCGGCGGCAGCCGGCTCGACGGTGGTCTTGGCCTGGGTCGGGTCCTCATTGCCGAAGGCGTCGGTGCTGGCTGCTTCCGGTTGCGCCGGCACCTGTTCCTCGTCGTGGGGAATGCTGGGCGGGTTGGCCTGGTACAGCAGTTGCCCGTCGCGGCTTTCGATGCGCTGGACGATGTAGGGGGAGACCTTGAAGCCGCCGTTGGCGAAGACGGTCCACGCGCCGGCGATTTCCATCGGCGTCAGGGTCGCGGTGCCCAGGGCCATGGACAGGTTCGGCGGCAGGTCGTCCTTGTTCAGGCCGAACTTGCTGATGCAGTCCCGTGCGCGATTGACGCCCAGTGCCTGGAGGATACGGATCGACACCATGTTGCGCGACTTGTACAGCGCCTCGCGCATGGGGATCGGGCCGAGGAAGGTGTTGGTGTCGTTCTTCGGCCGCCAGACCTTGTCCAGGTACTCGTCGTAGAACACCACCGGAGCGTCGTTGATCAGCGAGGCGGCGGTGAAGCCGTTGTCCAGCGCGCAGCTGTAGATGAACGGCTTGAAGCTGGAACCGGGCTGGCGACGGGCCTGGGTGGCGCGGTTGTAGTTGCTCTGCTCGAAGGAGAAGCCGCCGACCAGCGCCATGATCGCGCCGTCCTGCGGGTGCAGGGACACCAGCGCGCTCTGCGCGGCCGGCACTTGGGTCAGGCGCAGCGAACCGTCGCTCTTGCGTTGTACGCGGATCACGTCACCGGCCTGCACCACGTCGCTGGGCTGGCTGGGCATGCGGCCCATGCTGTTGTTGCTGAGGTACGGGCGGGCCCATTTCATGCCGTCCCAGCTCAGGGCTTCTTCCTTGCCGTCGCGGGTCATGACCATGGCGCCGCTTTTCTCGACCTGAGTGACGATGGCCGGCTCCAGGCCGCCCAGCGGGCGCTGCTCGGCAATCGCCTGGCGCCAGGCGTCACGGGTCTTGCCCGGCAGGCGGGTTTCCGGCCCGCGGTAGCCATGGCGCTGGTCGTAGTCCTGCAGGCCTTCGCGCAGGGCGGTGTTGGCGTCTTCCTGCAGGTCACTGCGCACGGTGGTGTAGACGCGATAGCCCTCGGTATAGGCATCGCCACCGAAGCGGCCGACCAGTTCGGCGCGGGCCATCTCGGCGATGTAGGGGGCGGCCAGCTCCGGCGTCTGTACATGGTACGAGGCGCCTACCGGCTCCTGGATGGCGGCCTGGTAGCGCGCCTGGTCGATGAAGCCCAGCTTGAGCATGCGCTCGAGGATCCAGTTGCGACGCTCCAGGCTGCGCGCGGCGTTGGCCAGCGGGTTGTAGCGCGACGGCGCCTTGGGCAGACCGGCGATCATCGCCATCTGCGCCAGGCTCAGGTCCTTGATGGACTTGCCGTAATACACCTGGGCGGCGGCTTCGACGCCGTAGGCGCGGTTGCCCAGGTAGATCTTGTTGACGTAGAGCTCAAGGATCTCGTCCTTGGTGAGCGAGCGCTCGATCTGCAGGGCGAGCAATATCTCGTTGATCTTGCGGGAGAAACTGCGTTCGTTGGTGAGGAAGTAGTTCTTCGCCACCTGCATGGTGATGGTGCTGCCGCCGGTCTGGATGTGGCCGGTCTTCAATAATTGCGCGGCAGCACGCATCAGGCTTTTGACGTCCACGCCATAATGGTTGGCGAAATTGTCATCTTCAGCCGATAACAGTGCGTGGGTGAAATCCGGGGGGATTTCAGCAAATCGAATCGGCGTTCGGCGCATCTCGCCAAACTCTGCTATCAATTTGTTATCAGCACTGTACACGCGCAGCGGCATCTGCAAGCGCACGTTGCGCAAGGCCTCCACGGACGGGAGGTTCGGGCTGAGGTACAGATAGGCGCCGCTGAAACTGAGCAGCACTCCACAAATAATGGTGACACAGGTCCACCACAGAAACTTCAGCAGGCGCATCGGGAAGGTCTTGGATTTCCAGAGAAAAGAAAGAGTTAAGCGGATGGCGCGGTAAAAAGAGAAAAGCTGATCACATTATAAGCAGTTTTTTTGCTGGCGAGCCATTTGCGCAGGTGTCAAGTCTGGTATCTAATGTGGAAAAACATAAATCGTCCGTAAGTCTCGGATGCTGATAGGAAATCAGTCGTGCTAGGGCTCTTCAATAAGAAAGCGAACACGCTGCTGGGGATAGACATCAGTTCGACTTCGGTCAAACTTCTCGAATTGAGCCGCTCTGGAGGCCGCTACAAGGTAGAGGCCTATGCTGTGGAGCCGCTCCCGCCCAATGCAGTGGTAGAAAAGAACATCGCTGAGCTGGAGGGTGTCGGCCAGGCGTTGTCACGCGTGGTCGCCAAGGCGCGAACCGCGGTGAAGACGTCTGCGGTCGCCGTTGCCGGCTCGGCGGTCATCACTAAAACCATCGAGATGGACGGCGGACTCTCGGACGATGAGTTGGAAAACCAGCTCAAGATCGAGGCCGATCAGTACATCCCCTATCCCCTCGAAGAGGTTGCGATCGACTTCGAGGTGCAGGGTACGTCCGCGCGCAACGCGGATCGCGTCGATGTTCTGCTTGCCGCTTGCCGGAAGGAGAACGTCGAGGTGCGCGAAGCTGCGCTGGCGCTCGCGGGCCTGACGGCCAAGGTCGTCGATGTTGAAGCCTATGCGCTGGAGCGAGCGTTCAGTCTGCTGGGAGACCAGTTGGGCGGCAATGCCGACGAGCTCACAGTTGCGGTGGTGGACATCGGCGCCACCATGACCACGCTCAGCGTCCTGCACCATGGTCGCACCATCTATACCCGCGAACAGCTCTTCGGTGGGCGCCAGCTGACCGAGGAAATCCAGCGTCGCTACGGCCTGTCGGTCGAGGAAGCCGGTCTTGCGAAGAAGCAGGGCGGTCTTCCGGATGACTACGACAGCGAAGTGCTGCAACCGTTCAAGGACGCCGTGGTACAGCAGGTATCCCGTTCGCTGCAGTTCTTCTTCGCGGCCGGCCAGTTTAACGACGTGGATTACATCCTGCTCGCCGGTGGCACGGCGTCCATCCCCGACCTGGATCGCCTGATCCAGCAGAAGATCGGCACTCCGACCCTGGTGGCCAACCCGTTCGCCGACATGGTGCTGAGCGGCAAGGTCAACGCCGGTGCGCTGGCCAGTGATGCGCCGGCGCTGATGATTGCCTGCGGTCTGGCGATGAGGAGTTTCGACTGATGGCACGCATCAACCTATTGCCGTGGCGGGAGCAGCTGCGCGAGGAGCGCAAGCAGCGCTTCCTGGTGATTCTCGGGGCGGTGCTGGTCGCGTCGGGGGCGGTGGTGTTCCTCGGCGACCAGTATTTCAACTCGGCCATCGAGAACCAGGGCGCGCGCAACGACTTCCTGCGCAAGGAAATCGCCGTGCTGGATGCGCGCATCAAGGAAATCAGCGAGCTGAAGACGCGCCGCCAGCAGTTGCTGGAACGGATGAAGATCATTCAGGACCTGCAGGGTAACCGTCCGATCATCGGCCGGGTGTTCGACCAACTGGTTCGCACCCTGCCCGATGGCGTGTTCTTCACTGAGCTGAAGATGTCCGGCAAGTCCATCGCGATCGCCGGGGCGGCTGAATCCAACAACCGCGTCTCCAATCTCATGCGCAACCTGGATGCCTCGGAGTGGCTGACCTCTCCGAACCTGACCGAGGTGAAAGCGGTCACCCAAGGCGCTCTGGACCAGGCCAACGTCTTCCAGTTGACCGTGCAGCAGACCCAGCCTGGCGATGAGCAGGACAAGAAGAGTACCGCGCAAGGAGCCAAGAAATGAGTCTGGCCAGTTCTCTGGAGAGCTTGCGCAAGATCGACATCAACGATCTTGACCTGAATAACCTCGGTTCCTGGCCGGCGGCGGTCAAGGTCATCGCCTGCATTCTGCTGATGGCCGTGGTGCTGGCGCTGGGCTACAACTTCCACCTGAAGGATCTGCAGGACCAGCTCGACCGCAATCGCGAGGAAGAGCAGACCCTCAAGCAGCAGTTCTCGTCCAAGGCCTTCCAGGCGGCGAACCTGGAAGCCTACAAGGTGCAGATGAAGGAGATGGAAGAGTCCTTCGGCGCCCTGTTGCGTCAGCTGCCCAGCGACACCGAAGTGCCTGGCCTGCTGGAAGACATTACCCGCACCGGCCTGGGCAGTGGCCTGGAGTTCGAAGAGATCAAGCTGCTGCCGGAAGTGGCGCAGCAGTTCTATATCGAGCTGCCGATCCAGATCAGCGTGGTGGGTGGTTATCACGACCTGGCGACCTTCGTCAGTGGCGTATCCAGCCTGCCGCGGATCGTCACGCTGCATGATTTCGACATCAAGCCGGCCAGCTCGGACAGCACGTCCAAGCTGCGCATGAGCATCCTGGCGAAAACCTACCGGTACAACGACAAGGGCGTGAAGGCTACTGCCCCGGCTGCGGGAGCGAAAAAATGAGGGGGCGCCTGATCATTTGCAGTTTCCTGCTCCTGACGCTCAATGGTTGCGGCTCGGGAAGCGACTTCGCCGATCTGCAGGCCTACATGGACGAGGTGCGCGCCCGGCCGAAGGGCACCATCGAGCCGTTGCCCAAGTTCCAGGCGTACGAGGCCTTCACCTACAGTGCAGCCTCCCTGCGCAGCCCGTTCCAGCCGCCAGTGAAGATCGACCTGGCGGTCAAGCAGAAGGGCAACAAGGTCATCAAGCCCGATGAGACGCGGGTCAAGCAGTTCCTCGAAGGCTTCAACATCGAAACCTTCGAAATGGTCGGCACCCTGGCCAAGGACAGTCAGGTATTCGCTCTCGTGAAAGGTGCAGGAGGGGTGCACCGGGTGCGAGTGGGGGATTACCTCGGTCGCAACGACGGCAAGATCGTTGCGATCAGCGAAGCCAAGATCGACGTGATTGAAATCGTTCCTGATGGTGAGGGTGGCTGGCTGGAGCGTCCGCGCAGCCTGACTCTCAAGGAACGCTCCTAAGGGCGGGGATGAACATGGATAACAAACAGCAGTCTGCACGACGGATTCAGACGATGAATAAAACGCTTTCCCGCCTGGGCATTTCCGTGCTCGCGGCCGTATTCGCACCGACCCTGCTGGCTGCAAACCTGCAGAGCGTCGACGTGGCGGCCCTGCCGGGCGACCGCGTGGAACTCAAGCTCGGCTTCGATGAGCCGGTGGCGGCGCCACGTGGCTACACCATCGAGCAGCCCGCGCGCATTGCGCTGGACCTGCCGGGTGTGCAGAACAAGCTGGGCAGCAAGAACCGCGAACTGGGGGTGGGCAACGCCCGCAGCCTGACCGTGGTCGAGGCGAAGGACCGTACCCGCCTCATCGTCAACCTGGCGACGCTGGTGCCGTACACCACCCGTGCCGAGGGTTCCAACCTGTACGTCGTGGTCGGCGCCGGTGGCGCGCCTGCGGCCTCCTACGCTTCCGCGGCGCCGTCTCCGGCTCCGGCGGCCAAGCCGGCGCAGCCCAAGCCGTATATCCCGGCCGGCAAGGCGATCCGCAATATCGATTTCCAGCGTGGCGAGCAGGGTGAAGGCAACGTCGTCATCGACCTGTCCGATCCGACCGTCAGCCCCGACATCCAGGAGCAGGGCGGCAAGATCCGCCTGGACTTCCCGCGCACCCAGCTGCCGGACAACCTGCGCGTTCGCCTGGACGTGAAGGACTTCGCGACCCCGGTGCAACTGGTCAACGCCTCCGCCATTGGCGACAAGGCGAGCATCACCATCGAGCCGACCGGCCTGTACGACTACCTCGTCTATCAGACCGACAATCGCATGACCGTCAGCATCAAGCCGCTGACCCAGGACGATGCCGAGAAGCGGAAGAAGGACAACTTCGCCTACACCGGCGAAAAACTGTCGCTGAACTTCCAGGACATCGACGTGCGTTCGGTTCTGCAGCTGATCGCCGACTTCACCGACCTGAACCTCGTCGCCTCGGACACCGTGCAGGGGAACATCACCCTGCGCCTGCAGAACGTGCCGTGGGACCAGGCGCTGGATCTGGTGCTCAAGACCAAGGGCCTGGACAAGCGCAAGGTCGGCAACGTCCTGCTGGTCGCGCCGGCTGACGAGATCGCCGCCCGTGAACGCCAGGAGCTGGAAGCGCAGAAGCAGATTTCCGAGCTGGCGCCCCTGCGCCGTGAACTGATCCAGGTGAACTACGCCAAGGCGGCGGACATCGCCAAGCTGTTCAGCTCCGTCACCGGCACTGGTGGTGGCGCGCCCGGCGTTGCTGCGGCAGCCCAGGGCGACAACCGCGGCTCGATCACCGTGGACGACCGCACCAACAGCATCATCGCCTACCAGACCCAGGATCGCCTGGACGAGCTGCGCCGCATCGTCGCCCAGCTGGACATCCCGGTGCGCCAGGTGATGATCGAGGCGCGCATCGTCGAAGCCAACGTCGACTACACCAAGGAGCTGGGCGTGAACTGGAGCGGTTCGCTGTCCGGTCACGGTAACTTCGATGTGTCCGGCGGCACCAACAGCACGGGCAATACCTTCGTCGATCTGGGGACTTCGAACGTGACTCCGACTTCGGGGATCAGCATCGGCTTCACCACCAACAACACCATCCTGGACCTGCAGCTCAACGCCATGGAGAAGACCGGTAACGGTGAAGTGGTTTCCCAGCCGAAGGTCGTCACCTCCGACAAGGAAACCGCGAAGATCCTCAAGGGCTCGGAGATTCCGTACCAGGAAGCCAGCTCCAGCGGTGCGACCTCGGTGTCCTTCAAG
The DNA here is from genome assembly GCF_048068435.1 of Pseudomonas sp. NY15437. NCBI lineage: Bacteria > Pseudomonadati > Pseudomonadota > Gammaproteobacteria > Pseudomonadales > Pseudomonadaceae > Pseudomonas > Pseudomonas sp. NY15437. The sequence continues at coordinate 309,101 of NZ_JBLUQC010000004.1, forward strand.
GAAGCGGCGCTGTCCCTGGAAGTGACCCCGCAGATCACGCCGGACAACCGCATCATCATGGAAGTGAAGGTCAACAAGGACGAGCCGGACTACGCCAACGCGCTGAACGGCGTACCGCCGATCAAGAAGAACGAGGTGAACGCGAAGGTGCTGGTCAACGATGGCGAAACCATCGTGATCGGTGGTGTGTTCTCCAACACCCAGACCAAATCGACGGCGAAGGTGCCGTTCCTGGGCGACGTGCCGATGATCGGCCGCCTGTTCAAGAACGACTACGTGACCGACAGCAAGAACGAGCTGCTGGTTTTCCTTACCCCGCGGATCATGAATAATCAGGCCATTGCCATCGGCCGTTGATCAATGTCGTGTCCAATTTGATTCTGGTAGGCCCGATGGGTGCTGGTAAAAGCACCATCGGGCGTCTTCTCGCCAAAGAGCTTCACCTCGTCTTCAAGGATTCGGATAAAGAAATCGAGCAGCGCTGCGGAGCCAACATCCCCTGGATATTCGATGTCGAGGGCGAGGCTGGCTTCCGTGAGCGTGAGCAGTCGATGCTGGCCGAGTTGTGCGATGAAGGGGGCATGGTCATTGCCACCGGTGGCGGCGCAGTGATGCGCGAGGCCAATCGCCTGATCCTCAAATCCGGCGGCAAGGTGATCTACCTGCATGCCTCGGTCGAGCAGCAGATTTCCCGCACCGCGCGCGACAAGAATCGTCCGTTGCTGCAGAAGCCCAATCCGGAGCAGATCCTGCGTGACCTCATGCAACTACGTGATCCGCTCTATCGCGAAATCGCCGATGTGATCATCGAGACCGACGAGCGGCCACCGCGTCTCGTCGTCCTGGAGATCATCGAACGTCTACGTGAGCTGGAGCGCCATTAACGGCGTTGCAATCTGCGGTATCCTATCCCCTTTCTTGCCCGGGGGTTTCATGCGCACACTCAATGTCGATCTGGCCGATCGCAGCTACCCGATCTACATCGGAGAGGGGCTGCTGGATGATCCGCGCTACTTCGAGCCGCACATCCGCGGCCGCCAGGTAGCCATCGTCACCAACGAAACCATCGCGCCGCTGTATTTGGATCGACTGCAGAAGACCCTGGCCGGCTATCAGGTCACCACGGTCGTGTTGCCCGACGGCGAGGCCTACAAGCAGTGGGAAACCCTGCAGCTGATCTTCGATGGGCTGCTGACCGCGCGCCATGACCGCAAGACCACCCTCATCGCGCTGGGCGGCGGCGTCATCGGCGACATGACCGGGTTTGCCGCCGCCTGCTACCAGCGCGGCGTCGACTTCATCCAGGTGCCGACCACCCTGTTGTCCCAGGTGGACTCCTCGGTCGGCGGCAAGACCGGCATCAACCACCCGCTGGGCAAGAACATGGTCGGGGCCTTCTACCAGCCCCAGGCCGTGGTGATCGACACCGCGACTCTCAAGACCCTGCCGCCCCGCGAGCTGTCCGCGGGCCTGGCGGAAGTGATCAAGTACGGCTTGATCTGCGACGAGCCGTTCCTCGCCTGGCTGGAAGCGCGAATGGGCGACCTGCTGGCGCTGGAGCCAACCGCGCTGACCGAAGCCATCGAGCGCTCCTGCGCGGCCAAGGCCCGTGTGGTCGGCGCCGACGAGAAGGAAACCGGCGTGCGCGCCACCCTCAACCTGGGTCATACCTTCGGCCACGCCATCGAAACCCACATGGGTTATGGCGTCTGGCTGCACGGCGAAGCCGTGGGTGCGGGAACCGTGATGGCGCTGGAGATGTCGCATCGGCTGGGATGGCTGACAAAGGCCGAACTCGACCGGGGCATTCGCCTGCTTGCCGCGGCGAAACTGCCGGTGGTCCCGCCGCAGGAAATGAACGCCGAGCATTTTCTCGAGCACATGGCCGTCGACAAGAAAGTGCTCGATGGCCGTTTGCGTCTGGTATTGCTCCAAGGGCTGGGGGGCGCGGTCGTGACCGCCGAATTCCCCCGTGAGATTCTGGAAGAAACACTGCGCGCTGACTACCAGGCACTGGTCGGTCAGGCAGGAGAACACTGAGGTCCCATGTCCAGCTTGCATGCCGATGAGGCCTTCCTGGCCCACTACCAGTTCAGCCACGATCCGTTCGCACCGCGGGTTCCGGGCTTCAAGTTCTTCCCGGCGCAGCGCAAGCCCGTGCTGGGCCAGCTGCACCACCTGGCGCGCTACAGCCACCTGCTGCTGGCCGTCACCGGCCCGCTGGGCAGCGGCAAGACGCTGCTGCGCCAGGCCCTGGTGGCCAGCACCAACAAGGACGCCGTCTCCAGCGTGGTGATTTCCGGTCGCTCGGTGACCGACGAAGCCACCCTGCTGCGTCAACTGGCGCAAGGCCTGGGGATCACCCAGACCAGCATCGAGGCGATCCTCGCCAAGGTCGCCCAGCTGGCGATTACCGGCCAGGACGTGTACCTGCTGGTGGATGACGCCGAGCAGCTGCGTGACGACGCGCTGGAAGTCCTCCTGCTGCTGGCTGCCGGCAATTCCGAAGCGCGCCTGCACGTCTTCCTGTTCGGGGAGCCGGAGCTGCTGTCGCGCCTGGAAGCGCTCTCCGAAGGCGAGGAACGATTCCACGCCATCGAGCTGCAGCCCTACAGCGAGGAAGAGACTCGCGAGTACCTGGCCCAGCGCCTGGAGGGCGCGGGGCAGGGCATCGAGCTGATCTCCGCCGACCTGCTGAGCGACATCCATGAACAGTCTGGCGGCTGGCCGGGCGCGATCAACCAGACCGCCCGCGACGCGATGATCGAGGCGATGCTGGCCGACCGCGGCGGCGAGCGCAAAGCCGCCGGTGCCGGCTTCAAGCTGCCGAAGAAGCACCTGGCGATCCTCGGCGTGGTCGCCATCGGCGTCATCGCCGCCTGGTTCATGCAGGGCAAGACCAGCAAGCCGGACACGGCGAGCAACACCGCCGCGCAGACATCCTCCCAGCTGCCGCTGGGCGGCGCCGCGCCGCAGCCGAGTGCGCAGCCGCAGCCGGACGCCCAGGGCAGCGGCCCTTCGGTGGAATTCGCTGGCTCCAACCAACCGCTGCCGTTGCCGCTGGTGGGCGAGAGCCAGCCGGTGATCCGCGAGCCCATGGCCCAGGCCGGTGGCCAGGACGATGCTGACGACGGCGCGATGCCCTCCGCGGCCATCCCGCCGACCGTGACCACCAGCGCACCGCCGGTTACCCCGTTGGCCAACAACGGTCCGAAACCGCTGAACCCGGTGCCGCCGGCTCCCGTTCAGCAGCAGGCGGCCATTCAGCCCGCCCCGGCTCCGACCCCGGTGCCGACGCCGCGTCCGGAACCGGTCAAGCCCGCCGCCACCGCGCCGGCCAAGTCCGTCCAGGCCGCCAAGCCGGTTGCTGCGACCAAGCCTGCGACCACCGTGGCCAGCGCCAAGCCGGCGAGCGCCGCCAGCAAGCCGGCCGCGGCCGCCGCCGGTGGTGCGGGCGGTAGCAGCTGGTACCAGTCCCAGGCGGGTTCGCGCTATGCCGTGCAGTTGCTCGGGACCAGCTCGGAAGCCAGCGCCAAGGCCTTCGTCAGCCAGCAGGGCGGCGGTGAGTACCGTTACTTCCGCAAGAACCTGCAGGGCAAGCCCTTCTACGTCGTGACCTATGGCAGCTTCGCCGACCGCGCCTCCGCTCAGGCGGCCATCAAGAAGCTGCCGGCGAAGGTCCAGGCGTCCAAGCCCTGGGCGCGACCCTTCTCCAGCATCCAGCAGGACATCGCCGGGGCGCGCTGAAAGGTCGCACCGTCGCAATGCTGTAAAAGCCGAGCCCCATAGCCTGGGGCTCGGCTTTTTTATTGGCTTGTGTCTTTTGCTGCATTCTTATAAAAATGCGACATCGGGTGTCAGCAGTGCGTCAAAAAAAACAGTGACGCCGCTTTCCCCATGTGTACAATGACCTCCCTTTGCCTATCGGAAACTTGCCGCTTGAGCGAGTAGACAGGCGAAGTGCTTGAAGAGGGTCTGCTGACGTTTCGTCATGGCCAGGACCGGAACCGCCGTCACGTTGGGTAAGACGTGGCACCACGCGCGGAGCGGTCATTCCAGGTGAACCAGGGGCTACCACGGCGCTGCTCGATAGAAGCGGCCCGAGCCTTTGCGGTGCGCGGGAAACGAGCCTGCACGGCGAAACAGGGCGATGGCGAAACGTCAGCAGACCCTGGAATTTATAAAAGTTTTGCCGGTGAGAGTTCCCTATGAAAGCAGGTCTGTACCATCCTGAGACGTTCAAGGATAACTGCGGATTCGGTCTGATCGCCCACATGACGGGCGAGGCAAGCCACGAACTTCTGCAAACCGCCATCGAAGCACTGACCTGCATGACCCACCGAGGTGGGATCAACGCGGACGGGAAAACCGGGGACGGCTGTGGGCTGCTGATCCAGAAGCCCGACCAGTTCCTGCGCGCCGTGGCCCAGGAATCCTTCGGCGTCGAGCTGCCCGCCCAATACGCCGTGGGCATGGTCTTCTTCAACCAGGACCCGGTGAAAGCCGAGGCCGCTCGCGCGAACATGAATCGCGAGATCGAGCGCGCCGGCCTGAAACTGGTCGGCTGGCGCAAGGTGCCGATCGACACCAGCGTCCTGGGTCGCCTGGCGCTGGAGCGCCTGCCGCAGATCGAGCAGGTGTTCATCGGCGGTGAAGGCCTCTCCGACCAGGAATTCGCGGTCAAGCTGTTCAGCTCCCGTCGCCGCTCCTCCGTGGCCAACGCCGAGGACGCCGATCACTACGTCTGCAGCTTCTCGCACAAGACCATTATCTATAAGGGCCTGATGATGCCGGCGGACCTCGCCGCCTTCTATCCGGACCTCTCCGACGAGCGCCTGAAGACCGCCATCTGCGTCTTCCACCAGCGCTTCTCGACCAACACCCTGCCGAAATGGCCGCTGGCCCAGCCGTTCCGCCTGCTGGCGCACAACGGCGAGATCAACACCATCACCGGCAACCGCAACTGGGCCCAGGCCCGTCGCGCCAAGTTCGCCAACGAGTGGATGCCGGACCTGGACGAGCTCGGCCCGCTGGTCAACCGTGTCGGTTCGGACTCCTCCAGCATGGACAACATGCTCGAGCTGATGGTCACCGGCGGCATGGACATGTTCCGCGGCCTGCGCATGATCATTCCGCCGGCCTGGCAGAACGTCGAGACCATGGACGCCGACCTGCGTGCGTTCTACGAATTCAACTCGCTGCACATGGAGCCGTGGGACGGCCCCGCCGGCGTCGTGCTGACCGACGGCCGCTACGCCGTCTGCCTGCTCGACCGCAACGGCCTGCGCCCCTCGCGCTGGGTCACCACCAAGAACGGCTACATCACCCTCGCCTCGGAAATCGGCGTGTGGGACTACAAGCCCGAGGACGTTATCGCCAAGGGCCGCGTCGGACCGGGCCAGATCCTCGCGGTAGACACCGAGACCGGCCAGCTGCTGCAGACCGAAGACATCGACAACCGCCTCAAGTCGCGCCATCCGTACAAGCAGTGGCTGCGCCAGAGCGCGCTGCGCATCCAGGCGACCCTGGACGATGACCAGGGCGTGGCCAGCTACGACGGCGACCAGCTCAAGCAGTACATGAAGATGTTCCAGGTCACCTTCGAGGAGCGTGACCAGGTGCTGCGCCCGCTCGCCGAGCAGGGCCAGGAAGCCGTCGGCTCGATGGGCGACGACACCCCGATGGCGGTGCTGTCCAAGCGCATCCGCTCGCCGTACGACTACTTCCGCCAGGTCTTCGCGCAGGTGACCAACCCGCCGATCGACCCGCTGCGCGAAGCGATCGTGATGTCCCTGGAAACCTGTCTGGGCATCGAGCAGAACATCTTCGAAGAGTCCCCGCACCACGCCAACCAGGCCATCCTGACCACCCCGGTGATCTCCCCGGCGAAGTGGCGGACCCTGATGAACCTGGATCGTCCGGGCTTCGACCTGCACCACATCGACCTGAACTACGACGAGGCCGTGGGCCTCGAAGCGGCCGTGCTCAACATCGCCGACCAGGCCGAGGAAGCCGTGCGCGCCGGCAAGGTGCTGCTGGTGCTCTCCGACCGCAACATCGCCCCCGGCAAGCTGCCGGTGCACGCGGCCCTGGCCGTCGGCGCGGTGCACCACCGCCTGGTGCAGACCGGCCTGCGCTGCGACTCCAACATCCTGGTGGAAACCGCCACCGCCCGCGACCCGCATCATTTCGCAGTGCTGGTGGGCTTCGGTGCGTCTGCGGTCTACCCGTACCTCGCCTACGAGGTGCTGGCCGACCTGATCCGCACCGGCGAAGTGCTGGGCGACCTCTACGAGGTCTTCAAGTACTACCGCAAGGGCATCTCCAAGGGGATGCTGAAGATCCTCTCGAAGATGGGCATCTCCACCATCGCCTCCTACCGTGGCGCCCAGCTGTTCGAAGCCATCGGCCTGTCCGACGAGGTCACCGGCCTGTGCTTCCCGGGCACCCCGAGCCGCATCCAGGGCGCGCGTTTCCTCGACATCGAGAACGAGCAGAAGCTGCTGGCCAACGAAGCCTGGAACAGCCGCAAGGCGATCCAGCAGGGCGGCCTGCTGAAGTTCGTCTACGGCGGCGAGTACCACGCCTACAACCCGGACGTGGTGAACACCCTGCAGGCCGCTGTGCAGCAGGGCGACTACGCCAAGTTCAAGGAATACACCGCGCTGGTCGACCAGCGCCCGGTATCCATGCTGCGTGACCTGCTCAAGGTGAAAACCAGCGAGCAACCGCTGAGCCTGGACGAGATCGAGCCGCTGGAGTCCATCTTCAAGCGCTTCGACGCCGCCGGCATTTCCCTGGGCGCGCTGTCGCCGGAGGCCCACGAAGCCCTGGCCGAGGCCATGAACCGCCTGGGCGGCCGCTCCAACTCCGGCGAGGGCGGTGAAGACCCGGCGCGCTACGGCACGCTGAAAAGCTCGAAGATCAAGCAGGTGGCCACCGGCCGCTTCGGTGTGACCCCGGAATACCTGGTCAACGCCGAAGTCCTGCAGATCAAGGTGGCCCAGGGCGCCAAGCCTGGCGAGGGCGGCCAGCTGCCCGGCGGCAAGGTCAACGGCCTGATCGCCCGCCTGCGCTATGCCGTGCCCGGCGTGACCCTGATCTCGCCGCCGCCGCACCACGACATCTACTCCATCGAAGACCTCGCCCAGCTGATCTTCGACCTCAAGCAGGTCAACCCGCAGGCGCTGGTCTCGGTGAAGCTGGTGTCCGAGCCGGGGGTGGGCACCATCGCCGCCGGCGTGGCCAAGGCCTACGCCGACCTGATCACCATCTCCGGCTACGACGGCGGTACCGGCGCCTCGCCGATCACCTCCATCAAGTACGCCGGCTCCCCGTGGGAGCTGGGCCTCGCCGAGGCGCACCAGACCCTGCGCGGCAACGACCTGCGCGGCAAGGTGCGTGTGCAGACCGACGGCGGCCTGAAGACCGGCCTGGACGTCATCAAGGCCGCCATCCTCGGCGCCGAGAGCTTCGGCTTCGGCACCGCGCCGATGATCGCCCTGGGCTGCAAATACCTGCGCATCTGCCACCTGAACAACTGCGCCACCGGCGTCGCCACCCAGAACGACAAGCTGCGCAAGGACCATTTCATCGGCACCGTGGACATGGTGGTGAACTTCTTCACCTTCATCGCCAGCGAAACCCGTGAGTGGCTGGCCAAGCTCGGCGTGCGCAGCCTGGAAGAACTGATCGGCCGCACCGATCTGCTGGAGATCCTCCCGGGCGAGACGCCCAAGCAGGGCAACCTCGACCTCACCCCACTGCTGGGCAGCGACCTGATCCCGGCCGAGAAGCCGCAGTTCTGTGAAGTCGAGAAGAACCCGCCGTTCGACCAGGGCCTGCTGGCCGAGAAGATGGTCGAGCTGGCCCGTTTCGCCATCGAAGGCGCCAAGGGCGGCGAGTACGAACTGGACATCTGCAACTGCGACCGCTCCATCGGCGCGCGGATTTCCGGCGAGATCGCCAAGGTCCACGGCAACCAGGGCATGGCCAAGGCGCCGATCACCTTCCGCTTCAAGGGCACCGCGGGCCAGAGCTTCGGCGTGTGGAACGCCGGCGGCCTGCACCTGTACCTGGAAGGCGACGCCAACGACTACGTCGGCAAGGGCATGACCGGCGGCAAGCTGGTCGTCACCCCGCCCAAGGGCAGCCCGTTCAAGTCGCAGGAGTCGGCCATCGTCGGCAACACCTGCCTGTACGGCGCCACCGGCGGCAAGCTGTTCGCGGCCGGCACCGCGGGCGAGCGTTTCGGCGTGCGCAACTCCGGCGCCCATGCCGTGGTGGAAGGCACCGGTGACCACTGCTGCGAATACATGACCGGCGGCTTCATCTGCGTACTGGGCAAGACCGGCTACAACTTCGGCTCCGGCATGACCGGCGGCTTCGCCTATGTCCTGGACATGGACAACACCTTCGTCGACCGCGTGAACCACGAACTGGTGGAAATCCAGCGCATCAGTGGCGAAGCGATGGAGGCCTACCGCAGCCACCTGCGCAAGGTCCTGGTCGAATACGTAGAAGAAACGGCGAGCGAGTGGGGCGCGAACGTCCTGGAAAACCTGGACGACTACCTGCGTCGGTTCTGGCTGGTGAAACCCAAGGCCGCCAGCCTGGGTTCGCTGCTGTCCAGCACCCGTGCCAACCCGCAATAAGCGCCTGAAGTTGTTGATGAGGTCAAGAAATGTCTGAACGTCTGAATTCTGATCGCCTGAACAATGACTTCCAGTTCATCGAAGTCGGGCGCAAGGATCCGAAGAAAAAACTGCTGCGCCAGCGCAAGCGCGAGTTCGTGGAAATCTACGACCTGTTCAAGCCGGCCCAGGCCGCTGACCAGGCGCACCGCTGCCTGGGCTGCGGCAACCCGTACTGCGAGTGGAAGTGCCCGGTACACAACTTCATCCCCAACTGGTTGAAGCTGGTTTCCGAAGGCAACATCCTCGCCGCCGCCGAGCTGTCCCACCAGACCAACACCCTGCCGGAAGTCTGCGGCCGCGTGTGCCCGCAGGACCGTCTGTGCGAAGGCGCCTGCACCCTGAACGACGGCTTCGGCGCGGTCACCATCGGCTCGGTGGAGAAGTACATCACCGACACCGCCTTCGCCATGGGCTGGCGCCCGGACATGTCCAAGGTCAAGCCCACCGGCAAGCGTGTCGCCGTGATCGGCGCGGGCCCGGCGGGCCTGGGCTGCGCCGACGTGCTGGTGCGCAACGGCGTGACCCCGGTGGTGTTCGACAAGAACCCGGAAATCGGTGGCCTGCTGACCTTCGGCATCCCCGAGTTCAAGCTGGAGAAACAGGTGATGTCGCGTCGCCGCGAGGTGTTCACCGGCATGGGCATCGAGTTCCGCCTGAACACCGAGATCGGCAAGGATGTGCCCCTGCAGCAACTGCTCGATGAATACGATGCCGTGTTCATGGGCATGGGCACCTACACCTACATGAAAGGCGGCTTCCCCGGCGAGGACCTGCCCGGCGTGCACGACGCGCTGGACTTCCTGATCGCCAACGTGAACCGCAACCTGGGCTTCGAGAAGTCGCCGGAAGACTTCATCGACATGAAGGGCAAGCGCGTCGTGGTGCTGGGCGGTGGCGACACCGCGATGGACTGCAACCGCACCTCCATCCGTCAGGGCGCCAAGGGCGTGACCTGCGCCTATCGCCGCGACGAGGAGAACATGCCCGGCTCGCGCAAAGAGGTGAAGAACGCCAAGGAAGAAGGCGTGAAATTCCTCTTCAACCGCCAGCCCATCGCCATCGTCGGCGAGGACAAGGTGGAAGGCGTGAAGGTGGTCGAGACCCGTCTCGGCGAACCTGACGCCCGCGGCCGTCGCAGCCCCGAGCCGATCCCGGGGTCCGAGGAAATCATCCCGGCGGAAGCCGTGCTGATCGCCTTCGGCTTCCGCCCGAGCCCGGCGCCGTGGTTCGACCAGCACCAGGTGGAAATCGACAGCCAGGGCCGCGTCATCGCCCCGGCCGCCGCACAGTTCAAGCACCAGACCAGCAACCCGAAAATCTTCGCCGGTGGCGACATGGTCCGCGGGTCCGACCTGGTGGTGACGGCGATCTTCGAAGGCCGTACGGCCGCCGAAGGCATCCTGGACTACCTGGGCGTCTGAGCCGGCCTGTCGGGCCCTCTCCCTAACCCTGGCTGCGCGCCCCGCTCCGAAGGGAGAGGGGACAGTAGGGTGCAGGATGGAACCTCTGTATCAGCCGGCACGCAGAGCTCCCTCTCCCTTCAGGGAGAGGGCGGGGGAGAGGGAATTCAGTGGCACGGATTTCCACGAGATGAGTTGCACCTACCAGTGCGGCAGAATGCCGCTTAAGACAAAAGGCACGGCACCCGCCGTGCCTTTTCGTTTGGGCTTTGCGAAAATGCCCGCACTTTTTTTCCGGATGCCGTTATGACTGCCCTGAAGAACGATCGCTTCCTCCGCGCCCTGCTCAAGCAGCCCGTCGATGTCACCCCCGTCTGGATGATGCGCCAGGCCGGCCGCTACCTGCCGGAATACCGCGCCACCCGCGCCAAGGCCGGTGACTTCATGAGCCTGTGCATGAACCCGCAGATGGCCTGCGAAGTGACCCTGCAGCCACTGGACCGCTACCCGCAGCTGGACGCGGCGATCCTCTTCTCCGACATCCTCACCATCCCCGATGCCATGGGGCAGGGCCTGTACTTCGAAACCGGCGAAGGTCCGCGTTTCAAGAAGGTCGTCAGCACCCAGGCGGACATCGACGCGCTGCCGGTCCCCGATCCGGAGAAGGACCTGGGCTACGTGATGGACGCCGTGCGCACCATCCGCCGCGAGCTGAACGGCCGCGTGCCGCTGATCGGCTTCTCCGGCAGCCCCTGGACCCTGGCCACCTACATGGTGGAGGGTGGCTCCAGCCGTGACTTCCGCAAGTCCAAGGCGATGCTCTACGACAACCCGCAGGCCATGCACGCGCTGCTGGACAAGCTGGCGCAGTCGGTCACCAGCTACCTGAACGGGCAGATCCTGGCAGGCGCGCAGGCGGTGCAGATTTTCGATTCGTGGGGCGGCAGCCTGTCGGCGGGGGCGTACCAGGAGTTCTCCCTGGCCTACATGCAGAAGATCGTCGACGGCTTGATCCGTGAGCACGACGGGCGTTGCGTGCCGGTGATCCTCTTCACCAAGGGCGGCGGCCTGTGGCTGGAATCCATGGCCAACACCGGCGCCGAGGCCCTGGGCCTGGACTGGACCTGCGACATCGGCAGCGCCCGCGCCCGCGTCGGCGACAAGGTCGCCCTGCAGGGCAACATGGACCCGGCGGTGCTCCACGCCAAGCCGGCCGCCATCCGTGCTGAAGTGGCTCGCATCCTCGCTGCATTCGGCAGTGGCAATGGCCATGTATTCAACCTTGGCCATGGCATCACCCCGGAAGTCGACCCGGCGCACGCCGGCGCCTTCTTCGAGGCGGTGCACGAGTTGTCGGCGCAGTACCACTGAGCCTGACGCTTCACCAAAAAGCCCCGCAAATGCGGGGCTTTTTTCTGGCCCCCTGTAGGAGCGGGCCATGCCCGCGATCCGCCGGCGGGGCCGGCGCTTTCTTTTGCTCTGGTGTTGCAGGTTTGCTGCGTTGGCTTGGGTGTTTCTGCGCCGCTTCGGCGTGCGGGTGGACTCTGGGTTTCGCCCCCTCGGGCGACCTACTTTGCCAAACGACGCAAAGTAGGCAAAGGTCTTGCCCCGGACATCCGGTTTTTCGCTTAGGCGAAAAATTCCCTCGTTGAGCCGAAGTTTCAGGGGCACGCGCTGACGGGCCCTCCCTGGCCCGACAGCGCTCTCGCGACATCCATGTCGCTCAACCCCTGAAACTCCGGCTCAACGAGGCCTCCTGAACGGGGCATTCGGAGTGGCTGACGTTGCTCTGGAAGTCTTCAGGGTCAAAGCCAGAGCCTAAGCCGGATCGGCGTGGCTGGCTCTTCGTAGGAGCGAGGGGGACGCCATTGTTATTGCTCGCGAACCGCCGGACGCAAATGTTCGCCTTTAGGAGCGGGCCGTGCCCGCGATCGCGCGCATGGCGCGCTCCTACAGATGAGCGCTGCAGATCGGCGTGTCTCGGTAACGGCGGATTCCGCCGCGAGCGCTTTCGCGGACAAGGTTCGCTCCTGCGAAAGCGAAACCGAGCGTAGGAGCGGACTCCGTCCGCGATCGGCCTGAACGGCACGCTACGACGTGACGCAATGAAAAAAGCCCCGCTCGAAAGCGGGGCTTGCTCGTTCATCATGGAGCCTCTGGCCCCAATCAAAATGCGTCAGGCGACGTCGCCCACCATCCCGGCAGCACGCTGTGCCTTGCGGCGGTTCGACACCAGCAGGCCGGAGCAGACGACCACCACGGTCAGCAGAGTGGTGGCGACCACTTCCATGCGGTGGTCCGGGCGGATCAGCATGATCACCAGGGCGCCGACGATGAACAGGATCACCGCCCAGGTCAGCCAGGGGAACAGCCACATCTTCAGCTTCAGCTGGTGGCCCTGGGCGAGCAGCTTCTTGCGCATGCGCAACTGCGACAGGGCTATCACCAGGTACACCAGCAGGGCGATGGCGCCGGAGCTGGCCAGCAGGAAGTTGAACACTTCGGCCGGGGCCAGGTAGTTGGCGAAGGTGCACAGGAAGGCCATGGCGGTGGACAGCAGCACGGCATAGACCGGAGTGCGGCTGGCGCTGGTCACCTGGGCGATCTTCGGCGCGTCGCCGCGCTTGCTCAGCGAGTACATCATGCGCGAGGCGGTGTAGAGCGCCGAGTTCAGGCAGCTGGTCACCGAGACCAGCACGATGATGTCGACGATCAGCTTGGCGTACGGGATGTGCAGGTGTTCCAGCACGGTCTGGTAGGAACCCATGCTCACCAGGCGCGGGTCATTCCACGGCACCAGGCAGACCACGATCAAAATCGACAGCAGGTAGAACAGCGCGATACGCCAGATCACCGAGTTGGTGGCGCGGGTGATCTGCTGTTCCGGGTCCTTGGACTCGGTGGCGGCGATGGTGACGATTTCCGACCCCATGAAGGAGAACATGGTGGTCAGCAGCGCGGCGAGCACGGCGCCCCACCCCTTGGGCAGGAAGCCTTCGCTGGTCAGGTGGCTGATCCCGGAGACTTCGCTGTTGGGCGAGAAGCCGAAGATGGCCGCGCAGCCCAGCACCAGGAAGGCGATGATCGAGCAGACCTTGATCAGTGCCAGCCAGAATTCGAACTCACCGTAATTCTTCACGCTGAACAGGTTGGTCACCGTCAGCGCCGAGGTGATCAGGAAGGCCAGTACCCAGATCGGCGCACCGGGGAACCACGCGTGGATGATCGCCGCGGCGGCGTTGGCTTCCAGCGGGATCACCAGGACCCAGAACCACCAGTACAGCCAGCCGATGGTGAAGCCGGCCCAGTGACCGATGGCGCGGTCGGCATAGGTGGAGAAGGAGCCGCTGTCCGGTTGCGCGACGGCCATTTCGGCCAGCATGCGCATCACCAGGACTACCAGCAGGCCGGCGACCAGATAGGAAATCATGACCGCAGGGCCGGCTTCGGCGATGGCGTGGCCGGAGCCGACGAACAGGCCCGCGCCGATGGCGCCGGCAATCGAAAGCATCGTGACGTGACGATTTTGCAGGCCCTGGGAGAGCCCGGAAGAAGGGGTACTACTCATGCTTTACCTACAACTACGGAGGGAATTGCGTACTGCGGGAGTCGAGGTCCGTTTCAGGATTCCAACAAGTCGTTCAAGAAAGTGAACGCAAGGATCGCGCCATATTCTGTTACGACTTAAGTCGTAGGATGGGGATTTTCTCTACATGCCCTGTCTGAAAGGCATTGCTGAAAGCGACATCCATGTCTTTGTACGACCGTTCCATGTCGTTTTTGAGTAAGTGTGATTCGTTTTGTGTAGAAACTACCCAGCCTTGACCAGTGCGGGGAGGTCGCGCGGTAACACTGGCAGGCGTGCCAGGTGAAGCGCTACGAGCACGGCGATTCCCAGCAGGCTGGCGATGAACAGACCGACGCCGTTCCAGCCATAGTGGTGCCAGAACACCCCACCGGCGGTGCCGGCCACGCTGGAGCCGACGTAGTAGCTGAACAGATACAGCGACGAGGCCTGGCCCTTGGCTTTCAGGGCGCGCCGGCCGATCCAGCTGCTGGCCACCGAATGCGCGCCGAAGAAGCCGAAGGTGAACACCAGCATGCCGACCAGCACCAGGGCCAGCGGTTGCAGCAGGGTGATCAGCACGCCGCCGAGCATCAGCGCGATCATCGCCCAGAGCACCTTGCGCCGGCCCAGGCGGTCGGCCAGCGAGCCGACCCAGGCGGAGCTGTAGATGCCCGACAGGTAGACCACCGAGAGCACCCCGACCACGGCCTGGCTCAGGTGGTAGGGATCGGCCAGCAGGCGATAGCCGATGTAGTTGAACAGGGTGACGAAGGCGCCCATCAGCAGGAACGCTTCGAGGAACAGCCAGGGCAGGCCGGCGTCACGGAAGTGACCGCGGAAACCTTCGGCCAGCTGGCGCGGCTTCAACGGCGCCGGGCGGAAGTTCTTCGACTCGGGCAGGATGCGCCAGAACAGCAGCGCCGCGGCCAGGGCGAGCACGCCCAGGGTGGCCAGCGCCACGTGCCAGTTCACGTAGTCCACCAGCACGCCGCTGATCAGCCGGCCGCTCATGCCGCCGATGGCATTGCCGCCGATGTACAGCCCCATGGACAGCCCGATGTGCTGCGGGTGGATTTCTTCGGACAGGTAGGTCATGCCCACCGCCGCCAGGCCACTGAGCGACAAGCCGAGCAACGCGCGCATGACCAGCACGCCGTGCCAGGTCGGCATCAGCGAACTGCCGATGGTGAACAGCGCGGCGAGGATCAGCGAGGCCACCATGATCGACTTGCGGCCGATGGCGTCCGAGATCGGCCCGGTGATCAGCAGGCCCAGGGCCAGGGTGATGGTGGAGATCGACAGCACCAGGCTGCTTTGCGCGGCGGTCAGGCTGAAGGCCTTCGACAGAACCGGCATCATCGGCTGCACGCAGTAGAGCAGCGCGAAGGTGGCGAAGCCGCCGGAGAACAGCGCCAGCGACGTGCGCATGAAGGCCGGGGTGCCTTTCTCGATGTAGCTTTCGACTTCTTCGACGACGCGCACCACGTCGGCGTTGGCTTCGCGCGCGCTTTCGCGCCAATCAGGCCGCGGCTCGGCCGGATCGTTGGCGGCTGCCGGTTCTGGCACGGCAGACGGCTCGGCCGCCAAGGGATGTTCTTCCCGCAAAGCCCGCAGGGCAGGTTGACTCACGACACACCTCGAATGGGATACGGCAGTGGCCTGGCATGGCGACAAGGGGTCGCGCGGCCAGGCAGGGAGCAGTTGGTAGTCGTTATTGGGCTTGTGTGGAAAGGATAAAGAGCGAGGTTTATTATTTCCAATATATTAATCGACACGTTTGATTCGTTTTACGAATCATAGATGTTCGGACATGGATAGGCGTGTTCGCGAGCAAGCTCGCTCCTGCTCGGAGCGCTCTTCGTAGGAGCGAGCTTGCTCGCGAACCGCACGGCACGATCCCCAGCGAGGCACCATGGAACTGCGACACCTGCGTTACTTCATCGCCGTGGCGGAAGAGCTGCATTTCGGCCGGGCGGCCGAGCAACTGGGTATTTCCCAGCCGCCCTTGAGCCAGCAGATCCAGGCGCTGGAAGAAGAGATCGGCGCGCGCCTGCTGGAACGGACCAACCGGCGGGTGGCGCTGACCGAGGCGGGCAAGCTGTTCCTCGACGAGGCGCGGCAGGTGCTCCAGCAGGTGGACCGTGCCGTGCTGCTGGCGCGTCGTGCGCACCAGGGTGAGATCGGCGAACTGAAGGTCGGTTTCACCGCTTCGGCGCCGTTCACGTCGAGTATTCCCCGCGCCATTCTCGCCTTCCGCCAGGCCTACCCGGACGTGCATCTCGACTTGCAGGAGCTCAGCAGCGGCCAGGCCGTGCAGGCACTGCTGGAAGAGCGTGTGCAGGTCGGCCTGATCCGTCCTATCCCACTGCCGGAGACGCTGGAAGCGGTCGAGCTGTTCAGCGAGACATTGGTCGCGGTGCTGCGCGCCGATCACCCGCTGGCCCAGGCCAGCCAGGAGGGGTTGGAGTTCGCCGCGCTGGCCGAGGAGCCCTTCGTATTCTTCCCGCGCAGCTACGGCACCGGCCTCTATAGCCAGCTCATGGCCCTGTCGCGGCAGGCCGGGTTCAGCCCCCGTATCGCCCAGGAGGCGGGGGAAGCGATGACCATCATCGGCCTGGTGGCGGCGGGGCTGGGCGTGTCGATGCTGCCGGCGTCGTTTCGCCGGACGCGGGTGGACGGTGTGGTCTATCGCACCCTGATCGACCCCGGCGCCACCAGCTCGGTGTGGCTGGTGCGCCGGCGCAACGAGTCGTCGCGTCTGGCGCAGTCGTTTTTCGACCTGGTGGCGGCGGAGGTGGCGGTCCTGCACAGCGGTGCGGACGCCGGCCAACCCAAGCGCTGAGGTCGTCCCGGCGTATCGCCCGCTTCGTCGCCCGGTTAGCCCGGCAGTGACACCGCCGGCTGGCCGAGCAGAAGGTTTTCACCCTCACGCTCATGTCACCTGGCTTGAGCAGGGCGTGAACCGGAACCGGGGGGGTGACAATCCCGGGGAGAAGTCTGCTCGCCCTTGTCATGGGCTTTGCATAGAATCCATGGGCACTCGATTGGTTCCTGGAGGGACGGCTCATGCGGCGTGTGGTGTTCAATCAGAAGGGCGGGGTAGGCAAGTCCAGCATCGCCTGCAACCTGGCAGCGGTGAGCGCAGCGGAGGGCTACCGCACCTTGCTGGTGGACCTGGATGCCCAGGGCAACTCCACCCATTACCTCACCGGCCTGACCGGCGAGGACGTCCCGGTGGGGATCGCCGACTTCTTCAAGCAGACGCTGGCGTCCGGGCCGTTCAGCCGCAAGGGTAAGGTCGATATCTACGAGACGCCCTTCGATAACCTGCACATCGTCACCGCCGGTCCGGAACTGGCCGACCTGCAGCCCAAGCTCGAGCAGAAGCACAAGATCAACAAGCTGCGCAAATTGCTGGACGAGCTCGCCGAGGATTACGACCGCATCTACCTGGATACGCCGCCAGCGCTGAACTTCTACACGGTTTCCGCGCTGATCGCCGCCGATCGCTGCCTGATTCCCTTCGACTGCGACAGCTTCTCCCGCCAGGCGCTCTACGGCCTGCTGCAGGAGATCGAAGAGCTGAAGGAAGACCACAACGAAGACCTGGAAGTGGAAGGCATCGTGGTCAACCAGTTCCAGCCGCGCGCCACGCTGCCGCAGCAACTGCTGGACGAACTGGTGGAGGAGGAACTGCCGGTCCTGCCGGTGTACCTGATGAGCTCGGTGAAGATGCGCGAGTCGCACCAGGCCTGCACCCCGCTGATCTTCCTCGAACCGCGGCACAAGCTGACCCAGCAGTTCGTCGAACTGCACAACCTGCTGGAAGCCTGAGCGGCTACTGGCTGATCAGCACATCGCAGGGCGGCCGGCGCAGGAAGTGACGCGTCGCGCTGCCCAGCATGGCCTGCTCGATGGCGCCGCGGCTGCGGCTGCCGAGTACCAGCAGGCTTGGCGTCCATTCCCGTAGTGCCGACTCCAGCGCCTGCTGGACCGCGCCCGGCTGTACCGCGCAGAGCAGTTGCGGACCGTGGGCGGGCACCTGCATGCGCTCATCCTGCAGCGCTTGGCGCAACAGTTCGCGCTGGGTTTCCAGATGGCTGTCGGCGCGGCCGGCGTTCTTGCCCGGCTGGTAGGCGTTGAGCGCCAGCAGCTCGGCATCGGCCCCCAGCAGCCGGTAACCGGCGCGCCAGGCCTGGCGGGAGCAGTGCGACAGGTCCAGCCCGGCCAGGGCCTTGGCATAAGGCGCGGCGGATTCCTCGATGGCCAGCAGTATCGGCACGCGGCAGTGCCGGGCGATGCGCTCCAGGGTGGTGCCTTCGAAGCGTTCCAGCAGCTGCTGATGGTGCGCGCCGATCACCAGCAGGTCGGCGTGCAGCTCCTGCACCGCCTCGGTGATGCTGTTCGCCGCGCGACCCTGGCGGATGGCCAGTTGGTAGTCGGCCAGGTCACTGGCGCGGGCCGCATCGCGCAGGGCCACTTCGGCGGCTTCGCGCACCGTGGTCATCATGCGTTCGGGGAAGAATTCTTCGATGACGTGCAGCAGCGTGACGCTGGCGCCGTGCTGGCGCGCCAACTGGGCGGCGCGACGCACGGCGATGTCCGCCTCGACACTGAGGTCGTGGGCGACGAGCAGGTTCCTGTACATGGTGGGCTCCCTCTGTGGCGCGTCCACTGTCGCGCCACGTAGGAAATTTCACCTTGATTCAGGGCAACGGCACCGGTTCAGCGGCTGCGCAGCTGATAGATGGCGTGGCTTTCGGCGACGACGTTGCCTTCGTCGTCCTTGAGTTGCAGGTCCAGCACGAATTCCGACTTGCCCTGATGCGTGGCTTCCTCGCCGATGCGCTGGATCTCCTCCTCGCTCAGCCGCGCGTCCACCGTCACGTCGCTGGCGGCAGGCCGCAGGAAGCGCAGGCCGGCTTCCTTGACGATGGGATAGAAACGCCGGGCGTCGAAGCTGGTCAGCATCAGCACGCCGCCGGGCAGTTCGGCCACGGTGAACAGGGCGCCGGCGTACATGTTGTGGATGTGGTTCTCGTTGCCCTTGAGCGGCATGCGCAGGCGCACGTGGCCCGGTTCCAGCACCTCGGCCTTGAGGCCGGTGCGCTTGACGAAGGCGATGTGCTCTTCGGTGAGCTGGCGGATGAACTCTTCGGGGTAGGGCATGGGCACGCTCCGTGTTTTTTGCCCAAGCCTAGCCCGCGTTCGCGTCCTGGCAATGACCGCCGCGATTGACCGAAACGCTCGCCCTCAGATGCCCTGGCGGGAAAGCCAGTCGAGCAGCTGCGGCAACGGCATCGCACCGCTCTGACGCGCCACTTCCTGGCCGTTGCGCAGCAGGATCAGGCTGGGAATCGAACGAATCCCCAGGCGTGTGGAGAGGTTCGGGTTGGCGTCGCTGTCCAGCTTGGCCAACCGCACCTTGCCCGAGAGCCGCGCGGCAGCCTGCTCGAACACCGGCGCAAAGCCCTTGCACGGCCCGCACCAGTCGGCCCAGACGTCCACCAGCAACGGCAGATCGCCCTTGGCCTGGGCGGCGAAGCTGGCTTCGTCGAGGTTGAAGGGCGCATCCAGCACGATTGGCGACTGGCAGCGCCCGCAACTGGGCGAGTCCCCCAGGCGTGCGGCGGGCACGCGGTTCAGACCGTTGCAGTGGGGGCAGGGGATGATCAGGGAATCGGACATGACGGGGCTCCAGAGGCTATAGGCAGCTAAGTGGAGGCTCGGTCGGCGATTATCAACGGGCCGGGATCAGGCGGAGGCTCAGCAGGCATTGTTGGCCGCCCCAGGCTGAGGAGTCACGAGCACGCCCGCTCCTGCAGTGGCCGCCGTTGTGGGCTTGCCTGCAGGAGCGGGTAGGCCCGCAACCCAGCGACGCGTTACACGCGGAAGTGACTGACCAGCGTCTGCAGCTGACCGCCCAGGCGGGCGAGTTCGACGCTGGAGGCGGCGACTTCCTCGTTGGCCGACGCGGTCTGTTCGGAGACGTCGCGCACGTTCACCACGCTGCGGCTGATTTCCTCGGCCACGGCGCTCTGCTCCTCGGCGGCGGTGGCGATCTGCTGGTTCATTGCCTGGATGTTGGAGACGGTGCGGGTGATCTCGCCGAGGGATTCGCCGGCCTGGCGGCTGAGGGCGACGCTGCTGGCGGTGAGCTCGCGGCTGCCGAGCATGACGCTGGAGACCTGGCGGGTGCCGCTCTGCAGGCCGGCGACCAGGGCTTCGATCTCTTCGGTGGACTGCTGGGTGCGCTGGGCCAGGCCGCGTACTTCGTCGGCGACCACGGCGAAACCGCGGCCTGCCTCGCCCGCGCGGGCGGCTTCGATGGCGGCGTTGAGGGCCAGCAGGTTGGTCTGCTCGGCCACCGACTTGATCACGTCCATGACTTTGCCGATCTTCTCGCTCTCCTGCTCGAGGCGCTGCATGGCCTCGGCAGAGCGCTCCACTTCCGCGGCCAGGCGTTCGATCTGCTCCACGGCCTTGTTCACCACGCGGTCGCCGTCCTGGGCCTGGTGGTCGGCGGCGGAGGCGGCCTGGGAGGCCTGCTCGGCATTGCGCGCGACTTCCTGCACGGTGGCGGACATCTCGTGCATGGCGGTGGCGACCTGGTCGGTTTCCACCTTCTGGGTGTTGGCGCCGGCGCTGGTCTGTTCGGTGACGGCGGAGAGCTCCTCGGCGGCGCTGGCGATCTGGGTGACGCCGTCGCGGATGCCACCGATCAGCTCGCGCAGGCTCTGGCTCATGCGCTGCATGCTGAGTTGCAGGCGGCCCAGTTCGTCGCGGCGGCTGACCTGGATGGTCTGCGACAGGTCGCCGGCGGCGATGCGGTCGACCACCGCCATGGTGTCGTGCAGCGGGCGGGTGATCTGTCGGGTGATGATCAGCGCGGCGATGCTGCCCAGCACCAGCGCGAGCAGGGTTACCAGGGTTTGCAGGGAGCGGGCGCGGGCGCTTTCGACGTCGCGACGATCGAGCTGCAGTTGGTAGAGATTTTCGCTGATCTTGACGATGTCCTGGCCCTGGGTGGTCATTTCCTTGCGCGCCTGGACGATGCTGGCCATGTTCTGCCGCAGGGTCTGTACGGCGTCGCGGTAACTGCGCAGGGCGTTGCCCAGTTGCTGGACGTACTGTGCTTCACCGACGCCGAGCACGCTTTCCAGCGCTGGCAGGCCGGCGATGCTTTCGTCGAGGCCACGGGTGACGCCGTCGCCATTGCTGGTGAGCGCGGTGGCGAGGTAGTCGCGCACCTCGTAGCGTGCCTGCAGCAGGTCCTCGCGGGTGCCGGTGATGGCCTGGAAACGCGTGGCGCGCTCCTCGTCGGCCGGCGCCTTGAGGATGTCCTGCTGGATCTGCGCGGTCAGCTCGCTGGCGCGCGCGGCGTTGTCCTGCAGGGTGCGGCGGGTAATGGTGGCGCTCTGGTAGCCGGCGCGCATGGCGGCGAGGGATTTCTCATAGTCGCCGATGATGCCGCCGAGCTGGTCGAGCAGGCGCACGTTCTCGGGGCTGACGAAGGACGCGCGCAGTTTCTGCTGCTGCGCCTTGAAATCGGCCAGCGTGCTCATGACGTTGGCGGCTTCCTGTTCGGCGCCATCGGCGATCATGTACTGCAGGCGGGTGATGCGCAGCTTGGTGAGGCGCGAGTTCAGCTCGGTGATGTCGCTCATCCAGTTGCTGCGGTCGATCAGCGAGCCCAGCCCGACCCAACTGACGATGGCGAGGATGGCGGTAAAGGCGAGGACCAGGCCGAAGCCCAGGGCCAACTTGAGATTCACGCTCAGGTTGGAAATCCAGCTGTTCATTGACGATCTCCAGGAAAGGTTGTGTGAAGTCAGGCCGTTCGGAGATTGTTCTTGTTGGGGGCCAGGGTGGCGAACCACGTCCCTGCACTATCGGCAGGCTCGGACAGAACCCGATGGTGGCGAGCGAAAAAAGTTATCCACCGGCCGGCGCCGGAGGCGGGTCGGAAGCGGAAGACGGGGAGGGGAGCGGTGGACGGGCCGCGCAAGTCCCTTTTCGCTGGCGTATCGGGTGGCACGGTCGCGCGGCGCCTGGGTTACAGGCGGGGGCGGCATTGTACGGAAGGGCGAGGCCATCGTCTGCACGATGATGGCATCTGGATATGACGGCGAGGCGCGTGGGGGAAGATCGCGAGGCACCGCGCGGTGCCTCGCGAGGGGCGGTGGATCAGGCTCCGGCGGCGTCCAGCGCCTGGGCGAGGTCGGCGAGGATGTCGTCGATGTGCTCGATGCCGATGGACAGGCGCATCATGTCGCGCGGTACGCCGGCCTTCTCCAGCTCCTCGTCGTTGAGCTGGCGGTGGGTGGTGGACGCCGGGTGGCAGGCGAGGGACTTGGCGTCGCCGATGTTCACCAGGCGGACCACCAGCTTGAGTGCGTCGATGAAGCGCGCGCCGGCTTCCTGGCCGCCCTTGATGCCGAACGAGAGGATCGCCGCCGGCTTGCCGCCGAAGTAGCGCAGCGCCAGTTTCTGTTCGGGGTGGTCGGCCAGGCCGGCATATTTCACCCAGTTCACCTGCGGGTGTTCCTGCAGGTATTGCGCGACCTTCAGGGCATTCTCGCAGTGGCGCTCCATGCGCAGCGCCAGGGTTTCCAGGCCCTGCAGGATGAGGAAGGCGTTGAACGGCGACAGCGCGGCGCCGGTGTTGCGCAACGGCACGACGCGGCAGCGGCCGATGAAGGCGGCGGGGCCGAAGGCTTCGGTGTAGGTCACGCCGTGGTAGGACGCATCCGGCGTGTTGAGCAGCGGGAAGCGCGCCTTTTTCTCGCTCCAGGGGAATTTGCCGGAGTCGACGACTATGCCGCCGATGCTGGTGCCATGGCCGCCGATGTACTTGGTCAGCGAGTGCACGACGATGTCCGCGCCGTGCTCGAACGGACGGCAAAGGATCGGCGTGGCGACCGTGTTGTCGACGATCAGCGGCACGCCGTGGCGATGCGCGGCATCGGCCAGGGCCTGGAGGTCGACGATGTTGCCCGCCGGGTTGCCGATGGATTCGCAGAACACTGCCTTGGTGCGTTCGTCGATCAGTGCTTCGAGAGCGGCGATGTCGTCGTGGGCGGCGAAGCGCGTCTGGATGCCGAAGCGCGGCAGGGTATGGGCGAACAGGTTGTAGGTGCCGCCATAGAGCTTGGCCACCGAGACGATGTTGTCGCCGGCTTCGGCGACGGTCTGGATGGCGTAGGTGATGGCAGCCATGCCGGAGGCCACGGCCAGCGCGGCGACGCCGCCTTCCAGGGCGGCCACGCGCTCCTCCAGCACCGCATTGGTGGGGTTCATGATGCGCGTGTAGATGTTGCCGGCGACCTTCAGGTCGAACAGGTCGGCGCCGTGCTGGGTGTCGTCGAAGGCGTAGGAACTGGTCTGGTAGATCGGCACGGCCACTGCCTTGGTGGTCGGGTCGGGGCTGTAGCCGGCGTGGATGGCCAGGGTTTCCGGTTTCATTGTTCGAGCGTCCTTGTGGCAGAAAGCCCGGAGAATGCGAGCGGCGCCCCGCCCCGGTCAATGACCGGGAGCAACGCCGGCAGGGCCGCCGCTAGATCGCTTTTTGCTGAGCTTATAACTGCTCAGGACGAGCAGCTGATTTCCAGGTGGCGGCCCCAGTCTGGCGGGCGGCGGGTGAAGGCTTCGGCGTCGGGCTGTTCGTCGAAGGGCGTGCTGAGCACGGCGTGCAGGCGGCGTACCACGCTGAAGTCGCCCTGTTCGGCGGCGCTGATGGCCTCCTGGGCGAGGTAGTTGCGCAGGACGTAGAGCGGGTTGACCGCGTGCATGCGGGTGCGGCGCGCGTCCTGGCTACCGCCTTCGCGTTCGACGCGGGCCTGGTAGTCAGCGGCCCAGGCATCGAAGCCGGCGAGATCGACGAAGTTCTCGCGGACCACCGCCAGGGCCTGCTCCGGCGCCTGCTCGCCAAGGCGGCGGAAGAACAGCGAATAATCCACCGCGCCCTTCTGCATGGTCTGCAGCAGGCGTTGCACCAGCTCCAGGTCACCGTCTTCAGCGGTGGTGAGGCCGAGGCGGCGGCGCATCCGGTCCAGGTAGTGGGCCTGGTACAGCGGCAGGAACAGCTCCAGCGTGGCGCGCAGGTCGTCCACCTCGACGAAGGGCGTCAGCGCCTGGGCCAGCGCGGCAAGGTTCCAGTGGGCGATGGGCACCTGGTTGCTGAAGGAGTAGCGGCCGGTGTCGTCGGAGTGGTTGCAGATGTGGTTGGCGTCGAAGTCGTCGAGGAAGGCGTAGGGGCCGTAGTCGAAGGTGATGCCCAGGATCGACATGTTGTCGGTGTTCATCACGCCGTGGCAGAAGCCGTAGGCTTGCCAGAGGGCGATCATCTCGGCGTTGCGTTCGACGACTTCGCGGAAGAAGGCGAGGTAAGGCTTTTCGTCGTCCAGGCACTGCGGGTAGTAGGACTGGAGGACGAACTCGGCCAGGGTGCGCAGGTGCTCTTCCTGCTTGGTGTAGTAGAAGTATTCGAAGTGGCCGAAGCGCACGTGGCTGGGCGCCAGGCGCAACAGCATGGCGCCGGTTTCCTTCGACTCGCGCCACACCGTGGTGCTGGAGCCGGTGACGCACAGCGCGCGGCTGCTGGGAATGCCCAGGGCGGCGAGGTATTCGCTGGCGAGGAATTCGCGGATGGACGAGCGCAGCACGGCGCGGCCATCCCCCATGCGCGAGTAAGGCGTCTGCCCGGCGCCTTTCAGGTGCAGGTCCCAGTGCTCGCCGGCCTCGTTCACCACTTCGCCCAGCAGCAGGCCGCGGCCATCGCCCAGGCGTGGGTTGTAGGAGCCGAACTGGTGCCCGGAGTAGACCATCGCGCGCGGGTCGGCTTCTTCCCAGAGCTTGTGGCCGGCGAAGATTTCCGCGAACAGCGGGCTATCCGCCTCGCTCGGGTCGAGGTCGAGCAGGGCCATGGCGGCGGGGCTGGCGACCACCAGGCGCGGGTCGGCGATGGGATCGGGCAGCACCTGGGTGGAAAACACGTCGCCCAGGCGGGCGAAGCGGTTATCGAAGGTCAGTTCGTCGAGCTTTTTCACAATCTAACTCCGGACAAGTCCGAGCATTGTGCTCGGACTTGTCCGCGGGCGTCCACCCTCAGGCCTTGTCGCCGCTGGGCTTGTCGTCCTTCGCTGCGGAGAGTTTCACCGGCGTGGCGGCGCTTTGCGGCTGGCCGACGATGACCTGGGTTTCCTGCCCCTGGAAGTTCTTCAGGAACACGTCGACCTGGTTGAAGGCCATGTCGATGCCGGCGTCGCGGAAGGCCAGGGCGATGCGCGTGAGGGTTTCGTCCACGGCCGGGTTGCGGTCGCCCAGCTCGCGTACGTGGAAGCGCAGCTCGTAGTCGAAGGTGCTGGCGCTGATCGTGGTGAAGTACACCACCGGCTCCGGGTCGCGCAGGATGCGGGTGTTGGCGTGGGCGGCGTCGAGCATGATCTTGCGCGCCAGCGGCAGGTCGCTCTCGTAGGCCAGGCCGACCTTGATGGTGACCCGGGTGACGGTGTCGCTCAGCGACCAGTTCACCAACTGGCCGGTGATGAAGGTCTGGTTGGGGACGATGATTTCCTTGCGGTCGAAATCGGTGATGGTGGTGGCGCGGATGCGGATCCGGCTGACGGTGCCGGACAGCGTGCCGATGGTCACCACGTCGCCGATCCGCACCGGGCGCTCGAAGAGGATGATCAGGCCGGACACGAAGTTGGAGAAGATCGCCTGCAGGCCGAAGCCCAGGCCGACCGACAGCGCCGCCACCAGCCATTGCAGCTTGTCCCAGCTCACCCCGAGGGTGGACAGCGCGCTGACGATGCCGACGCCGCTGATGGCGTAGGACAACAGCGTGGTGATGGCGTAGGCGCTGCCCTGGGCCAGGGTCAGGCGCTGCAGCACCAGCACTTCCAGCAGGCCGGGCAGGTTGCGCGCGAGGGCGACGGTGACGGCGGCGATCACCAGGGCCATGAGGAAGTCGCTCAGGCTGATCGGCGTGGTGGACGCGGCGTCGCCGGTGCCGCTGGTGTACTGGTAGAGGGTCACGTTGTCGAGGTAGGACACCACGCTGATCAGGTCGGCCCAGACCCAGTACAGGGTGACCACGAAGCCGATCAGCAGGCCCAGGCGGATCAGGCGCATGGACTGGTCGTTGATCTGCTCGATGCCCAGGGTGGGCTCTTCGATCACCTCGGTGCCCTCGATGCCTTCCTTGGGTGCGTTCTGCCGCTTGCTCAGTGCGCGCTGGTAGGCCAGGCGGCGGGCCGCGACGCCCATGCCGCGGATGAAGGTGGCTTCCACCACCATCCAGAACATCAGCAGGAACAGGCTGTCGATCAGCCGGTCGGTGAGCTTGAGCGCGGTGTAGTAGTAGCCGAAGCCCACGGCGAGGAACAGGGCCACCGGCAGGGCGGTGAAGCCCAGGCCGACGATCATCTTGATCATCGACGGCCGCTCGCTGGACGGGCTGTTGAACAGCAGCTGGGCGAGCAGCCAGGTCATCGCGCCATAGCCGAACAGCACCACGGCGATGCCGATCACGTCATCGGCCAGCGAGGCCGGCGAGTGCTCGGCAACGGTGACCACGGCCACCAGCGCCATCACCACCAGGCCCAGTCGGCGCATGAGCTTGCCGAGGAACTGCACCTGCGCCTGGCTCCAGTGGAAGTGCCGCTCGGCGATGCCGCCCGGGCGCAGGATGCGGTGCGCGGTGTAGAACACCAGCCAGACCTGCGCCATTTCCAGCAGCGCGCTGCCCAGGGTGGCGTTCTGCCCGCGGGCGTCGAGTACCAGGGCGAGGCCGGCGATCGCCAGCGCCAGGGTGCCCGGCAGCGCCAGCAGTACGGCGAGCAGCAGGGCCAGCGGGGTGTGGGCCTGGCTGTCGCGCTTGAAGTGGCCGATGTCGTCGTTCAGCGATTCCAGCTTGTCGTAGAGGAACTTGCGCTTCCACAGCAGCGCGGCGACCAGCAGGAGCAGCGGCAGGAACAGGAACGGCCGGTCGATCAGGCCCTCGCCCAGCTCCTTCACGCCCGAGCCCCAGGGCACCTCGGCCAGCTGGTGGTGCAGCAGGGTCGGGGTCATCTTGAACCAGGACAGGTCCAGCGGGCGGTTGCTGGGAATCCAGAACATCTGCTCGTCGAGGGTCGCGCGCAGGCTGCTGCTGGTTTCCTTGAGCTGCTTCTGGTTCAGCTGCAGGGTGATGGCTTCGTTGAGCAGCGCGTTCAGCTCGTGGTTGAGGCGCTCCATCAGCTCCAGGCGGGTGTCCACCAGCTCGGAGAGGTCCTTGCGCAGCTGCGGGGTCAAGCTTTCCTGGGATTGCTGGGCCAGCAGGTTGTCGATGTAGACCTGGGTGTTGTTGATCTCGTCGCGTTTCTGGTTCAGCTCGAACTGGTACAGGCGCAGGTCGGCGATCTCGTCGGCCAGGTCCTGGTCGGTCTTGATCACCGGCAGCGACTGCTTCTGCTGGTAGAGGATCTTCGACAGCAGCAGGCTGCCGCGCAGTACGTTGATCTGCTCGTCCAGCGCCTGCTCGCCCTGGGTCAGGGTATCGAGCTGCTGCTTGGCTTCGAGGTTGCGCCGGGTCAGGGTGTTGAGACGGTCGGTGGTGCGCAGCAGGTAGTCCGACAGCTTCAGGTTGGCGGCGCTCTGCTGGCTGAGCAGGCTGTCGGTACCGGCGGCCTGGTCGGCGTCCTTGGACAGCTCGGCGACGGTCTTTTCCGACTGCTCGCGGCGCTTGTCGCTGATCATCGCCTGCAGTTCGAGCGTCTCGCGCTCCTCGCGGCCGATACGTTCGGCCAGCAGGTCACGCTGGCTGGAGGCGAGGTCGAGCAGCAGGTTGTTGCCGGCCAGTTGCTGGCGCAGCAGCAGGTTCTGCGCGGTCAGCGCGGCCTGCTCGGCCAGCAGTTCGTTGCGGTGCTCCTCGCCCAGCGGCTTGTTGCCTTCCTTGCCGGCCTTGAGCGCGGTGTTGATGTCGAGCAGGCGTGTCTGGTTCCTGCTCAGGTCGGCCTGGGCGCGCTCGGGGCGGGTCTGCGCGGTGAGGATCTCGCTCTTGGCGTCGATCATCTCCTTCTGCCAGGCGGCCAGCTGGGTGGATTGCTCGTTGAGCAGCATTTCCAGCTGGGTGGCGTTGTAGCCGCCATAGCGCTGGTTGGCGGGCTTGTCGCTGCTGGCCTTGAGGCGATTGAGCGCCTTCTGGTTCTCGCTGATCAGTTTGGGCGCATCGGCCAGGCGACCCTTCAGCTCGCTGAGCTGCTTCTCGCTGTCGGCCTTGGCGGTGAGCAGCTTGAGGGTATTCTCCAGGCTCGCCTTGATCGGCTTGGCGTCGATGTCGGAGAGCTTGCGATCGGCCAGGCCGTCGAGGCTCTGCTGCACCTGCTCGGCGCTGGGCGGGGTGGTGTCGGCGGCCAGCGCGGGCAGGCCGGTGAGCGAGCCGCCCAGGAGGACAGCGGTCAGAAGGGTACGCAGCAGGAATGACATGGTCGCGGTCAGCGGCTCGTGCAAAAAAGTGGAGTGAGGGTAGTGCTGGCGGGCCGGCACCCGCAAGCGGGCACCGGTGGGCGGTCAGAGGAACAGCCCCGGGCCGGGGCGTCCTTCGGGGAATTTGACCCCGACCTTGCGAATCTTGTTCCCGTCCAGGGCGGCCACGGTCCAGGTCAGGCCGTTCCATTCCACCTGGTCGCCAATGATCGCCTGGCCGCCGATTTCGTGGGCGATGAAGCGG
Organism: Pseudomonas sp. NY15437; assembly: GCF_048068435.1. Taxonomy (NCBI): domain Bacteria; kingdom Pseudomonadati; phylum Pseudomonadota; class Gammaproteobacteria; order Pseudomonadales; family Pseudomonadaceae; genus Pseudomonas; species Pseudomonas sp. NY15437. The sequence continues at coordinate 337,478 of NZ_JBLUQC010000004.1, forward strand.
CCCAGGTTCTGTTCGCCGTCGACGCCTTCCAGCTTCAGGCCGTAGAGCGAGGCCACGGCGGACAGCTGGGCGTCGCCTTCGAGGACGAAGTCGCCGAAGAAGCGCGCGCTCAGGCCGCGATCCGGCGCCTGGCTGAACAGCTTGCCCAGCGCGGAGAGGTCATGCTCGTGGCCGATCACGCAGAGGATGTCGTCCGCCTCGAGGATGGTACTGCCGGATGGGTGCAGCAGCTGGGTGCCGCGGAACAGCGCGGCGATACGGGTGCCCTCGGGCATCTTCAGCTCGCGCAGGGCGGCGCCGATGCACCACTTTTCCTTGCTCAGGTGGTAGACGAACAGCTCCCACTCGCTGGTCGGGTGGACCTCCAGGCCCGCGCGGGAAATCGGCGCCGGGTCCGGCGGCACCACCACGCGCAGCAGCTTGGCAGCCCAGGGCAGGCTGGTGCCCTGCACCAGCAGCGAGACCAGCACGATGAAGAAGGCCACGTTGAAGAACAGCTGGGCATTGGGCAGCCCGGCCATCAGCGGGAACACCGCGAGGATGATCGGCACCGCGCCGCGCAGGCCGACCCAGGCGATGAAGGCCTTCTCGCGGCCATGGAAGGCGCGGAACGGGAACAGCCCGACCAGCACCGACAGCGGGCGGGCGAAGAGAATCATCCACAGCGCCAGGCCCAGGGCGGGCAGGGCGATGGGCCACAGGTCGTGGGGCGTGACCAGCAGGCCCAGCACCAGGAACATGCCGATCTGCGCCAGCCAGGCCATGCCGTCGAGCATGTGCATGATGCCGTGGCGCGAGCGGATCGGCTGGTTGCCCAGCACCAGGCCGCACAGGTAGATGGCGAGGATGCCGCTGCCGTGCGCGGCGTTGGCCAGGGCGAAGATCAGCAGGCCGCCGCTGATCGCCAGCAGCGGGTAGAGCCCGTTGGCCAGGTGGATGCGGTTGATCACCTGCAGCAGCAGCCAGCCGCCGCCCAGGCCGAGCACCGAGCCGATGCCGAACTCGCGCAGGAAGTGCCAGAGGAAGCTCCAGGACAGGCCGCTCTCGCCATGGGCGAGCATGTCGATCAACGTCACGGTGAGGAACACCGCCATCGGGTCGTTGCTGCCCGATTCGATTTCCAGCGTGGCCGTGACCCGCTCGTTCAGGCCTTTGCCGCCCAGCAGCGAGAACACCGCCGCGGCGTCGGTGGAGCCGACGATGGCGCCGATCAGCAGGCCTTCCATCCAGCTCAGCTTGAACAGCCAGGCTGCGGCGATGCCGGTCAGCCCGGCGGTGATCAGCACCCCCGCGGTGGCCAGCGACAGCGCCGGCCACAGGGCCACGCGGAAGCTCGACACACGGGTGCGCAAGCCGCCGTCCAGCAGGATCACCGCCAGCGCCAGGTTGCCCACCAGGTAGGCCATGGGGTAGTTGGAGAAGCCGATCCCGCCGGGGCCGTCAGTGCCCGCCACCATGCCGACGGCGAGGAAGATGACCAGGATCGGGATGCCCAGCCGCGAGGACAGCGAGCTGACCAGGATGCTCATGCCGATGAGCACCGCAGCGATCAGGAAATAGCTGTTGATGGCCACGGCATCCAAGGTGTCGACCTCCTGGGGAATGGGGGAGTGGCGACGCTACTCAAGGATCAGGATGCAGGCCGCATGCCAATCGATTCTAACCTGCGGATTTACAAGGCTGTCAAAGGTTTGTTGAGGACCGCTCGGTAGCGCTTTCCGGCCACTGCCCGATGCTGGCCCAGGTCGGCACCAGGCTCGGCGACGCCAGCTCGTCGGGCGCCCAGGCAGTCGCCTCGTCCAGGGGCAGGTGCACCGCCTCCAGGCAGGCCTGGCGGTCGCGCTGCAGGGCGGCGCGGGCGCGGGCCACTTCGCCGTTGATGTTGGCTTCCCCCTGCACGGCGCGAACCTGCGTGTGCCACAGGTGGCGGGCGGAACTGCCGGCCACGCCGCAACTGCCCAGCGGGTTGTAGTAGGACGAGCCGAACTGCGCGTAGCCGGCATTGACCAGTGCGTTGAAGTAGCGGCTTTGCGAGGCGACCGACTTGCTGTCGCCGCCACGCAGGAGGGCGACGCCGTCGGCAATCGCCTTGTCGATGTCCTTCAGGTAGTCGTCGGCGTGCTGGAAGGCCTCGCTGTTGCGCTCGCTGAAGATGGGCGCGGTGCGCGGGGAAAGCGCCGCGTCGCGTTGCTTGCCGTCGTCGGTGGAGCCGGTGTTGAACAGCACCAGCGTGCAGCCGAGGGCGACGATGATGGCAAGTAGCGGGAAGAAGAGCTGGAAGCGGCGCAGGAGGGTGGTGCGGGAGAAGGTCGGCATGGCGTAGGTCGTGATGGGATTTTTCGCAGCCGCTATTCAACGGCATCCCTCCAGGGCCACACATTCGGCGGGGTCAGAGATATGAGTGGGAATTTTCCTGCGTTTGCTGTGGTTATCGTCTGCCGTCTTGTGAGTCGGTTCGGACGGAACCCAGCCCCGGCCGCATGGTCATCCGCCGCGCATAAAAAAGCCCCGGACGTGACCGGGGCGCAAAGGGCATGCGGGGGCCTAGAACCAGGCGTCCTGCATGGTGGAACAGGTGTCGTCGCGGCCTTCGAGCAGGGCCAGTTCATGGTGGCAGGAGGGCACTTCCCAGGTCAGGAAGTAGCGTGCCGCCTGCAGCTTGCCGCGATAGAAGTCGACGTCGGCGGCGTTGCCGCGCGCCAGGCCTTCCTCGGCGCGAATGGCCTGCTCCAGCCAGCGCCAGCCGATCACGGCGTGGCCGAAGACCTTCAGGTACAGCGCCGAGTTGGCCAGGCCCTGGGCGACGCGGCCCTGCATCAGGTCGCCGAGCAGGCTCAGGGTGGTCGCCGACAGGCGCGCCATCAGTTGTTCCAGCGGCTCGCGCAGCTTGTCCAGCGACGGGTGCGCGCTGGCGCGCTCGCAGCACTGGCTGATCAGGCGGGTCAGCTGCTTGAGGCCGGCGCCGTTGTTCTGCGCCAGCTTGCGGCCCAGCAGGTCCAGCGACTGGATGCCGTGGGTGCCCTCGTGGATGGGGTTCAGGCGGTTGTCGCGGTAGTACTGCTCCACCGGGTATTCGCGGGTATAGCCGTGGCCGCCGAGGATCTGGATCGCCAGTTCGTTGGCCTTCAGGCAGAACTCCGAGGGCCAGGACTTGACGATCGGGGTGAGCAGGTCGAGCAACTCGTGCGCCTGCCTGCGCTCCTCCTCGGTGGCCAGCGTTTCGCTGTCGTCCACCAGGCGCGCGGCGTACAGGCCGAGGTCGAAGGCGCCTTCGACATACGCCTTCTGGGTCAGCAGCATGCGCCGCACGTCGGTGTGCTGGATGATCGCCACGGGCGCCGAGGTCGGGTCCTTGGCGTCCACCGGGCGGCCCTGCGGGCGTTCGCGGGCGTATTCCAGGGAGTACAGGTAGCCGGCGTAGCCGAGCATGATGGCGCCCATGCCGACGCCGATGCGCGCCTCGTTCATCATCTGGAACATGTAGGCCAGGCCGTGGTGCGGCTTGCCGACCAGGTAGCCGACGCAGTCGCCTTTGTCGCCGAAGTTCAGTGCGGTGGAGGTGGTGCCGCGCCAGCCCATCTTGTGGAACAGGCCGGCCAGGGTCACGTCGTTGCGTGCGCCCAGGGAGCCGTCGGCGTTGACCAGGAACTTGGGCACGATGAACAGGCTGATGCCCTTCACGCCGGGCGGTGCGTCCGGCAGCTTGGCCAGCACCATGTGCACGATGTTGTCCGAGAGCGGGTGGTCGCCGCCGGAGATGAAGATCTTGTTGCCGCGGATCCGGTAGCTGCCGTCGGCGGCCGGCTCCGCGCGGGTGCGGATGTCGGCCAGGGACGAGCCGGCGTGAGGCTCGGTCAGGGCCATGGTGCCGAACCAGCGGCCTTCGATCATCGGCTGGAGGAACAGGCGTTTCTGTTCGTCGCTGCCGAAGGTCTCGATCAGGTGGCTGGCGCCCATGCTGAGCATCGGGTAGGACGAGGTGGCGATGTTGGCCGACTGGAAGTGGGCGAAGCAGGCGCGCGAGAGCAGGTGCGGCAACTGCATGCCGCCCTGTTCGAAGCTGCGCGAGGCGTTCTGGAAGCCGGCCTCGTTGAAGGCGTCCACCGCCGGCTTCACGTCCGGGATGAGCACCGCGCCGCCGTCGACGTACTGCGGTTCGTTCTCGTCGTTCTTGCGGTTGTGCGGGGCGAACAGCTCCTCGGCGATGCCGCGGGCGGTGCCCAGGGCGGCGTCGAAGGTCTCGCGGTTGTGGTCGGCGAAGCGTTCGCGCTGGGTCAGGGCCTCGGCGTCGAGCACTTCGTAGAGTTCGAAGGCGAGGTTGCGGGAGCTGAGCAGGGTCTCGGACATGGATCGGCCTCCATAGGGATCGGCGCAGTCTAGTCTGGTGAATGAAGCGTGCACAGAATCATCCATCAGCGTGATAAAGGGCCAAAAGGCCCGGCCTCCCGGCAGTCCCTGGCGACGGCGGACTCGCCCCGCACCCGCCCCAGGACCTAAACTGCGCGCCTTGAGGAGCCGCTATCGATGAACTACCGCCACGCCTACCACGCCGGCAACCACGCCGACGTGCTGAAACACATCGTCCTTGCCCGCCTCTTCGCGCTGATGGCGCGCAAGGACACGCCCTTCGCCTACCTCGACAGCCATTCCGGCATCGGCCTGTACGACCTGCTGGGCGATGAAGCCAGCCGCACCGGGGAGTGGGAATCGGGCATCGGCCGCCTGGTCGGCCGCGATGACCTGCCCGAGCTGCTGCAGGACTACCTGGGCGTGGTGAGCGCACTGAACCCCGACGGCGGCCTGGAGTTCTACCCCGGATCGCCGGAGCTGGCGCGGCGCCTGACCCGCCCGCAGGACCGCGTGCTGCTCAACGAGCTGCACCCCGAGGACGGCCGCTTGCTCAAGGCTAACATGGCCGGTGAGCGGCGCATCTCGGTGCATCAGGGCGATGGCTGGCTGCTGCCCCGTGCCTTCCTGCCGGTGGCGGAGAAGCGCGGCGTGTTGCTGATCGACCCGCCGTTCGAACAGCCGGACGACCTGGAACGCTGCGTCACGGCGCTGGACGAGGCCATCGGCCGCATGCGCCAGACCGTGGTCGCCATCTGGTACCCGATCAAGGACCGGCGCCAGCTCAAGCGCTTCTACCAGCGCCTGGAGAAGAGCAGCGCGCCGAAGCTGCTGCGGGTGGAGCTGTGCGTGCATCCGGCCGACACCGCTGACCGCCTGAACGGCTCCGGGCTGGTCATCGCCAACCCGCCGTGGCCGCTGGACGAGGAGCTGCGCGGGTTGTTGCCCTGGCTGGCGCAGACGCTGGCGCAGAGCGAAGGCAGCGGCCAGGTGGACTGGCTGATCGCCGAATGAAAAAAGCCCCGGCACGTGCCGGGGCTTTTCCTGTGGCTTTCGTAGGAGCGGATTTATCCGCGATAGGCTTGGCGCGGGGCTCGGCCAATCGCGGACGGAGTCCGCTCCTACGCAGCCGGTAGGCACGGTGTTCCCTGTAGGAGCGGGCCATGCCCGCGATCACGCCCGCAGGGCGCCAGCCTCGCAGCGGGGCTGTTCGCGAGCAGGCTCGCTCCTACACGAGCACACTTACGCCGGCAGGCAGACGCCCGTGCCGCCCAGGCCACAGTAGCCGTTGGGGTTCTTCGCCAGGTACTGCTGGTGGTAGGCCTCGGCGTAGTAGAACGGCGGCACCTCGCGGATTTCCGTGGTGATCTCGCCGTAGCCCTTGGCGCTGAGTTCCTTCTGGAACGCCTCGCGGCTGGCGTCGATGGCGGCTTTCTGCGCCTGGTCGAACCAGTAGAGCACCGAGCGGTACTGGGTGCCGGTGTCGTTGCCCTGACGCATGCCCTGGGTCGGGTCGTGGGATTCCCAGAACACCTTCAGCAGGGCTTCGATGCTGGTCTCCCGCGGGTCATACGCCACCAGCACCACTTCGCTGTGGCCGGTCAGGCCGGAGCAGACTTCGTCGTAGGTCGGGTTCGGCGTGTAGCCGCCTGCATAGCCCACCGCGGTGACCCACACGCCCGGCTGTTGCCAGAAGCGCCGTTCGGCGCCCCAGAAGCAACCCAGGCCGACCACGATCTGCTGCACGCCGGCGGGGAAGGGCGCGGTCAGCGGGCGGCCATTGACGTAATGCGCTTCAGGCACCGGCATCGGGATTTCGCGCCCCGGCAGGGCCTGGGCGGAGCTGGGCAGTTCCAGCTTGTGGGCAAGTATTTGCGAGCGCAGGGTCATGGCATTCGTCTCCTCACGAAAGGGGCGGCAATAGACTCGGGTACTCGCCGAAGATTACAGCGTTTGTTTTGCTTTGCGGGATGTTTGATCGCGCCGGTGCAATTGGCTGCGGGCACGCCGCGCCAGGGCGCCTCAGTGCGGGCGGCAGGGGTAGCGCTGCAGGCTGGAGGAAAGGTCGTGGCTGGGGATGGGCTTGTCGAACAGGTAGCCCTGGCCGATGTCGCAGCGGTTGCGCCGCAGGAAGGCCAGCTGGGCGGCGGTCTCGACGCCTTCGGCGACCACCTGCAGCTTGAGGTTGTGGGCCATGGCGATCACCGCGGAAGTGATCTCCATGTCGTCCTGGTTGTCCGGGATGTCCTTGATGAAGCTGCGATCGATCTTGATCACGTCGATGGGGAATTTCTTCAGGTAGCTCAGCGACGAGTAGCCGGTGCCGAAGTCGTCCATGGCCAGGGTCAGGCCGAGATTCTTCAGGCGCTCCAGCTGCTGGCGGGTGTCGTCGGTGGCGTCCAGCAGCAGGCTTTCGGTGAGCTCCAGTTCCAGCTGCGAGGCGGGGATGCTTTCCTCGTGGAGGATGGCGGCGATGGAGCCGACCAGGTCCGGGTCGCTGAACTGCTTGGGCGACAGGTTGATCGCCATGTGCAGCTCGCCCAGGCCCTTGGCGGCCAGTTCGCGCACCTGGCGGCAGGCCTGGCGGATCACCCATTTGCCGATGGGGATGATCAGCCCGGTTTCCTCGGCGACGCTGATGAACTGGTCCGGGCGGATCATGCCCTTCTCCGGGTGCTGCCAGCGCAGCAGCGCTTCGAGGCCGAGCAGTGCGCCGCTGCGCAGGCACAGCTTGGGCTGGTAGTGCACCGCCAGTTCGTCCTGCACCAGGGCGCGGCGCAGGTTGCTCTCGACGAACAGCTTGTAGCTCGCCTCGGCGGTCATCGCCTCGGTGAAGGTCTGCACCTGGTGCTTGCCGTTGGCCTTGGCCTTGTGCAGCGCCAGGCCCGCGTGCTTCATCAGGGTCTGCGGGTCCTGCCCGTGCTGCGGCGCGTAGGCGATGCCCACCGAGCCGGTGATGCTGATCAGCTGGTTGTCGACGAACAGCGGCTTGTCGAGCACATCGAGGATCTGCGCGGCGACCTTCTCGCCACGGCCGGCCACCGATTCCTCCAGCAGCACGGCGAATTCGTTGCTGGCGAAGCGCGCCAGGGTGGCGCTGTCGCTCAGGCTGCTGCGCAGGCGCCGGGCGAGGTTGGCCAGCAGCTTGTCGCCGGTCTGGTGGCCGAGGCTGTCGTTGATCCGCTTGAAGTTGTCGATGTCCACCAGCAGCAGGCTCAGCGAGTGTTCGCTGCCCACCTGCAGGCGTTCTTCCAGGGCGTTGATGAAGAAGTGCCGGTTGGCCAGCCCCGTGAGGTTGTCGCGGTAGGCGAGCTTCTCGATGTGCTGCTGGGCCAGCTTGCTCTGGGTGATGTCTTCGTAGATGCCGATGTAGTGGGTCAGCTCGCCCTTGTCGTCGTAGACCTTGGACAGCGACAGCTGGCCCCAGTAGGGCTCGAGGTTCTTGCGCCGGCTACGGAACTCGCCCTGCCAGCTGTTCTGCGTGACCAGGGTGGAGCGCGCGTCGAACAGCAGCTCGCTCAAGTTGGCCAATGCCGGCAGCTCCGGCAGGCGGCGGCCGCGCACTTCATCGGCGCCGTACTGGGTGATCGCGGTGAAGCTCGGGTTGACGTACTCCACCAGGCCGTCGCGATCGATCAGCAGGAAGGCGCTGGCGCTCTGCTCGACCGCGCGCTGGAACAGGTGCAGGGCGCTGGAGACGTTACGCCGCTCGTGGTTCATCAGCACCTGGGCGTACTGGTCGGCCAGCTCGCCGGCGAAGGCGATCTCGTCGCTCTGCCACATGCGCACCTCGCCGACGTGTTCCAGGCAGAGCACCCCGACCACTTCGCCGCCGACGCGGATGGTGGCGTCGAGCATGGCGCTGATGCCTTGCGGGCGCAGGTAACGCTTGGCCAACTCCTGGGTGCGCGGGTCCTGCTGGGCGTTGTGGGCATCGATGGCGCGGCCGCTGTGCACCGCGTCGAGGTAGTTGGGGAAGTGGCTGGCGTCGATGTCCTGGGGCTTTTCGTACTGGTCGATGTCGCGGCGGTAGATTGTCACCGCCTCCAGGCGATGGTCCGGATGCAGCCGCCAGATGCCGGCGCGGGCCACGTCGTAGGCCTCGCAGGCGGCCTGGGCGATCAGCTGCGCGGCTTCGAGCAGCGGGTCGCTGGACAGGTAACGGTGCCGCGCCAGGCGCACGATCAGGTTCTGCTGGGTCCGCGAGCGCACCAGGTGCTGCAGGTGTTCGTCCTGGGAGCGCTGGTACATCTCCAGGGACATCTTCAGGCGGATGTTCTGCGCTTCCAGGTCCAGCAGGCGCGGGTCCAGCTCGGTGTCCTGCTCGTCGCCCTCGGTCTGCAGCAGGTAGCCGTGAAGCAGCTGGCGGCCGTGCTGCTGGAAGCTCTCGCCGACCTCCAGCACGTTGAGCGTGCCGCGTGGCGAGTGGAGCAGGTAGCGCACCCGGTAACGGCCGTCCTTGAGGAGTTGCTGCTGCACCTGCTCATGCAGGCGATGGCGCGCTTCGGGCTCCATCAGGCTGGCGTAGGGGGCGTCGAGGATGCCGCAGAGGTCGTGGGCCGGCACGCCGATCTGGCGTTCGCAGCCGGGGTCGAGGAACAGCAGGGTCCAGCTGGGCTCGTTCAGGCGCTCGAAGCGCAGCATCCCGAGCCTCGAAGGGACGGGAAGCTGCGTGACAACCTCGGCCGCCTGACGGCTGGCGGCATCGGGATGACTCTTCATGCGCGGTGGATTTCCAGGGTGCTGGACGAGGTACATGGCCTCGCCCGACTTCTATGGGCGTTGGCAAGATTTGCATGAGGCACGGGGCCATGACAAGCCAAGACTGTATCGGCCGTCACGGTGCGAAGTTGAGCCAGGGGCGGGAGCGCGGCGTAACCGCCGGTCCGGCAAAAAAGAAGCCCCGCCATCCGGCAGGGCTGGAGAGAACGAGCGTGGCGTGCTCGTCGAGAGGAAGGGTAGGCGGACCTACCCCTTACAACACGTGGAAAGGGCCTGCGGTCTGCTGTGCGTCCGCGTAGCAGGACCGTAGGCCATTCCCTTACAGCAACAGCGTGCGGATATCGCCCAGCAGGTCGGACAGGCGCTTGGTGTAGCGCGCGGCGGCCGCCCCGTTGATCACGCGGTGATCGTAGGACAGCGACAGCGGCAGCATCAGGCGCGGCTGGAAGGCCTTGCCGTCCCACACCGGCTGCATGGTGGCCTTGCTGACACCCAGGATCGCCACTTCCGGCGCGTTGACGATCGGCGTGAAGCCGGTGCCGCCAATGTGGCCGAGGCTGGAGATGGTGAAGCAGGCGCCCTGCATGGCGTCGGCGGAGAGCTTCTTGGTGCGCGCTTTCTCGGCCAGTTCGGCGGCTTCGGCGGCGAGCTGCAGGAGGCTCTTCTGGTCGACGTTCTTGATCACCGGCACCAGCAGGCCGTCCGGCGTATCCACGGCGAAACCGATGTGCACGTACTTCTTGCGGATCAGCGCCTTGCCACTGGGGGCCAGGGAGCTGTTGAAGTCCGGCATTTCCTTGAGCAGGTGGGCGCAGGCCTTGAGCAGGATCGGCAGCACGGTCAGCTTGACGCCGGCCTTCTCCGCAACGGCTTTCTGGGCCACGCGGAAGGCTTCCATCTCGGTGATGTCGGCCGAGTCGAACTGGGTCACGTGCGGCACGTTCAGCCAGCTGCGATGCAGGTTGGCGGCGCCGACCTGCATCAGGCGGGTCATGGCCACTTCTTCCACGTCGCCGAACTTGCTGAAGTCGACTTCCGGGATCGGCGGGATGCCCGCGCCACCGGTAGCGCCAGCCGGCGCGCCGGACTTGGCGCGTTGCAGTTGTTCTTTCACGAACGCCTGCACGTCTTCCTTGAGGATACGGCCCTTCGGACCGGTGCCTTTCACCTCGGACAGCTCGACGCCGAACTCGCGGGCGACCATGCGCACCGCGGGGCCTGCGTGAACCTTGGCGCCGTCGCGGCTCGGCGCACCCACCGGGGCGGCTTCCGCAGCCTTGGCCGGGGCCGGGGCCGCCGGGGCCGGCGCGGCAGCAGGAGCAGCAGCGGCCGGAGCCGGTGCGGCAGCCGGTGCCTCAGCCGCGGCCGGGGCGGCGGCGCCCGCGACCTTGAGCTTGAGGATCAGGTCGCCGGTGCCGACTTCGTCACCGACCTTGATCGACACGCTCTCCACCACGCCGGAGGCCGGCGAGGGGATTTCCATGCTCGCCTTGTCCGATTCCAGGGTGATCAGCGACTGGTCGGCTTCGACCGTGTCGCCGGCTTTCACCATGACTTCGATGACATTCGCCTTGCCGGCGGAGCCGATGTCCGGGACATGGATGTCCTGGACGCTGGCGCCAGCGGCGGGTGCGGCAGCCGGGGCCGGGGCCGGGGCCGGGGCAGCGGCCGGAGCCTCTGCCTTCGGTGCTTCGGCGGCCGGAGCCGGTGCTTCGGCCTTGGGCGCTTCGGCGGCGGCCGAACCACCCTCGACTTCCAGCTCGAGGATCTCGTCGCCTTCCTTCAGGGTGTCGCCCACCTTGACCTTCAGGCTCTTCACCACGCCGGCCTTCGGCGAGGGGATCTCCATGCTGGCCTTGTCGGATTCCAGCGTCAGCAGGCTCTGGTCGGCCTCGACGGTGTCGCCGACCTTGACCAGCAGTTCGATGACTTCACCCTGACCATTGCCGATGTCGGGTACACGAATCAGTTCGCTCATCGTGCCTCTCCTCAGCAGTCCAGCGGATTACGTTTTTCGGGATCGATGCCGAACTTGGCAATGGCCTCGGCCACCACCTTGGGTTCGATATCGCCACGATCGGCCAGGGCTTCCAGCGCGGCCAGCACGACCCAGTGACGGTCCACTTCGAAGAAGTCGCGCAGCTTGCGGCGGCTGTCGCTGCGGCCGAAGCCGTCGGTGCCCAGCACCTTGTACTCCTTGCTCGGCACCCACTGGCGGATCTGCTCGGCGTAGAGCTTCATGTAGTCGGTGGAGGCGATCACCGGGCCCTTGCGGCCGGAGAGGCACTCTTCGACGTAGCTCTGCTTGGGCTTCTGGCCCGGGTGCAGGCGGTTCCAGCGCTCCACGGCGAGGCCGTCGCGGCGCAGTTCGTTGAAGCTGGGTACCGACCAGACATCGGCGCCGATGCCGAAGTCTTCGCGCAGGATCTTCGCGGCGGCTTCGACTTCGCGCAGGATGGTGCCCGAGCCCAGCAGCTGCACATGATGCGCGGCGTCCTTCTTGTCCTCATCGAGCAGGTACATGCCCTTGATGATGCCTTCCTCTGCGCCCTTGGGCATGGCCGGCTGGACGTAGTTCTCGTTCATCACGGTGATGTAGTAGAAGATGTCCTGCTGCTCTTCGATCATCTGGCGCGAGCCTTCGCGGATGATCACCGCCAGCTCGTAGGCGTAGGTCGGATCGTAGGTGCGGCAGTTCGGGATGGTCGCCGCCAGCAGGTGGCTGTGACCGTCTTCGTGCTGCAGGCCTTCACCGTTCAGGGTGGTGCGGCCGGCGGTGCCGCCGATCAGGAAACCGTGCGCGCGGCTGTCGCCGGCGGCCCAGGCCAGGTCGCCAATGCGCTGGAAGCCGAACATCGAGTAGAAGATGTAGAACGGCAGCATCGGCTGGTTGTGCGTGGAGTACGAGGTACCCGCGGCGATCCAGCTGGACATGGCGCCGGCTTCGTTGATGCCTTCCTCGAGGATCTGACCTTTCTTGTCCTCGCGGTAGAACATCACCTGGTCTTTATCCACCGGCTCGTACAGCTGGCCGACGGAGGAGTAGATACCCAGCTGGCGGAACATGCCTTCCATACCGAAAGTACGGGCTTCGTCCGGCACGATCGGGACGATGCGCGGGCCGAGTTCCTTGTCCTTGACCAGCTGCGAGATGATCCGCACGAAGGCCATGGTGGTGGAGATTTCACGGTCGCCCGAGCCGTCGAGCATGGCCTTGAGGGTATCCAGCGGCGGAACCGGGACCTTGAAGCTCTTCTCGCGGCGAACCGGCATCACGCCGCCCAGCGCGGCACGGCGCGAGGCCAGGTACTTGGCTTCGGCGCTGCCTTCCTCGGGGCGGTAGAACGGCAGGTTTTCCAGGTCGGCATCCTTGATCGGGATGTCGAACTTGTCGCGGAACGACTTCAGGGACTCGACGTCGACCTTCTTGACGTTGTGCGCGATGTTCTTCGCTTCGCCCGAGCCGGTGCCGTAGCCCTTGATGGTCTTGGCCAGGATGACGGTCGGCTGGCCCTTGTGGTTGACCGCCTGGTGGTAGGCCGCATAGACCTTGTAGGGGTCGTGGCCGCCACGGTTGAGCTTCCAGATCTCTTCGTCGGAGAGGTCCTTGACCATCTCCAGCAGCTCGGGACGCGCGCCGAAGAAGTGCTCGCGCACGTAGGCGCCGTCCTTGGCCTTGTAGTTCTGGTACTCGCCGTCGATGACCTCGTCCATGCGCTGCTGCAGCAGGCCGGCGGTGTCCTTGGCGAACAGCGGATCCCAGAAGCGACCCCAGACCACCTTGTTGACGTTCCACTCGGCGCCACGGAACACGCCTTCGAGTTCCTGGATGATCTTGCCGTTGCCGCGAACCGGGCCGTCGAGGCGCTGCAGGTTGCAGTTGATGACGAAGATCAGGTTGTCCAGCTTCTCGCGGCCGGCCAGGGAGATCGCGCCCAGGGATTCGGGCTCGTCGCACTCGCCGTCACCCATGAAGCACCAGACCTTCTGCTTGCCGGCGGGGATGAAGCCGCGGCTTTCCAGGTACTTCATGAAGCGCGCCTGGTAGATCGCCTGGATCGGGCCCAGACCCATGGACACGGTCGGGAACTGCCAGAAGTCCGGCATCAGCCAGGGGTGCGGGTAGGAAGACAGGCCATTGCCGTCCACTTCCTGGCGGAAGTTGTTCAGCTGGTCTTCGGTGATGCGGCCTTCGAGGAAGGCGCGGGCGTAGACGCCGGGGGAGGCGTGGCCCTGGAAGAACACCAAGTCGCCGCCGTGTTCGTCGGTCGGGGCCTGGAAGAAGTAGTTGAAGCCAACGTCGTACAGGGTCGCCGAGGAGGCGAAGGAGGAGATGTGGCCACCCAGATCCGGGTCGTTCTTGTTGGCCTTCATCACCATCGCCAGGGCGTTCCAGCGCACCAGGGAGCGGATGCGGCGTTCCATGAACAGGTCGCCGGGCATGCGCGCTTCGTGGGTGACGGGGATGGTGTTGCGATAGGGCGTGGTGATGGCGTAGGGCAGTTGGGTGCCGGACCGGCTGGCCAGCTCGCCCATGCGGGTCATCAGGTAATGGGCGCGGTCTTCACCTTCACGGTCCAGGACCGATTCCAGGGCGTCCAGCCATTCCTGGGTTTCGACGGGATCGAGGTCTTGCATGGCTTGCTCCAGGGCGGAAAGGCTTCCAGAATCGGAAGCCAGTAGATCGTTGCCGATAGCTGCGCCAACCTCGTGGGCGACGCGGCGAATTCTTGGAAGTGCTCCGGGGGTACGCCCGGCGGGTTGTAGTTTTACTACAAATCGCCAACGGATACACCCCTCCGCCAGAAAAAGTTAGTAGTAAAACTACAGGGGCGCGAAAAGACAGGAATGCCGGCGCCTCGCCGACCACTCAGGATAGACCATGAGCCTGCCGTCCCTGGCCGCATTGCCGGCCACGCTCAAGCCGCTCGCCGAGCGCGCTGAGCAGAATTTCCGCACCGCCATCGCCGCCCTTTCCGCCGAGCAGATCGCCAGTTTCGACAGTTGGCCCGACGAGCGGCACGCCGATTTCGCCCGTGTCACTGCCGGCAGCGACTTCGTCGCCGAGCAGGTGCAGCGCGATCCTGCCTTTCTATTGGCGCTGGCCGCGACCGGCGAACTGGAGCGGAGCCTGCAGCCCGGCGAGATGGGCGCGCAGCTCGAAGCCCTGCTGACCGACTGCACCGATGAGGACGAACTGGGCCGCCGCCTGCGTCGCTTCCGCCGGCGCCAGCAGGTGCGCATCATCTGGCGCGACCTGACCCGCCGCAGCGATCTGGCCGGGACCTGCCGCGACCTCTCGGACCTCGCCGACGCCTGCATCGACCAGTCCCTGGCCTGGCTCTACCAGCGCCACTGCCAGCAGTTCGGCGTGCCCATCGGCAATCGTTCGGGCCTGCCGCAGAAGATGGTGGTGCTGGGCATGGGCAAGCTGGGGGCGGGCGAGCTGAACCTGTCCTCGGACATCGACCTGATCTTCGGCTACCCCGAGGGCGGCGAGACCCAGGGCGCCAAGCGCGCGCTGGACAACCAGGAGTTCTTCACCCGCCTGGGGCAGAAGCTGATCAAGTCGCTGGACGCCATCACCGTCGAGGGCTTCGCCTTCCGCGTCGACATGCGCCTGCGCCCGTATGGCTCCAGCGGCCCGCTGGTGCACAGCTTCGCCGCGCTGGAGCAGTACTACCAGGACCAGGGCCGCGACTGGGAGCGCTACGCGATGATCAAGGCCCGCGTGGTGGGCGGCGACGAGGAAGCCGGCCAGCGCCTGCTGGAGCTGCTGCGCCCGTTCGTCTACCGGCGCTACCTGGATTTCTCCGCCATCGAAGCGCTGCGCACCATGAAGCAGCTGATCCAGCAGGAAGTCCGGCGCAAGGGCATGAGCGAGAACATCAAGCTGGGCGCCGGTGGCATCCGCGAGGTGGAATTCATCGCCCAGGCCTTCCAGCTGATCCACGGCGGCCGCGACCTGAGCCTGCAGCAGCGGCCGCTGCTGCGGGTGCTGGCGATCCTCGAGGGGCAGGGCTACCTGCCGCCGCAGGTGGTCGCCGAGCTGCGCGAGGGCTACGAATTCCTGCGCTACGCCGAACACGCCCTGCAGGCCATCGCCGACCGGCAGACGCAGATGCTGCCGGAGGACGAGTTCGAGCGGATCCGCGTGGCCTTCATCATGGGCTTCGCCAACTGGTCGGCGTTCCACCAGGCGACCAACCAGTGGCGCGAGCGCATCGACTGGCACTTCCGCCAGGTCATCGCCGACCCGGACGAAGATGAAGAAGGGCAGGTGGACACCACCATCGGCGGCGAATGGATTCCGCTGTGGGAAGAGGCGGTGGACGAGGAGTCTGCCTGCCGGCAGTTCGCCGATGCCGGGTTCGTGGAGCCGGCCGCGGCCTGGAAGCGCCTCACCGACCTGCGCAACGGCCCGCAGGTGCGCGCCATGCAGCGCCTGGGCCGCGAGCGGCTGGACGCCTTCATGCCGCGCCTGCTGAACATGATCGCCGAGCGCGGCCCGGCGGACGTGCTGCTCGAGCGCACCCTGCCGCTGATCGAGGCAGTGGCGCGGCGCTCGGCCTATCTGGTGCTGCTGACGGAGAACCCCGGGGCGCTGGAGCGCCTGCTGACGCTGTGCGCGGCCAGCCCGATGGTGGCCGAGCAGATCGCCCGCTTCCCCATCCTGCTCGACGAGCTCCTGAACGAGGGGCGGCTGTTCCGTCCGCCGCAGGCCGCCGAGCTGGGCGCCGAGCTGCGCGAGCGGCTGATGCGCATTCCCGAGGATGACCTCGAACAGCAGATGGAAACCCTGCGCCACTTCAAGCTGGCCCATGCCCTGCGCGTGGTCGCCTCGGAGATCGCCGGCACCCTGCCGCTGATGAAGGTCAGCGACTACCTGACCTGGCTGGCCGAGGCGATCCTCGAGCAGGTGTTGAGCCTGGCCTGGGACCAGCTGGTGCAGCGCCACGGCCGGCCGACCCGTGCCGATGGCACGCCGTGCGATCCGGATTTCATCATCATCGGCTACGGCAAGTCCGGCGGCCTGGAGCTGGGCCACGGCTCGGACCTGGATCTGGTGTTCATCCACGACGGCGACCCGCAGTGCGAGACCGATGGCGAGAAGTCCATCGACGGCGCGCAGTTCTACACGCGCCTGGGGCAGAAGATCATCCACTTCCTCACCGCGCAGACGCCCTCGGGCATGCTCTACGAGGTGGACATGCGCCTGCGCCCGAGCGGCGCGTCGGGCCTGCTGGTCAGTTCGTTGCGCGCCTTCGAGGCCTACCAGCTGGGCGAGGCGTGGACCTGGGAGCACCAGGCGCTGGTGCGCGCCCGCGTGCTCGCCGGTTGCCCGCGCGTGGGCAAGGCCTTCGAGGCGATCCGCGCCAAGGTCCTGGGCCAGCAGCGCGACCTGGCGGAGCTGCGCAGGGACGTCAGTGAAATGCGCGCCAAGATGCGCGACAACCTCGGCACCCCGAGCACCGCCGCCGGCACCGCGCCGAATGCCTTCGAGGCCGCGGCCCCGTTCGATCTCAAGCAGGATGCCGGTGGTATCGTCGATATCGAATTTATGGTGCAATACGCGGCCCTGGCGTGGTCCTGGCAGCACCCGGAACTGGTGGAGTTCACCGATAACATCCGCATCCTGGAAGCCCTGGAGCGGGTCGGGTTGATGTCCGGCGAGGATGTCCTGAAGCTGCAGGACGCCTACAAGGCCTACCGGGCGGCGGCGCACCGATTGTCCCTGCAGAAGCAGCCGGGCGTGGTGAGCGGCGACCACTTCCATGCAGAACGACGCATGGTGATGCAGATGTGGAAGGCCTTCGAGCTGACCTGATTCGCTGCGTTTTCCCCACGAAGTCACTGGCATCCGGCGCAATGACCATCGCCGGAGCGCGCCGCGCTGTCGGGTGGCCTGCGCGGGCCAGGGTGGGATCAGGAGCCGGCGCATGATGCCATTGCGCCAGGTCACAGGGAGTGACGAAATCCGCCCGGCCGGCATGAAGGCTGGGCTAGACTGCCGGCATTCGTTGCTCGGCACCCAACCGTGAGGGCACCTGCCGCACGGCTGGATGAATGGAATACGGGGAGGCGAGAGCCTCCCCGGTCGTTTTTCGGAAAAGGCATGAGAATTCTGATCGTAGGCCCCTCCTGGGTGGGCGACATGGTGATGGCGCAGACACTCTTCCAGTGTCTGAAGCAGCAGCATCCGGACTGCGTGATCGACGTGCTGGCGCCGGACTGGAGCCGGCCGATCCTCGAGCGCATGCCGCAGGTGCGCCAGGCCCTGAGCTTCCCCCTCGGCCATGGCGTGCTGGACATCGCCTCGCGCCGGCGCATCGGCAAGTCCCTCAAGGGGCAGTACGACCAGGCGATCCTCCTGCCCAACTCGCTGAAGTCGGCGCTGGTGCCGTATTTCGCCGGCATCCCCACGCGCACCGGCTGGAAGGGCGAGATGCGCTACGGCCTGCTCAACGACATCCGCACGCTGGATAAAGAGCGCTATCCGCTGATGATCGAGCGCTTCATGGCCCTGGCCTATGAGCCGGGCGCCGCGCTGCCGCAACCTTATCCACAGCCACGCCTGTCCATCGACCCGCTAAGCCGCGACACGGCGCTGGCCAAGTTCGGCCTGAGCCTGGATCGCCCGGTGCTGGCGCTGTGCCCCGGCGCCGAGTTCGGCGAGGCCAAGCGCTGGCCGGCGGAGTATTACGCCAAGGTCGCCGAAGCGAAGATCCGTGCTGGCTGGCAGGTCTGGATCTTCGGGTCGAAGAACGACCATCCCGGCGGCGAAGACATCCGCATGCGGCTGATCCCCGGTCTGCGCGAAGAGGCGGTGAACCTGGCCGGCGAGACCGCCCTGGCCGAGGCCATCGACCTCATGTCCTGCGCCGGCGCCGTGGTCACTAACGACTCCGGCCTGATGCACGTGGCCGCCGCGCTGAATCGCCCGCTGGTGGCGGTCTACGGTTCCACCTCGCCGCAGTTCACCCCGCCGCTGGCCGATGCGGTGGAAATCGTCCGCCTGGGCCTGGAGTGCAGCCCCTGCTTCGATCGCGTGTGCCGCTTCGGCCATTACAACTGCCTGCGCGAGCTCAAGCCGCGTCCGGTGATCGAAGCGCTGGACCGCCTGGTTGCCGATCCGGTTGATGTGGAATGAGGGTCCTGCTGATCAAGACGTCGTCCCTGGGCGATGTCATCCATACCCTGCCGGCGTTGACCGACGCCGCCCGCGCCATTCCCGGCATCCAGTTCGACTGGGTGGTGGAAGAAGGTTTCGCCGAGATTCCGGCCTGGCATCCGGCGGTCGCCCAGGTGATCCCGGTGGCGATCCGCCGCTGGCGCAAGAACCTCTGGCAAACCTTCAAGAGCGGTGAGTGGGGGCGCTTCAAGCGTCGCCTCAAGGAAGTGGATTACGACCTGGTGATCGATGCCCAGGGCCTGCTCAAGAGCGCCTGGCTGACCCGCTATGCACGCCGTCGCACGCCTGTCGCCGGGTTGGACAAGGCGTCGGCCCGCGAGCCGGCCGCCAGCCGCTTCTATCGCCGCACCTACCCGGTTGCCTGGGGGCAGCACGCCGTCGAGCGCGTGCGCCAGTTGTTCGCCCAGGCGCTGGACTACCCGCTGCCCGCCGGCACCGGCGACTACGGCCTGGACCGCAATCGCCTGCTGGATGCCGTGGATGGCGACCCGTACCTGGTGTTCCTCCACGGCACCACCTGGGTGACCAAGCACTGGCCCGAGGTCTATTGGCGCGAGTTGGCCCAGCGCATGGGCGAACGCGGCTGGTCGGTGCGCCTGCCGTGGGGCAACGACGCCGAGCGGCAGCGCGCCGAGCGCCTGGCCGAAGGCTTGGAAAATGCCTCCGTGCTCCCCAGATTAAGCCTGGCGGGCATGGCAAAGGTGCTGGCCGGCGCTTCCGCCTGCGTGGCGGTGGACACCGGGCTGGGCCACCTGGCCGCTGCCCTGGACGTGCCGACGCTGTCGCTGTTCGGCCCGACCAATCCCGGTCTGACCGGCGCCTACGGGCGCTCGCAGGTGCACCTGGCCAGTGACTGGCCGTGCGCCCCCTGCCTGCAGAAGACCTGCACCTACCAGCCGACGGCCGACGACAAGCGTCAGTTCGACCTGCGGCATGAACAGCCTCTGTGCTTCACGCGCCTGAATCCCCAGCGCGTGGCCACCCAGCTGGAGGCACTGCTGCTGGCCCCGGAGACGCTTCGATGACCCTGGCTTTCGTCCTCTACAAATACTTCCCCTTTGGCGGGCTGCAACGCGATTTCATGCGCATCGCGCTGGAGTGCCAGCAGCGCGGCCATGCCATCCGTGTCTACACCCCGATCTGGGAAGGCGACATACCGCCCGGCTTCGACGTGCGCGTGGCGCCGGTGAAATCGCTGTTCAACCACCGCCGCAACGAGAAGTTCAGCGCCTGGCTGGCCGCCGACCTCGCGCGTTCGCCGGTGGACCGGGTGATCGGTTTCAACAAGATGCCCGGCCTGGATGTCTATTACGCCGCCGACGGCTGCTTCGAGGACAAGGCGCAGACCCTGCGCAACGGGTTCTATCGCCGCTGGGGCCGTTACAAGCACTTCGCCGACTACGAGCGCGCGGTGTTCGCGCCGGAGTCCAAAACCGAGATCCTGATGATCTCCGAGGTCCAGCAGCCGCTGTTCATCAAGCACTACCGTACGCCTGAATCCCGTTTCCACCTGCTGCCGCCGGGCATCGCCCAGGACCGCCGCGCGCCGGCCAACGCCGGCGAAATCCGCGCCGAGTTCCGTCGAGAGTTCAAGCTGGCGGACGACGACCTGTTGCTGGTGCAGATCGGCTCCGGCTTCAAGACCAAGGGCCTGGACCGCAGCCTCAAGGCACTGGCGGCGCTGCCGCGCTCCCTGCGCAAGCGCACCCGCCTGATCGCCATCGGCCAGGACGATCCCAAGCCCTTCCTGCTGCAGGTGAAGGCGCTGGGGTTGTCGGACAACGTGCAGATCCTCAAGGGGCGCAGCGATATTCCGCGCTTCCTGCTCGGCGCCGACCTGCTGATCCACCCGGCCTACAACGAGAACACCGGCACCGTGCTGCTCGAAGCGCTGGTGGCGGGCCTGCCGGTGCTGGTCACCGACGTGTGCGGCTACGCCCACTACATCGACGAGGCGAACGCCGGCCGCGTAGTGCCGTCGCCCTTCGAGCAGGAACGCCTGAACGGCATGCTCCAGCAGATGCTGGAAGACGACGCGGCGCGGGCGGAGTGGGGGCGCAACGGCCTGGCCTTCGCCGACACCGCGGACCTGTACAGCATGCCGCAGCACGCCGCCGACCTGATCCTGCAGGAGCGCGCATGAACGCTTTTGCTCTGGTAGGAGCGAGCTTGCTCGCGAATGCTCTCCCGGCCACCCGGAGTGCCATGCAGGTTCGCGAGCGAGCTCGCTCCTACAAAGGCGGTTTCCATGAAGCTTGAGTTGCACGAGCCCTTCAAGCGCCTGTGGGCCGGCAAGGACCCCTTCGTCGAGGTCGAGCGCCTGCAGGGCAAGGTCTACCGCGAACTGGAAGGCCGCCGCACACTGCGTACCGAGGTCGATGGGCGCGGCTATTTCGTCAAGATCCACCGCGGCATCGGCTGGGGCGAGATCGTCAAGAACCTGTTCAGCGCCAAGCTCCCGGTGCTGGGCGCGGGCCAGGAGCAGCGCGCCCTGGAGCGCCTGCACCAGGCCGGCGTGGCGACCATGACCTCGGTGGCCTACGGCGAGCGCGGCGGCAACCCGGCCGCGCAGCACTCCTTCATCATCACCGAGGAGCTGGCGCCCACCACCGACCTGGAAGTCCTGTCGCTGGACTGGCTGCAGACGCCACCCGAGCCGCGCCTGAAGCGCGCGCTGATCGCCGAAGTGGCGACGATGGTCGGCACCATGCACCGCGCCGGGGTCAACCACCGCGACTGCTACATCTGCCACTTCCTGCTGCACACCGATCGGCCGATCAGCGCGGACGACCTGCGCCTGTCGGTGATCGACCTGCACCGCGCCCAGACCCGCGCCGCGACGCCGCGCCGCTGGCGCAACAAGGACCTGGCGGCGCTGTACTTCTCCGCGCTGGACATCGGCCTCACGCGCCGTGACAAATTGCGCTTCCTGCGCGGTTACTTCCAGCGCCCCCTGCGTGACATCCTCCGCGAGGAAGCCGCGCTGCTGGCATGGATGGAGCGCAAGGCAGCCAAGCTCTACGACCGCAAACAACGATACGGAGACCTGCTCTGATGGCCGGCTGGGTACTCGAAGCCGACTACCAGCATCTCGCCGCCGATTTCGGCAGCCTGGATGCCGTGTTCGCCCTGCAAGGCGAGCGCATTACCAAGGATGCGATGTCCGACGTGGTGCGCATCGAGCGCGATGGCGTGCGCTATTACGTCAAGCGCTACCGCAAGCCGGGCAAGGGGTTTCGCCGCTTCCTGCCGCGCCCGCGGGTGAAGGCCGAGTGGCAGAACCTCAAGCAGTTCGCCAAGTGGGGTATCCCCACGGCGCAGGTGGTGGCCTACGGTCTGGAGCGGGAGCACGGCGGTTTCTCCCGCGGTGCGATCATCACCCGCGAGCTGGTTGGCACCGAGGACCTGCAGGCCCTGGCCAAGCAAAAGGATCCTCGGCTGAAGGACCGTGCCTGGGTCGATCACGTCATGCAGCAGTTGGCGCGCTATACGCGGACGATGCATGACCATCATTTCACCCATAACGATCTGAAGTGGCGCAACATCCTGGTCGATGGCGAGGGCACGGTGTATTTCATCGATTGCCCGATCGGCGACTTCTGGATCGGCTTCATGCTGCGCTACCGCATTACCAAGGACCTGGCCACGCTGGACAAGGTCGCCAAGCGTCAGCTGTCGGCCACGCAGCGCTTGCGCTTTTACCTGCTGTACCGCCGGCGTGAGCGCCTGAATGCGTCGGACAAGAAGCGCGTCCGCCACATCGTTCATTTCTTCGAGGGACGCGAGTGAAGGATTTCATTGCCGAGGGCGATCAGGCCCTGCTGGAAAGCCATGCCCTGGCCGATTTCGATGCCCTGTGGGCCCTGGAGTTGGTGGCCGTGGACGAGCCCAACACCGAGCGCGGCGGCTGGAGCAGCGTGTACCGCCTGGAGCTGGACGGCACCGCCTACTACCTCAAGCGCCAGAGCAACCACCTGACCCGTAGCCTGAAGCGCCCGCTGGGCGAGCCAACCTTCAGCCGCGAGTTCCGCAACATCCAGCGCTACCACCAGCTCGGCATCCCCTCCATGCAGGCAGCCTTCTTCGGCGCGCGACAGGTCGGCGGCGAGCGCCGGGCAATCCTCATGACCCGCGCCCTGGATGGCTGGCGCGATCTGGACAGCCTGCTGCAGGGCTGGTCGAACCTGCCCGCCGAGCGTCGCCAGGCGATCTTGCGCGCCTGCGGCATGCTTGCCCGTCGTCTGCACGAGGCCGGGCAGATGCACGGCTGCTTCTACCCCAAGCACATCTTCCTGCGCGAAACCGACGATGCCTTCGAGGCGACCCTGATCGACCTGGAGAAGACCCGCCCGCTGTGGTTCGGCCAGCGCGACCGCGTGCGCGACCTCGAACCGCTGCTGCGCCGCGCGCCGGACTGGAACGAGACCGACGTGCGCAATTTGCTGGCGGCGTACCTGGGCACCGCGTCCGGCGGCCCGGAAGTCGATGACTGGTACCGCCGACTGGGCGCGCGTCGCAAGAAGAAGGAAAACCGCGCATGAGGCTCTCCGCCCTGCGCGAAGCCGGCCGCACGCCGGCGCTGCCCCTGCGCATCGAGCTGGAAGACGGCGCCGGCCCGGCCGAACTGCGCCTGGACAGCCTGCTGCGCGTACTGCCCGGCCAGCGCTACGTCGGTGCGGCCAATTGGCGCGGGCGCCCGGTACTGGCCAAGTTGCTGGTCGGCGGCAAGGCCGCGCGGCACTTCCAGCGTGAACGCGATGGTGTACGCCTGCTCGCCGAACAGGGCCTGAGTACGCCCCAGTTGCTGGCCGACGGCCTGAAAGACGGCGAGGGCGGCTGGCTGCTCTTCAAGTTCCTCGATAACGCCCAGAGCCTCTGGGACGCCTGGCGCGCCGTGGAAGCCGAGCCGCTGCTGTCCGACGCGCAGACCGCGGTCATCGCCGAGGCGTTCACCGCCATCGCCCAGCTGCACGCCAAGGGCCTGTGGCAGGAAGACCTGCACCTGGACAACCTGCTGCGCCAGGGCGGCACGCTGTACCTGATCGACGGCGCCGGCATCCGTGCGGAAGCCCCCGGCCAGCCGCTGTCGCGCAAGCGCGTGCTGGAAAACCTCGGGGTGTTCTTCGCCCAGCTGCCGGCGAGCCTGGATCCTTACCTGGAAGAGTTGCTGATCCACTACCTGCTGGCCAATGGCGAGCACGCCCTGCCGCTGGAGGCCCTGCAGAAGGAAATCGCCAGGGTCCGCCGTTGGCGCGTCGGCGACCTGATGAAGAAGATCGCTCGCGACTGCAGCCTGTTCAGCGTGCTCAAGGGCCCGTTCGGCCTGCGCGCAGTGCGCCGCGAGCAGGAGGAGGGGCTGCAGCCGCTGCTGGCCGATCCCGATGCCTTCATTGCCAGGGGGCATATCTACAAGACCGGCGGTGCCGCGACCGTCGCCCGTGTGGAACTCGATGGGCGGCCGCTGGTGGTCAAGCGCTACAACATCAAGAACCTGCTGCACTGGCTCAAGCGCTTCTGGCGCCCCAGCCGCGCCTGGGCCTCGTGGCGCGAGGGCAACCGCCTGGACTTCCTCGGCATCGCCACGCCCAAGCCGCTGGCGGTGATCGAGCGGCGCTGGCTGTGGCTACGCGGCCCCGCCTTCCTGATTACCGATTACCTGGCCGGTCAGGATATAATCGCCCGTTTCAAACCCTACCTGGAGCAACAGGCAGGGAGCGGCCTGCCGCCGGAAACAGACCTTGCAGCCCTGGACAGACTGTTCGCGGCGCTGGTGCGCGAGCGCATCAGCCATGGCGACCTGAAGGGGCACAACCTGTTCTGGCAGGAGCAGGGCGAAGGCGGGCAGTGGTCGCTGATCGACCTCGATGCCATGCAGCGTCACTCGCGCGAAGCGAGCTTCGCCCGCGCCTATGCCCGCGACCGTGCGCGTTTCCTGCGCAACTGGCCAGAGGGCAGCGCACTGCACCGGCTGCTCGACGAACGTTTACCGCGGGTGCCTGGCACCCGCCCAGATGAAAGAGGCTAGACCCTGTGGCATTGACCATCCTCGGCCTGTCCGGCGCCGTAAGCCATGACCCTTCCGCCGCCCTGTACATCGACGGCAAGCTGGTCGCGGCCGTCGAAGAAGAGCGCTTCGTCCGCGACAAGCACGCGAAGAACCGCATGCCCTACGAGTCGGCCAAGTTCTGCCTGGAACAGGCCGGGATCAAGCCGTCCGACGTTGACGTGGTGGCCATTCCGTTCGCCCCCATCAGCATCTTCGACAAGGCCCGCTGGCACTACGCCAAGCGCTACGCCTACGCGCCCGACCGCGCGCTGGACGCCATCCTGCTCGGCAACCGCCGCTACCACCGCTACTACAAGCGCATCCAGTGGTGCCTGCAGCAGCTGGGCTTCGACCTGAAGAAGACCAAGATCCAGCCGGTCGAGCACCACCTGGCCCACGCCTCCAGCGCTTACCACTGCTCGGGCTTCAAGGAGAAGACGGCGATCCTCGGGATCGACGGCAAGGGCGAGTACGCCACCACCTTCTTCGGCTATGGCGAGAACGGCAAGATCCACAAGATCAAGGAGTTCTACGATCCGGACTCCCTGGGCGGCCTCTACGGCGCGCTGACCGAATACCTCGGCTTCGACATGCTCGACGGCGAGTTCAAGGTCATGGGCATGGCGCCCTATGGCGACGCCAGCAAGTACGATTTCTCCCGTCTCGCCAAGTTCGAGAACGGCGAGCTGATCATCAACACCGACTACGCCAACGTCATCGGCTTCCGCCGCTACAAGGAAAAGGGCAAGGGCTACTACTTCTCGCCCAAGCTGATCGAATGGCTCGGCCCGAAACGGGAAGGCGACATCGCCGACGATCCCTACATCCACTACGCCGCCAGCATCCAGGCCCTGTTCGAGAAGCTGGCGCTGGAGATGATGGATTACTACCTGGGCGACATCATCCGCGAGACCGGCAAGATCGCCTTCGCCGGCGGCTGCGCGCTGAACGTCAAGCTCAACCAGAAGATCATCGCCCGCCCCGAGGTCAAGGAGCTGTACGTGCAGCCCGCGGCCAGCGACGCCGGCACCGCCGTTGGCGCCGCCGCGTACGTGTCCTGGGAGCGCGGCGTGCCGGTCGAGAAGATGGAGCACGTCTACCTCGGCCCGGAATACAGCAACGAAGACGTCATCGCCGCCTGCGCCCGCCACGAGGCCAAGCCGCAGTGGCGCAAGATCGACAACGTGCCCGAGTACATCGCCAAGGTGCTTGTCGAGGGCAACCCGGTGGCCTGGTTCCAGGGTCGCATGGAGTTCGGCCCGCGCGCCCTCGGCGGCCGCTCGATCATCGGCTGCCCGAGCGTGGCCGGCGTGGCCGACCGCATCAACGCGCAGATCAAGTTCCGCGAACGCTGGAGACCCTTCTGCCCGTCGATGCTCGATACCGTCGGCCCGCAGATGTTCAAGATCGACCACCCGGCGCCCTTCATGACCTTCACCTTCGAAGTCAACGAAGAGTGGAAGACCCGCGTGCCGGAAGTCGTCCATGAGGACGGCACCTCCCGCGCCCAGGTCTTGAAGCGCGAGTTCAACCCGCGCTACTACGACATGATGAAGGAACTGGAGAAGCTCACCGGCAACGGCGTGGCGCTCAACACCTCGCTCAACCGCCGCGGCGAACCGATGATCTGCTCGCCGACCGACGCCCTGAACATGTTCTACGGCTCGGACCTGCAATACCTGATCATGCAGGACATCCTGGTGGTCAAGGACGGCGTGCAGTGACCGGCGGAGCGCCAGCATGCGTGTCCTGATCATCAACCGCCAGGAGCGCGCCCGCTCGCTGGATACCCTCTATGAAGGCCTGATCGCGCTGAACCCCGGTTCGCGCATGATCAAGCTGAGCAAGGAGGAAATCCGCGACCTGCCGCGCACCTTGTCCAACCTGGACACCTCCGGTTACGAGCGGGTGCTCTTCGACATCCCGCTGCGCCGTGCCGCGCACGCCTTCGACAGCGTGCGCGCCCTGCCGGGGCTGGTGTACTACGAGGAGGACGCGTACCAGGAGTTCATGGGCGAGAGCAAGTTCTACGGCAAGTTCCTGCGTTTCTTCCATTCGCTCAAGGGTGCGCCGGTGATCTACACCAGCGAATCCGTGCGCGGCTACTTCGCCAAGCAGGGCGTCAATGCCCACTTCGTGCCCAAGGCCTTCGACGACCGCCAGCTCAAGGACCTCGGGCTGGCGCGCGACATCGACCTGGCCTTCGTCGGCCGAGTGAAGAGCAAGGTCTACGGGCGGCGCAAGGAGTTGCTCGACCGTGTGGCCGAGCAGACGCCATTGCAGTTGCTGCGCACCGAGAATCCCGACGAATACCTGACGGTGCTCAACCGCATCCGCTTCTTCCTGAGTGCGGACATCGGTTTCAACGAGTACATGGCGAAGAACTTCGAGGCCATGGCCTGCGGCTGCGTGCTGGTCGCCAAGCGCCAGCCGACCGAGGATGACCTGCTCGGCCTGATCGACATGCGCAACGTGGTGCACTACGACACGCTCGAAGAGCTGATGGAGAAGTACCGCCAGCTGCTGGCCGATCCGCAGCAGGCTGCGGCCATCGCCCGCGCCGGGCACGATCTGGTGTTCGAGCGGCATCGCCTGAGCCAGCGCGCCGAGGCTTTCTCGAAGGTGCTCGCGCTGCCTCATCCGAATCCCCAAGGAATCAGCCGGCCGAGTCTCCTCCGCCGGCTCGGGTCGCTGTTCTCCCGCGCTTGATGCACGGGCGGCGACTCCGCAACAGCAGGGTCTGAGCATGAAAATCACGATCTTCGGAAGCGGTTATGTCGGTCTGGTGACTGGTGCCTGCCTGGCTGACGCCGGGCACCAGGTGATCTGCGTCGATACCAACAGCGAACGCACACAGATGCTGTGCAAGGGCCAGATACCGATCTATGAACCGGGCCTGGATGTCATGGTGCGCAACAACCTGGCCGCCGGGCGCATCCGCTTTACCGAGGATGCCGCCGAGGCCATCTCCTTCGGCACGCTGCTGTTCATCGCGGTGGGCACGCCGCCGGACGAGAACGGCTCGGCTGACCTGACCTACGTGCTCAATGTGGCGCGCACCATTGGCCAGCACATCGACGGCTACAAGGTGGTGGTGAACAAATCCACCGTGCCGGTCGGCACCGCCGACAAGGTCCAGGCCGCGGTGCTCGAAGAGCAGCGCAAGCGGGGCACCGAGTTCCGCTTCGATGTCTGCTCGAACCCCGAATTCCTCAAGGAAGGTGCGGCGATCGAGGACTTCACCCGTGGCGCGCGCATCGTCGTGGGCACGGACTCGGAAGAAGTGCGCACGCTGATGCGTGAATGCTACGCCCCCTACAATCGCAACCATGACAAGCTGTTCTTCATGGGCGTGCGGGCATCGGAACTGACCAAGTACGCGGCCAACGCCATGCTCGCGACCAAGATCAGCTTCATGAACGAGATCGCCAACATCGCCGAGCGCGTCGGCGCGGACGTCGAGCAGGTGCGTCTGGGAATTGGCTCCGATCCACGCATCGGCTACCACTTCATCTACCCCGGCTGTGGTTACGGCGGCTCCTGTTTCCCCAAGGATGTGCAGGCGCTGGAGCGCACCGCCAGTGAAATCGGCTACGAGGCCGAGTTGCTGCGCGCCGTGGAGCGCGTCAACGACCGACAGAAGCACGTGCTCCTGCGCAAGCTGCTGCAGGCCTTTGATGGTGAGCTGTCTGGCCTCACGGTGGGCATCTGGGGGCTGGCCTTCAAACCCAATACCGATGACATTCGCGAGGCGCCCAGCCGTGTACTGATGGAGGCGCTGTGGGAGCGCGGTGCGCGCGTCCGCGCCTACGATCCGGTGGCCTCCCATGAAATTGGCCGTGTCTATGGTGAGCGCCCCGACCTGGAGCTGGTCGACAGCCGCGAGTCGGTGGTCGAAGGCGCGGACGTACTGGTGATCTGTACCGAGTGGAAGGAGTTCCGCGCGGTGGACTTCGCCTGGCTGGCGTCGGCCCTGCGCCGCCCGGTCATCATCGATGGCCGCAACCTGTACAACCCGGACGAGGTTCGCGCGGCCGGCCTGCTCTACTATGCGGTCGGTCGCGGCGATTCGCTGGAGCGCGGCCACTGATGGGGCGCAGCTCCCAGGGTTCGAAACTCACCCGCAAGGTTCGCAAGTACCGCACCCGCCTGCTGCGCAAATGCCTGCTGCTGCGTTTTGCCCTGGTGAATCGTTTTGGCGCACGCAAGGTGGTGGCCGAGGGCGGTCCGGTCGTCTCGCTGACCAGCTATTCGACACGGCTGAGCAAGGTGCACATCACCCTCGAGTCGATTGCCGCCGGCAGATTGCTGCCCTCGCGATTGATCCTGTGGGTCGACGAGGAAAAGACCCTGGCGAACCTCCCCGCGCCGCTGCGGCGTTTGCAGGCGCGCGGGCTGGAAGTAAAGCGCTGCAATAATTACGGGCCGCACAAGAAATACTTTCCCTACGTTCAGGGTGAGAGAATCGGTGCGCCGCTGGTGACGGCGGACGATGACGTGCTCTACCCAGATACCTGGCTTGCCGGCCTGCAGGCGGCCCATGAGCAGACCCCGAACCAGGTAGTGTGCTACATGGCCAAGCAGGTGGGCATCGAGGAGGGCGTGATCCAGCCGTACCACGGTTGGGTCACTCAACTGGACAAGACACCCAGCGTGCGCAACTTCGCCATTGGCGTCTCCGGGGTGCTTTACCCGGCAGTGCTGCAGGACGTGCTCAAGCGGGCGGGCGAAGCCTTCGTCGAGGTGACGCCGAAGGCCGATGACATCTGGCTGCACTGGCATGCCCTGCGTTCGGGGGTGCGAGTGCGGCAGATTTCCGACAGCGATGAGCATTTCCTCAGCGTGCCCGGCACGCAGGATATTGCCCTGTACAGCTCGAATCTCAAGCAGGGCGGCAACGATCTGGTCATTGCAAGGCTCTACACGACGGACGATATCGCCACGATGTTGAAGGACTGACTCTCGATGCTGGCTGCGGCACACCCATCCCTGGAGCGAATCTCGCCGGAACTGCTCGCGCGCATCGTCGCGTCGCGCCGGGTGATTCTGCTGGCGAATAACCCGGCGATCACCCGCGACCATGTCGATGCGCTCGCGCTCGGGCCTGAGGATCTGGTGGTGAGTTTCAACAAGTGCCGCAACCGCACGCTGCTGCGCCGCAAATTGCACAACGTGTTCATTCATCGGCACAACTACCGCAAGAGCGGGTACTTCGGCTTCCCCTACAAGGGATGGCTGCGGCTGTTCCCCTGGTTCAATGCACGCTTCCACAGTGTTCTGCTGGGAGGCGAGGTGGAGACCTTGCCCGCCTCGCATCGCAAGGCCTCGTTCCTGCCGCTCAAGCAGCCGTTTCCTGCGCTGGAAGGTTATCCCTACGAGCGCCTGCCGAGCCGCGGCGGCCCTTCCACGGGGTTCTACGCTCTGGCCTTCTTCGATTACGTGAAGCGTCTCAAGCAGGCTGACTACGAGATTGTCCTGGTTGGATTTTCCGATGAAGGCGGCTCGTTCTGGGATGGCCATGCCTGGGACTTCGAACGGGAATGGACCCGCGAAAGCGGCGTTACCGTCATCAAACTCTGATTCCCGACGGCGATCGCCGTCGATCACTGACTTGCCAGCGTGGTGTTATGCAACTCGAAAGACGGTCGGATTGGTTGAAACTGGTGGGGCTGGCCTTCGCCGTCCTTACGCTGAGCATGCTGGTGGTGGGGCGCTTCTGGTGGCCGACGGAAAACGGCGACTGGCTCAAGAGCATTCGCCTTGGGGCGTTTCTCGCGGTGATCTTCCTGTCGCTGGAGCTGTTCCGCGAGCGTGCGCGGCTGGCCAGCGTACCCTTCCTGCTCTACCTGGTGTTCTGGGTGGGGCTGTTACTCAATTCGATCCTGACCGACTCCCCAAGCTCGGTGAAACAGCTGCTGGTCATCCTGTTCTTCACCTGGGTCGTGATGATCATGGGAGGCCGCGAGAGCCGGCCATGGCTGTTCGTGCTCGGCCTGGATGCGCTGGCGGGCGCGGGTTTCGCCGGGTTCTCCCTGGTCAACAAGGCGCTCCAGGGGCAGTTCGATCTCGGCTACCGGATGATGAACATCAAGGACTCCGGCGTGCTCGGCATTGCCGACTTCGGCATCACCATCGAAGCGGGCATGCACTACGCCTTCTGCTTCATCGTGGCGGTATGGCTGCTGATGCGCGCGCGCAACGTGACGATGCGCACGGTCTGGCTGGCCTGCAGCCTGGTGTTGTTCGCCTACCTGTACTTCACCTTTGCGCGTTCCGCCTGGGTCGCCGGTCTGATGGGCGCTGGCCTGCTGGTGCTGTGCATGACCGAAGGGCGACAGCGTCTCATTGCGGTCGGCTTGGCCGTGCTGGTCGGGCTGGCCGTGCTGGTCTTCGGCTTCGAGCAGGTCATGTACGAGTTCGGCTCCCGCGGGTTGACCCACCGTGACCAGATCTGGCGCGTAGTGTTCGAGCGCATTGGCGAGGCCTGGTGGTTCGGTCATGGCTCGCACACCGAGCTGGGCAAGGTCACCCTGTCCACTGGGCAGGTGGTGCGCAACCCTCACAGTCTCTACCTGGAAGTGCTCTACCAATTCGGCCTGGTCGGCTTGTTCACCATGGTCTTGGCGATGGTCGCCTGCATCCGTGGGGCGTGGAAGGCACGTACTGAGTTCGCCAAGCTGTGGTTCGCAGTGATGGTATCCGCCGCGGTGGTAATGACCGTCGAGCTGCACTTCTTCGTCGCTGCGCCGAACCTGGTGTGGATGTGGTTCTGGCTGCCGATGGCGGGTTGCCTGGCGGTGGCGACCCAGCACAGGGTCGAGCGAGCGGCCTGACGGAAAGGGCCATCACGCCATGCGGCGTGATGGCTGCCATGCTCAGCGGCCGAACAGGCGAGCGAGCAAGCCGCTGCTTTTCTTGCCGCGGGTGATGTCGTTGCCCTTGTAGTTCTTCTGGGATGCCTTGGTGATGGTCCCGAAGCGCCGCTTCACCTTGTAGCTGTCCAGCGAATAACCCGCTTGCAGTGCGTCGGCGAGGTAGCGGTCAAACAGCTCGATCAGATCCTTGCGCGGATGATCGAAGACCGCGCCGTCGAACCAGTGTTTCTCGCCCTGGCTTGCCAGGCGCTTGAACGAGTGCTTGTGCGACAGCTGCGTGCCGATGTCCGAATAGTGCAGGATCTTGATTGCTTCGATCGGGTGGTCTTCACCGTCGATGTTGTTGAACTGGGTGTCGAACGCCTGGATCAGTTGTGTATGGTCACGGAAGTAGTCGCGCAGCTTGTGGTGCGCCTTGCGGTCGCTACGGATCTGCTCCAGTGGCGGAAGGTGTTCCCTGGCCGCGGCGCAGTCCCACATCGACACGCAGAAGCGCCAGGACTCCTCGCCGCCCTTGGCCATGACGATCTTGCCCGGCTCGAAGGGGGTGTTCCACAGCTCCGCGATGTCGCTGAGGATGACCACGTCGGCGTCCATGTAGATCGCCCGGCCCTCGAACTGGCAGAACGCAGGAATGGCCCAGCGGAAGCCTGAGAACGGAGTGGTCCAGTCATCGCTGCGCCAGCCCTGCTGTTGTTCGGGATTGGAATACCAGAAGCTCTGCGGGTCGTGGGAGAGCTGCATCCAGTGGATCTCGAGGGGCTGGCTGGCGTGCTTGCGCAGGCTGTATTCCAGCACCATCATTTGTTCGAGATCGCAGTCGTTCGGATCACATCCGACGAAGATCTTCATCGTTTCGCTCATTTCCGGCATTCCCTGATCTGGCTGGAGGCTGGCTCCTGTTGTGGGGTCACGCCCTGGAAGGTTCGTATTCGGCGATGAGGTCGCGACTGTCCAGGGGCGTCTTGGCGTTCTTGTTATAAAGCTCGAAGAAGGTGGCCAGGCCCAATTTGCGGATCAGTGCGAGGTCCTTCTTGTAGCGCAGCAAGTGCTTGAAATTACGTTTTCGCAGGGCGCGGGACAAGGCTGTCGGGCGGGTGCGCAGGTCCGACAGGTCGATCAGCCCGTACTCGCCGGAGGGCGTCAGGATCACGTTGCCCAGGTGCAGCGAGCGGAAATAGATACCCAGGTCATGCACGCGTGCGATGAACGCGGCGAGCTCGCGCAGCAGTTCAAGCTGACGCTCGGGCGCCTGGAGGGGGATGTAGCTGCGCAGGGTCTCGCCGGGGAGCGGCTGGTAGCGCACGGCGGTGCGCTCGATGTCCGGGAAGCTGTAGGTCTGCAGCGTGCGCGGGCACGGGATGCCCCGGGTCGCCAGCGCCTGGCAGTTGTTCTGGAAGCGCTTCTCCGGCGGCGAGAGCAGCGCGGTGGAGAGCAGGCGCTTGCGCCGGAACAACTTGAGGAAACTGCCGTCGCGCAGGATCAGGACCTTGTCGCCATGGGGATCGCGTTCGATGACCTGGGCGCCGTCGACGAGTGAAAGGTAGGAGGAATCGTCGAGGGCGTTCATCGGGACAGACTGTCAGACCTGGGGGCAACATGGAGTGGGACAGCGGTGGTATTATCCGCAGTCTTCTTACGACAAGGCAGCTTGCACTTCATGAGTGATTCTCCCCGGAGCGCCCAGCCGGTGTCCAGCATCAAGATCTACTTCCGCCTGCTCTCCTACGTGCGCCCGTACGCTGGCCTGTTCGCACTGAGCATCGTCGGTTTCCTGATCTTCGCTGCCACCCAGCCGATGCTTGCCGGCATCCTCAAGTATTTCGTCGATGGCCTGACCAATCCGGACGCCGCCCTCTTCCCCGACGCTCCCTGGCTCTGGCTGCGTGACCTGGAGTTGCTCTACGCCGTGCCGCTGCTGGTGGTGCTGATCGCCGTCTGGCAAGGCGTCGGCTCCTTCCTGGGCAACTATTTCCTGGCCAAGGTCTCGCTCGGCCTGGTCCACGACCTGCGTGTCGAACTGTTCAACAACCTGCTGACCCTGCCCAATCGCTATTTCGACCGGCACAACTCCGGCCACCTGATCTCGCGCATCACCTTCAACGTGACCATGGTCACCGGTGCCGCGACAGACGCCATCAAGGTGGTGATCCGCGAAGGCATGACCGTGGTGTTCCTGTTCGCCTCGCTGCTGTACATGAACTGGAAGCTGACCCTGGTGATGCTGGCCATCCTGCCGGTCATCGCCGTCATGGTGACCAGCGCCAGCCGAAAATTCCGCAAGCAGAGCAAGAAGATCCAGGTGGCCATGGGCGACGTGACGCATGTCGCCTCGGAAACCATCCATGGTTACCGCGTGGTCCGCAGCTTCGGCGGCGAGCCATACGAGAGCCAGCGCTTCCTCAAGGTGAGCAACGACAACACCAAGCGGAACCTGCGCATGAACAAGACCTCGGCGGTCTACACGCCGATGCTGCAGCTGGTGATCTACAGCGCCATGGCCGTGCTGCTGTATCTGGTGCTGCTGCTGCGGGGCGATGCCACGGCGGGTGAATTGGTCGCCTACATCTCCATGGCCGGCCTGCTGCCCAAGCCGATCCGCCAGCTGTCGGAAGTCAGCTCCACCATTCAGAAGGGCGTCGCCGGTGCGGAGAGCATCTTCGATCAGCTCGACCAGCCGCAGGAAGTCGACAACGGCACCGCCGAGCGCGACCGCGTCAGCGGCCGCCTGGAGGTGAAGAACCTCAGCTTCACCTACCCGGGTACCGAGAAGCGGGTCCTCAACGATCTGAACTTCACCGTCGAGCCGGGCCAGATGGTGGCGCTGGTGGGGCGTTCGGGCAGCGGCAAATCGACGCTGGCCAACCTGATCCCGCGTTTCTATTCGCACAACGACGGGCAGATCCTGCTCGACGGCCTGGACGTCGAGGACTACAAGCTGCGCAACCTGCGCAAGCACATCGCCCTGGTCACCCAGCAGGTCAACCTGTTCAACGACAGCGTGCTCAACAACATCGCCTATGGCGACCTCGCCAGCAAGCCGCGCGAAGCGGTGGAAAAGGCCGCCGAAGACGCCTTCGCCCGCGAGTTCATCGACCGCCTGCCTGAAGGCTTCGAGACCGAGGTCGGGGAGAACGGCGTGATGCTTTCCGGCGGCCAGCGCCAGCGCCTGGCGATTGCCCGCGCGCTGCTCAAGGATGCGCCGGTGCTGATCCTCGACGAGGCCACCTCGGCGCTGGACACCGAGTCCGAGCGGCACATCCAGGCGGCCCTGGAGAAGGTCATGGAGGGCCGCACCACCCTGGTCATCGCCCACCGCCTGAGCACCATCGAGGCGGCGGATCTGATCCTGGTGATGGACCAGGGGCACATCGTCGAGCGCGGCACCCACGACGAACTGATCGCGCAGAACGGCTACTACGCCCGCCTGCATGCCCGGCAGTTCGCCGACGACCCGGTCGAGGGCGGCGAAGAAGTGCCCGTCGAGCAGCCGGTATGACGCAGTCCCCGGCATGCTGAACCGCCTGCGAGTCTTCCGCGAGCGCGGCTGGACGCCCATCGCGGCGGCGGACTATGCCGCCGCCTGGCAGCGCTTCGGCGGCAGCGTCGCCACCCACCCGGAGGTGGTCGAGCGCCTCGCCGGCCTGGCCGGTATTCCGGTGCGCTACCTCGGCTGGTTCGAGGGCGATGAGCTGCGCGCCGCCGTGCCGACCTGGGGACGCCACCTGGCGCTGTCCAAGGACGTGCTCAAGCGCGCGGGCAAGAAGGCCCTGTTCGACCTGGGCAACGCCGAGATCATCCTGCCGATCGCCGACGGTGCGCGCATCGACCTGCGCCACCAGGTGCGCTACCTCTCCGAGCTGAATCGCGAGCAGGTCAGCGATGCCCGCGAGCAGCCCGAGCAACTGGCGATGAACCGCGCGCCGGCCGATTTCTCGAAGAAGTTCCGCTACAACCAGCGCCGCGAGCAGCGCCTGCTGGAAGAGGCGGGCGGCGTACTGCAACCGATGAGCGAGCTGAGCCCCGAGGAACAGGCGCGCATCTATGCCGACCTGTTCCAGCGCCGCTGGGAGTTCGAGGTGCCGGGCAAGGCGCGGCTGGCCGAGGTGTTCGGCCTGATGCGCGAATTCATGCGCGGCTCGCTGGTGCGCCTGGACGGCGAGCCGGTGGCGATCCAGATTCTCTACCGGGTCGAGGCGCCCAAATGGGTCAGCGTCGAATACATCAACGGCGGTGTCGCGCCGGAGAACCGCGAGTTCAGCCCCGGCAGCGTGCTCAGCTTCGTCAACACGCAAGAGGCCTGGGCCGACGCCGAGGCGCTGGGCAAGCCGCTGCGCTATTCCTTCGGCCGCGCCGACCGTGAATACAAGGACCGCTGGTGCCATCGGGTGCCGGTGTTCCAGGTCTGAAGCGCCCTCTCCCTAACCCTCTCCCTGAAGGGAGAGGGGACTGGATCGGCGCAGGCTGAAAGCTTGGCGTCAGCCGGCACAGAATGGTGGGGGAGAGGGAAATCCGAGCGTCGATCTTTCCCGTAAGCGGATTCCATCCGCGATTGGCCTTGAGGGAGAACCACCATGTCCGGGCGTAAACAGCAACTGCTCAAACAGCACCGCCGCAAGAAACGTGCGGTGCTGCTCGTCGCCCTGCTGGCGCTGATCCTGCTGGGCATCGTCGCGCCCTGGTGGAGCGTGCCGCTGGCCGTGCTGCTCGGCTGGATCGCCCATGAGGCCTGGTTCGCCGACCACCTCTTCTATTCCCCGCGCGACGATTACCGCTACGACTTCCCCGAGGGTTCCATCGCCCTGCCGGTTTCCCTCGGCGCCCACGGCCTGCACGTCGCCACCGGCGCGCTGCCGGAGAACGAGGAAACGCTGGTGCTGGAAATCCAGGTCAAGGCCTCGCTGCTCGGCCGCTGGCTCGACCCGCAGGTGCTGATCGAGGGTGTCGAGCCTGATCGGCAGGACTTCGAGCGCGGCGTCAGCGGCACCCGCTACATCAATCTCTCCGGCCAGGGCGAAGCGCTGCGCGCCGGCAAGCTGATCATCCGCAGCCGCCATTGCCGACTGGCGCAACAGGGCGTCCTGCATGCGTTCGACAATCCCGACTATGCCCGGCAGCGCATGCTGATCGTCGCGCCCCACGCCGACGACGCCGAACTGGCCGCCTTCGGCCAGTACAGCCGCTGCCCGGAGGCCTGGATCGTCACCCTGACCCAGGGCGAAATCGAGGCCGAGCACTACCAGCGTCTTGGCCTGGACAAGGCCGAAGCCGCCCGGCTCAAGGGCCGCCTGCGCACCTGGGACAGCATCGCCGGGCCGCTCTGGGGCGGGGTGCCGGCCGAGCGCTGCGTGCAGTTGGGCTATTACTGCCTGCAATTGCCGGCGATGGCCGCCGAACCGAGCCAGGCGTTCGGCTCCAGGGAGTCCGGCGAGAGCGACATCCGCAGCGTGCGCGGCTTCAACCCGTTCGCCCTGCCGGCCGACAGCGACGGCGCGCCGACCTGGCTGAACCTGGTGGCCGACCTCACCGCGCTGATCGAACACATCCGCCCGGAGGTGATCCTCACCGCCCACCCGGAGCTGGACCCCCACGCCGACCACGTGCAGGCCACCCGCGCGACCCTGGAGGCGATCCAGCGCAGCAGCTGGAAACCGCAGACCCTGCTGCTCTACGCCAACCACCTGCACGACAACGACCGCTGGCCCATGGGCCCGGCCGACGGCGGCATCGCGCTGCCGCCGTGCATCGAGCCGTTGCCGGCCGACCCGCTGTGGAGCCCGGTACTGGATGCCGCGACCCGCATCGACAAGGCCCAGGCGTTGGCCCTGCAGCATGATCTGCAGACCCCGCTCACCGGCAAGAAGCGCCTGCGCCGCCTGATCCAGCGCGTGCTCGCCGGGCGCCAGTGGCCGGCCACCGGCGACGACGAGTTCTTCCGCAAGGCGGTGCGTCGCCACGAGCTGTTCTGGGTGCGCAAACTGCCGTAACCCATCGGCGCCGCCCTGGCGCCGCCCGCCCGGTGTTCGGCGCAAGTCGCACTGGGCGGCTATGGTATTATCCGCGGCGATTTCGACCTGCGGAGTTCCCATGAAATTGACCATGCCCCGATTCGATCAGGCCCCCGTGCTGGTGGTAGGCGACGTGATGCTCGACCGCTACTGGCACGGCGCGACCTCGCGCATCTCGCCCGAGGCGCCGGTGCCCGTGGTGCGGGTCGAGCAGCATGAGGACCGCCCCGGTGGCGCCGCCAACGTCGCGCTGAACCTCGCCGCCCTCGGCGCCCCGGCCTTCCTGGTCGGCGTCACCGGTGTCGACGAGGCCGCCGACAGCCTGAGCGACAGCCTGCAGGCGGTGGGCGTCACCACTCGCTTCCAACGCATCGCCGGCCAGCCGACCATCGTCAAGCTGCGGGTCATGAGCCGCCACCAGCAACTGCTGCGCGTGGACTTCGAGGAAGCCTTCCGCACCGACGCCGTGGCGCTGTCCGCCGA
This sequence comes from Pseudomonas sp. NY15437, assembly GCF_048068435.1. Lineage (NCBI taxonomy): Bacteria > Pseudomonadati > Pseudomonadota > Gammaproteobacteria > Pseudomonadales > Pseudomonadaceae > Pseudomonas > Pseudomonas sp. NY15437. The sequence continues at coordinate 375,152 of NZ_JBLUQC010000004.1, forward strand.
CGTCGAGGCGCTGCTGGACCAGGTCCGCGTGCTGGTGCTCTCCGATTACGGCAAGGGCGCGCTGAAGAACCACCAGCAACTGATCCAGGCCGCCCGCCAGCGTGGCATCCCGGTGCTGGCCGACCCCAAGGGCAAGGACTTCGCCATCTACCGCGGCGCCAGCCTGATCACCCCGAACCTCTCCGAATTCGAAGCCATCGTCGGTCGCTGCACCGACGAAGGCGACCTGGTCGCCAAGGGCCTGCAACTGATGACCGAGCTGGAGCTCGGCGCGCTGCTGGTCACCCGCGGCGAACACGGCATGACCCTGCTGCGCCCCGGCCACAGTGCCCTGCACCTGCCGGCCCGCGCCCGCGAAGTGTTTGACGTCACTGGTGCCGGCGATACGGTAATCTCCACCCTGGCCGGCGCCATCGCCGCCGGTGAGGACCTGCCGCAGGCCGTGGCCCTGGCCAACCTGGCGGCGGGCATCGTCGTCGGCAAGCTCGGCACCGCGGCCATCAGCGCTCCGGAACTGCGCCGCGCCGTGCAGCGCGAGCAGGGCTCCGAGCGTGGCGTGCTGAGCCTCGAGCAACTGCTGCTGGCCATCGAAGACGCTCGCGCCCACGGCGAGAAGATCGTCTTCACCAACGGCTGCTTCGACATCCTCCACGCCGGCCACGTGACCTACCTGGAACAGGCCCGCGCCCAGGGTGACCGCCTGATCGTCGCCACCAACGACGATGCCTCGGTGACCCGCCTCAAGGGCCCGGGCCGCCCGATCAACAGCGTCGACCGCCGCATGGCCGTGCTCGCCGGCCTCGGCGCGGTGGACTGGGTCGTCAGCTTCGCCGAAGACACCCCCGAGCGCCTGCTCACAGAAGTCCGCCCGGACGTGCTGGTGAAAGGCGGCGACTATGGCGTCGAGCAGGTGGTCGGCGCCGATATCGTTCGCGCCTACGGCGGCGAAGTGCGCGTGCTGGGCCTGGTGGAAAACAGCTCCACCACCGCCATCGTCGAGAAGATTCGCCACCAGGGCTGAATCTTCGTTCCTGCGGATTCCCCTCACCTAACCCTCTCCCAGGGGGAGAGGGGACCGTTCGGTGCAGGATGAAACCATGACGCCAGCCGGCATAACCTGTCCCCTCTCCCTGAGGGAGAGGGCTGGGGTGAGGGGGTAAGCCCAGGCACACGCTCTCCGCTTGCCCCCGCTCCCCCCACTGACCGCTCTGCCAGTGACCGGCGGCAAAGCGGTCATGGTTCCCCCGCCAATTCCCGGCGCATGATCACGGCATCCCCCCTCCGCGGAGCGAGATGCCATGACCACCGACGTGCAGGGCCGCGCCCTGGCCGTGCTGAACCGTGTCGCCCAGGCCGACTGGCCGGACCGACTCAAGCTGCGCAAGCCCTTCGAACGACTGCTCTACAGCGGCAGCCGCACCGGCTTCCGGCTGGCCAGCGAGCGTGCCGCCAAGCAGCCCAAGACACCGCGCAAGGTTGACCCGGATGGGTTGTTCGACCTGTCCCTGTCCGACGAGCAGCAGATGCTGGCGGAGATGCTCGAAGGCTTCGCCGCCGAGGTGCTGCGCCCCGCCGCCCATGAGGCCGACGCCAAGGCCCACCTGAGCCTGGAATTGCTGGCCCAGGCGCAGGAGCTGGGCTTGACCCACTACGGCGTCAGCGAGGTGCTGGGCGGCATGGCCGGCGAGCGCACCGTGGTGACCAATGCGGTGATCGCCGAATCCCTTGCCCGGGGCGACCTCAGCCTGGCGGCTGCGCTGCTGGTGCCGCTGTCGGCGGCCAACTGCATTCGCCGCTGGGCCTCGCCTGCCCAGCAGGCACGCTGGCTGCCGGCGTTCGTCGGTGAAGAGACGGCGCCGCTGATCGCCATCGCGGTGAGCGAGCCGCAGCTGCTGGCCGATCCGCAGCGCCTGTCCACCAAGGCGCGCAAGCGCGGTTCCAGCTACACGCTGTCCGGCGAAAAATGCCTGGTCGTGCGCGGCGTCGATGCGCAGAAGCTGATCGTCGCGGCGGATGCCGGCGAGGGCCCGGCGCTGTTCCTCGTCGACACCCGCGCCAAGGGGGTCGAGGTGCGCGCCGAACCGGCCATGGGCCTGAAGGCCACCGGCACCGCACGGGTTCGCTTCAAGGGCGTCAAGGTCCCCGCCGAGCAGCGGCTGGCGGCGGAGCGCTTCGACTACCAGGCCTTCCTCGACTACACCGCCCTGGCCTGGTGTGCCCTGGCCGTGGGCACCGGGCAGGCCGCGCTGGACTACGTGATCACCTACTGCAACGAGCGCGAGGCCTTCGGCGAGCCGATCAGCCATCGCCAGGGCGTGGCCTTCATGGTGGCGGACATCGCCATCGAGCTGGATGCCATGCGCCTGATGGTCTTGCGCGCCTGCGCCCTGGCCGAGCGCGGCCAGGCGTTCCACCGCGAGGCCTATCTGGCGAAGCTGCTGTGCGCCGAGAAGGCGATGAAGATCGGCACCGACGCCGTGCAACTGCTCGGCGGCCACGGCTTCACCCAGGAACACCCGGCAGAGCGCTGGTACCGTGACCTGCGCGCCGTCAGCCTGATGGCTGGCGGGCTGCATCTCTAAGGAGCTTTGCATGTACCTCGAGACGCCGAAGAAACTCCGCACCCTGCAGAACCAGGCCCGCCAGGTGGCGGAGAACTACCTGCGGCCGATTTCGCGCAAGTACGACAAGGCCGAGCACGCCTACCCCAAGGAGCTGGACCTGCTGGCCGCGCTGCTGGACGGCATGAATGCCGGCTCGCCGGATGCCGTGGGCGCCACCTCGGCCAGCAAGCGCAAGGCTGGCGCAGAACAGGGCGCAGAGCAGGGCGTGAAGAACGGCGGCAACCTCTCCGCCTGCCTGGGCGTGATGGAAATGTGCTGGGGCGACACCGGCCTGTTGCTGGCCATGCCGCGCCAGGGATTGGGCAACGCCGCCATCGCCGCGGTAGCCAATGAGGAGCAGCTCAAGCGCTTCGCCGGCACCTGGGCGGCCATGGCCATCACCGAGCCGGGGTGCGGCTCGGACTCGGCGGCGATCCGCACCACCGCCACCCGCGATGGCGATCACTATGTGCTCAATGGCGAGAAGATCTTCGTCACCTCCGGCGCCCGCGCCGATGCGGTGGTGGTCTGGGCGACCCTGGACAAGAGCCTGGGCCGCGCGGCGATCAAGTCCTTCGTGGTGGAGAAGGGCACGCCGGGCATGACCGTCACCCGCCTGGAGAAGAAGCTCGGCATCAAGGCCTCGGACACCGCCTCCATCAGCTTCAGCGACTGCCGCGTGCCGGCCGCCAACCTGCTGGGCAATGCCGAGATCGACGTGCAGAAGGGCTTTGCCGGGGTGATGGAAACCTTCGACAACACCCGCCCGCTGGTGGCTGCCATGGCGATCGGCGTGGCCAAGGCCTCGCTGGATCGCACCCGCGAACTGCTGAAGAAGGCCGGCTGCCGCTTCGACTATCGCCAGCCGCTGCTGAGCGCCAGCCACGCCGAAGCCACGTTGTACCGGCTGGAAGCCGAATGGGAGGCCGCGCGCCTGCTGACGCTGAAGGCGGCGTGGATGGCCGACAACCGCCTGCCCAACTCCAAGGAGGCGTCCATCGCCAAGGCCAAGGCCGGGCGGGTGGCCAATGAGGTGACGCTGAAATGCGTCGAGCTGGCCGGCGCACTGGGTTATGGGGAGGAGGAACTGCTGGAGAAGTGGGCGCGGGATTCGAAGATCCTCGACATCTTCGAAGGTACCCAGCAGATCCAGTTGCTGATCGTGGCGCGGCGGCTGCTGGGCAAGAGTTCCAGTCAGTTGAAGTGACGGCGGTGCTTTTCGTAGGAGCGAGCTTGCTCGCGAACCGCCCAATGTTGGCATTGGCCGGTCGATCTGGTTCGCGAGCAAGCTCGCTCCTACAGGGTCGCTCCGACCATCAACGTGGCCGGTTCAAATCGGCGGAGTCAGGCCGTGCGCCGCCCGCTGCCGGCATTGCCGGCGGCGGGCGGCCACTGCTCCATCCATTCGCGGAAGCGGATGCGTTCCTCGCGCACGAGCCAGCCGTCCTGGCTGGCGAAGCTCTCCGACAGCCACAGGCCGCGGGTACTCGCCTTGCACAGTTCGCCCTTGCTCAGGGTGAACAGCTCGCCGGTCGGTTGCCCGTGCTCCAGCGGCAGCAGGTAGATGTCCGGGCGGCGACGGTCCAGCCGCGCCACCAGCGGGCCGCTTTCGAGTTTCTCGTCGACGTGGAACAGGCTCACCTCGCGGGCGTCCTTGGGCAGCTCCATGCGCAGGTCGTAGACCAGCTGCAGCGACGCCGTCGGCAGGTGCACGTACGCCTGCGGGCGCTCCAGCAGGCGCAGCGCGCCGGCCTGCACCGGGCGCGAGGCGCCGGACAGCGGGGTGAGGGAGAAGTGGCTGCTCTCGCGGTAGCGCAGGATGCCCTCGTAGGGCGTCGGCAGCCAGGTGTCGCCGAAGCGCCCGCCGAGCCAGCCGTCGGCGGTTTCCACCAGGCATTCCTCAGCCACTTCCTGGATCGCCGTGAGCAGCGGCAGGTTCAGTTCGTGAGCCGGCACGTAGCCGGAGATCAGCTTGAGCACCGTGTCGCCACGGTCTTCGCGCCGCTGGCGCACCAGGATCCAGTGGTCGCGGCCCTGATAGTTCAGGGTCAGTCGCACCGACACGCCGAGGTTGGCCAGTTCGGCGGTGAAGCGCTCGGTCTCGTCGATCTCGATGGGGCGACGCTTTTCCAGGACCTGGGCGAAGTTCAGGGGCTTGCCGAGGGTCTGGTAGGCGAGACCTTCCGGGCTGGCGTCCACCAGCAGCGGCAGGGTCTTGAAGGCGGTCGGGTCCTTGCGGGCGAGCGTACGGGGCATAGGGACTCCTTCTCGTACAGGGCGCCGGGTTGCGCTGGCGCGCCCTACCGTGGCAGGCGGCGCCGACGCGAACGCTGACCGTCCTGGGGACGGTCCGGCCGATCGTTCATAACGGGGTCGCTACAACCTGGACAGCCTGGCACCGATCCTGGTGCCATCGAAAATCAAAAGGATTTCCGGATTTTTCCCTGAAAGGTTTGGCGATTCCGAGGCTTTTGCGGGGGAATCGCCGGTTGGCGACAGTTTCTGTGCCCCGCGCATTTCATCGGGGGAGTTGGAGCATGGCACAGGAATGCGTAATCCACATGACCGCCGATCAGCGGTCGAGCACCTGGGCGGCGATCTCCACGTTGTGCGCCAGGTGCAGCGGATTGATGGTGCCGACGATGGCGCTGGCGACGCCCGGGTGCCCCAGCACCAGCTCGAAACTGGCGCGCACCGGGTCCACGCCCGGCGCGAGGGCGGCGTGTCCGCTGGCCAGGGCCTTCTTGATCAGGATGCCGCGGCCGACGGCCTGGGCATGGTCGATCACCGGTTTTTCCGCCTGCTCGTTGAGGTTGTAGGTGACCATCGCGCAATCGCCGCGCTCCAGCGCCAGCAGGCCGCCATCCGCCGTCTTGCCGGAGAAGCCGAAACCGCGGATCAGCCCTTCCTGCTTCAGTGCCTCCAGGGTCGCGTAGACCTCGGTGCCGCGCAGGATGTCCAGGTCATTGCCGTCCGAATGCACCAGCACCAGGTCGATGTAGTCGGTCTCCAGGCGCCGCAGGCTGCGTTCCACCGAGCGACGGGTGTGGGCGGCGCTGAAGTCGAACAGCGACTGGCCGCCGACGAACTCCTCGCCGGTCTTGCTGACGATCACCCACGCCTCGCGCTGGCCGCGCAGCAGTGGGCCAAGGCGTTCTTCGCTGCGCCCGTAGGCCGGGGCGGTGTCGATGAGGTTGATGCCCAGCTCGCGCGCCAGCGCGATCAGGTCGGCGGCCTCGCGGTCATCGGGGATGCGGAAGCCCTCGGGGTACTTCACGCCCTGGTCGCGGCCGAGCTTCACGGTGCCCAGGCCCAGGGGCGAAACGCTTAGGCCGGTGCCGCCCAGTGGGCGGTGCAGGTGATGCAGGGTCTTCATCCGAACAGTTCCTCCCACACCGGGCGGGCCATGGCCGGGCGCGGCAGGCTCGGCAGGGCGGCGTGCGCCTGCGGGCGGATGCCGCTCTTGTCCAGGGATTCGACGACGCGGTCGGCGAAGTTGGGTGCCAGGGCCAGCTTGGTCGGCCAGCCGACCAGCAGCGCGCCGTCCTCGGCGAGGAAGGCGCTGTCCGGGCGCAGCAGGTTGTTCTGCGAAGGCTCGGCGCGGTCCACGCGCAGGGTGGCCCAGCGGGCGGCGGAAAGGTCGATCCACGGCACCAGCTTGTGCAGCTCGCGCTGCGCCTCGGCGATCTGCTCGGCCTCGTTGCGCGCCACGCCGCCGGCTTCGGCGATGTCGCCGCCCAGGTACCAGACCCAGTCGCCATTGCTCAGCGGGTGGGTGGTGACGGTGACGCGGGGTTTCGGCCCGCCGCCCAGGCAGTGGGCGTACAGCGGTTTCAGCGTCGGCGCGGTGACCAGCACCATGTGCAGCGGGCGACGCTGCATCTCCGGGCGCTCCAGGCCCAGCTCGCGCAGCAGCGCCTCGTTGCCGGCGCCGGCGCTGAGCACCACGCGCTGGGCGCGGATGTCACGGCCGTCCACGCGCAGGCCGGCCAGGCTGTCGCCGTCGCGCAGGGCTTCGATGCGCTCGCCGGCCAGCAGGCTATCGCCGGCCAGTTCGGCCAGGCGGGCGATCAGGCTGGGCACGTCCAGCACCAGTTCGGTCAGGCGGTAGGCCTTGCCCTTGAAGGCCTTGTCCTGCAGCGCTGGCGGCAGGTCCGCACCTTTCACCTGGGCGACGCGGCTGCGCACCGCCTTGCTGGCGAAGAAGCTGGTGAGGTTGCCGGCCAGGCCACCGGGCGACCACAGGTAATGGGCATCGGAAAGCACGCGCACGCCGCGCAGGTCCACCTCGCCGGTACCGGCCAGGCAATCGCGCCACAGCGCCGGCATGTCGGCGATGGCTTCCGAGGCGCCGGTCAGCGCGCCGTGCAGCGCGTACTTGGTGCCGCCATGGATGATCCCCTGCGAGCGCAGGCTCTGCACGCCGCCCAGCGCGGTGCTCTCCACCAGCACGGTGGAAAAGCCGGCGCGCCGCAGGCGGGCATTGAGCCACAGGCCGGCGATGCCGCCGCCGACGATGAGGATGTCGGTGCTCAGGGATTCGGACATGAAAGCGCCTCGAGGGAAAACGAAGCGCGCAGTATAACGCCTGTCAGTCGCGGTAAACGTCTGCCGGCAGCGGTAGGAGCGAGCTTGCTCGCGAACCAGCCCCCGCAGCGGACGGTGTTCGCGAGCAAGCTCGCTCCTACAGGGAGAGGGCGCTGGTCAGTGGCCGGCGTTGCCGGAGAACAGCTGGATCACCACGACCCCGCTGACGATCAGGCCCATGCCGAGCAGGGCGGCGGTATCGAGCTTCTGCTGGTAGAGCACCAGCGCCGCCACGCTGACCAGCACGATGCCCAGCCCTGCCCAGATGGCGTAGGCGATCCCCACCGGGATGCTGCGCACCACCAGGGTCAGCATCCAGAAGGAAATGCCGTAGCCGACGATCACCAGCACCAGCGGCAGGGGCGTGGACAGGCCTTTCACCGACTTCAGCGAGGCGGTGGCGATGACTTCGGCAACGATGGCGATGGCGAGGTAGAGATAGCCGGGCATGGTAGGTCCTCCCCGTAAACGACGCGCCGCGCGGCGGCGAGTTGGTTGCGTTCGATTCTGCCGGCATTCTAGTCTCCTGGCTGATGGGATAAAGTCATTACCTATCTGTGATTGAGATAGGTTGCGGAGACGGCCATGCAGTGGAACCTGGACCAGTTGCGACTCTTCGTCAGCGTCGCCGATCAATCTTCCTTCTCGGCGGCCGCGCGGCAGTTGCAGCGCGTGCAATCGGCGGTGAGCTCGTCCATCGCGCTACTGGAGAGCGACCTGGGCGTGACCCTGTTCGAGCGCAGCAGCGGCCGCCAGCCGGTGCTGACCGCCGAGGGCAGGGCGCTGCTGGACGAGGCGCGCGAGGTGCTGCGCCAGTGCGAGCGCCTGGAAAGCCGTGCGCTGGCGCTGGTGCGCGGCACCGAACCGTTGCTGCGCCTGGCCCAGGACGAGGCGATGCCCTACCAGCCGGTGCTCTCCGGCCTGCAGGCGCTGGCGCGGGAATTCCCCACCCTGGAAGTGCAACTGGCCAGCGGCGCCCAGGGCGACGTGGCGCGCAAGCTGCTGGAGCGGCGCGCCGACCTCGGCCTGCTGTTCCACCACGAGGGCATGCCGGAGGCGCTGGAGCGCCAGCGCCTGGGCACCATCGAGATGGTCACCGTGTGCGGCGCCGGGCACGAGCTGGCGAAGCTGGACTATGCCGACCGCCGCGAATTGGCGCGGCATCGCCAGCTGCTGATGGCCCCGCAGGACAGCCACTACCCCGGCGGCGAACAAATCAGCCCGCTGGTGTGGCGCGCCGACAGCTTCTACGCCATGGCCGAACTGCTGATGCGCGACCTCGGCTGGGCGTGGCTGCCGACCCACGTGGCGCAGTACCCGGCTTATCAACCGCTGCTGGTGGAACTGGCCAGCGACTGGACGCCGCCGCCACTGGTGGTGGAACTGGTCTGGCGCCGCGATGAGCCGCTGGGGCCGGCGGCGCAGTGGTTGGGTGAGTGTTTTGCCGAACACCTTGCTTCGCCGGTGTGACGTCGTGCCAACCTGCTCTTCGTAGGAGCGAGCTTGCTCGCGAACCGGATTGATCTGCCATGCCGGCGCTGGGGCTGCGTAGGAGCGGACCTTGTCCGCGAAATCCCGGCGCAGTGCCACGACCATCGCGGATGAGATCCGCTCCTGCACGATCGGAAGGTGCCAATGGCCGCGCCGGTAGCAAGCGGTTCGCGAGCAAGCTCGCTCCTACCGACACGCGGCTGCACTCAGGATTGTGCGGCGACCCAGCCCGCTAATTTGCTACTCTCCGCCGCCATGAACCGGACCCTCTATACCCTGCTGTTCCACCTGGGCCTGCCGCTGGTCGCGCTGCGCCTGTTCCTGCGCTCGCGCAAGGCCCCGGCCTACGCCCGGCGCGTCGGCGAGCGCTTCGCCCTCGGCCTGCCGGCGCTCAAACCCGGCGGCATCTGGGTGCATGCGGTGTCGGTTGGCGAGAGCATCGCCGCCGCGCCGATGATCCGCGCGCTGATGCAGCGCCACCCCGATCTGCCGATCACCGTCACCTGCATGACGCCGACCGGCTCCGAGCGCATCCGCGCGCTGTTCGGCGAGCAGGTGCAGCACTGCTACCTGCCCTACGACCTGCCCTGGGCGGCGGCGCGCTTCCTCGACCGTGCGCGACCGGTGCTGGGTGTGATCATGGAAACCGAGCTGTGGCCGAACCACATCCACCAGTGCGCCAGGCGCGGCATTGCGGTGGCGCTGGCCAACGCGCGGCTGTCCGAGCGTTCGGCGCGCGGCTATGCGCGCTTCGCCGGGCTGACCCGGCCGATGCTGGAGGAGATGAGCTGGATCGCCGTGCAGACCGAAGCCGAAGCCGAGCGCTTTCGCCAGCTCGGCGCGCGTCCGGAACGGGTGAGCGTGACCGGCTCGATCAAGTTCGAGCTGACCATCGACCCCGAACTGCTGGCGCGCGCCGCTGACCTGCGCGACCAGTGGCAGGCGCGTCAGCGGTCGATCTGGATCGCCGCCAGCACCCACGCCGGCGAAGACGAAATCATCCTCGCCGCGCATCGCCAGTTGCTGGAGAAGCACCCGGACGCGCTGCTGATCCTGGTGCCGCGTCATCCGGAACGTTTCAACCCGATGGCCGAGCTGTGTACCCGCGAAGGCTTGCGCACCCTGCGCCGTTCCACCGGCGAACTGGTAACCGCCGATACCCAGGTATTGCTGGGCGACACCATGGGCGAGTTGCTGTTCCTCTACGCGCTGGCCGATGTCGCCTTCGTTGGCGGCAGCCTGGTGCCCAACGGCGGGCACAACCTGCTGGAGCCGGCGGCGCTGGGCAAGCCGGTGCTGTCCGGCCCGCACCTGTTCAACTTCCTGGAGATCGCCGCGCAATTGCGCGAGGTCGGCGCGCTGCGCGAAGTGGCGGACGCGCCGTCGCTGGCGGTGGCCGTGGCGGCGCTGTGGGATGAGCCGGCTTCGGCTGCGCGCATGGCCGAGGCGGGATTGGGTGTGATGAAGGCCAACCAGGGGGCGCTGGGGCGGTTGCTGGATGGGTTGGGGCGGTTGATCAAGGGTTGATCGGTTTCGGAGCAGGGGACTTCCCCTCTCCCTAACCCTCTCCCTGAAGGGAGAGGGGACTAGTCTGGCGCGGCATGCAATTCCGAGGCAGCCGGCTACCTTTCGCACCCATCTCCCAAGGAGCCTGTAGGAGCGAGCTTGCTCGCGAACCCACTTGGCGCCGAAGCCACCGAGGCCCCCGAAGAGCGTTCGCGAGCAAGCTCGCTCCTACAACCGCGCCTCAGAACGTCGGCGGCGTAATCACCCAGAGCACCACGGCATCCACGTCGCCGGGATTGCCATAACGGTGCGGCTCCTGGCTGGAGTAGCTGAAGCTGTCGCCTTCGTTGAGCACGAAATGGCGCTCGCCCACCCACAACTCGAACGTGCCGCTGAGCAGGTAGCCGGCTTCCTCGCCGTCGTGGCTGTAGCTCTGCTGGCTGTAGGCGCCCGGCGGGAAGCGCGAGTGGAGGATTTCCAGCTGGCGGCTGGGCTGCGGGCTGAGCAGTTCGTCGACGATACCGTCTTCGTAATGCACGCTGGTGCGCGCGTTGCGCCGCACCACGTAGCCGGCGTCGGTCGGGTCGACCTGCACTTCGCTGGCGAAGAACCACTGGATGGTCACGCCCAGGCTGCGGGCGATGTTGAACAGCGCCGGGATCGACGGGTAGGCCAGGTTGCGTTCCAGCTGGCTGATGTAGCCGGCGGTCAGCCCGCTCTGCTCGGCCAGCTCCGCCAGGGTCATGCCGCGCCGCTTGCGCAGGCCGCGGATGCGGGTGCCAAGGAACTGCGCTTCGGCGTTGGCGGGGGCTTCCTGCGGGGCTTTGCGGCTCATGCGGCGAGGGTCCTGGCGATGTTCGTCGTGGGGCATTCTAAACAATGCGCCGGCTGTATGGACCGTTGCTCTTCGTAGGAGCGAGCTTGCTCGCGAACGATTCGTCCGGCGACTTCGGTGCTGGGCAATTCGCGAGCAAGCTCGCTCCTACAAAAGAGCGGCTCAGGCGCACGCCGGGAAAATTGGAGCGGCTCAGCTCAACCGCGCCTCAAATCGCCCAGCCCGCCTTGAGGCCCTCGTAGATCGCTTCCTCCGCCGTGCGCGGCGCCAGGCAGTCGCCGATGCGGCGCACCTCGGCGAGGTCGGCGATCTCGTCGGCCAGTTCGTCCACCGGCTGGTGGCCCTGGCAGAGCACCAGGGTGTCGATGCCTTCCACCAGCATCGGCTCGCCGCTGGCGGTGTGCTGCAGGTAGACGGTGCTGTCGTCGACGCCGTACAGGCGGGCGTAGGGGGTGATGCTGATGCCCAGGCGGTGCAGCTCGCCAGCCAGGTGGTCGCGCACGTAGAGCGGCAGGTTTTCGCCGACGTGGGTGCCGTTCACCGCCAGCTGTACCTGGTGCCCCTCGCGCACCAGGCGCTCGGCGATGCCGGGGGCGATCCAGTCGGCGCGCCAGTCGGTGACCAGCACCGAGCGCCCGATCTTTACCTCGCCGCGCAGCACCTGCCAGGCGTCCACCACCTGCAGGTCGCCGGCCTCTTCATAGGGCGGGCGATAGGGCGTGGCGCCGGTGGCGACGATGACCACGTCGGGGCGCTCCTGCTCGACCAGCGCGCGGTCGACGCGGGTGTTGCGGCGCACGTCGACGCCGGCCAGTTGCATCTCCCGTTGCAGGTTGGTGGAGGCGCCGCCGAACTCCGCGCGGCGCGGTAGCAACTGGGCGAGGTTGACCTGGCCGCCGAGCTGGGCGCTGGCTTCGCAGAGGGTGACCTCATGGCCGCGCTGGGCCGCCACGGCGGCGGCCTTCATGCCGGCCGGCCCGCCGCCGACCACCAGCACGCGCTTGCGCAGGGCGGCCATCTGGCGTTCGGCGTAGATCAGCTCGCGGCCGGTTTCCGGGTGCTGGATGCAGGAGATCGGGTAGCCCCGGTGGAAGTGGCCGATGCACGCCTGGTTGCAGGCGATGCAGGCGCGCACGTCCTCGACATGGCCGCTTTCGGTCTTGCTCGGCATCTGCGGGTCGCAGATCAGCGCGCGGGTCATGCCGCAGACGTCGGCCTGGCCACGGGCGACGATCAGCTCCGCCTCCTGCGGCTGGTTGATGCGCCCGGTGAGGAACAGCGGAATCTCCAGGCTGTGCTTGAAGGTGCCGGCTTCGCTGGCCAGGTAGGCCGCCTCGATGGCCATGGGCGGGACGATGTGAATGGCGCCGCCCAGCGATGCCGAGGTGCCGGCGACGATGTGCACGTAGTCCAGCTGGTTCTGCAGGGACTTCACCGCCTGCAGCGATTCGTCCTCGGTGAGGCCTTCCGGGTCGCGCTCATCGGCGGAGATGCGCAGGCCGATGATGAAGTCCTCGTCGGTGGCCGCGCGCACGGCGGCGATCACTTCGCGGGTGAAGCGCAGGCGCGCGTCGAGGTCGCCGTTGTAGCCGTCGCCGCGGCGGTTCACCCGCGGGTTGAGGAACTGCGCCGGCAGGTAGCCGTGGCTGGCGACTACTTCCACGCCGTCGATGCCGGCGCTGTGCAGGCGGCGCGCGGCGTCGGCGTAGCCCTGGACGATCTCGTCGATCATCGCCTGGCTCAGCTCGCGGGGCATCACCCGGAAGCGTTCGTTGGGCGAGGCGGATGGCGCATAGGCCACGGCCAGCAGACCGTCGCTGGATTCCATGATCTCCCGGCCGGGGTGGAAGACCTGGGACAGCACCACGGTGCCTTCGGCATGGCACGCCTCGGCGATGCGCCGGTAGCCGGGAATGCATGCGTCATCGGTGGCCATCAGCACGTGGGAGGTGTAGCGGGCGCTATCGTGCACGCCGGCGACCTGCAGCACGATCAGGCCGACGCCGCCCTTGGCGCGGGCGGTGTGATAGGCCACCAGCTGGTCATTGACCAGGTTGTCGGTGGGCATCGAGGTGTCGTGCCCGGTGGACATGATGCGGTTCTTCAGCACCTTGCCGCGGATGCGCAGCGGGCTGAACAGGTGGGGAAACTGGCTCATCGGGCAACTCCGGATTCTTGTTGTGGTGCAGCGGGTGGTGCGGTGTCGAGGCGTAGGCAGCCAATCGAATTCAGGCGTTGCGCGCCTGCCAATCCACCGGATAGAGCGCGTAGAAGACGGTGGCTCGCTCGCCTTCGTAGGCCAGCGGCGTGCGTTCGGGAACCCAGATCACGTCGCCCGGCCTGGCGTCGATCACCCGGTCGGCCAGGCGCAGGCGGAAGTGGCCGTCCAGCACCACGATCAGCTCGTCGTAGAGCACCGTCCACTCGATGGACACGCCGTCGAAGCGTGCCAGGCCCGCGCCCATGGTCTGGCTGTCCGCCGGGCCGATCAGCCGGCAGATGGCGGCGCGCTCGATGTCTTGCCCGCCGTAGGACTGGAACTGCAAGGCGGCCTGCTGGAAGTGATGGACCTGGGACACGGGGACTTCTCCTGATGCGGAAAATGTTGTTTAAGTTGTGGCTATAGAAATTTACCGGTAGTAAAAAATCAACTTGTTTTTTTAAAAGTGACTGGGTAGTTTCAATCCCGCCCCGGGACCCTCCGGGGTCACCGCGAGGAGCTCCACAACAACTACAAGAGGAGAGGCGCATGAACCGTTTCGCACGGTCCCCCCTCGCCGGGCGGGTTCACCCGCTGGCAATCGATCCATCGCTGCCCTGTCTGTCTTGCTCCGTGGTTCCGGCGCGCCCGTCCTGCGTGTGTGCGGCCATTGCGGCCGCGCCCGCTGCCACCTACGACCGGGGGTATGCCCGATGACTGTCCACCGCAACACCTGCCGCACGCGTTCCTTCCTCAAGACCACCCTCTCGCCGCTGCTGCTCGCCCTCGGGCTGTGCGGCGGCGTCGTCCAGGCCGCCGAGAACATGGTGGTGGTCGGCTATGGCGGCGCCGGCCAGAAGGCCCAGGACGCGGCGTTCTTCCAGCCCTTCAGCCGGCAGTCCGGCGTTGGCGTGACGCAGACCGAGTACAACGGCGAAATGGCCCGCATCAAGGTGATGGCCGACACCGGCCACGCCGACTGGGACGTGGTGCAGATTGAGGGCCCGGACCTGGCGCGGGGCTGCGATGAGGGATTGTTCGTGCCGCTGGACTGGCAGCAGATCGGCGGCAAGGACCAGCTCATCCCCAATGCCGCCAAGGACTGCGGCTCGGCGGCCCTGGTGTGGGGCGTGGCGATCGCCTACGACGCCGACAAGCTCAAGCCGGCGCCGCAATCCTGGGCGGATTTCTGGGACCTGCAGAAATTCCCCGGCAAGCGCGGCCTGCGCAAGCGCGCCATCTACAACCTGGAGTTCGCCCTGATGGCCGACGGCGTCAAGCCGGCGGACGTGTACAAGGAACTGGGCACCAAGGCCGGTGTGGACCGCGCCTTCGCCAAGCTCAACCAGATCAAGCCCTACGTGCAGTGGTGGGAGGCCGGCGCGCAACCGGCGCAGTGGCTGGCCGCCGGTGACGTGGTGATGACCACCACCTACACCGGGCGCATCGCCGACGCCTACAAGAGCGGGCGCAATCTGCAGCTGGTCTGGCCGGGCAGCCTGTACGGCATGGACTACTGGGCGATCATCAAGGGCTCGCAGCACGTCGACGCGGCGAAGCGCTTCATCGCCTTCGCCAACCAGCCGGACGCCCAGGTCGACTACGTGAAGCACATTGCGTATGGTCCGACCAACAAGCAGGCCGCCGAACGCCTGCCGTCCGACATCGCCGGCTGGGTGCCGACCTCCACGCAGAACCTGCCCCAGGGCCTGGCGATGGACGACGAGTTCTGGGTCGACCACGGCGAGGAGCTGGAAGAGCGCTTCAACGCCTGGGCCGCGCAATGACGATGACGCCGGGGCCTGCGGGCCCCGGCGTCTCTTTGCCTTGAGGAGACGTGCACCATGACATCGCTGCAGGCGCCCAGCCGCGCTACCTGTTCACCCGAGGAATGGACGCTGCGCGAGGAGCTGGCGGCCTGCTACCGGCTGATCGCCCACTTCCGCATGACCGACCTGATCTTCACCCACATCTCGGTGCGCATCCCCGGTCCCGAACACCATTTCCTGATCAACCCCTATGGCCTCATGTTCGATGAGATCACCGCGTCGAGCCTGGTGAAGATCGACCTCCACGGCCACGCGGTGGAGCCGACACCGTACAAGGTCAACCCGGCCGGTTTCGTCATCCACAGCGCCATCCATGCCGCCCGCGAGGACGCGCAGTGCGTGCTGCACACCCATACCCGCGCCGGCTGCGCGGTGGCGGCGCAGGCCTGTGGGCTGCTGCCGCTGAACCAGATCTCCCTGGAGTTCTACGGGCGCCTGGGCTACCACGACTACGAAGGCATCGCGCTGTCGCTGGATGAGCAGCAGCGCCTGGTGCGTGACCTGGGCGACCACTTCGGGCTCATGCTGCGCAACCACGGCCTGCTGACCGTGGGGCGGACGGTGCAGCAGGCATTCCTGCGCATGTATTACCTGGAGAAGGCGTGCGACATCCAGCTGGCGGCCCAGGCGGGCGGCGAACTGGTGATCCCCTCGGAGGAGGTGTGCCGCCACACCGAGCAGCAGTTCAATGCCCCGGCGCGGCCGCTGGCGGAAGGGGAGCTGAGCGACCCGGATGCTTACGAGCTGGCCTGGGCGGCGCTGCTGCGGATGCTGGATCGGGTGGCGCCGGGGTATCGGGAGTGATCGCCGCCTTCGGGCTGCGTTGCGGCGGAGCGGGCCATGCCCGCGATGGCGCGCGTGGCGTGCTGCTGCAGGTCGATGCCGTTGCTTGGGCAGGCGTAGGAGCAACTGTCTTCATCTGAAACCCCGTACTGGCTATTTCCCCTCTCCCTAACCCTCTCCCTGAAGGGAGAGGGGACTGGGCCGGCGCCGGCTGAAACTGTGGCGTCAGCCGGCTCGGATGGCTCCCTCTCCCTTCAGGGAGAGGGCGGGGGAGAGGGCGGGCCGGCACGATATCCCATGTAGGAGCGGACCTTGTCCGCGAAATCCCGCGCGGCGTGAACCGGGCTTCGCATGGAAACCAACCTCTTCGCCGAAAATGTAGCGCCGCGCTGTTTCCGGTTGTATGCGGATGCGTTGGGACGTCAGCTTGCATTTCTGCCGGGCGTTTCAGCGCCGCTTCGGTGTGCGCTGGAGGATTGGGTTTCGCCTCTCGGCGAGTCCCTTTTGGCAAACGACCCAAAAGGAACCAAAAGGTCTTGCCCCTCCATCCGGTTTTTCGCCCAGGCGAAAAATGCCCTCGCTGCAGCGCAGTTTCAGGGGCACGCCGTGACGGGCCATCCCTGGCCCATCACGGCTCTCGCGACATCCATGTCGCTCAACCCCTGAAACTCCGCTTCCACTCGGCCTCCTGAAAGGGGCGGTTCGGCGTGTGAGGGTGTTTTTCTGGAAGTCTCTGACGAGCCAGAGCAGAGCCAGAGCAAAAAACGAGTCGCTCGTTGTCGTTGGCGTGGCTCCAAAGAAAAAGCCCCGCATCGCGGGGCTTTTTCTTTGGGCTGGCTCAGTACTTCGAGCCGGCTTTGAGCTGGGCCTCGGCGGCCTTGGCCAGGTCGGGCGGCAGGAAGTCCTTGTCCGGGTTGTAGTCCGGCTTCAGGTAGCTGCCCAGCGCTTCCAGGTCGCTCGGCGCGAGGGTGCCGGCGGTCTGCTTCAGGCGCAGGTTGTCGAGGATGTAGTCGTAGCGGGTGTTGTTGTAGTCGCGCACCGAGTTGTACAGCGAACGCTGGGCGTCCAGTACGTCGACGATGTTGCGGGTACCGACCTGGTAGCCGATCTCGGTGGCTTCCAGCGAGCTCTGGTTGGAGATGATCGCCTGGCGACGCGCCTTCACCTGCTCGACGTCGGTGTTCACCGCGCGGTGCTGGTTGCGTGCGTCCTGCACCACCTGGCGGCGCTGGCTTTCGCGCAGCTGTTCGCTCTGGTTCAGGCGCTGGTAGGCCTCGCGTACCTGCGAGCTGGTCAGGCCGCCGCTGTAGATCGGCACGTTGAGCTGCAGGCCGATGCTGGTCTGGTCGACGTACTTGCCGTAGTGCGGGTCGCCCGGCGCGCCGGTGTTGGTGAAGCCCAGGGCATCGTTGTCGCCCTTCTGGTACTGGGCCACGGCGTCGACGGTCGGCAGGTGGCCGGCCTTGCGCTGGCGCAGGGTTTCTTCGGCGGCGTCCACCGCGTAGTTGCTGGCTTGCAGGCGCAGGTTCTGCTGCACCGAGGTGTCCACCCAGGCCTTGGCGTCATTGGGCATCGGCGCCACCACCGGCAGCGAGTGGAGGATGCCCTCGATGGCGCTGTACTCGCGGTTGGTCAGGGTCACCAGGGCCTGGAAGGCGTCATCCACCTGCTGCTCGGCCACCAGGCGGTTGGCCCGCGCGGTGTCGTAGCTGGCCTGGGATTCGAGCACGTCGGTCTTGTCGGACAGGCCGACGTCGAAGCGTTCGTTGGACTGGTCGAGCTGGCGCTTGAACGCCGCTTCCTCGGCCTTGCTGGCTGCCAGGTTGTCCTGGGCGCGCAGCACGCCGAAATAGGTCTCGGCGGTTTGCAGGATCAGTTGCTGCTGGGTCGCGGAGAATTCCAGCTGGGCCTGTTCGGTGGTGTTTTCCGCGGCCTTGAGCTGGAACCAGCGATCCGCGCGGAACAACGGCTGGCTCAGGCTCGCCTGCACCAGCTGGGTGTTGCGGTTCAGCGTGGCGCTCGGGGTGTCCAGGGCGGTGCGGGTCGTCCCGGTGCTGGCGCCTGCGTTGATCTGCGGCAGCAGGCCGGAGCGTGCCTGGGGGACGGCTTCCTTGCGCGCCAGGTAATCGGCCTGGGCGGCGGCGAGGTCGGCGTTGTTGTCGACGGCGTCCTTGTAGACGCTGATCAGGTCCGTCTTGGTGGGCAGCGAGGGGGCGGCCGGGGTGGGCTGTGCAGCCCAGGCAAAGCCTGTCGTTGCGGCTACAGCGACAGCCAGAGAGAGTCTGCGCAGCATTCGTTCATCCTGGAAAGTGATGCGAGGTGGGGCAAGGCTACGGTTGCCGCCGGGTGGCGGTCAAGGCACGTTCGTACGAGCCTTCCGAGGCAGCAGTGTAGCTGGCTGCAGGCAAGTGCGTGATTTCGGCCGAGCGGCGTTGGCTTATCCGGGCGCACTTGATTAGACTGCGGACGTTCTTGTCGGGGTGCCCCATTGCGAGGGGCTGAGATCGGATAGTTCCGGATCCCGTTGAACCTGATCGGGTTAAGACCCGCGTAGGGAACAAGAAGTACGCATCCCGCGGCGCATTCCGCCCCGGCCCCAGCCCTTCCCGGGATGCGTCCCTTCGCTGCGGCAAGCAGCTCCTCTCGTCCCAGGTTCTCCCCGGCAATCACCCCAGGAGAGCCAGGATGAGCACCCAGAAAAACAACGTCACCCGCCTTGAACAGCTCGACCGCCAGTCGACCCAGCCCTTTCCGAATTCGAAGAAGGTCTACCTGACCGGCTCGCGCCCGGACATCCGCGTCCCCGTGCGGGAAATCTCCCTCGCCGACACTCCCACCGCCTTCGGCGGCGAGAAGAACGCCCCGGTGATGGTCTACGACACCTCCGGCCCCTACACCGACCCTGACGTGCGCATCGACCTGCGCAAGGGCCTGCCGGACGTGCGCTCGCGCTGGATCGACGAGCGCGGCGACACCGAGATCCTCCCCGGCCTGACCTCCGAGTTCGGCCAGTCGCGCCTGGCCGACCCCAGCCTCGATGCCCTGCGCTTCGCCCATGTGCGCACCCCGCGCCGGGCCAAGGCCGGGAAGAACGTCACGCAGATGCACTACGCGCGCCAGGGCATCATCACGCCCGAGATGGAATACATCGCCATCCGCGAAAACATGAAGCTGCAGGAGGCCCGCGCCGCCGGCCTGCTGGACGCCCAGCACGCGGGGCAGAGCTTCGGCGCCAGCATTCCCCAGGAGATCACCCCCGAGTTCGTCCGCCAGGAAGTCGCCCGCGGCCGCGCGATCATCCCGGCGAACATCAACCACACCGAACTGGAACCGATGATCATCGGCCGCAACTTCCTGGTGAAGATCAACGGCAACATCGGCAACAGCGCGCTGGGCTCCTCCATCGAGGAAGAAGTGGAGAAGCTCACCTGGGGCATCCGCTGGGGCGCCGACACGGTGATGGACCTGTCCACCGGCAAGCACATCCACGAGACCCGCGAGTGGATCCTGCGCAACAGCCCGGTGCCCATCGGCACCGTGCCGATCTACCAGGCGCTGGAGAAGGTGGGCGGCATCGCCGAGGACCTGACCTGGGAAATCTTCCGCGACACCCTGATCGAACAGGCCGAGCAGGGCGTGGACTACTTCACCATCCACGCCGGCGTGCTGCTGCGCTACGTGCCGCTGACCGCCAAGCGCGTCACCGGCATCGTTTCGCGCGGCGGCTCGATCATGGCCAAGTGGTGCCTGGCGCATCACCAGGAGAATTTCCTCTACACCCACTTCGAGGAAATCTGCGAAATCATGAAGGCCTACGACGTCAGCTTCTCGCTGGGCGACGGCCTGCGTCCGGGCTCGGTGGCCGACGCCAACGACGCCGCGCAGTTCGGCGAACTGGAGACCCTGGGCGAGCTGACCCGCATCGCCTGGAAGCACGACGTCCAGGTGCTGATCGAAGGCCCCGGCCACGTGCCGATGCACCTGATCAAGGAAAACATGGACAAGCAGCTGGAGTGCTGCGACGAGGCGCCGTTCTACACCCTCGGCCCGCTGACCACCGACATCGCGCCCGGTTACGACCACATCACCTCCGGCATCGGCGCGGCGATGATCGGCTGGTACGGCTGCGCCATGCTCTGCTACGTCACGCCCAAGGAACACCTGGGCCTGCCGAACAAGGATGACGTGAAGACCGGCATCATCACCTACAAGATCGCCGCCCACGCCGCCGACCTCGCCAAGGGCCACCCCGGCGCGCAGATCCGCGACAACGCGCTGTCCAAGGCGCGCTTCGAGTTCCGTTGGGAAGACCAGTTCAACCTCGGCCTGGACCCGGACACCGCCCGCGCCTTCCATGACGAGACGCTGCCGAAAGACTCGGCCAAGGTGGCGCACTTCTGCTCCATGTGCGGGCCGAAGTTCTGCTCCATGAAGATCACCCAGGAAGTCCGCGACTACGCCAAGGAAAACGGCCTGACCGACGAGCAGAAGGCCATCGAGGCCGGCTTCCAGGAACAGGCCGCGCGCTTCAAGGACGAAGGCTCGGTGATCTACAAGCAGGTGTGACCGGTATCCCCATCCTCACCCTCGAGGGTGGGTTACCTGTAGGAGCGAGCTTGCTCGCGAACCGTGCCACCCGGCGGTTCCGCTGCCGGGCTGTTCGCGAGCAAGCTCGTTCCTACGAAAGACAAACAAAAACCAACCACTGAGTCCTGCACCCATCGTGACCACCATCGACTATTCACCGACCACCGCCGTGGGCAGCGCCCAGCGTGTGCTCGGCCTGCGCGACCTGTTCTCCCTCTGGTTCTCCCTGGGCATCGGCCTGATGGTGCTGCAGACCGGCGCCCTGCTGGCGCCGGGCCTGGGCCTGGCCGGCGCGCTCGGCGCGATCCTGCTCGGTACCCTGGTCGGCGTCCTGCTGCTGGCCAGCGCCGGGGTGATCGGCACCGACACGGGCCTGTCCGCCATGGCCTCGCTCAAGCTCAGCCTGGGCAGCCACGGCGCCGCGCTGCCGGCGCTGCTCAACCTGTTGCAGCTGATCGGCTGGGGCGCCTTCGAGATCATCGTCATGCGCGACGCCGCCAGCCTGCTGGCAGGCCGCGCCTTCGGCGAAGGCAGCGCCTGGACCAGCCCGGCTGCGTGGACCCTGGTGTTCGGCGCGCTGGCAACCCTGCTGGCGGTCGCCGGCCCGCTCGCCTTCGTGCGCCGGGTACTGCGTCGCTGGGGCATCTGGCTGCTGCTTGCCGCGTGCGTCTGGCTGACCTTCGACCTGTTCAGGCGTGCCGACCTGGCCGCGCTCTGGGCCAGGGCCGGCGACGGTTCGATGCCGTTCGCCGTGGGCTTCGACATCGCCATTGCCATGCCGCTGTCCTGGCTGCCGCTGATCGCCGACTACTCGCGCTTCGGCAAGCGCGCCGGGCAGACCTTCGCCGGCGCGGCGTTGGGCTTCTTCATCGGCTGCTTCTGGCTGATGGGCCTGGGCGTGGCCTACACCCTGGCGTTCGCCCAGGGCAGTGACGCCAACGCCCTGCTGCTGGCGCTGGCCGGCGCCGGCATGGGCATCCCGCTGCTGCTGATCCTGCTGGACGAATCGGAGAAGGCCTTCGCCGACATCCACTCGGCGGCGGTCTCCAGCGGCATCCTGCTGCCGCTCAAGGTCGAACAGCTGGCCCTGGCCATCGGCGTGATCTGCACCCTGATCGCCTGGTTCGCGCCGCTGGCGGAGTACCAGAACTTCCTGCTGCTGATCGGCTCGGTGTTCGCGCCGCTGTTCGGCGTGGTGCTGGTCGACCACTTCGTGCTGCGCCGCCGCGCGCCGGCTGCCATTCCCCACTGCCTGCGCTGGGGCTCGCTGCTGGCCTGGGCGGGCGGCGTGGTGGTGTATCACCTGCTGGCGAACTACCAGCCGGACCTGGGCGCGACCCTGCCGGCGCTGGTGGTGGCGGCTGTGTTGCAACTGCTGCTGGGGCGTGTGGGTGCCAAGGTACCGGCCTCGGCGTGAGGCTGTTCGCGGGCAAGCTCGTTCCTACAAAAAACGTTGCGCCTGTAGGAGCGAGCTTGCTCGCGAACCCGCCCAATGCCGGCGTTGCCGGCCGATCGCGGATGAATCCGCTCCTACGGCGTGCCGAGCCCTGGCGTAGGAGCGGACTCCGTCCGCGATGGCTCTGGCTGTTCTGATCGACACTTACTGCGCCCCGCGCCCCGGGAAGTAATAGGTCTTCACGATGCCGTTCAGCCGCGGGTAGGGAATCTTCAGCTCCGGGTGGCCGACCGAGTGCGGGGCGATGCGGTCGATGTCGTACTTGAGCGTCAGCGCGCCGAAGGTCAGGGCGAAGTGCTCGGTCGGCTGGAACGGCCAGTCCCTGGAGAAATTCGGGTCCTGCTCGTCCAGCTTGTTCTGCAGAATCCACGCCTGGTGCGCCATGCGCGCCACCTTCCAGAAGTTGTCCTCCTGGCCGGGCAGGAGAATGTCCTGCAGGGTGAGCACCTTGTGGATACGTCGATCATAATTGATGAACGCGCGGCCAGGCTGGCCGTACTCGCCGCCGGTGAAGCGATAGCTGGACAGCTCGATGATCACCAGACCGTCATGCTGTTCGCGGATCTTGGCTTGCAGGTAGGAACTCCAGCCGGGCTGGGCCGAATCGAGGAAGCGCTTCTCGTAGACGTCCAGGCTCGCCGGTGCCGCGCCATCGCCCTCGCGGGCCAGTCGCAGCAGTTGCGTGGTGATCGCTTCGTTGAGCGCCGGCTCGTCGTCGAAGCTGACGGTATCGAGGTTGAACAGCGGGCATTGCTCGCCCTGGCAACCCGGCTTGGGGTGCTCGAACGCGGTGTGGCGCGCGCTCAGCGGTTCGTCGAGCGAGGGCTTGAACAGACCCTGGCACGCCCCCAGTAACAGGCAGATGCTGCCCAGGGCGGCAAGTTTCAGAAGTCGCATGGGAATCCTTGTCGTTGACGTTCGCCGGCAATGGAGTGGTTCGACCGCCGTCGGCGCTGCCGGTTCGGCGGCAGATTATGAACCACTTTGCGAACCACGGCTGCGTGCGGCGGTCACAGCCAGCCTGGCTGTCCGCCTGCGGGCGAAAGAGGCTGCGTCGCCCTCGGCGGCGCGATAGGATGGCGCGAAGTTCAACGCACAGTGAGTAGGACGGGATGTCGGAAACGTTCAAACCAGGTCCCCAGGACATCGAGATCCAGGAGCGCGAACAGTGCTTCAAGGGTTTCTATAAGGTCGACCGCCTGCGCCTGCGGCATCGCCAGTTCGCCGGCGGCATGGGCCCGCTGCTGACCCGCGAGCTGTTCGTGCGCCACGATGCGGTGTGCGTGCTGCCCTATGATCCGCAGCGCGATGAGGTGGTGCTGATCGAGCAGTTCCGCGTCGGCGCCATGGATGCCGGGGTTAACCCTTGGCTGATGGAGCTGGTCGCCGGGCTGATCGACAAGGACGAGGAGCCCGAGGAAGTCGCCCGCCGCGAAGCGGTGGAAGAAGCCGGCCTGACCCTCGGCGCGCTGTGGCCGATCGCCCAGTACCTGCCGTCGCCGGGCGGCAGCAACGAACTGGTGCACCTGTTCGTCGGGCGCTGCGACAGCAGCGGCGCGTCGGGCGTCCACGGGCTGGAGGAGGAGGGCGAGGACATCCGTGTCCACGTCATGCCGTTCGAGGAAGCCCTGCAGGCCGTGCGTGACGGTCGCATCAACAACGCGGCGAGCATGATCGCGCTGCAATGGCTGGCGCTCAACCGCGCCGAGGTAAGGGGGTTATGGGTGTGAATCTGCTGCGCGAGCGCTATCGCGTCGACCTGGCGGGGTTGCAGGCGACCTGCGAGGCGAACTACTTGCGCCTGATGCGCCTGTTGCCCGAGATGCGCGACACCCAGGTCTCGCGCCGCGTGGCGCTCAGCGAAGGCGAGCGGCTGCTCGGCGTGCTGGCGCTGGACGTGGTCGAAGCCTGTCCCTACACCACCGTGCTGCAGGTGCGCCAGGAGCTGGGCCTGCCCTGGCTGCCGGCGCCCAAGCTGGAAGTGCGGGTGTACCACGACGCGCGCATGGCCGAAGTGGTCGGCGCCGAGCAGGCGCGCCGCCTGCTGGCGATCTACCCCTACCCGAACCAGGCGATGCACCAGCCCGACGAGAAGAACCAGCTCAACCAGTTCCTCGGCGAATGGCTGAGCCACTGCCTGGCCTGCGGTCACGAACTGGAGCCGGTGCTGCAGCGCTGAAATCGCCATGAGCGCGCTGCGCCATGGTGGCACCATGCTATCCTGCCCGCCCATCGCAGACTCGTGTCCCTAACTGTGATCTGTGACGCTTTCCCGGTTTGCCCAGCGGGGCGCCTGTCACCATACTCCGTCACGACTTCCCGCACGCCCGCCTCACAGGAGAAGGCGCATTGCCCACCCAGCCCACCGCTTCCGATTCCGTCCTGGTCGTCCAGCTTTCCGACAGCCACCTGTTTGCCGAAGAGAACGGCCGGCTGCTGGGCATGGACACCGCCGACAGCCTGAGCCAGGTGGTGCGCCTGGTCGGCGAGGAGCAGCCGGCGATCGACCTGGTGCTGGCCACGGGCGACCTCTCCCAGGATGGCTCGGTCGAGTCGTATGAGCGCTTCCGCGCCCTGACCGCGCCGATCGCCGCGCCAACGCGCTGGTTCCCCGGCAACCACGACGAAATGGGGCCGATGCGCGAAGCCGCCGCCGGTAGCGACCTGCTCGACCCGGTGATCGACCTGGGGCCCTGGCGGGTGATCCTGCTGGACTCCACCATTCCCGGCGCAGTGCCCGGGCAGGTGAGCGACGAACAGGTCGAGCTGCTGGAAAACGCCATCCAGGCCGCGCCGGACAAGCATCTGCTGATCAGCTTCCATCATCACCCGGTGCCCATCGGCAGCCGGTGGATGGACCGCATCGGCATCCACAATCCGGAAAAACTCTTCGCCGTGCTGGACCGCTACCCGAACGTGCGCTGCCTGCTCTGGGGGCACGTCCACCAGGAGATCGACCGCCTGCGCGGTGACGTGCGCCTGCTGGCGTCGCCGTCCACCTGCGTGCAGTTCACCCCCGGCAGCGAGGACTTCTGCGTCGACAGCCCGGCACCGGGTTACCGCTGGCTGCGGCTGATGCCCGATGGCAGCGTGCAGACGGGTGTATCGCGAGTGACCGACATTGCCTTCGAAGTCGACTACAGCATCAAGGGCTATTGATCGGTCACGCTTGGAACGCCTTGCGACGCTGACCCACTTGCGGCATGCCACTTGCAGCTTGTAGCCTCCCGGCCCATGACCGCATTCCTCTATATCCACGGATTCAACAGCTCGCCCGGCTCGCAGAAGGCCCGCCAGTTCACGGCGGCCCTGCAGCGCCTGGGCCTGGCCGACCAACTGCGCCTGCCCGCATTGCACCATCACCCGCGCAAGGCCATGGCGCAGCTGGAATCCGCTGTTGCCGAACTGGGCCAGCCGCTGCTGATCGGCAGCTCCCTGGGCGGCTACTACGCGACCTACCTGGCCGAGCGTCATGGCCTGAAGGCCGTGCTGATCAACCCGGCCGTGGCGCCGCACCGGCTGTTCGACGGCCAGCTCGGCGCGCAGACCAACTATTACAGCGGCGAGACCTGGGAACTGACCCTGGACCACGTCGCCGCGCTGGCGGAGCTGGAAGTGCCGCCGCCCACCGACGGCTCGCGCTACCAGGTGTGGCTGCAGACCGCCGACGAAACCCTCGACTACCGCGCCGCCGAGCGCTATTACCGGGCCGCGGCGCTGCGCATTGAGTCCGGTGGCGACCACGGCTTCCAGCGCTTCGTCAGCCATGTGCCGGCGCTGCTGGCCTTTGCCGGCGTGCCGTCCAGCCAGTGGCGCGACGTCGACTTCTCCGAATTTGAAGCCATCACCTCTTCGACTGATTAAGCAGGAACTCCATGGCCCAGCAGAACGCCTATAACGCAGACGCCATCGAGGTTCTCTCCGGCCTCGATCCGGTGCGCAAGCGCCCGGGCATGTACACCGACACCACCCGCCCCAACCACCTGGCCCAGGAAGTCATCGACAACAGCGTCGACGAAGCCCTCGCCGGCCACGCCAAGAGCGTGCAGGTGATCCTCCACGAGGACAACTCGCTGGAAGTGATCGACGACGGCCGCGGCATGCCGGTGGACATCCACCCCGAAGAGGGCGTGCCCGGCGTCGAACTGATCCTCACCAAGCTGCACGCCGGCGGCAAGTTCTCCAACAAGAACTACCAGTTCTCCGGCGGCCTGCACGGCGTCGGCATCTCGGTGGTGAACGCGCTGTCGACCACGGTCGAGGTGCGGGTCAAGCGCGACGGCAACGAATACCGCATGACCTTCGCCGACGGCTTCAAGTCCAGCGACCTGGAAGTGATCGGCACCGTCGGCAAGCGCAACACCGGCACCAGCGTGCACTTCTGGCCGGACGCCAAGTACTTCGACTCGCACAAGTTCTCCGTCAGCCGCCTCAAGCACGTGCTCAAGGCCAAGGCCGTGCTCTGCCCCGGCCTGCTGGTGAGCTTCGAGGACAAGTCCAGCGGCGAGCGCATCGAATGGCATTACGAGGACGGCCTGCGTTCCTACCTGGTCGATTCCGTCTCCGAGAATATCCGCCTGCCCGACGAGCCGTTCTGCGGCGCGCTGGCCGGCAACAAGGAAGCGGTGGACTGGGCCCTGCTGTGGCTGCCCGAGGGCGGCGAATCGCTGCAGGAAAGCTACGTCAACCTGATTCCCACCGCCCAGGGCGGCACCCACGTCAACGGCCTGCGCCAGGGCCTGCTGGATGCGATGCGCGAGTTCTGCGAATTCCGCAACCTGCTGCCGCGCGGCGTGAAGCTGGCGCCGGAAGACGTCTGGGAGCGCATCGCCTTCGTCCTCTCGATGAAGATGCAGGAGCCGCAGTTCTCCGGCCAGACCAAGGAACGCCTGTCCTCTCGCGAGGCCGCCGCGTTCGTCTCCGGCGTGGTCAAGGACGCCTTCAGCCTGTGGCTCAACGCGCACCCCGAACTGGGCCTGCAACTGGCCGAACTGGCCATCAGCAACGCCGGCCGCCGCCTCAAGGCGGGCAAGAAGGTCGAGCGCAAGAAGATCACCCAGGGCCCGGCGCTGCCCGGCAAGCTGGCCGACTGCGCGGGGCAGGACCCGATGCGCGCCGAACTGTTCCTGGTGGAGGGCGACTCCGCCGGCGGCTCGGCCAAGCAGGCGCGGGACAAGGAATTCCAGGCGATCATGCCGCTGCGCGGGAAGATCCTGAACACCTGGGAAGTGGACGGCGGCGAAGTGCTCGCCAGCCAGGAAGTCCATGACATCGCCGTTGCCATCGGCGTCGACCCAGGCGCAGCGGACCTGACCCAGCTGCGCTACGGCAAGATCTGCATCCTCGCCGACGCCGACTCCGACGGCCTGCACATCGCCACGCTGCTGTGTGCGCTGTTCGTCCGCCACTTCCGCCCCCTGGTGGAAGCCGGCCACGTCTACGTCGCCATGCCGCCGCTGTTCCGTATCGACCTGGGCAAGGAAGTCTTCTACGCCCTGGACGAGGCCGAGCGCGACGGCATTCTCGACCGCCTGGCCGCCGAGAAGCGCCGTGGCAAACCGCAGGTCACCCGATTCAAGGGCCTGGGCGAGATGAATCCGCCGCAGCTGCGCGAAACCACCATGGACCCGAATACCCGCCGCCTGGTCCAGCTGACCCTGGAAGACGCCGACGGCACCGTGGAAATCATGGACATGCTGCTGGCCAAGAAGCGCGCCGGCGACCGCAAGTCCTGGCTGGAAACCAAGGGCAACCTGGCGGACATCGCCTGATGCGCTGGTTGCTGGCCTGCTCTGGCCTGATCGCGGGCCTGGCGCTTGCCGCCCAGGCGCCGGAGCCAGCGCCCAAGGCTTCGGCGGCGGTCGCGCCGACGACGGCGCCAGCCTCGCTGCAGTTCGTCACCGAGCACCCGGTGGAGGGCATGCCCAACGGCAACCTCTCGGGCCTCGCGCTGTGCGGCAACGAGATGTGGACGGTGTCCGACCGCGACGACGACCGCATCTATCGCCTGCTGATCGACGAGACGCCGGGCAAGGCCTGGCAGGCCACCGCCGAGCCCTTCGTCGTCCCTGGCACGCCGGAAAGCGGCCTGTCCTGGGGCGCCAAGGCGCGGGTCAGCGTCGGCGGCCTGCTGCGCGGCGGGGCGATGGATTTCGAAGGCATCACCTGCGACCAGGCGGGCAACCGCTATGTGGTCAGCGAAGGCTATGCCGCCGTCCTGCTGCTGCCCGCGGTCGGCGAGCCGAGCTGGCTGCCGCTGCCGCAGAACCTGCTGCGCCAGGCCCGCGCCAATGGACTGCTCATGGAGTTCAATGCGCTCTACGAAGGCATTGCCATCAGCGCCGACGGCAAGCAGCTCTGGCTGGCGGCCGAGCGTCAGCGCCGCGGCCTGCTCAAGGTGCGCAACGACAACGGCACCTGGAAGTGCGAGGGCAACTGCGTGATGCTCAGCGAAGGCGGCACCGCGCTGCCGCCGCCGGAGCTGGGCGCCGAGCGTGCGCTGCCGATCGATTTCTCCGACCTGGCGCTGTACAAGGACAAGCTGTTCACCCTGGAGCGCCTGGCGCACCAGATCTGTCGCCGCGACGTGAAGACCGGTGCGCAGGAGCTGTGCTGGTCCTTCGCCGCCGGGGCGCTGGCGCCCGAACGCCGCTACGACCTGCCCTATGGCGTCGCCGAAGCCCTGATCCTCGACGATGCGGGGGCCTGGATCGGCCTGGACAACGGCGAGCACGCCCGCGCCGACGGTGACGCGCGGCCTTACGTGCTGCGCTTCGCGGCGCCGGCCGGCGGTTGGCTGGGTGGCAAATGAACGACGCGGTGCCGGGCAGGCGGATCGGCAAGATCATGATGTTCCTCGCCTGGGGCGCGGGCATCCTGCTGGCCACCCGCTATTTCGGCGCCTGGGAAACCCGCCAGCACAACCCCAATCCGCAGCCGCAATCGACCCGCGGCGACGGTTACGTGGAAGTGCGGCTGATCGGCAATCGCGCCGGCCACTACGTGGTGGACGGCAAGATCGGCGGCGAGACGGTGACCTTCATGCTCGACACCGGCGCCACCCAGGTGGCCCTGCCGCAGCGCCTGGCCGACCGCCTCGGCCTGCCGCGCGGCTTGCCGGTGACCCTGGACACCGCCAACGGCCGCAGCCAGGGCTGGCGCACGCGCCTGCCCAGTCTGCAGCTTGGCGACATCCGCCTGACCGATGTGCCGGCGCTGATCGCGCCGGGCATGGAAGGCGACGAGGTGCTGCTCGGCATGAGCGCACTCAGACAACTGGATTTCACCCAGCAGGACGGCACCCTGGTGCTGCGCCAGCGATCTACACCGTGAGGCACGCATGAGCGAAACCCTCGATCTGAGTCTGGAGGGCGTGGAGCGCCGGTCACTGGCCGACTTCACCGAACAGGCTTACCTGAACTATTCCATGTACGTGATCATGGACCGCGCCCTGCCGCACATCGGCGACGGCCTCAAGCCCGTACAGCGGCGCATCGTCTACGCCATGAGCGAACTGGGCCTGGACGCCGACGCCAAGCACAAGAAGTCGGCGCGGACCGTCGGTGACGTGCTGGGTAAATACCACCCCCACGGCGACTCGGCGTGCTACGAAGCCATGGTGCTGATGGCCCAGCCGTTCTCCTACCGCTACCCGCTGGTGGACGGCCAGGGCAACTGGGGTGCGCCGGACGATCCCAAGTCCTTCGCCGCCATGCGTTACACCGAGGCCCGCCTGTCGCGCTACGCCGAGACCCTGCTCTCCGAACTGGGCCAGGGCACCGCGGACTGGGTGCCGAACTTCGACGGCACCCTCGACGAGCCGGCCGTGCTGCCGGCGCGCCTGCCCAACCTGCTGCTCAACGGCACCACCGGCATCGCCGTGGGCATGGCCACCGACATTCCGCCGCACAACCTGCGCGAAGTGGCCGCCGCGTGCATCCGCCTGCTGGACGAGCCGCAGGCCACCGTCGCCGACCTGATCGAGCACGTGCCGGGCCCGGATTTCCCCACCGAGGCGGAAATCATCACCCCCCGCGCCGACCTGCAGAAGATCTACGAAACCGGCCGTGGCTCGGTGCGCATGCGCGCCGTGTACCGCGTCGAGGATGGCGACATCGTAGTCACCGCGCTGCCGCACCAGGTCTCCGGGGCCAAGGTGCTGGAGCAGATCGCCGGACAGATGCAGGCCAAGAAGCTGCCGATGGTGGCCGACCTGCGCGACGAGTCCGACCACGAGAACCCGACCCGCATCGTCATCATCCCGCGCTCCAACCGCGTGGATGCCGAAGAGCTGATGACCCACCTGTTCGCCACCACCGACCTGGAAAGCTCGTACCGGGTGAACATGAACGTCATCGGCCTGGACGGCAAACCCCAGGTCAAGGACCTGCGCCAGGTGCTCAGCGAATGGCTGACCTACCGCACCGACACCGTGCGCCGTCGCCTGCAGTTCCGCCTGGACAAGGTCGAGAAGCGCCTGCACCTGTTGGAAGGCCTGCTGGTGGCCTTCCTCAACCTCGACGAGGTCATCCACATCATCCGTACCGAGGACCAGCCCAAGCCGGTCCTGATGCAGCGCTTCGAGCTGTCCGAGCTTCAGGCCGACTACATCCTCGACACCCGCCTGCGCCAATTGGCGCGCCTGGAAGAGATGAAGATCCGCGGCGAGCAGGACGAGCTGGCCAAGGAGCGCGCCAAGCTGCTGGCGATCCTGGGTTCCAACGCCAAGCTGCGCAAGCTGGTGCGTGACGAGCTGCTGGCCGACGCCGAGACCTACGGCGACGACCGCCGCTCGCCCATCGTCGAGCGCGCCGAGGCCCGTGCCCTGTCGGAAACCGAGCTGATGCCGACCGAGCCGGTGACCGTGGTGCTGTCCGAGAAGGGCTGGGTGCGCTGCGCCAAGGGCCACGACATCGACGCCACTGGCCTGTCGTACAAGGCCGGCGACGGCTTCAAGGCGTCCGCGCCGGGCCGTTCGAACCAGTACGCGGTATTCATCGACTCCACCGGGCGCAGCTACTCGCTGGCCGCCCACAGCCTGCCGTCCGCCCGTGGCCAGGGCGAGCCGCTCACTGGCCGCCTGACGCCGCCGCCGGGCGCCAGCTTCGACCGCGTGCTGCTGCCGGAGGATAATGCC
This sequence comes from Pseudomonas sp. NY15437, assembly GCF_048068435.1. Taxonomy (NCBI): domain Bacteria; kingdom Pseudomonadati; phylum Pseudomonadota; class Gammaproteobacteria; order Pseudomonadales; family Pseudomonadaceae; genus Pseudomonas; species Pseudomonas sp. NY15437. The sequence continues at coordinate 406,165 of NZ_JBLUQC010000004.1, forward strand.
CTGTATGTGCTGGCCTCCGACGCCGGCTACGGCTTCGTCGCCAAGGGCGAGGACATGCAGGCCAAGAACAAGGCCGGCAAGGCGCTGCTCAGCCTGCCCAGCGGTGCGCAGGTGATGGCGCCGCGTCCGGTAAATGATTTGGAACAGGATTGGATTGCCGCAGTCACTACCGAGGGCCGACTGCTGTTGTTCAAGGTGTCCGACCTGCCGCAACTGGCCAAGGGCAAGGGCAACAAGATCATCAGCGTGCCGGGCGACCGCGTGGCGAGCCGCGAGGAGTACCTCACCGACCTCGCCGTTCTCCCGACGGGCGCGACCCTGGTACTGCAGGCGGGCAAGCGGACGCTCTCGCTCAAGGGTGACGACCTGGAGCACTACAAAGGCGAAAGGGGCCGTCGGGGCAATAAACTGCCGCGCGGATTCCAGCGGGTGGATGCCTTGCTGGTAGAATCGCTGTCTCAGGATTGAAACGCGGTTCGATACATCCTGCCTCTGGAGCTGAGGCGCCGGTTGAGGGATGATACGTCCCTTTGGCTACCGGCGCCTTTCGCGCGTTGCCTGAATTTTTTTGGTTTTGTTGGAAGTAGCGCCGAACTTCGGCGAATGACGGTGATCCAGATGAGCGCATTGCGCGCCTTGGCCTTTCTTTCCCTCGTCAGCCTTCTCGGGCTGGCGGGTTGTACGGTGAATCGACCGACCCAGCTGTACCAGCTGGACGCCGGCGCGGTTCCCGTTCCGACCCGTGACAACGGTGTCGCCGTATTGCTCGGCCCGGTTTCCCTGGCCGATTACCTGAAGCGCGAGACCATGGTCCAGCGCCAGGCCGACGGTATCCTCAATCTGTCGACCGAAGCCCGCTGGGCCGGCAGCCTGGAGACCAACGTCAGCCAGCAGCTGATGCGCCTGCTCTCCGGCGAGCTCGACAGCACGCGCCTGGCCCTGTTCCCGGAGAAGCCCGGCTTTACGCCGCAGGTGCAGGTCATGCTGACCATCAGCCGCCTGGACTCCGGCCCCAAGGAGCCGGCGGTGCTGGAGGCGCGCTGGCGCCTGCTCGACCCGAAGGGTGAGCTGCGCGACAGCCGCGTGTTCCGCGAGGAAGAAGCGCACTCGGGCAGCGTGCAGGATCAGGTGCGCGCCCAGGGTGATCTGCTGCGCAAGCTGTCCGTGCAACTGGCCCGCGATGTGCGTCCGGTCGCTGCCGCCGTGGCGGAGCAGCAGGCGGCGCCGCCGCGCAAGCCGGCAGCGGTGGCCAACACCGGCCAGGCTGCCAAGCCCAAGGAAGAGGGGCCGAAGATCCCGCTGGTGGTGCCGATCCGCACCGATGTCGAGGTCTATCGCTTCTAAGTCGGACGCTGCGCACCGGCTCGATCGCGGCCCGCAAGCCATGGCTTTGCGGGCCGTTCTGTTTCTGCGCTGGCCGTTTTTGACATTTTCTTGACGGCCTTCGTGGTATCTACAGGCGCTTGTGCAGGCTATTGGCGCCCGGACGTTTCCGCGCGGAGCCTGCGAGAGACTCGCGCGTGTCGTCATTCCCCCCAACCTCCAGTGTTCAGGCGGATTCCGCCCTGGGTCGTCAGACGCTTTGCGTCATGCTGGCGGCGCTGGTGCTGTTCCTGCTCGGCGTGCAGGGCGATGCCTTCGTCGGCTTCGACTCGCGCTTCGTGCTGTTCGCCCGCGAAATGCTGCGCCACGGGCCGGGCTGGTTCCCCACCACCTACGGCGTGCCCTATCCGGATTACCCGGCGACCTCGACCTTCCTGACCTACCTGCTGTCCCTGCCGCTGGGGCGTGTCACAGAATTTACCGCCTGGCTGCCCACAGCCCTGGCGGCGGCGATCTGCACGGGCGTGGTGTATCGGCTGGTGGCGCCGTTCTCCCGCTCCTGGGCGCTGATCAGCGTGGCCATGCTGCTGCTGACCGCCACCTTCGTCAGCGAAACGCGGGCGGTGTCCCTCGACCTGATGGTCGCGTCCGTCGGGCTGCTCGCCTTCTACGTCGCTTTCCATGCCGAACGCCACTCCCTGGCGGGGCTGCTGCTGCGACTGTTGCCGCTGCTGCTGGCCGGCTTCGCCCTGCGCGGGCCGCTCGGGCTGGTGGTGCCGGCGGGCATGGTGTGCAGCCAACTGCTGCTGGATCGGCGCTGGAAGCCACTGTTCGCCTTCTCGGCCAGTGCGCTGGCGCTGCTGATCGCCTGTGTGTTCCTGCTGATCGGCCTGGCGCGCGCCGCCGGTGGCGAGACATTCGTGCAGGACGTCCTGCGGATGCAGGTGATCGGTCGACTGGACGGCTCCGCCGGCTCCAGTGATGCGCTGTATTACTTCCGCAGCTCCCTGGGCAACTACGCGCTGGCCTTCCCGCTGGCGTTGCCGGCACTGGCGCTGCTCTGGCAGCGGCGCCGCGAGCCGGCGTTCCGCCTGGTGGCGGGCTGTGCCCTGGCCGCGTTGGTGGTGATGGCGGGGCTGTCGGTGCCGCAGGCCAAGAAGGCCCGCTACATCATCGCCCTGGCGCCTTTGGCGGCCGTGGTCGCGGGGTATCCGTTCATGGTCGCCGGCAGCCGACTGGCACAGGCCCTGCGCGGTGTGTTGCGGGTGCTCTGGCTGGCCTTGCCGGCACTGCTGCTGGCCGGCTTGTGGCTGGCCTGGAAACGTTATCCGCAGGAGCTCGCCGCGCTGGGCTGGCGCCTGCCGGCCTGCATCGTCGCGCTCGCCGGGTTGCTCGCGTTCGGCGCGCTGCGTTGGCGGCGGCCGGCGGCGCTGGCCCTGGGGGCCGCGCTGGCGCTGTGGGCAAGCTACATCCTGGTGTTCGAGCCGGTGGAACACCGCCTGTACGACAGCCAGGCATTTTCTGCCGAGCTGCTTCGCCACCTCGATGCGCAGCCCGCGCCCCTGGCGCTGTACGGCATGGCGCCGGACGCGCGGGCGATCAAGCTGATGGTCAACCTCGACCGCGACCTGCAGCCGCTGTTCCTCGACCGCCCGGAGCAGCTCGCAGCGCAACGCGGGCCGTTCTACCTGATGATCCAGGCGCGCGATGCGCAGCGCCTCGCCGCCGTCCTGCCCATGGCCTCGCCGCTGTTCGAAGGCCGTTTCGACAACGACACCTACCGCCTGCTGCGGCTCCCGGGAGCGGGCACCACGCCGTGATGAAAGCACTGACTTCCCTGCTCGCCTGCTGCCTGCTGCTCGGCGGTTGCGGCGATGCCGACACCCAGGACGTGGTCGAGCGCGACCAGGCGTTCTTCCGCCAGCACCCGCTGCCGCCGCTGGAGCTCGTTTCCGGCGGCGGCAGTTTTGTCCTGCCGCTGTTGCCCGATACCCAGTTCTACGCCGAGAACAATCACCGCAAGCGCCACCTGTTCCGCAGCGAACAGCGCTTCCCCAACCTGCCGTACCAGCCGGCGCTGGCGTTCTTCGCCCAGACCTTCTGGCTGGCCAAGCACGCCGAGGTGCTGCAGGTCCCGCTGGTGGTGCACCTGGGCGACGTGGTGGAAAACGCCGGTGTCGCCAGCCAGTGGCAGACCGCCAGCGGCGCCATGCGCACCCTGGAAGAGCGCGGCGTGCCGTACAGCATCGCCACCGGCGAGCGCGACGTGCACGAGGAAGCCAGTTCGGATGACCGGCGGTCCTTCCTCGACCGTTTCGCCGATCACTTCGGTCCGGAGCGCGCCGCCTGGCAGAGCACCTACGTCGGCAGCGACCCCAAGGGACTGAGCCAGGTGCACCTGTTCCAGCGCTACGGCCAGTCCTTCCTGTTGCTGGCGCTGGACTGGAACCCGTCCGAGGCGACCCTGGCGTGGGCGCATGGCGTGATCGACGAGCATCCCCACGTGCCGGTGATCCTCGCTTCCCACAGCATCCTGCAGCGCAATGCGGAGGGCGTGGCGGAGCTTTCCCACGACGATAATGGCAGTGGCGCGCGGTTGTGGGAGCGCCTGATTCGCCGCAACGACCAGATATTCCTCACCCTCAACGCCCATGCCGACGGCGCCGTGCACACGCGGATGCTCAACGACCAGGGGCACAGCGTGGACATGGTGATGGTCGACTACCAGCACCAGTACTTGGGCGGCAACGGCCTGTTGCAGCTACTGGAGCTGGACCTGCGGCGCAACAGCCTGGCCGGCTTGTCGCTGTCGCCCTGGGTGCTGTGGAAGCGTCAGGTCTACCCGCAGGCCTACAAGCCCTGCGAGTCGCCGCAGGCGATGGGGGATTGCGACCAGTTGATGCCCGAGGACTCACCCGGCTGGGACCACCGTTTCCGGATCGAGCTGAATTACCAGGCGCGCTTCAGCAGCTTCCAGGGCTACAGCGCCCAGTTGCCCGTGCAGGGCTCGCCGGCGTCGCTGCTGGACCAGCTGCAGGCGCAGCTCGGCAAGCGCTGAGCGGCGTCAGTCGTTGCGCGGCAGCAGGCGGCGCACGCCGATCCCCGCCAGGGCCCCCCCCAGGCACGGCAGCCAGACCCAGCGCGCCTCGGAGATCACCACCTCCAGCCCGCGCGGGCTGAAAAAGCGCGACAGGCCGATGGGCGAGACCTCGATGGGGTGCCAGGGCAGGAAGTAGCGCTGCTGGCTCCAGGGCCAGAACCAGGCGACCCCCAGGCCGCCATCGGTCATGGCGTCCAGCACGCTGTGGGAGGCGGTCGCCAGGCCGATCCACAGGCCGGCCTTCAGCGGGCCGCTGCCCAGCAGCCGGCAACCGGCAGCCCCGAGCACGCCCAGGCAGGCCGCGAACAGCAGCGAATGGCTGAAGCCGCGATGGCCGAAGGCGTCGTGATAGGCAATGCCGAGCTTGAAGGCGACCACGTCGAGGTCGGGCAGGCACGCGGCCAGCAGGCCGGCCAGCAGCAGGCGCGGCGGGATCACGCCTGAGCCGAGCGCAAGGCCCACGGCCAGCACAGGCAGGGGATGGGTGATCAGGGTGGTCATGGAATCCGTTCCACGAGGGGCCGGGCGGCCCCTCTCTTTCTATGGCGGGTCAGCTGGTGCGCAGCGCCCGCATGCGCGACAGCTGGCGTTCGAGCATGGAGGGGTAGGGTTCCTTCAGCCATTCCACGCAGCAGGCGTTTTCCGGGCTGGCGATGGGACGGATGCGCGCGCGTTCGCGGACTTTTTCATCGTCGCCGATGGATTTTTCCACCAGCAGCAGGTTGCGGCTGTGCTGGCTCAGGGCCAGGGCGTCCTGGGCGGCGGAGTTCTCCAGCAGCTCGGGCTGTTCCAGCTCGGCGATGTCTTCGCCCAGCACCAGGCCCAGCTGTAGCTGCAGGGTGATGCCGCTGTCGGCCACTTCGATCTGCAGGGCGTGGCCCAGGGCGCGCATCAGCTCGCCGCAGCACAGGGCGTTGGTGAGGAATTCCTCGTCCTGGTCGCGGCTGTGGAAGAGAATCAGGCTGCCACCGTCGTTGAGGGTGTAGAGCGTGCCCTTGTACAGGCGCGCGGCCTGCTCCAGGCAATCGCGGTAGCGCTGCAGCAGGTCGACCAGGCGCGGGCGCGGCAGTCGGCGCAGTTGTTCCTGGGCGCCCAGCTGCACCGCGAGCACGGCGCTTGTGCCGGTGGAAAGCGGTTCCGGCTCGGCCTCGGGTTCCTCTTCCTCGACACCGATCTCGTCGTCAGCCTCTTCTTCGACCGCGGGCTCGAAGTCGTCCTCGGGGAAGTCGTCGTCGGTGTCGGCAGCGGCTTTGCGGCGTGCGGCGGGGGCGAGCAGTTCGTCGTCGGAGAAGATGTTCTCGTCGAACTCGTGTTCGTCAGTGGCGTCGGCGCCTTCCAGCAGCGGTTCCTTCACGGCGGCCTTGGCGGGCGCTTTCGCACGCGGCGCCGGGGCGCTGACCACCGGCTCGGGCGCTGGCGGCTTCTCCGGCACCAGGCGTGCCTGCAACTGGCGGGCGAGGTCGCCGATCTCGTTCTGCAGGCCGACGCCCGGCGCGGGGTCGTCCGGATCGCGCAGCCAGACACGCAGCTGCAGCAGTGGCGTGGAAATCTGCCGGCCCAGGCGCAGGCCGAAGGTCAGGGTGAGCAACAGCAGGATCAGGCTGATCAGCCCCATGCTCTGCAGGCTGACGGTCATCGGCTGCTCGAACTGGTGCATGTCGAGGCTGATGCGCAGGTGGCCGGCGATCACTTCCTGGAAGGTGATCGGCGTGGAATACAGGCCTTCGGCATCGCCCAGCAGGCCCTGCTTGGGCCGCGTGCCGGACTCGGCGAGGATGCGGTTGTCCACGCTGTAGATCGCCGCGTGGGCCACCAGCGGGTTCTTGGTCAGGTTGTTGAGCAGCACGTTGAGGCTAAGGATGTCGTTGGACACCAGCAGCTCGGTCGCCGATTGCGCGGTCTGCGTGGTCAGGCTTTGGCCGAGGGCGTCGGCCTGCTGCTGCATGGCCTGCTTGAACTGCATGCCCATCACCCAGGCGTAGATCACCAGGGCGGCGGCCACCAGCAACAGGCCGTGGATGGCGATGCGCAAGGCGATCGGCACGCGGCGCTGGCGCAGGGCGTGGAACAGCAGCAGGAAGAAATTGTCGGGCTTGACGGACGTGGGCCGGGTCACAGCGGGCTCGGTCTTCTTTAAGGGCAGATGCGGGGCAGTATAACGAGGCCCTACCGGGGGGCAAAGCGTCGCAGGCACTGTCAAGGCGGCGAAAGTCGGCGTGGCGCGCCCATCTGTCGTGCATTCCGATCGGCGGCGACGCCATCCGGGCGGGCGAGCGGAGCATCCGCCGGCGGTGAAAGCAGGTAGAATGTCGGCCTTTTTTCCATGGCGGAGACAGCGCCTTGCGCGAGATCGTCCTGATCAACATCACCGGGGAAGACCGCCCCGGCCTCACCGCGGCCATTACCGGCGTCCTGGCGCAGGGTGGTGTGAACATCCTCGACATCGGCCAGGCGGTGATCCACGACACCCTGTCCTTCGGCATCCTGGTGGAAATCCCGGATAACGAGCGGGCCTCGTCGGTGCTCAAGGACGTGCTGTTCACGGCCTACAAGCTGGACCAGCAGGTGCGTTTCACCCCGGTGTCCGAAGACGACTACCGGCAGTGGGTCGGTGGCCAGGGCAAGCCGCGCCACATCGTCACGCTGCTGACGCGCCGGGTCACCGCCGAGCAACTGCAGCGGGTCAGTTCGATCACGGCCAAGTACGGCCTGAACATCGACCAGATCGATCGCCTGTCCGGGCGCATGCCGCTGGACATGCCGGCCGACGAGGGCAAGGGCTGCATCGAGTTCTCCGTGCGCGGCGAGCCGGCCGACCCGGCCGCCCTGCGCGCCGAGTTCCTCAGCGTGGCGCAGGAGCTGAACGTCGACATCGCCTTCCAGCAGGACTCGGTGTTCCGCCGCAACCGCCGCCTGGCGGTGTTCGACATGGACTCGACGCTGATCGAGGCCGAGGTCATCGACGAGCTGGCCAAGGCGGCCGGCGTCGGCGACAAGGTGTCGGAAATCACCGAACGCGCCATGCGTGGTGAACTGGATTTCCGGGCGAGCTTCAAGGAACGTCTGGCATTGCTTCAGGGCCTTTCCGAGGACGTTCTGGAAGAAATCGGTGCGTCGCTGCGCCTGACCGAAGGCGCGGAGACCCTGTTCGCCGAACTCAAGCGCCTGGGCTACAAGACGGCCATCCTGTCCGGCGGCTTCAGCTACTTCGCCAAGCAGTTGCAGGCGAAGCTGGGCATCGACTACGTGTTCGCCAACGAACTGCAGATCGTCGACGGCAAGCTGACCGGCGTGGCCATCGAACCCATCGTCGATGCCCAGCGCAAGGCCGACCTGCTGCGCGAGCTGGCGGCGAAGGAAGGCCTGCAGCTGGAGCAGACGATTGCCGTGGGCGACGGCGCCAACGACCTGCCGATGCTCGGCCTGGCCGGCCTGGGCGTGGCCTTCCGCGCCAAGCCGCTGGTCAAGCAGTCGGCCAAGCAGGCGATCTCCACCCTGGGGCTGGACGGCATCCTCTACCTGCTCGGCTTCCGTGATCGCGAAGGTGCCTGATCCGCGCGGATCGACGACGTAATGAAAAAGCCGCCCCGAGGGGCGGCTTTTTGTTTTGCGCAGGCGCTGGTGGCCTCGGCATGAAGCGAACCCGATCGCGGACGGAGTCCGCTCCTACGTTCAGGTTGGGTGTGGGAGCAACTGTCTCTCTGAAAGCTCGTGCCTGTATTTCCCTCTCCCTAACCCTCTCCCTGAAGGGAGAGGGGACCGTATGGTGCAGGATGAAACCTTAGCGTCAGCCGGCACGGACAGCTCCCTCTCCCTTCGGAGCGGGGCGCGTAGCCAGGGCGGGGGAGAGGGCACGCCCCGGCGCGATTTTCAGGTAGGAGCGGACTCTGTCCGCGATCGATCACGCCCAGCGCCGAACTGCCCCATGACCGAGTGGTTCGCGAGCAATGACGATGGCGTCCCCCTCGCTCCTACAGGTTCGTTCGGGTTATTCGTCCGAGGCGAAGTCGTAGTCCATCGCCTGGCTCGGCCCCTGCAGGTAGCGGCCCTGGATGTAGTTGGCGCCGGCCTGCCACAGGGTGGCCAGGGCGCTGGCGCTTTCCACCATGGGCACGATGGTCAGCTTGGCCTGGGCGTGCAGGCTGGCCATCAGGGTCTTGAGGTTTTCCTGGTTGTCCGCGCTGTTCAGGTCCTGCACGTAGGAGCCGTCCACCTTCACGAAGTCGACGTTCATGTGCTTGAGCGTGTTGAACGGGTTGAGTGCGCAACCGAACTGGCACAGCGCGATCTGGCAATGCAGCTCGGCCAGGCCCTGGCTGAGGAGCTTGGCCTGGCGCAGGTAGGCGATGGCGTCCGGCTCGCTGATCTGCACGATCAGCGCATCGGCCGGCAGGCGCGAGGCCTTCAGCGCCACGCTCAGCCACGGCAGCAGCTCCGGGTCTTGCAGGCTGGGGCCGGAGAGGTGCACGAAGAGCTTGGTCTCGTGGCCCTTGGCGCGGTGTTCGGACAGCAGCTTGATGGAATTGAGCAGCACCCAGCGGTCGATCTTCTCGGCCAGGCCACTGGCCTTGGCGGCATTGAGGAAGTCTGCCGGCGGCACTTCCTCGCCCTGCGGGTTGAGCAGGCGCAGCAGCACTTCGTAGTGCTCGTGGGTGTCGCCGCGCAGGCTGATGATCGGCTGGAACAGCAGGCGGAAGCTGTTCTGCTCCAGCGCCTGGCGGATGATCGCGACGATGTCGCCACGGTAGGCAGCAGCGGCGAGTTCATCGGCCGGGTTGTAGACCTTCAGGCCGTTGCCATCCTTCTGCGCCACGTCGTCGGCGCCGCGGTGGGCGCGCTCGATCACGTCCTGGGCGCGGGTGGTCTTCTCGTCCAGCCCGGCGGTGCCGATGGACAGGGTGACCTGGGCGGTGCGCCCATGGATGTCGAACAGGTGGCCCTCGACCTTCTTCAGCAGCGCGCTGAAGCGCGGCGCCGATTGCTCCGGGGTTTCCCCCGGCAGCAGCACGGCGAACACGTCGTCGCTCAGGCGCGCCAGCTGGGCCGGCTCGGGGAACTGGCCGCGCAGCAGGTTGCCCAGGTCCGCCAGGAGCAGGTCGATGCTGGCGACGCCGAGGTCGAGCTGCAGTGCCTGGGCGCGGTCGAGCAGCATGTAGGCGAAGGTCGCTGGCTGGCCGGCGGTGACGGCGCGCTCCACGGCGCCATCCATCAGGTTGAGGAAGTGGGCGCGGTTGAACAGGCCGGTGACCAGGTCCTGGCTGCTGACCTCGCGGAGTTTTTCCTCGAGCTGGGCGTTGCCGGTTTCGGCGCGGATCACCACCTGGATGCACGGCTCGCCGTCATAGGTGGCCGGCGAGAAGGTCATGCGCGCGGCGAAGGTCTGGCCGTCGCTGCGGATGCCGCTGCAGGCCAGTTCGGCGTTGTCTTCGGTGGTCTGGTAACCCTTGAGGAAATCCTTGAAGGTGGCCTGGTCGCAGCCGGCGATCAGGTCGATCATCGGCATGCCTTCGAGTTCCTCGGCGTCTTCGTAGCCGAACAGGCCGACGTAGGCGCGGTTGGCGTAGATGTGCATGCCGTCGTGGACGTAGGTGATGGCGTCCACCGAGCTGTCCAGCAGCAGTTGGCAGCGTTTCTCCGCCTCGCGCAGGGCAACTTCGGCAGAGCGCCGCGCACGGCGTTCCTCGAGGTTGGCCAGCTCGCGGTTGGCCACCAGGATCAGGCGCTCGTCCTCGCCTTGCGGCAGGGCATCCTGCGCGCCGAGGGCCAGGGCCTCGGTCACGGCGTCGGAGTCGTTGCCGCTGACCAGCTGGATGAAGGGGATGTCCTTGGCCTGGCGGCGGATCGCGCCCAGCGCTTCGCTGGGATCCAGCGCCTCGGCCTCGGGGGCGGCGATCAGCAGGTCCCAGCCCTGGGGCAGGATCTCCGTCAGGTCTTCGCTGGACGTAATGCGATGGACGCGGGTCGCGCGACCGGCGTTGCGGAACAGGCTGACCAGGCGCTCGGCTTCATTTTGCGAGTCTTCCAGGATCAGCAGGCGGATGGTTTTCTTTTCATTGGCCATGGGGAAGGCTGCTTATACCGCGCTGGGCGGCAGCAAAAAGGCGACGAAAGGGGAGCCTTCGGAATCTACAGAGACTTCCACAGCGAGTCAAAGTCTTCCTCCCCGCCTGGGCTGCGAGCGTTCGTCCCTGTGATGGGCTTATCGCTCGGGACGCCGGCCGCGTCCTGCGCCTGGTATTCGAACTGGGTGAAGCTGGCGGTGGCGGTGACCTTGCGGGTCAGCGTGGCGCGGCGCTCGTCGCCGTGCAGGTTGAGCTGCACGCGGTTGCCTTCCTGGAAGGGCAGGCGCGGGGTGATGACGGTGGCCGGCCGGGAGATCGCGGCGATCTCCGGCAGCAGCAGGGCGCGCAGGTACTGGCTGCCCTGTTCGGTCTTGCGCAGCAGTTGCAGGCCGCAGGGCTGGGCGAGCGGGGCGATCAGTTCGATGCCCATCTGCGTGCCGCCGCCGCGGACCTGGCGGATCCAGCGCACCACGGCGACGCTCCAGCCATGCTCCGGGGTGTCCTGGATGCCGAGCAGCTCGCCCGCCTGCAACTGGCTGGGGATGTCCTTCGGCCAGGTCAGGCAGTAGCCGCCGGGGCTGTGGTTGACGATGGCCAGGGTGTACACCGGGTAGTCGTCGCGCGGGGTTTGCGCCGCGACGCCCAGGCCTGAGTCGTCGCCGGCGCGCGGGGCGGTGTATTCGATCTCTTCCAGCGGCATGCCGGGTTGCCAGTCGTTGACCTTCTGGGCGTCGAAGGCGCCGGCCCAGGCGTCCTTCACTTCGGTCTTGAAGGTGGGTGCCTGGAGTTCGACCTGCAGCTTGAGCAGGTCGGCGAAGTTCTTCCGCCCGGCGAGGAAGTAGTGCAGGGCGCTCATGCCGATGCACAGGGTCAGTTGGCCCTGGCCGGGGGTGCGGTGGAAGGTGCGTTCGGCGATGTCGCCCCAGGCCGCCGCGAGGTGTTGCAGCAGGTCGATGCTGACGCCTTCAGGCACCTTCAGGCGTGCCTGGGCGCGGTTTTCCGGCGGCAGCAGGAGGTATTCGCGGATCACGTCCACCAGCGGCTGCGGGTCGATGCCCAGGGCGCCGGTGAGATCGCTGTCCTTGAACAGGGTGCGGTAGCGCGGCGGGCCATCCACCTGCGGCACCACCACGAACAGGGTGGAGGGCGCATCGGCCGCCTGCACCTTTACCTGTGCGGCCCAGCCTTCGAGCGCTTCGGCGACGCGGGCGATGTTGTTCTGGCGCATCTGGTTGCAGCGCGCGGAACCGAGCATCAGCGCCACCAGGTAGGCGTGCTCGATGGACAGGCCCTGCGCCTGGCGCGCCAGCGCATCGCGCACCGGGGTGTGCTGCAGGCCGTGCTGACGGGCCAGTTGGTAGAGCTGGTGGAGTTCCAGCCACAGGTGCTCGGGCACCGGGCAGTACAGTTGCGAGGCGCGCACCAGCGGGCCGCTGAGGCTGCGGATGGCGCGCTGGATGGCGGCGGTCATCACCTGCGCGCGCTCGCGGGTGAAGCGCGAGGCCTCGCGCACGACGATCAGCTTGTAGCCGATGGCCAGGTGGTTCTGCAGGGCCTGGCAGAGGTTGGCGACCTTGCGCGGACGCTCGTCCAGGACGATGGACTGGTTGAGGAAGTGCCGCTCCAGGTTATGGCAGACGAAGTGGACTTCCGGGCGGAACAGTTCCAGCAATTGCAGGCGCGCCTCTACCGGCAGCTTGAGCTGGTTGAGCTCGATCAGACCCTGGTAGAGCTGGCGGGCGGTCTCCCCGAGGTTGGCCTTGGGCAGGTGATCCAGCCAGTATTTCAGCTCGCGCGTGTTGGCGTTGCAGAAGCTCAGGCTCTCGTGCGACGGGGTGGGTACACGTAGAAACTGCTGGGGACTGTTGTCCATGGCGGAAATGATTTCTCCACAATCCGGCCCGTTGTACGAACCGGTTGGTCATTACTGTCGGCTTTTTCCGAACTCTAGCAGCATCCGTCGCCCGCCGCAGCCCATCGCCCGGATGGTGCGCGGACAGGTCACGCTCGCGGCGTTTCGCCCTTGAGCTGGCGTTGCAGGGCGTCCTGCGCCGAGTCCTGGGCGCTGCTGCGCACCCAGCCGTCGCCCTGGGGGATCACCGGGTGGGCGGCCCAGTCGAGCAGGTCCTGGCGCCGGCAGACGCCGGTGTTGCCCTTGCCGGCGCCGGCAACCACCTTGTAGACCACCTGGTCCTGGCGGCCGCGCTTGTCCGGGTGGTCGTCGATCACCTGGCGCACGGCCCAGGCGTCGCCGATCAGGGCATTGCTGTAGCGGGCGCCGAGCAGGATGTCCTCGGGCGTCAGGCGCTGCGCCTGGGCGTGCTCCTGGGCCAGCTGGAGGATCTTCAGCAAGTCGTCGAACTGCACGTCGATGTAGGAATCCATCTTGCGCAGCGCGTGGTAGAGGTCTTCCGGCGCCGGGCCGGCCGGCAGCGTCGGCGTGGCCGGCAGGCGCGCCAGCGGCGCGGGGTAGCGGCGCCAGGCGAACAGGCCGTTGAACAGCACGGCGACGACGAGGATCAGCGCCACATTGAGCAGCACCGGGCTGAGCACGTAGTGCAGGCCCAGGGCGGTGATCGCCGGGCCGCCGGAGACCGCCGCCAGCGCGGTGGCGCCGCCTGGCGGATGGATGCAGCGCGCGTAGTGCATGACCAGGATCGCCGCCGCGACCGCGAGGGCCGGGGTGAAGGGCTGGTCAGGGAAGAGTGTCTGGCAGAGCACCCCGACGATGGCCGAGAGCACCTGGCCGCCCAGCACGGCCCAGGGCTGCGACAGCGCCCCGTGGGGCACGGCGAACAGCAGCACGGCGCTGGCGCCCATGGAAGCGACGACCCAGATGGCCGCTTCACTGGGCAATACCCAGTGGGTGACGGCATAGATGGCGGCGATGCCGCACAGCGCTCCGATCGCGGAGAGCCATTTTTCCAGATGGCTGGTGGCGTTGGCGCGCCAGCCCATCAGGTGCAGGAAGCGTTTCATGGCAGGAGCAGACACGATGAGGCGAGAAGCATTGGCGGGCGGCTCGTCGGCCGCCCGTCTTATGGAGGCGGGCGTCAGCCCTGGCGAGCGCCACCCAGGCGCTCACCCATGCGCACGGCGCTGGTGGCGGCGAGGTTTTCCGCCCAGCTGACCTGCTCGGGGCCGAACAGCACGATGGCGGTGGAGCCCAGCTTGAAGCGGCCCAGCTCGGCGCCCTTCTCCAGGTGGATCGGCGCACGGGAGGCTTCGTCGTAGGCGAACGATTTCAGCTCGCGCTTGGGCGGCGTGACCAGGCCGGCCCAGACGGTTTCGATGGAGGCGACGATCATCGCGCCCACCAGCACCACCGCCATCGGCCCGCGCTCGGTGTCGAAGATGCACACCACGCGCTCGTTGCGAGCGAACAGCTCCGGCACCTGCTCGGCGGTGAGCTGGTTCACCGAGAACAGCCGGCCCGGCACGTAGACCATTTCGCGCAGGGTGCCGGCCAGCGGCATGTGCACGCGGTGGTAGTCCTTGGGCGACAGGTAGACGGTGGCGAAGTCGCCGCCCATGAACGGCGCGGCGCGCTCGGCGTCGCCGCCCAGCAGTTCCATCAGGCTGTAGCTGTGGCCCTTGGCCTGGAACACGCGGCCGTGCTCGATGGGGCCGAGCTGGCTGATGGCGCCGTCGGCGGGGCTGAGCACCGCGCCGGGGGTTTCGTCCAGCGGGCGGGCGCCGTCTTTCAGGGCGCGGGTGAAGAAGGCATTGAAGTGCTCATAGGCGCGCAGGTCCTCGACCTGGGCCTCGCGCATGTCCACCTGGTAGCGGCGGGCGAACCAGGGAATCAGGCGGTCCTTGAACCAGGGCGCGCGGCATTCGGCGGCGCAGCCGATCAGGCGCGACAGCAGGTGATGCGGCAGCAGGTACTGGGCGAGGATGAACAGACGATCTTTGAACGACATTCCTTAAACCTCTACGGGGGTGTCGGGATGGTTGCCCCATTCCGACCAGGAACCGGCATAGCCCTTGACCCGCGGATAGCCGAGGGCCTTGGCCACCAGGTAGGTGAAGCCGGAACGATGGTGGGTCTGGCAGTGGGTGATCACTTCCTTGTCCTTGGTGATGCCCAGGTCCTGGAGGATCTGCGGCATATCGGTACGGATGCGCAGGGCGCGGGCCGGGTCCATGCCGGCGGTCCATTCGAAATTCACGGCGCCGGGCACGTGCCCGCCCTTGGCGGCGAGTACTTTCTGGCCGCTGTACTCGCTGGGGTTGCGCGCATCCCAGACGGCCAGGTCGGCGGCGCCCAGGCGGCTCTGCAGGTATTCGCGGGTAGCGGTGGGTTCGTCGTGCAGGGTCAGCGGCAGCGGGCCGCCGGCGGGCGCGGGGACGTCTTCGCTCAGCGGCAGGCCATCGGCGAGCCAGGCGTGCAGGCCGCCGTCGACGTAGTGGTACTTGTCGTGGCCGATCACGTCCAGCAGCCAGATGAAGCGGCCGGCCCAGCCGCCGCCTTCGTCGTCGTAGACCACGTAGACGGCATCGGGGTTGTGGCCCAGTTCGCCGAACAGCGCTTCCAGGTCGGCCTTGGCCGGCAGCAGGCCCGGCGCCGGCGTGCCGCCCAGCTGGGTGCGCGCGGGGGCGACGAAACGGGCGCCGGGGATGTGGCCCTGGGCGTAGCGCGCGGCGCTGGTCAGGTCGACCAGGATCAGTTCGGGGGCATCGAGGCGGCTGGCGAGGTCAGCCGGTTCGATCACCAGGGGCAGGGCGGAAAAGGCGGACATGTCGGAGTCTCCCGGCGAGAGCAGTGGGGGAGGCAACGTGAGCTCGCGCCCTGGGCTACCCCTTGAGGGCGGTTAGTTTAAAGGGGACGCGGCGGGGCGCAAACCTTTCCGGATCAGGCGCCCCGCGCCATCTGCTTCACCGCGTGCTCGATGCACTGCACGGTGCGGCCGAAGGCCTGGGCGTGCAGGTCGGCCAGGGGCTGGCCGTGGCGGTCGCAGACCACCAGCATGACCACGCGCACGCCGTTGCCCAGCGAGCGCAGCAGCAGGTGTTCGCTGGGAAGCAGCGCCTTCAGTGTGCCGGGAATCAGGGCCGAGAATTCCGCGATGTTCGCCGGGCTCAGGCGCAACTGCCCGGGTTGTTGCAGGAGTTTGCGCAGCACCGGGCTGGCGGCGACCTCCAGCTTGAAGTCGCCGATCTCGCTGTCCAGGCCGAAGTGCCGGCGCGCCTGCAACCAGCCGCCGCCCTTGTCGGCCAGCAGGATCATCCCGCGTTGCAGCCCGCAGGCCTGCAGGGCGGCGCTGGCGCAATCGAGCAACTGCACGGCGTTGCCGAACGGGCTGGGCGTCTGCATCAGCCGGGCACACTGGCGGCGCCAGTCTTCGAGGGTGTCCGGGGCCTTGGCCGGTTCCTCGGCCTTCGGGCCATTGAGCCAGCGGCGCGCATCCCAGGGCCAGAGGAGCGCCTCGGCCGGGTGCCAGAGCAACGGGCGGGCGTGGCGGCGGGCGCTTTGCGCGGCCAGGCCGTGGACGGTCTGCTGCAGCTCCTCCAGGGGCATCTGCAAGTACAGGCTGGTCAGGCGCTGCCAGCGCAGCATGTGCACGCCGCCCCAGGACTGGTGCGCCGCCATGGCGAGGCTGTTGGCCAGCAGGATGGTGTTGGCCGGGCGGGTCAGCCAGCGTTGCAGTTCCGGATCGGCGTCCAGGCGCTGCTGCTGGCCCAGCGGTTCGAGTTCGGTGTGGGCGACGTGCAGGGCGCGCACCAGCAGGCGCTTGTCGTCGCTGAGCAGGGCATAGCCCTGGCCGACCCAGTCCGGCAATCGCCAGCTGTCGGCCAGCGCGCGGCACAGCGGCAGCAGAGGGGTGCCGAGCAGCTCCTCCTCGACTTCGCTGCTGCAGCGGCCCAGTCCGTAGACCTGGCGTTGCCAATTCTCCACCAATTCCGGCCTGGCGGTGGCCAGTGCCCACAGTGGCGCGAGGGTGAACAGGCTGCCCCAGTGGATTTCCTGCCAGAGCCGCGCCAGACGGTTGGCGAACAGGCCGCTGGCCTGCTGCATGGCGTGGCGGCTGATCAGCAGCAACTGGTTCAGGGCGCGCGGCATCTGTGCTTCCGGCACCGCCGGCAGGCGCTCCAGCAACTGGCTGGCGCGGGACAAGCCCAGGCGGTTGAGGGCGACCTCCAGGCTTTCCGCCGGGTTGTCCCGGGCGCTGGGCGCGCGGTTGGCCTCGCGCAGGATGGCGAAGGCCAGCGTCGGCGCGTCCTGCAGCAGCTCGGCGATGTCGCGGATCGAGCGGCGGCTGTCGTTCAGCGCCCGGCGAATGTCATCCCGCTGCTCCAGCGGAACCGGCAACGGCAGATCTTCCAGCTGGGTAAGCCAGGCCTTGAGACGCTCGGGATGAAGCATTTGCTTGGGCATGCGTGAGGCGCCGAACTGGTTTTTAGTGTTTTCGGCCTATAGTCTTGCCCGAAATCTCCGATAACAACAGGGAGGCGGGAATCATGCCTCTCTTTCTGTTCACCGTTTCAGTCCGGTCCCCATGGCAAAAATCATCGGCATCATCGTCATTCTGGGCAGCGTCCTCGGCGGCTACATGCTCTCCGGCGGCAAGATCGCGGCCATCATCCAGCCGTTCGAAGTGCTGATCATCGGCGGCGCGGCGCTGGGTGCCTTCCTCCAGGCCAACCCCGGCAGCACCTTCATGACCGTGCTGAAGAAGGCGCCGAAGATGTTCGGCAACCGCTTCACCCACACCTTCTACCTGGAAGTGCTGGGGATGCTCTACGAGGTGCTCAACAAGAGCCGCCGCGAAGGCATGATGGCCATCGAGGCCGACGTCGAGGATCCGGCCGCCAGCCCGATCTTCAGCAAGTACCCGGCCGTGCTCAAGGATGAACGCATGACGGCGTACGTCTGCGACTACCTGCGCATCATGTCCTCCGGCAACATGGCGCCCCACGAGCTGGAAGGCCTGTTCGACATGGAGCTGGGCAGCCTCAAGGAGGACCTGGAGCACCCGGCCCACGCCGTGACCCGTGTCGCCGACGCCCTGCCGGGCTTCGGTATCGTCGCCGCGGTACTGGGCATCGTGATCACCATGGCCCTGCTCGGCCAGGGCAGCCAGGCCGAGATCGGCCACCACGTCGCCGCGGCGCTGGTAGGCACCTTCCTCGGTATTCTCGCCGCCTACGGCTTCGTCGGCCCGCTGGCCAACGCCCTGGAGCACGACGCCAAGGAAGAGCTGAACCTCTACGAAGCGATCAAGGCCTGCCTGGTGGCGTCCGCCTCCGGCATGCCGCCGTCGCTGGCCGTGGAGTTCGGCCGCAAGGTGCTGCTGCCGGCGCACCGCCCGAGCTTCAGCGAACTGGAGCAGGCCGTTCGCGGTCGCTGATGGGGCGTCTGACGCATGGATAACAACCAGCCGATCATCGTCAAGCGCGTCAAGCGCTATGCCGCCGGCCACCATGGCGGTGGCTGGAAGATCGCCTTCGCCGACTTCGCCACCGCCATGATGGCGTTCTTCCTCGTGCTCTGGCTGCTGTCTTCGGCCACGCCGGAGCAGAAGAAGGCCATCTCCGGCTATTTCCAGGACCCCATCGGCTTCACCGAGAGCGCCAGCCCCTACGTCATCGACCTGGGCGGCACGCCGACGCCGGCGCCGGACAAGACCCTGAACCCGCAGATCCAGGCCCAGCCGGATGCCGACGAGACGCGGGTCAACCCGGACGAGAACGCCAAGATCAACGAGCAGCAGGCCCAGGACGTCGCCGAGCAGGTGGAGAAGGAGCGTCTGGAGCTGTTGCTGCAGGAGCTGCAGAACAAGGTCGACGAGAACCCGACGCTGAAGCGCTTCAAGGACCAGATTCTCTTCGAGATCACCCAGGACGGCCTGCGCATCCAGATCGTCGACTCGGACAACCGGCCGATGTTCGACCTGGGCAGCGCGCGCCTGCAGCCGTACTTCGAGGACATCCTGCTGGCGCTGGCCGAGACCATCAAGCAGGTGCCGAACAAGATCAGCATCAGCGGCCACACCGACGCCAAGCCCTACGCCGGCAACGGCGAGTTCGGCAACTGGGAGCTGTCCGCCAACCGCGCCAACGCCGCGCGGCGGGCGCTGGAAGCCGGCGGCTACCCGGAAGACCAGATCGCCCGGGTGGTCGGCTATGCCTCGTCCGCGCTGTTCGACCGCGACAAGCCGCTCAACCCGGTGAACCGCCGCATCGACATCATCGTCCTGACCAAGAAGGCCCAGCGTGCCATCGAGGGGCAGGATGGCGGCGCTGACAAGGCCGCTGCTGCCCCGGCAGCCCCAGGCGTCGCTCCGGAGGCGCCCAACGCCGCGCCGGCCAAGCCGGCGGCCGGCCAGGGCGACCCGCTGCCGCCGGACCAGCTCAAGCAGAAGCTCAACCTGTTCGACGACGGCGGCACGCTCAAGCTCGACGAGCTGAACAAGCAGCAGTGATGAACGAAAAGGCCAGCTGAAACGCTGGCCTTCTTCGTTATGGCCAGATCACGGATATGCTGGCTCTTCGTAGGAGCGAGCTTGCTCGCGAACCGCATCGCAGTGGAGCTTGTTCGCGAGCAAGCTCGCTCCTACAGATCAGGGCAAGTCGTCATCCGCCGATCAATATTCGTCTTCGGGCAGGCTCGCGAGGATGTGCCGGTAGCTCGCCATCCGCTGCGGCGAGATGCGTCCGTCTTCCAGCGCCTTGAGCAGTGCACAGCCCGGTTCGCGGTCGTGCTTGCAGTCGCGGAAGCGGCAGTGGCCGAGCAGGTCGTGGAATTCGATGAAGCCCGCTTCCACGTCGTCGCGGCTGACATGGCCGAGGCCGAATTCGCGGATGCCGGGGGAGTCGATCAGGTCGCCGCCGGCGGGGAAGTGGAACAGCCGCGCGGTGGTGGTGGTGTGGGTGCCCTTGCCGGTGACTTCCGACAGGTCGCCGACGCGGGTGTCGACGCCCGGCAGCAGCGCATTCACCAGCGACGACTTGCCCACGCCCGACTGGCCGACGAACACGCTGACGTGTTCGTTCAGCGCCGCGCGCAGGGCGTCCAGCGCCAGGCCGTTGAAGGCCGACACCTCCAGCAGCGGATAGCCCAGCTCGCGGTAGGTACCCAGCAGCGAATCGAGGAAGGGCGCGTTCTGCTCGTCGATCAGGTCGGCCTTGTTCAACAGCAGCAGCGGCTTGATGCCGGCGTGCTCGGCGGCCACCAGGTAGCGGTCGATCAGGTTGGCGTGGGGCTCCGGGCGCGGGGCGAAGACGATGACGATGCGGTCGACGTTGGCCGCCACCGGCTTGAGCACGCCGCGCATGTCCGGGCGGCGGAGCTCGGAGGTGCGCGGCAGCTGCGCGACGATCACGCCGATGCCCTGGTTGCCCGGGCGCCAGACCACCTGGTCGCCGGTCACCAGCGGCGGCAGGTTGGCGCGCAGGTGGCAGCGGAACACTTCGCCGGCGTGGTCGCCTTCCTGGGCCTCGACCTCCACCTGCACCCCGAAGTGGGCGATCACCTGGCCGGTCTGTTCCGGGCCGAGGTCGCCGCCTTCCAGTTCTTCCAGGGCGCGCGACTCGCGCTTCGCCGCGCGCGCAGCGCGTTCTTCCTGGACTTTTTCGATCCGCCAGCTCTGCCGGCGGGTGAGGTGACGCTTGGCCATAGGGTATCCACAGGGAAAATCGCGGCGGAGTTTAGCATGCGGCGGTGTGCTTCCCGCTAAACTAGAGGGCTGAGCTGAGGAGCCCCATCATGCAGAACCCACAGAACCTGATCTGGATCGACCTGGAAATGACCGGTCTGGACCCGGACAAGGACGTCATCATCGAGATGGCGACCATCGTCACGGATAGCGACCTGAACATTCTCGAAGAAGGCCCGGTGATCGCCGTGCACCAGAGCGAGGAACTGCTCGCCGGCATGGACGAGTGGAACACCCGCCAGCACGGCCAGTCCGGCCTGACCCAGCGGGTGCGCGAAAGCAACATTTCCGCCGCCGAGGCCGAAGCGATGACCATCGCCTTCCTCGAGAAGTGGGTGCCCAAGCGCAGCTCGCCGATCTGCGGCAACAGCATCTGCCAGGATCGCCGCTTCCTCTACCGCCACATGCCCAAGCTGGAAGGCTACTTCCACTACCGCAACCTGGACGTCTCCACCCTCAAGGAACTGGCCGCGCGCTGGGCGCCGGCGGTGCGTGACGGCTTCAAGAAGGGCAACACCCACCTGGCGCTGGACGACATCCGCGAATCCATCGCCGAGCTGCGCTACTACCGCGAGCATTTCATCAAGGTGTAAGCGGAGCGATTCTGCTCTTGTAGGAGCGAGCTTGCTCGCGAACATGAATCCCGCTGCGGGGCTGGTTCGCGAGCAAGCTCGCTCCTACGAAAAGCCATCGCGTCAAACGTTGTGCCGTGCCAGCGCCCACTCCACGTGCTCGCGCACCAGTTCCGAGGGGAATGCCCGGCGCGCGCGCAGGGCCTCGATCACCGGGATGGTCGAGGGCGCATTGCCCAGCCCCACGGCCAGATTGCGCAGCCAGCGCTCGTAACCGGCGCGCCGCAACGGCGAACCTTCGGTGCGGCTGAGGAATTCTTCCTCCGTCCACAGGAACAGCGCCGCCAGCGCGGCGTTGTCCAGGCTGTGGCGCGGCTGGAAGTCGCCCTGGTCGGTGGCGCGGGCGAAGCGGTTCCACGGGCAGACCATCTGGCAATCGTCGCAGCCGAACACGCGGTTGCCGATCAGTGGGCGCAGTTCTTCGGGGATCGAACCCTTCAGCTCGATGGTCAGGTAGGAAATGCAGCGCCGCGCGTCCAGCACATACGGCGCCACGAAGGCAGCGGTGGGGCAGATGTCCAGGCAGGCCGAGCAGCGCCCGCAGTGCTCCGTGCCGTGGGGCGGGTCCACCGGCAGCGGCAGGTCGGTGAACAGCTCGCCGAGGAAGAAGTAACTGCCGGCCTTGCGGTTGAGCACCAGGGTGTTCTTGCCGATCCAGCCCAGCCCCGACTGCTCGGCGATGGCCTTCTCCAGCACCGGCGCGCTGTCGACGAAGGCGCGAAAGCCAAATGGTCCGATCTGCTGCTGGATGCGCTCGGCCAGTTGCTGCAGGCGCTTGCGGATCAGCTTGTGGTAGTCGCGGCCCAGGGCGTAGCGCGATACATAGGCTTTCTCCGGGTCGCCCAGCACCTGTGCCATGCGCGTGTCGCCGGGCAGGTAATCCATGCGCAGCGACACCACGCGCAGGGTGCCGGGCACCAGTTCGTCCGGCCGCCAGCGCTTGCTGCCGTGGGCGCCCATGTAGTCCATCTCGCCGTGGTAGCCCGCCTCCAGCCAGCGTTGCAGGTGCTCGCCGTGGGCCTCCAGGTCCAGCCCGCTGATGCCGACCTGCTGGAAGCCGAGTTCGCGCCCCCAGTCCTTGATGGAGAGGGCGAGGTCGTCATAGTCGAGCGTCGAATCGTGCATGGAAGGCGGGAAAGCGAAGTCGGGGGTGCGTATAATTCTGCCAGACCCAGCCGGCGTCGGCCCGTCCGTACGCCAGGAGAGGTTCAAAATACGCCGCGCGCCGGCGTTTGATCCGTCTCCAAGGCGACACATCCTGCCGCCCGGAACCGCGATGATTGCCCACGACGATCTGCCCCTGAATCTCTACAGTGCCCAGCAGGTGCGCGACCTCGACGCGCGCCTGATCGCCGCCGGCACGCCCGGCTTCGAACTGATGCGCCGCGCCGCCCATGCCGCCTGGCGCGCCCTGCGCCGCCAGTGGCCGGATGCCGGCGAGGTCACCGTGCTGGCCGGCCACGGCAACAACGCCGGCGACGGTTATCTCATCGCTGCCCTGGCCATGCGCGCCGGCTGGCGCGTGCGCGTGCTGGCGGTGGGGGATGTCTCCCGCCTGTCGGGCGACGCCGCCGCGGCCCATGGCGAGGCGCGCTCGGCCGGGGTGGACGTTGCCCCCTGGAGCGACGGCGCCGAGCTGCGCGGCGTGCTGGTGGACGCCCTGCTCGGCACCGGCCTGGGAGGCCCGGTGCGGGAGCCCTACGCGTCGGCCATCGCCGCGATCAATGCCAGCGGGCTGCCGGTGCTGGCGGTGGACATTCCCTCCGGCCTGAGCGCCGACACCGGGCAGGTGCTCGGCGGCGCGGTGATGGCCGACCTGACCGTGACCTTCATCGGCCTCAACCTCGGCCTGTTCACGGCCAGCGGCCCTGATTGCTGCGGCGAGCTGGTTTTCGACGGGCTCGACGCCGACCCTGCGCTGCTTCCCTCTGCGGGCGCCGCCGTTCGCCTCGCGGCGGATTCGCTGCCGCGCCTGGCAGCGCGCCCGAAGGCTGGGCACAAGGGCCTGTTCGGCCATGCGCTGGTGATCGGTGGCGATACCGGCATGGGCGGCGCCGTTCTGCTGGCCGCCGAGAGCGCGCTGCGCTGCGGCGCCGGGCTGGTGTCCCTGGCGACCCGGGCCGCCCACGTACCCGCTGCACTGGCTCGCCGGCCCGAGCTGATGGCGCGCGGCGTCTCCTCTTCCGCCGAGTTGCTGCGCCTGGCCGAGCGCGCCGATCTGCTGGTGGTCGGCCCTGGCGTCGGTCGCGAAGCCTGGGGGCGGGTGCTGGTCAGCGCCGCAGCGAGCCTCGCGCGCCGACAGGTGTGGGATGCCGACGCGCTCAACCTGCTGGCCGAAGGCCTGGTCGCGCGTCCGTCCGGCGACTGGGTCATCACCCCGCACCCGGCCGAAGCGGCGCGGCTGCTGGGCATGTCCACCGCCGAGGTCCAGGCGGACCGGCCCAAAGCCGCCCACGCGCTGGCGCAGCGCTATCAGGCGGTGGTGGTGCTCAAGGGCGTTGGCAGCCTGGTCGCATCCCCCGATGGCCGCCTGGCGCTGTGCAATCACGGTCACCCCGCCATGGCCGGCGCCGGGCTGGGCGACGTGCTGTCCGGCATCCTCGGTGCGCTGCTGGCGCAGGGGTTGCCAGTGTTCGACGCCGCTTGCCTGGCCGTCTGGTTGCATGCGTGCGCCGGCGAGTCGCTTGGCGCGCAAGGTCGCGGGCTGGCGGCCGCCGATCTGATTCCTGCCGTTCGTCAGTTGCTCGAGGAGCTGTCCCCATGCCTGAACTGAATCTGTTTGCCGATGGCGAAGAGGCCATGGTCGACCTGGGCCGGCGCCTTGCCGAGGCAACCGCCGGGCGCGGGGTGATCTACCTGCACGGCGACCTGGGGGCGGGCAAGACCACGCTGTCGCGCGGCATCCTGCGGGGATTGGGCCATGGCGGAGCGGTGAAAAGTCCGACATTCACCCTGGTCGAGCCCTACGAAATCGGCGAGGTTCGCGCCTTCCACTTCGACCTCTACCGACTGGCCGACCCGGAGGAACTGGAGTTCCTCGGCATCCGCGACTATTTCGAGGGCGACGCGCTGTGCCTGATCGAGTGGGCGGAGCGCGGCAAAGGCATTTTGCCAAAGGCCGACATGGACATTACCATTGTTCCGCATGCGGGCGGACGCATGCTGCGCCTCGACCCGCACGGAACACGGGGCGAAGCCTGGTGTGCCGCCCTGGCCACGGGAGCATAGAAAAAAGATGGGTTGGGGGTTGCGCCTTCGGGCGTTGTTTATCGGGGTGTCCGTTCTGCTGGCATTCTTTGCCGGCGAAGTTTCTGCCGCCACGCAAATCAAGAGCGTGCGCATCTGGCGCGCGCCGGACAACACACGCCTGGTGTTCGATCTGTCCGGGCCCGTGCAGCACAGTCTGTTCACCCTGAGCGCGCCCAACCGCATCGTCGTCGATATCAACGGTGCGCAGATGTCCGCCGCCCTCGACAAGCTCAAGCTCGGCAATACCCCGATCACCGCGATGCGCTCCGCCCAACGCACCCCCACCGACCTGCGTCTGGTGCTGGACCTGAAGAACCAGGTCACGCCCAAGAGCTTCGTGCTGCCGCCGAACCAGCAGTACGGCAACCGCCTGGTCGTCGATCTGTATGACCAGGGTGCCGACATCGCCCCGGACGTCCCGGCGACGCCGACCCCCAGCGTGCCCGCCACGCCGGTCAGCCCGGCGCAGTCGGTCACCAAGATTCCCGCCCCCAGCACCGGCGGCAAGCGCGACATCGTGATCGCCATCGACGCCGGCCACGGCGGCGAAGACCCCGGTGCCCTGGGCCCGAACGGCCTGCACGAGAAGAACATCACCCTGTCGATCGCCCGCGAACTGCAGCGGCAGATTAACCAGATGAAGGGCTTCCGCGCCGAGCTGACGCGCACCGGCGACTACTTCATCCCGCTGCGCAACCGCACGGTGATCGCCCGCAAGAAGGGCGCGGACCTGTTCGTCTCCATCCACGCCGACGCCGCCCCCAGCCGCAGCGCCTTCGGGGCCTCGGTGTTCGCCCTGTCCGACCGCGGCGCCACGTCCGAGACCGCGCGCTGGCTGGCCGACACGGAAAACCGTTCCGACCTCATCGGCGGCGACGGCGGCGTGAACCTCGACGACAAGGACAAGATGCTCGCCGGCGTGCTGCTCGACCTGTCGATGACCGCGACCATGTCCTCCAGCCTGGACGTCGGCCACAAGGTGCTGACCAGCGTCGGCCGCGTCACTCCGCTGCACAAGCGCCGCGTGGAACAGGCCGGCTTCATGGTGCTGAAGTCCCCGGATATCCCGTCGATCCTCGTGGAAACCGGCTTCATCTCCAACCCCAACGAATCCGCCAAGTTGGCCAGTGGCTCGCACCAGCAGGCGCTGGCGCGTTCCATCGCCAGCGGCGTGCGGCAGTACTTCGTACAGACCCCGCCGCCGGGCACCTACATCGCTTCGCTGCGCGATGGCGGCCAGTTGCCCGCCGGACCGCGCGAGCACGTGGTGCGCGCCGGCGAGAGCCTGGGCATGATCGCCAGCCGCTATGACGTCAGCGCCGCCTCGATCCGCAGTGCCAACAGCCTGAAGACCGACACGCTGAAGGCAGGCCAGGTGCTGAGCATTCCCGGCACCTCCCTGGCGTCGCAGCAATGAGCGAGGTCCGCCGTATCCAGCTGCTGACCCCGCGGCTGGCGAACCAGATCGCTGCCGGCGAAGTGGTCGAGCGCCCCGCCTCGGTTATCAAGGAACTGCTGGAAAACTGCCTGGACGCCGGCGCCAAACGCATCGACGTCGAAGTCGAGCAGGGCGGCATCAAGCTGCTGCGCGTGCGCGACGATGGCAGCGGGATCCCCGCCGACGACCTGCCGCTGGCCCTGGCGCGCCACGCCACCAGCAAGATCCGCGAACTGGAAGACCTCGAACGGGTAATGAGCCTGGGCTTCCGTGGCGAAGCGCTGGCCTCGATCAGTTCCGTCTCGCGCCTGACCCTCACCTCGCGCACCGCCGATGCCGACCAGGCCTGGCAGGTGGAGGTCGAGGGCCGCGACATGGAGTCCACGGTGAAGCCGGCGGCCCACCCGGTGGGCACCAGCATCGAAGTGCGCGACCTGTTCTTCAATACCCCGGCGCGGCGCAAGTTCCTGCGCGCCGAAAAGACCGAATTCGATCACCTGCAGGAAGTCATCAAGCGTCTGGCGCTGGCGCGCTTCGACGTGGCGTTCCACCTGCGCCACAACGGCAAGACTATCCTCTCGCTGCATGAAGCCAAGGACGAAGCCTCCCGCGCCCGCCGCGTCGGCGCGGTGTGCAGCGCCGGTTTCCTCGAGCAGGCGCTGCCCATCGAGGTCGAGCGTAACGGCCTGCACCTGTGGGGCTGGGTTGGCCTGCCGACCTTCTCCCGTAGCCAGCCGGACCTGCAGTATTTCTACGTGAACGGCCGCATGGTGCGCGACAAGCTGGTCGCCCACGCGGTGCGCCAGGCCTACCGCGACGTGCTGTACAACGGCCGGCACCCGACCTTCGTGCTGTTCTTCGAGGTCGACCCGGCGGTGGTGGACGTCAACGTCCACCCGACCAAGCACGAAGTGCGTTTCCGCGACAGCCGCATGGTCCACGACTTCCTCTACGGCACCCTGCACCGGGCGCTGGCCGAAGTGCGGCCGGACGACCAGCTGGCCCCGCCGGGCGCGACGACCCTGACCGTGCCGCGCCCCACCGGCGCGGAAGCCGGCGAGTTCGGGCCGCAGGGCGAGATGCGCCTGTCCGAGACGGTGCTGGAAGCGCCGGCCGCCGCGCGTGCCTGGCAGCCGAGCGCGGTTTCTGGCGGCTCGGGCGGTGGCGGTGGCTACAGCTATCAACCGACACGCCCGGACATTCCGCCGATCCAGGAAGCCCAGGGTGCCTACAAGGCCTATTTCGCGCCGCTGCCCGACCAGGCGCCGCAGGCCCTGCCGGAAAGCAGCCAGGACGTGCCGCCGCTGGGTTACGCCCTGGCGCAGCTCAAGGGTATCTACATCCTCTCGGAGAACGCCCACGGCCTGGTGCTGGTGGACATGCACGCGGCCCACGAGCGCATCATGTACGAACGCCTGAAGACCGCCATGGCCAGCGAAGGGCTGCGCGGCCAGCCGCTGCTGGTGCCCGAGTCCATCGCCGTCAGCGAGCGCGAGGCGGATTGCGCCGAGGAGCACGGCAGCTGGTTCTCCAGGCTGGGCTTCGAGCTGCAGCGTCTTGGCCCGGAGACCCTGGCGATCCGCCAGATTCCCGCGCTGCTCAAGCAGGCCGAGGCCACCCAGCTGGTGCGCGATGTACTCGCCGACCTGCTGGAATACGGCACCAGCGACCGCATCCAGGCGCACCTCAACGAGTTGCTCGGCACCATGGCCTGCCACGGCGCCGTGCGCGCCAATCGCCGCCTGACCCTGCCGGAGATGAACGGCCTGCTGCGCGACATGGAAGTGACCGAGCGCAGCGGCCAGTGCAACCACGGCCGGCCGACCTGGACCCAACTGGGGCTCGACGAACTGGACAAGCTATTCCTGCGCGGACGTTAATTTTCGTAAGCCTGCGTTCAGAAAAGTGCAGTAAACTGCGCGCCAAACGATTCAGCTGCGCGCAATAACGAGCCACCGATGTCCCTGCCTCCCGCGATTTTCCTCATGGGCCCCACCGCCGCCGGCAAGACCGACCTGGCGCTGGAGTTGGCGCGCCTGCTGCCGGTGGAGCTGATCAGCGTTGATTCGGCGCTGATCTATCGCGGCATGGACATCGGCACCGCCAAGCCGTCCCGCGAGGTGCTGGAGGCGTTCCCGCATCGCCTGATCGACATCCGCGACCCCAGCGAAGCCTATTCGGCGGCGGAATTCCGCGCCGATGCCCTGGCGGCGATGGCCGAGATCACTGCAGCCGGGAAGATCCCGTTGCTGGTCGGCGGCACCATGTTGTATTTCAAGGCGTTGCTGGAAGGCCTGGCCGACATGCCCAGTGCAGACCCCGCCGTGCGTGCCGAGCTGGAGGCCTGGGCTGCTGCCGACGGTTGGGGCGCCCTGCACGAGGAATTGGCCCGAGTCGATCCGGAATCGGCTGCGCGCATCCACCCCAACGACCCTCAGCGGCTGGTCCGGGCCCTCGAAGTCTTTCGCGTCAGCGGTATATCCATGACTGCACACCGCCTTCGCCAAGCGAGCGAAAATGCGGGTTTCGGCGCGCAAGGCGGTGGACAATTACCGTATACTGTGGCTCATCTGGCGATCGCGCCTCTGCAGCGCCAGGTGTTGCACGCGCGTATCGCGCAACGTTTTGACCAGATGCTGGAACAGGGCTTCATCGCCGAGGTCGAACGCCTCCGCGCAAGGAACGACTTGCACGTGGGGCTGCCGTCCATAAGGGCGGTGGGCTACCGACAGGTATGGGATTACCTTGAGGGCAAACTGTCCTACGCTGACATGGTGGAGCGCGGCGTCATCGCCACGCGGCAGCTGGCCAAGCGCCAGTTCACCTGGCTCCGCAGCTGGAGCGATCTACACTGGTTGGACAGCCAGGCAAGCGACAATTTGCCGCGTGCCTTGAAATACTTTGAGGCGGTCTCCATATAGGCTCGAGACCTTAATTCCGGCCGTCTATCCTTGGGGTTCAGGACGGCGTTAAGCCAAATTCGACTACTACTAAATCAGTTTTTTACCCTTACAAGGAGTGCGGCATATGTCAAAAGGGCATTCGCTACAAGACCCTTACCTCAATACCCTGCGCAAAGAACGCGTTCCGGTTTCCATCTACCTGGTCAACGGCATCAAGCTGCAGGGTCAGATCGAATCCTTCGACCAGTTCGTCATCCTGCTGAAGAACACTGTCAGCCAGATGGTCTACAAGCACGCCATTTCCACCGTGGTGCCCAGCCGCCCCGTGCGCCTGCCCACCGGTGATCAACCGGCCGAGCCGGGCAACGTTTGACGGGAGTCCGCCTTGTTCTTTGAGCGCCCGGGTGGTGGGGAACGGGCCATTCTGGTCCATCTGGAAGGTCAGGACCCCGAGGCGCGCGAAGACCCGCAGGAATTCCAGGAGCTTGCCCGTTCGGCAGGCGCGGAATCGGTTGCTTTCGTCAGCATTTCGCGCCATCAGCCCTCAGCCAAGTACCTGATCGGCACCGGCAAGGTCGAAGAGTTGCACGACCTCGTCCACGCCGAGAAGGTCGAGCTGATCATCTTCAATCACACCCTCACGCCGAGCCAGGAGCGCAACCTCGAGCGAGCGCTCGAATGCCGCGTGCTCGATCGTACGGGTCTGATCCTCGACATCTTCGCCCAGCGCGCCCGCACCCATGAGGGCAAGCTGCAGGTGGAGCTCGCCCAGTTGGAGCACATGAGCACGCGCCTGGTGCGCGGCTGGACTCACCTTGAGCGCCAGAAAGGCGGTATCGGCCTGCGCGGCCCGGGTGAAACCCAGCTGGAAACCGACCGCCGCCTGTTGCGTGGACGCATCCGCCAGATCAAATCCCGCCTGGAGAAGGTCCGCAGCCAGCGCGAACAGGCCCGTCGCGGCCGTCGCCGTGCGGAGATTCCAGCGGTGTCCCTGGTGGGCTATACCAACGCCGGCAAGTCCACGCTGTTCAATGCGCTGACCACATCCGAGGTCTATGCGGCCGACCAGTTGTTCGCCACCCTCGACCCCACCCTGCGCCGCCTGGAGCTGGATGATGTCGGGCCGATCGTGCTGGCCGACACCGTGGGCTTCATCCGTCACCTGCCGCACAAGCTGGTGGAGGCGTTTCGAGCTACCTTGGAAGAGTCCAGCAACTCCGATCTGCTGCTGCACGTGATCGACTCCCACGAGCCCGATCGCGACGCGCAGATCGAACAGGTGCTGGCGGTGCTGAAGGAAATCGGCGCGAACGAATTGCCGATGCTCGAGGTGTACAACAAGATCGACCTGCTGCCGGACATGCAGCCGATGATCCAGCGCGACGAGCTGGGCAAGCCGGTCCGCGTCTGGCTGTCGGCGCGGGAATCGCGCGGGCTGGAGTTGCTGGAGCAGGCGATCGCCGAGTTGCTGGGGGAGGACATGTTCGTTGGAACGCTGTGCCTGCCGCAGCGCCTGGGACGGCTGCGCGCTCAGTTCTTCGAGCTGGGTGCGGTACAGTCGGAGAACCACGACGAACAGGGACGCGCCGTTTTGCAGGTTCGCCTGCCGCGTGTCGAGTTGAACCGCATGGTGAGCCGCGAAGGCTGGCAGCCGGCGGAGTTCATTGCGCAACACACTTTGCAATAAAGCCCGGCACGCTGCTTTTGGCAGGGTAAGGGGCATTCGGTAGCATAGGTGGGCGCGCCGTAGGCGCGTTTTCGCGTTATCAGATGGAGAGCGCTATGGCTTGGAATGAGCCGGGTGACAACTCGAACAAGAACGACCAGGACCCCTGGGGCGGACGCCGTGGTGGTGGTCGCCAGGGCCCGCCTGATCTGGATGAGGCGTTCCGCAAGCTGCAGGACAGCCTGAACGGAATTTTCGGTAAACCCAAGCGCGGCAGTGGTTCGGGCGGTGGTGGCGGTGGTCGGGGCGGCAGCCTCGGCCTGTTCGGTATCGGCCTGGCGATCCTCGCCGTGCTGTGGCTGTACAACGCCATCTACGTGGTGGACGAACAGGAGCAGGCGGTGATCCTGCGCTTTGGCCAATACCACGACACCGTGGGCCCCGGCCTGAATATCTATTTCCCGCCGATCGACAAGAAGTTCCAGGAGAACGTCACCCGCGAGCGTGCCTACAGCAAGCAGGGTCAGATGCTCACCGAGGACGAGAACATCGTCGAGGTTCCGCTGACCGTGCAGTACAAGGTCAGCAACCTGAAGGACTTCGTGCTCAACGTCGACCAGCCGGAAGTGAGCCTGCAACACGCCACCGAAAGCGCCCTGCGCCACGTGGCCGGCTCCACCACCATGGACAAGATCCTCACCGAGGGCCGCGAACAGATGGCCACCGAGGTGCGCGATCGTCTGCAGCGTTTCCTGGATACCTACAAGACCGGTATCACGGTCACCCAGGTGAACATCCAGAGCGCCGCCGCGCCGCGTGAAGTACAGGAAGCGTTCGATGACGTGATCCGTGCCCGCGAGGACGAGCAGCGCGAGAAGAACCAGGCCGAAGCCTACGCCAACGGCGTGGTGCCTGAAGCCCGCGGCCAGGCGCAACGTATCATCGAGGAAGCCAACGGCTACCGCGATGAGGTGGTCTCCCGCGCCCAGGGTGAGGCGGATCGCTTCGCCAAGCTGGCCGCCGAGTACCACAAGGCCCCGGAAGTCACCCGTCAGCGTCTGTACCTGGACACCATGCAGGATGTCCTGAGCCAGACCAGCAAGGTGCTGGTCACCGGCCAGCAGGGTCAGAACAACCTGATCTACCTGCCGCTGGACAAGATGATGGATGGCCGTGGTTCGGCAGCTCCGAGCGCCGCGCCCAGCGCGAGCAGCAGCACGCCGGATATCGGTTCGCGGGTCGCCAGCGACCTGCAGCAGCGTGACACGCGTACCCGGGAGAGCCGCTGATGAGTAACAAGTCCCTGATCGCCCTCATCGCGGGTGTGGTGGTTGCTGTTGCCCTCTGGAGCAGCGTCTACGTGGTGCAGCAGACCGAACGCGCCGTCCTGCTGCGCTTCGGTCGCGTGGTCGAGCCGGACGTGAAGCCCGGCCTGCACTTCAAGATTCCGTACGTCAACACGGTGCGCAAGTTCGATGGCCGCCTGCTGACCCTGGATTCGCCGACCCAGCGCTTCCTGACGCTGGAGAAGAAAGCGGTGATGGTCGACGCCTACGCCAAGTGGCGCGTCTCCGATGCCGAGCGCTTCTACACCGCGACCTCCGGCATGAAGCAGATTGCCGACGAGCGTCTGTCCCGTCGTCTGGAAGCCGGCCTGCGCGACCAGTTCGGCAAGCGCACCCTGCACGAAGTGGTGTCGGGTGAGCGTGATGCGCTGATGGGCGATATCACCGCGTCGCTGAACCGCATGGCGCAGAAGGAGCTGGGTATCGAGGTGGTCGACGTTCGCGTCAAGGCCATCGACCTGCCCAAGGAAGTGAACCGCAGCGTGTTCGAGCGCATGAGCACCGAGCGTGAGCGGGAAGCCCGCGAGCACCGCGCCAAGGGTCGTGAGCTGGCCGAAGGTATCCGCGCCGATGCCGACCGTCAGCGCCGCGTGCTGCTGGCCGAGGCGTATCGCGAGTCGGAAGAAACCCGTGGTGACGGCGATGCCAAGGCGGCAGCGATCTACGCCAAGGCCTACGCTGCCGACCCGGAGTTCTACGCCTTCACCCGTAGCCTCAAGGCCTATCGCGAGAGCTTCGCGGACAAGAAGGACGTGCTGGTGCTCGATCCGAGCAACGACTTCTTCCGCTACCTCGAAAAAGCCAAACCCTGAGGATCCGTCGACGCTTCGTCGTGATCGCGCCGAACCCCGTGTAGCGAGTGTTCCGATGCCGAGTTGAGGTTCGGGCGCCGCGCTACACGGGGTTCGTCCCTTCGGGTTGCGCGGCACATCCCGCCATGCGTCGTTGCGGGACTAGGCAAGGGACGGCCATTACCGTCGTCCCGCGTCTAGCCTGGCGTGATGTGGCGCAGCAACGCGATTCACGCCGAAACATCAACGGACCCTCGCATCTCTCCGGCGGGCGGCAGCGCCCGCCGGAGAAATCGTGTTATCATGGGTCAGCCGGGAAATCCCGGCTTTTTTGCGTCCGCGAGAATGATGTACGAGAACCATGTGGCAGGAATTCGGCAAGGCGTTCTGTCTGTTGCTGGTGCTGGAAGGCATCCTTCCATTCCTGTATCCGCGTGGCTGGCGCGACGCCGTGAGCGGGCTCGGGCGCCTTGGCGACCGCAGTCTGAGACTCATCGGGCTGGGCAGCATGCTGCTCGGCACCGTCCTTCTTTACTGCATTCATTGAAGTGCCGCCCGGCCTAAAAAAGGAGAGAGGCGACATGGCAACGGTAGACCGCTGGCTGCTGCCAGATGGGATCGAAGAAGTGCTGCCACCGGAGGCGGCGCGCGTTGAAGCAGCCCGCCGTCAGGTGCTGGACCTGTTCCAGCGCTGGGGCTACGAATTCGTCGTCACCCCGCATATCGAATACCTGGAATCCCTGCTGACCGGTGCCGGCCAGGATCTGGATCTGCGTACCTTCAAGGTCACCGATCCGGCGTCCGGCCGCCTGATGGGCTTCCGTGCGGACATCACGCCGCAAGTGGCGCGCATGGACGCCCACAGCCTGCGCCGCGAGGGCCCGAACCGCCTGTGCTACGCCGGCAGCGTGCTGCACGCTCGCCCGCGTGCGCTGGCGACCTCGCGCAGCCCGATCCAGCTGGGCGCCGAACTGTACGGCGACACCGGCTCGGCCGGCGACGTCGAAGTGATCAGCCTGCTGCTCGACATGCTCGAGATGGCCCAGGTGCCGGACGTGCACATGGATCTCGGCCACGTCGGCATCTACCGTGGCCTGGCCCAGGCCGCCGGCCTGTCCGGCGAGGTCGAGCAACTGCTGTTCGACGCCCTGCAGCGCAAGGCCGTGGATGAAGTCGCGGCGCTGACCGAAGGCCTGCCCGCCGAGCTGGCCGGCATGCTCCGTGCACTGGCCGAGCTGTGCGGTAGCCGCGAAGTGCTGGACCAGGCGCGCGAAGTGCTCGCCGGTGCTCCGGCCAATGTGCAGGCGGCGCTGGCCGACCTGACCGCCATCGCCGACTCGCTGGCCGCGCGCTTCCCGCAGCTGCCGCTGTATTTCGACCTCGGCGAACTGCGTGGCTACCACTACCACACCGGCGTGGTGTTCGCCGCGTTCGTGCCCGGCGTTGGCGAGTCCATCGCCCAGGGCGGCCGTTACGACGACATTGGCGCCGACTTCGGCCGTGCGCGTCCGGCCACCGGTTTCTCGACCGACCTCAAGACCCTGGTCACTCTCGGTCGCGCCCAGCTCGACGAGCCGCGCACCGGAGTCTGGGCGCCGGCCGAAGGGGCTGGCTTGTGGCAGGCGGTGCAGCAGTTGCGCCGTCAGGGCGTGCGCGTGGTACAGGCGCTGCCCGGGCAGGATGCGGCTTCGGCTTCCGAAGCGGGCTGCGACCAGCAGTTGCTGGTTCGCGATGGCAATTGGCAGGTGGCTGCGCTCTGAGGCGCGCCACTTCGAGTTTCTGCCGGCCGCGGCCGGCACCGAACATCCACGATGGGGACAAGTGTTATGGGTAAGAATGTCGTAGTCCTGGGCACCCAGTGGGGTGATGAGGGCAAAGGCAAGATCGTCGACCTGCTGACCGACCAGGCTGCTGCCGTGGTGCGTTACCAGGGCGGCCACAACGCCGGTCACACCCTGGTAGTCGCTGGTGAGAAGACCGTTCTGCACCTGATTCCGTCGGGTATCCTGCGCGAAGGCGTGCAGTGCCTGATCGGCAACGGCGTGGTACTGGCGCCCGACGCGCTGATGCGCGAGATCGCCAAGCTGGAAGAGAAAGGCGTACCGGTGCGCGAGCGCCTGCGCATCAGCCCGTCCTGCCCGCTGATCCTGTCCTTCCACGTGGCCCTGGACCAGGCGCGCGAGAAGGCCCGTGGCGACGCGAAGATCGGCACCACTGGTCGCGGCATCGGCCCGGCCTACGAAGACAAGGTGGCCCGTCGCGGCCTGCGCGTTGGCGACCTGTTCCACCGCGAGCGCTTCGCCGCCAAGCTCGGTGAGCTGCTGGACTATCACAACTTCGTCCTGCAGAACTACTACAAGGAGCCGGCCGTCGACTTCCAGAAGACCCTGGACGAGTGCATGGCCTACGCCGAACAGCTCAAGCCGCTGCTGGCCGACGTGACCTCGACCCTGCATGACCTGCGTCGTGGCGGCGAGAACATCATGTTCGAAGGCGCCCAGGGCTCGCTGCTGGACATCGACCACGGCACCTACCCGTTCGTCACCAGCTCCAACACCACCGCCGGCGGCACCGCCACCGGTTCGGGCTTCGGCCCGCTGTACCTGGACTACATCCTGGGTATCACCAAGGCCTACACCACTCGCGTGGGTTCCGGCCCGTTCCCGACCGAGCTGTTCGATGACGTTGGCGCCCACCTGGCCAAGGTCGGTCACGAGTTCGGCGCCACCACTGGTCGTGCCCGTCGTTGCGGCTGGTTCGACGCCGTCATCCTGCGCCGCGCCATCGAGATCAACAGCCTGTCCGGCCTGTGCCTGACCAAGCTGGACGTCCTCGACGGTCTGGAAACCGTGCGCATCTGCACCGGCTACAAGAACGCCGCCGGTGAACTGCTGACCGACGCGCCGACCGACGCCGACAGCTACATCGGCCTGCAGCCGATCTATGAAGACCTGCCGGGCTGGAGCGAATCCACCGTGGGTGTTCAGACCCTGGAAGGCCTGCCGGCCAACGCGCGCGCGTACATCAAGCGCGTCGAGGAGCTGGTCGGTGCGCCCATCGACATCATCTCCACCGGCCCGGACCGCGCCGAGACCATCGTCCTGCGCCATCCGTTCGCCTGATCCATCGCTGTACACCGCAACGGGCCGCTCATGCGGCCCGTTGTCGTTTCCGGCGGTTCGATTCTGCGCGTCGGCACGCGCTTTGCTGGTGAAACGGATTGGCGCCTGTCGCGCCAGACATCCGTTACGTCCGGAGGAAGCCCGCCGTGTCCGCCGTCCTGTCGCTTCTGCGCAGCCGCTTGCTGCGCCCCGCTTTCATTGCCCTGGGAATCGCGCTGCTGGTGCAGTTGGTGATCGCCCTGTGGCTCACCCGTAGCACTGTCGATGGCCTGGTCAGCGACCTGGGAACCCGCCTGGGTAACGAATCGCAACGCCTGGCCGGCGAGTTGGAGCAGGCGGGCAGGGAGGTCACCTCCGGGTTGAACGACCTCTCCGCGCGAACCCGCGAGCGCCTGGGGTCTGCGCTTTCGGCGCGCCTGGAGGAAGAACAGGGCCAGCTCCGCGAGGGGCTGGAGCAGAGCTTGCGGCAGTCCGCCACGGAATTGGCGCAGCTGCTGGCGGCTGTGGCGCCCAAGGCCATGTGGGATAACGACGTGCCGCTGCTGTCGGACTATGCGCGGCGCGCCCAGGCCAACCCCAATGTGCTCTTCGTGGTCTACGACGATCCGCAGGGGCAGCACCTGACCCGTTACCTCAATCGCGAGGATGCGCGGGTCAAGGCGCTGCTGGAGAAGGGCAAGGGCGAACGCGCGCTGGACAAGGTGCTCGAAGCGGCCAGTCACGACGCCTCGGTGTTCCTGGTCGAGGCGCCGATCAGTCCCAACGGTGTGGTCATCGGTACGGTGCGCCTGGGCGTTTCCACCGATGCCATCGAGAAGCAGATTGCCGCCCTGGACCAGCGCTTCTCCGCCCTGGTCGCCAGTGGGGACCAGTTGGTGGGTGACAGCCTGGCCGGTGCGGCGGCCGACAGCACGAAGGCGCTGACCGCCCGCCTGCAATCGGCGAAGCAGGCGGCCGACGGCATGAGCCAGGGCGCCAGGGCTTCCATCGAGGAGGCGGCGGGAACGCTGCGCTGGCGTATCGGCATGGGGCTGCTGCTGGTGGGGCTGGGGGTGTTGCTGTGCCTGGCCGTTGTGCTCGGCCGCCGCGTGGTGAATCGCCTGCGCCTGCTGATCGAGGCATTGAACGACCTGGCGGCCGGGGAGGGCGACCTCACGCGCCGGGTGCGGCTGGACAGTCGTGATGAGTTGGGGGAAATGGCGACCGCGGTGAACCGCTTCGTCGACAAGTTGCAGCCCATCGTGCGCGAGGCGGGGCAAGTGGCGCAGCAGACCGGCAGCGAAATCGCCGCGCTGGCGAGCCGCAGCGCCAGTGCCGAAGCGGCGGCGGACCGGCAGCGCAATGAGGTGGCCGGTAGCCTGGAGGCGCTCTCCGGCATGGCAGCCGAGGCCGAAATGGAGAGCCGTTCCATGCAGGCGGCCCTCGCGCGGGTCGGTGAGATCCGCAAGGCCGCGCAGGACAATGCAGCCATCGCCCGCAAGGTGGGGGGCCTGATCGAAACCCTGGAGTCCCGCGTACAGAACGGCGCCGGGGTGATCGAGCGCCTGGCGCGACAGAGCGAGCAGATCGAGGTGGTGCTGTCGGTGATCCATGGCATCGCCGAGCAGACCAACCTGCTGGCGCTCAATGCCGCCATCGAGGCCGCGCGGGCCGGCGAGAGTGGTCGCGGGTTCGCCGTGGTGGCGGATGAGGTGCGGGCCCTGGCGAGCAAGACCCAGCAGTCCACCGGCGATATCCAGTCGCACATCGGCGCCCTGCAGGAAGGCGCCCGTGAGGCGGTGTCGGCCATTGGGCAGGCTCGCGAGCAGGCGGTGCAGGGATTGGCGGCGCTGCAGGACAGTGAGCGGCTGCAGCGCGAAGTGCAGAGTGCCGTCGAAGAAGTGCATGGCGCCATCGAGGCGGCGACCCATTCGGCGCAGCAGCAGGCGGCCGGCGCTGCGGCGGTGCGTGGGCGGGTCGAGGTGATCCATGCCGAGGCGAGCCGCGCGGCCGAAGCGGTGAGCGCGACCGCCAGCAGTGGGCGCGTGCTCGATGGCCTGGCCGGTCAGTTGCGCGCGAGCCTGGGGCAGTTCAAGGCTTGAAGGAGTGCTGGAAATTTTTCGTAGGAGCGGACTTCGTCCGCGATAGGCCCGCATCGCGCCGGATACCATCGCGGACGAAGTCCGTTCCTACGCCAGGTTTGAATTTTCAGGAATGCAAAAACGAAAAAGCCGAGCAGTGCTCGGCTTTTTCGTTTGAAGATGGTGCCCAGGAGAAGACTCGAACTTCCACGGTGTTGCCACCGCTAGGACCTGAACCTAGTGCGTCTACCAATTCCGCCACCTGGGCACTGGAGTCGATGATTGCTCATCGTTTCCGTGTTACAACGTCTGTGTGACGCTGTGGGCGCGAACTATACGGAGAGCGTTTTCGCTTGTAAACCCCTGATGCGATAAAAAATTTATTCTCGCCCAAAGCTGACCGACGAGCGGATTTCGCGCTTCAATAAGCACATGGCGATCCATACCCCTATATAAGGTGACCGCACTTTAATGGCCGATTGGCAAAACCTCGATCCCGAGGCCGCCCGCGAGGCGGAAAAATACGACAACCCCATCCCCAGCCGTGAACTCATCCTGGCGCATCTCGCCGAGCGGGGCGCCCCCGCGACGCGCTCCCAGTTGATGGACGAGCTCGGCCTCTCCGGCGAAGAGCAGGAGGAAGCGCTGCGTCGCCGACTGCGCGCCATGGAGCGCGACGGCCAGCTCATCTATACCCGCCGTGGCGCATACGCGCCGGTGGACAAGCTCGACCTGATCCTGGGCCGCATCGCCGGCCACCGCGACGGCTTCGGCTTCCTCATCCCCGATGACGGCAGTGACGACCTGTTCCTCAGCCCGACGCAGATGCGCCTAGTGTTCGACGGCGACCGCGCCCTGGCGCGCGTGTCCGGCTTCGACCGCCGGGGTCGCCGCGAAGGCGCGATCGTGGAAGTGGTCGAGCGCGCCCACGAGACCATCGTCGGCCGCTATTTCGACGAGAGCGGCATCGGCACCGTCGTCGCCGACAACCCGAAGATCCAGCAGGAAGTGCTGATCCCGCCGGGCAAGGCCGGCAAGGCCAAGCACAACCAGTTTGTCCAGGTGCGCATCGACGTCTGGCCGAGCGTGCATCGCCAGGCCCAGGGCGAGGTGGTGGAAGTGCTCGGCGACTACATGGCGCCGGGCATGGAAATCGAAGTCGCGCTGCGCAGCTACGACATTCCCCACACCTGGCCCGAGGCCGTGGAAAAGGAAGCGGCCAAGCTCAAGCCCGAGGTGCTGGAAAAGGACAAGGAAAAGCGCGTCGACCTGCGTGCCCTGCCTTTCGTCACCATCGACGGCGAGGACGCCCGCGACTTCGACGATGCGGTCTACGCCGAGAAGCGCAAGGGCGGCGGCTGGAAGCTGTTCGTCGCCATCGCCGACGTCTCTCATTATGTGAAGGTCGGCTCGGCCCTGGATGAAGAGGCGGCCAAGCGCGGCAACTCGGTGTACTTCCCCGAGCGGGTGATCCCGATGCTGCCGGAGATTCTCTCCAACGGCCTGTGCTCCCTGAACCCGCTGGTCGATCGCCTGGCCATGGTCTGCGAGATGAATCTCTCCAAGGCCGGCAAGATGACCGACTACCAGTTCTACGAGGCGGTCATCCATTCCCATGCGCGCCTGACCTACACCAAGGTCAGCCAGTACCTGGAAACCCCGGACAGCCCCGAAGGCCAGCGCCTGAAGGAACAGCTGCCGGCGGTGGTGCCGCACCTCAACACCTTGTACGACCTGTACAAGGTCCTGGTGGGGGCGCGCCACGTGCGCGGGGCCATCGACTTCGAGACCCAGGAAACCCGCATCGTCTTCGGCGCCGACCGCAAGATCGCGGAGATCCGCCCGACCCAGCGCAACGATGCGCACAAGCTGATCGAGGAATGCATGCTGGCGGCCAACGTCGCCACCGCCAAGTTCCTCGAGAAGCATTCCATTCCGGCGCTGTACCGCGTCCACGACGGCCCGCCCCAGGAAAAACTGAACAACCTGCGGCAGTTCCTCGGTGAACTGGGCCTGACCCTGTACCGCGGCAAGGGCGACCCGACCCCGGCGGACTACCAGAAACTGCTGGAGTCCATCCAGGGCCGCCCGGACCTGCAACTGATCCAGACCGTGATGCTGCGCTCTCTTAGCCAGGCGGTGTACAGCCCCGAGAATGCCGGCCACTTCGGCCTGAACTACGAGGCGTACACCCACTTCACCTCGCCGATCCGTCGCTACCCGGACCTGCTGACCCACCGCGCCATCCGCAGCCTGATCCGCTCCAAGGCGGCCTCCGAGCATGTGCAGCGCGTCGGCGCCGCCAGCATGCCCAAGGCGCGCATCTATCCGTACGACGAAGCCCGTCTGGCGCAGCTCGGCGAGCAGTGCTCGATGACCGAGCGCCGCGCCGACGAGGCGACCCGCGACGTCACCAACTGGCTGAAGTGCGAGTTCATGCGCGAGCGCGTGGGCGAGACCTTCCCGGGGGTGATCACCGCCGTTACCGGCTTCGGCATCTTCGTCGAGCTGACCGACATCTATGTGGAAGGCCTGGTGCACGTCACTGCGCTGCCCGGCGACTACTACCATTTCGATGCCGTGCATCACCGCCTCGCCGGTGAGCGCACCGGCCGCAGCTTCCGCCTCGGCGATACCGTCGAAGTGGTCGTGGCGCGTGTCGACCTGGACGAGCGCAAGATCGATTTCGAGCTTTCCGACAACGTGCTCAGCGCGCCCATCGGCCGCAAGAAGCGTGGCGAAAAGGCCGAGCCGGTCGCCAAGGGCAAAGCGGCCAAGGGCAAGGCGCCCAAGGCGGTGGCGGCGAAAGACAAACCGGCCCGGGCGCCTCGTGCCGTCGCGGACGATCCCTATCTCGCTCCGGATGTGGCCGTGCAGCCGCGCAAGCGCAAGGTCGGCGTGGTCCAGGCGCTGCCGTCGGTGGCCCCGGAGATGCTCGCCAAGGCCGAGGAAATGCTCGGCAATACTGACGTACGCAAGAGCCGCGAAGTGAAGAAGGCGCTGCTCGACGAAGCCAAGGTCGGCGGCAACAAGCCGGCGGCCGGCAAGGGCAAGGGCGCGCCCGCCGCGGGCAAGCCGCGCAACCCGTCCAAACAGAAGGCCCGGTCCGCCAAGCCGACCAAGCACCGCAAGGGCTCCGCTGCGCCCAAGGCCGGTGCCACGGGTGGCGCGCCGGCCAGCAAGCGTAAGGCGAAGAAATGAGTCAGTGGGAAAAGGTCTACGGGGTCCATGCCGTAGAAGCGTTGCTGCGCCATCACCCCAAGCGGGTCAAGCAGCTGTGGCTGGCCGAGGGGCGCCACGATCCGCGCGTCCAGGCGCTGGTCGAGCTGGCGGGGCAAGTGCGCGTGCCGGTGGGCACGCGCGACCGCAAGGAGCTCGACGAGTGGGCCGAAGGCGTGCACCAGGGCGTGGTCGCCGAGGTCAGCCCGAGCCAGGTGTGGGGCGAGAACATGCTGGAGGAGCTGCTGGAGCGCTCCACCGGCCCGGCACTACTGCTGGCGTTGGACGGCGTGACCGACCCGCACAACCTCGGCGCCTGCCTGCGCACCGCCGACGCGGCGGGCGCGCTGGCGGTCATCGTGCCGAAGGACAAGTCCGCCACCCTCAACGCCACCGTGCGCAAGGTGGCCTGCGGCGCCGCCGAGGTGATCCCGCTGGTGGCGGTGACCAACCTGGCGCGTACCCTGGAAAAACTCCAGCAGCGCGGCCTGTGGATCGTCGGCACCGCCGGCGAGGCGACGCAGATGCTCTATGAACTGGACCTCACCGGGCCGACCGTGCTGGTGATGGGCGCCGAGGGCAAGGGTATGCGCCGCCTGACCCGCGAGCACTGCGACTACCTGGCCAAGCTGCCGATGCAGGGCAGCGTCAGCAGCCTGAACGTTTCGGTGGCCACCGGCGTCTGCCTGTTCGAGATCGTCCGCCAGCGCCAGTTGAAGACCGGCGCGTAACACTTCTTTTGTAGGAGTGAGCTTGCTCGCGAACGGTGCCGGCTCCGAGCGTGCCCGGTTCGCGAGCAGGCTCGCTCCTACGAAAAGACTCCAGTGGCGACGGTTGTACAAATAATCGTCAATTTCCTTGCGCCACCTTCCCCCCTTCTCTAGAATGTCGGCCCTTGCCGTCCGGGCAGGCGTTCGCGCGTCTTCTCAGGTGGCAAGGAAAAAATCATTCACTCCTTGTCTGACCGCTTTGTCGGCAGGCTGCAATCCGTAAGGAGCATTTATGCGTCATTACGAAATCGTGTTCCTGGTTCACCCGGACCAGAGCGAACAAGTCGGTGGCATGGTCGAGCGTTACACCAAGGCCATCGAAGAAGACGGCGGCAAAGTCCACCGTCTGGAAGACTGGGGCCGTCGTCAGCTGGCTTACGCCATCAACAACGTGCACAAGGCTCACTACGTTCTGATGAACGTCGAGTGCACCGCCAAGGCCCTGGCCGAGCTGGAAGACAACTTCCGCTACAACGACGCCGTGATCCGTAACATGGTCATCCGTCGCGACGAAGCCGTCACCGGCCAGTCCGAAATGCTGAAGGCCGAAGAGAGCCGCAACGAGCGCCGCGAGCGCCGTGAGCGTCCCGAATCGAACGAGGGCGAGTCCGCTGACGGCGAAGATAGCCGCGACAGCGCTGACGAGTAATCCCGGACCAGTATTGAGGAGCCACACACATGGCACGTTTCTTCCGTCGTCGTAAGTTCTGCCGTTTCACCGCTGAAGGCGTGAAAGAGATCGATTACAAAGATCTGAACACCCTGAAAGCCTACGTTTCCGAAACCGGCAAGATCGTTCCGAGCCGTATCACCGGCACCAAGGCCAAGTACCAGCGTCAGCTGGCGACCGCTATCAAGCGCGCCCGCTACCTGGCCCTGCTTCCCTACACCGACAGCCACGGCCGTTGATCGGGCAGTCGACCGGAATTGATGGATAGATCGCATGCGCGCATTGGCTGAATTTGTCATGCGAGGCCGCATGCAGGCGACCCTGGTGGTCGTCGCAGCCGCGGTACTGCAGCCGTTGTTCTGGCTCGGTGCCGCAGCAGGCAGTCTGGTGCTGTTGCGCCGTGGCGCCG
The DNA here is from genome assembly GCF_048068435.1 of Pseudomonas sp. NY15437. NCBI lineage: Bacteria > Pseudomonadati > Pseudomonadota > Gammaproteobacteria > Pseudomonadales > Pseudomonadaceae > Pseudomonas > Pseudomonas sp. NY15437. Next base: position 448,584 of record NZ_JBLUQC010000004.1, read on the forward strand.
GCGATGCCTTTGGCATCCTGGCCTGGGCGCTGCTTCCGGCACTGGCCTGGTGGTACCTGGGTGACCCCAGCGTGAGTCTGGTTCTGGTGGGTAGCGCGGTGCTGGCGCAGGTTCTGCGCAGCAAGGTGTCCTGGAACCAGGTGATGCTGGCGAGCGTTGTGCTCGGTGCGGTGTTCGTGCTGCTGCTCAGCACGGTGTCGGCCGGGTTGGTCGCGGGTCTTGCCGATGCATTCGGCAAGGCACTGCCGCAGGTTCTGGCCGAAGCCAAGCTTTCGCCGGAACAGATGGCCGCCCTGCAGGCGGAGATGGTTCCGACCATCACCGGCCTGATGGCAGCCTCGCTGCAGACGATCAGCCTGTTGTGCCTGATGCTGGCGCGTTATTGGCAAGCAGTACTGTTCAACCCGGAAGGGTTTGGCCGCGAGTTCCGCGCACTGCGCCTGTCGCCGGGCACGGCTGTAGCGCTGCTGGTCGGCGTTGTGGCACTGCCCTTCGCAGGGCCCGCGGCCACCATGCTGGCGCCGCTGTGCATGATCCCGCTGCTGTTCGCCGGGATCGCACTGGGGCACGGCCTGGCCGCGCTGAAGAGGCTTCCGGGCTTCTGGCTGGCACCGCTGTACCTGCTGGTATTCGTACTGGGCAATGTGATCTGTCTCGTCGCCGTGGTCGACAGTCTGTTTGATTTTCGCGGTCGCCTGGCCAAGCGCCAGAACGCTGCGAACGGTGAAGGTTAAAAGTTAAGAGGTAAGACTCAAATGGAAGTCATCCTGCTGGAAAAGATCGCCAAACTGGGCAACCTGGGCGACAAGCTGAACGTAAAGGGCGGTTACGCCCGTAACTACCTGCTGCCGCAGGGCAAAGCCACCGCTGCCACCGCTGCCAACGTCGCTGCTTTCGAAGAGCGCCGCGCAGAGCTGGAAAAAGCCGCTGCTGAGAAAAAAGCCGCTGCCGAAGCTCGTGCTGCCCAGCTGTCCGAACTGATCGTGACCATCGGCGCCCACGCTGGCGACGAAGGCAAACTGTTCGGTTCGATCGGCACCCGCGACATCGCCGACGCCGTTTCGGCTGCCGGCTACCCGCTGGAAAAGAGCGAAGTTCGCCTGCCCGACGGCGCCCTGCGCGCTGTAGGCGAATACAACATCGAAGTGCAACTGCACATGGATGTTGATGCAACCCTGCACGTGGTTGTAGTCGCCGAGTAAGCGATCCGTCGCTAGGACGATTCACACGGCTTGCCTGGGTGAATCAGTCCAATAACAATGGGCACGGTGCCGATCCTCGGTCCGTGCCCTTTGTTTTTTCCGCCGTTTCATTCAACACGTAGAGCCCATGAACGACATCACCATCCCCGAGCAATACGACCTGCAGACTGCTTCCCTCAAGGTGCCGCCGCACTCGATCGAAGCCGAACAGGCGGTGCTGGGTGGCCTGATGCTCGACAACAACGCCTGGGAACGCGTCTCCGACGCCGTGTCCGATGGCGACTTCTATCGTCATGACCATCGCCTGATCTTCCGCGCCGTCTACAAGCTCGCCGAAGCCAACCAGCCGATTGACGTAGTGACCCTTTCCGAACAGCTCGAGCGCGAAGGGCAACTGTCCCAGGTGGGCGGTCTTGCGTATCTCGCTGAGCTGGCGAAGAACACGCCCTCGGTGGCGAACATCAAGGCGTATGCGGGCATCATCCGCGAGCGCGCCACGCTGCGGCAACTGATCGGCATCAGCAGCGACATCGCCGACAGCGCCTTCAACCCCGAGGGACGCAGCGCCAACGAAGTGCTCGACGAAGCCGAGCGCAAGATCTTCGAGATCGCCGAAGCGCGGCCCAAGACCGGCGGTCCGGTGGGCATCGGCGACATCCTGGTCAAGACCATCGACCGCATCGACCACCTGTTCAACACCTCCGATGCGCTGACCGGTGTCACCACCGGCTTCACCGACCTCGACGAGAAGACCAGCGGCCTGCAGCCGTCCGACCTGATCATCGTCGCCGGCCGACCGTCCATGGGTAAGACCACCTTCGCCATGAACCTGGTGGAGAACGCCCTGATGCGCAGCGACAAGGCGATCCTGGTGTACTCCCTGGAGATGCCCTCCGACTCCATCGTGATGCGTATGCTCGCCTCGCTCGGCCGCATCGACCAGACCAAGGTGCGGACCGGCAAGCTGGACGACGAGGATTGGCCGCGCCTGACCTCGGCGGTGAACCTGCTCAGCGACCGCAAGCTGTTCATCGACGATACCGCCGGCATCTCCCCGTCGGAAATGCGCGCGCGCACCCGCCGCCTGGCCCGCGAGCACGGCGAGATCGGCATGATCATGGTCGACTACCTGCAGTTGATGCAGATCCCCGGTTCCGCCGGCGACAACCGCACCAACGAGATTTCCGAGATCTCCCGCTCGCTCAAGGCGCTGGCGAAGGAGTTCAACTGCCCGGTGGTGGCGCTTTCCCAGCTCAACCGCTCGCTGGAACAGCGCCCCAACAAACGCCCGGTGAACTCTGACCTGCGCGAATCCGGCGCGATCGAGCAGGACGCCGACGTGATCATGTTCGTCTACCGCGACGAGGTGTATCACCCGGAAACCGAGTTCAAGGGTGTGGCCGAGATCATCATCGGCAAGCAGCGTAACGGCCCCATCGGCACCGTGCGCGTTGCCTTCCTCGGCCGCTACAGCCGCTTCGAGAACCTCGCGCCCGGCATGTACAACTTCGAAGACGAGTAACGATGCCGCATTCCGCGTGACCGACGGGCGCCTTAAGATAGGCGCCCGTTTTCATTGCAGAGGCCGCCATGCGCCCGCTCGTCGCCCACGTCGATCTTGCCGCCATTCGCCACAATTACGCCGTCGCCAAGCGCTGTGCGCCCGGACGCGAAGCCTTCGCGGTGGTCAAGGCGAATGCCTACGGGCATGGCGCGCGGGAGGTGGTGAGCTGCCTGCACGACGAGGCCGATGGTTTTGCCGTGGCCTGCCTGGAGGAAGCCGCCGAAGTGCGCGCCCTGCACGCCGGCGCGCGCATCCTGCTGCTGGAGGGCTGCTTCGAGCCGGCGGAGTACCTGATCGCCGCACAACTGCGCCTGGACGTCGCGGTGCAAGGCCCCGAGCAGGCCCAGGCGCTGCTCGCCGCGCAGTTGCCCAGCGCGCTCAACGTGTGGATGAAGCTGGATTCGGGCATGCACCGCCTGGGCTTCTCGCCCACAGCGCTGCGTGACTGGCATCCGCGTCTACGCCAGGCGCCGCAGGTGGCCGAGCTGAACCTGATGAGCCACTTCGCCAATGCCGACCTGCGCGGCGACGAGCTGACCGAGGACCAGGTGGCCTGCTTCCTCAGCGTGCTGGACCTGGACTTCGACCTGCGCTCGCTGGCCAATTCCGCCGCCGTGCTGACCATTCCGGCCGCGCACATGGACTGGGTGCGGCCCGGCATCATGCTCTATGGCGCCACGCCCTTTGCCGATATCGGCGCCGCCGAACTGGGCCTGCGCCCGGCCATGAGCCTGGAGGCGCAGCTCATCGCGGTGCGCGAGGTCGCGGTGGGGGAGAGCGTCGGCTATGGCGCTACCTGGGTGGCCGAGCGGCCGTCGCGCATCGGCACCGTGAGTTGCGGCTACGCCGACGGCTACCCGCGGCACGCGCCCAGCGGTACGCCGCTGCTGGTGGATGGCCAGCGCGCGCCGCTGGCCGGGCGCGTGTCCATGGACATGCTGGCGGTGGACCTGACCGACCTGCCCGGCGCCGCCGTGGGCGATCGCGTCGAGCTGTGGGGCGCCAACCTGCCGGTGGATGAGGTCGCGGCCCACGCCGGGACCATCGGCTACGAGTTGCTGACCAAGGTTACCGCCCGCGTGCCACGCCGCTACCGCAGCTGATCAGGCGCGGTCTTCGCTTTCCAGCCGTTCGTTCTCCAGCCATTCTTTTTCCGGCCAGAGCTCGCTGGTTTCGCCGCCGGCCTCGCTGGCCATGGCGTAGGCCGCCCGGCCGTTGCCCTTCACGTCGTAGAGCGCCTGGTCGGCGGCCTTGTACAGCTTGCTGAACTGCATCGCGTGGCTGGGGTAGATGGCCACGCCGATGCTCGGCGTGACGCGCAGTTCCAGGTTGTCGAACTGCACCGGGCGCGACAGCTCGTTGAGGATACGGCAGGCGATCTCCTTGGCGTGGCCCTCGGCATCCGGGCCTGCGATCAGCGCCGCGAACTCGTCGCCGCCCAGGCGCGCCACGCAATCGCTGCCGCGCACGCACTGGCGCAGGCGATTGCCCACGTTCTGCAGCATGAAGTCGCCAGCATCGTGGCCGTGGCTGTCGTTGATCGGCTTGAAGTGGTCGAGGTCGATCAGCATCAGCGCCAGGGTTTCGCCATTCTGCTGGGCATTGGCCAGGGCGTGCTCGGCGTGCTCCACCAGGTAGCGCCGGTTCGGCAGGCCGGTCAGCGGGTCGTAATGCGCGGCGTGCTGCAACTGGACTTCCCGCTCGCGCAGCAGCTGGTTGCTCTGGGTCAGTTCGGCGGTGCGTTCGGCCACGGCCTTGGCCAGGTCGTGCTGGGCGCTCTGCATCAGCGTCAGGCGCGCGCTCTTCTCCCGGTCCGCCTGTTCCAGCGCCTGCGCGCGCTCGCGTTTCAGGCCCTGGATGCGCGAGGTGAGGGCGAAGGAGAACAGGACCGACTCCATGGCCACGGCGATGGGGAAGACGTACGAGGTCAGCGGCGAGGGCTGCACCAGGCCGGTGGCGCGCAGCACGGAGACACTCACGCTGGTCAGCACCAGGCCGAAGCCGAGCAGGTAGAGGAAGGCCGGGAACGACCCCTGGCGCCAGCGCACCAGGGCGCCGCCCAGGGCCGCCGGCACGCCGATCAGGGTGATCACCACCAGCATCCAGCTGGCCACGCCGCGCAGGTGCAGGGCGCCGAGGACGATGGTCAGCAGGTACAGCGCGCAGTTCAGGTTCAGCAGCCAGTGCGACCAGCGCACGTGGCGGCGGGTCTGCAGCAGGGTGATGGTGAAGCGGTACACGCACAGGCCCCAGAGCGAGGGCAGGGTGATGCGGTCCAGCCACCAGGGCACCGGATGGTCGGGCCAGAAGTACTCGAAGCCGTGGCCGCTCATCCCCAGGCTGAACAGCAGGGCGCTGGCGGTCGTCAGCACGTACCAGAAGTACGCCGGGTCGCGCAGGGTCAGCAGGATGAACAGGTTGTACACCAGCAGGGCGGCGATCAGGCCGTAGATGAAGCCCAGGAACAGGCTGGTGTCGGCGCGGTGGTCCTGCAGGTCATCCAGCGACCAGATGCGCAGCGGGAAGGAGTTGCCGCCCGGATCGTAGACGCGGGCGTACAGGCGAACCGGTCCGGTGCCCTCGGGCAGGTGGAAGACCGGGCGGCGGTAGTCGCGGTCGCGGCCCTGGGCGAAGGGCACGGCTTCGCCTGAACGGACTTCCCGGTAGGCGCCCGCGTCGTCGGGCAGGTACAGGCGCAGGTCCTGCAGGTTGACCGCGTCCACCTCCAGCCACCAGCCCCCCGGCGGCGACGTGCGGCGATCCAGATCCAGGCGCAGCCACCAGCCGCTGGGGCTTTGGCCGACGCTGGTGCGGCCGTTGGCGGGGACGAAATCGCGGCTGCCACGCACGGCGTCCAGCGACAGCGGGCCCGCCTGTTCCTGGAGCAGCTCGAGGTGATCGTTGAGCCAGGCGCCGCTGGCCTTGTCGTCCAGTTCGAAGGCGAGCGCCGTGTGGCAGAACAGCAGGGTAAGCAACAGCACGAAGGCACGACGCACGACAGGCACTCCCTGGCCTTGGCCGGCTGGCCAGGCGTACTGCGGATAGTGGCTGAAGTATAGCCAGATGATGGCATTGGCAATCTACCGTCCGGTTGAATCGCCGGCCAATCCCCGTTAAATCTGAGCACGCTGGTCGGATTTGTACACTTTTTGTGCTATATTCCGCGCCCGCGTTTTTCCGCGATACCTACTTAGAGATACCCGGTGCCCGTGATGCAAGCCGCCAAACCGCTGTTCGACTATCCCAAGTTCTGGGCCGAGTGTTTCGGCCCGGCGCCGTTCCTGCCCATGAGCAAGGAAGAGATGGATCAGTTGGGTTGGGATTCCTGCGACATCATCATCGTCACCGGGGATGCCTACGTCGACCATCCGTCGTTCGGCATGGCCATCATCGGCCGTCTGCTGGAGGCCCAGGGCTTCCGCGTGGGCATCATCGCCCAGCCGGACTGGCGCTCGAAGGACGACTTCATGAAGCTCGGCCAGCCGAACCTGTTCTTCGGCGTGGCGGCGGGCAACATGGACTCGATGATCAACCGCTACACCGCGGACAAGAAGATCCGCAGCGACGACGCCTACACGCCGGGCGGCCTGGCCGGCAAGCGCCCGGACCGTGCCAGCCTGGTCTACAGCCACCGCTGCAAGGAAGCCTACAGCGACACGCCGGTGGTGCTCGGTGGCATCGAGGCGTCGCTGCGCCGCATCGCGCACTACGACTACTGGCAGGACAAGGTGCGCCGCTCCATCCTGATGGACGCTACCGCCGACATCCTGCTGTACGGCAACGCCGAGCGTGCCGTGGTGGAGATTGCCCAGCGCCTGGCCGCCGGCGAGCGGGTCGAGCAGATCACCGACGTGCGCGGCACTGCCTTCGTGCGCCGCGACACCCCCGACGGCTGGTTCGAGGTGGACTCCACCCGCATCGACCGTCCGGGCAAGGTCGACAAGATCATCAACCCCTACGTGAACACCCAGGACACCGCCGCCTGCGCCATCGAGCAGGACAAGGGCCCGCAGGACGATCCCAACGAAGCCAAGGTGGTGCAGCTGCTGCCCAGCCCGAAGCTGACCCGCGAGCGCACGGTGATCCGCCTGCCGTCCTTCGAGAAGGTGCGCAATGACCCGGTGCTCTATGCCCACGCCAACCGCGTGCTGCACCTGGAGACCAACCCGGGCAACGCTCGCGCGCTGGTGCAGAAGCATGGCGAGGTGGACGTGTGGTTCAACCCGCCGCCCATCCCGATGAGCACCGAGGAAATGGACTACGTGTTCGGCATGCCCTATGCGCGCGTGCCGCACCCCGCGTACGGCAAGGAGAAGATCCCGGCCTACGAGATGATCCGTTTTTCGGTGAACATCATGCGCGGCTGCTTCGGTGGCTGCACCTTCTGCTCGATCACCGAGCACGAGGGGCGGATCATCCAGAACCGCTCCCACGAGTCGATCCTCGCCGAAATCGAGGAGATGAAGAAGGTGCCGGGCTTCACCGGCGTCGTCTCCGACCTGGGCGGCCCGACCGCCAACATGTACCGCATCGCCTGCAAGGACCCGGAGATCGAGCGTCACTGCCGCAAGCCGTCGTGCGTCTGGCCGGGCATCTGCGAGAACCTCAATACCGACCATTCCTCGCTCATCGAGCTGTACCGCAAGGCCCGCGCCCTGCCGGGCGTGAAGAAGATCCTGATCGCCTCCGGCCTGCGCTACGACCTCGCCGTGGAGTCGCCCGAGTACGTCAAGGAACTGGTGACGCACCACGTCGGCGGCTACCTGAAGATCGCCCCGGAGCACACCGAGGAAGGCCCGCTGTCGAAGATGATGAAGCCGGGCATCGGCACCTACGATGCCTTCAAGCGCATGTTCGAGAAGTTCTCCAAGGAGGCGGGCAAGGAGCAGTACCTGATCCCGTACTTCATCGCGGCGCACCCCGGTACCACCGACGAGGACATGATGAACCTCGCCCTGTGGCTCAAGCGCAACGGCTTCCGCGCGGACCAGGTGCAGGCGTTCTATCCCTCGCCCATGGCCAGCGCCACCGCCATGTACCACTCGGGCAAGAACCCGCTGCGCAAGGTCACCTACAAGAGCGACGGCGTGACCATCGTCAAGAGCGACCAGCAGCGCCGCCTGCACAAGGCCTTCCTGCGCTACCACGACCCCAAGGGCTGGCCGATGCTGCGCGAAGCACTGGAGCGCATGGGCCGCGCCGACCTGATCGGCAACGGCAAGCACCACCTGATCCCGACCTACCAGCCGCAGACCGACGAGTACCAGAGCGCGCGCCGCAAGAACTCCACCCCGGTCGGCAGCAAGAAGGCCGGCAAGCCGCTGCTGACCCAGCACACCGGCCTGCCGCCGCGCGCCAGCAACGGCTCCAAGCCGTGGAACAAGGCCGAGGAAGGCAAGGCCACCGGCTACGCCAAGGGCAAGAAGCGCACCACCAAGCGGCAGCCGAACATCCCGCGCTGAGTCGCGGTGAGCTGGGTCGAGAAAAGGCGTGGCCGCTAGGCGGTCACGCCTTTTTGCTGGAAGAAGCCGACGTAGGCCTTGTCCACCTTGAGGATGTGGTGCGTCAGCCAGGCCTTGAGCAGTTCCAGCGCCTGCAGCGAGACCGCCTCGCCATCCTCGTGGCGGTACAGCAGGTCGATGATCTGCCGGTTGAAGCGATCATGCTCGGTCCGGTGCGCCTCCTCCTCCGGGTAGCCCAGGCGCTGGAACAGCACCTCCTCGACGATGAAATGGTTCATCGTGTATTCCACCAGTTGCTCCAGCAGTTCGCCGATGGGCGGGCCCTGGTCGTCCCTGCCTTGCAGCCGGTCATGCAGCGCGTTGGTGAGGTCGACCAGCCAGCGGTGCTGTGCATCGATCCGCTCGATTCCGATGACGAACTCGTCGTTCCAGGGCATGAAGCTCATCCGTGCACTCCTTCGGGGTGGAAGCGCAGATCATCCCGATCCGCCACCGCGAAACCGTGACGCCAATCAATCAAAGTGCGAAGTGTCTGAAGGGCTGGCGTGGCGCGGGATGTAGGAGTATTCTCGGTCTTAGTTGGTACGATAGTTCCATATCATAAGAACAAGACCGGAGCCCGCCATGCGTCTCGCCACCCTGTCCCTTCTCGCATTCTCCGTTGCCCTGGCCGCCTGCGGCGACGGCGACAAGCCCACCGCCGCCGTCAGCGCCGATTTCCAGAAGGATCTGCAGGCCCGCCTGATCAAGGCCAAGGCGGGCGACGTGATCGACATTCCCGCCGGCACCTACCACCTGGATCGCAGCCTGAGCCTGAAGGTCGATGGCGTGACCATCCGCGGCGCCGGCATGGACAAGACCATCCTGAGCTTCAAGAACCAGAAGGCCGGCGCCGAAGGGCTGTTCGTCGACGCCTCCGACTTCACCCTGGAGAACCTCGCCATCGAAGACACCAAGGGCGACGGCCTGAAGGTCATCGGCGGCAAGAACATCGTCATCCGCAACATCCGCACCGAGTGGACCAATGGCGCCTCCACCGACAATGGCGGCTACGGCATCTACCCGGTACAGACCGAGAACACCCTGCTCGAAGGCAACGTCGCCATCGGCGCCTCGGACTCGGGCATCTACGTCGGTCAGTCGCGCAACGTGATCGTTCGCAACAACCGCGCCGAGCGCAACGTCGCCGGCATCGAGATCGAGAACACCATCGGCGCCGACGTCTACAACAACGTCGCCACCGACAACACCGGCGGCATCCTCGTCTTCAACATGCCCAACCTGCAGCAGCCGGGGCGCGGCACCCGCGTCTTCGACAACGACGTGCAGGGCAACAACCACGAGAACTTCGGCCACAAGGGCACGCCTGTGGCCAGCGTGCCGGCCGGCTCCGGCGTCGTGGTGAACTCCAACGACGACGTGGAGATCTTCAACAACAAGATCGGCAACCACAAAACCGCCAACGTCATCATCAGCAGCTACTTCAGCACCGACTACTCGGACAAGGCGACCCAGCCGAACTTCGACCCCTATCCCGAAGGCATCTTCATCCACGGCAACACCTTCGGCCCGGGCGGCGACAGCCCCGATCACCTGGAGCTGAAAGCCCTCAAGGTCGCCCAGTTCGGCCTGACCGGGCGCCTCCCGGACATCCTCTGGGACGGCTACTTCAACGACAAGAAACTGGTCGACGGCAAGCTGCCCGAGGCCCTGGCCATCTGCATCGACAACGGCAACGCCGGCATCGTCAACGTCGATGGCCCCAACGGCTACAAGAACATCAGCACCGACATGAGCAGCCACCGCTGCAAGCTCAAGCCGCTGCCGAAGATCGAACAGGCCGGCCTGGGTGAGAAGGGCAACAAGGCATGATGAAACCCGCTTCGTTCCTGGTGTCGCTCGCCCTGGCCGTTGCCCTGGCCGGGTGCGGGCAGCAGAGCAAGCCGCGTTACCAGCCCGAAGGCGACGACTACCCGGAAACGCTCCGCGGCTGGGGCATGCTGCACCTGGCCGACGGCCACCTGACGCCCGCCGCCGAGGTGCTGCCCTATGACCTCAACACCCCGCTGTTCACCGATTACGCGCACAAGCTGCGCACCGTGTGGATGCCCGAAGGCCAGGCCGCGCAGTACGCCGAGGAGCGCTTCGACTACCCCGTCGGCACCGTGCTGACCAAGACCTTCTATTACCCTAAGGATGCCCAGGGCAACCTGCTGCAGAACAGCCAGGACGACCGCGACCCCAAGGCCGGGCTCGACCTGGCCCGGGTGCACCTGGTGGAAACCCGTGTACTGGTGCGGCAGAAGGGCGGCTGGGCGGCGTTGCCCTACGTGTGGAATGCCGACCAGAGCGAAGCGACCCTGGAACTGGCCGGCGACAGCCCGGCGCTGGAGTTGACCGCCGCGGACGGCAGGAAGACCGCCTTCACCTACATGGTCCCGGACGCCAACCAGTGCTCCGAATGCCACGCCGAACAGAAAGGCGGTGGCATCGCCCCGCTCGGGCCCAAGGCCCGGCACCTGAACAAGGACTTCGCCTACGCCGAAGGCAGCGACAACCAGCTGCAGCACTGGCAGGCGCGCGGCTTCCTCAAGGGCCTGCCGGCGCTGGCGCAGGTGCCGCAGAACGCGTTGTGGGGCCATCCGCGCGAGAGTGAAACGCTGGAGAAACAGGCCCGCAGCTACCTCGACGCCAACTGCTCGCACTGCCACAACCCCAGGGGCGCCGCGCGGACCTCCGGCCTCTACCTCGACCCGCACACGCCGGTCTCCATCGCCTACGGCCTCTGCAAACCGCCGGTAGCCGCGGGCGGCGGCACCGGCGGGCGGCTGGAAGACATCCACCCCGGCAGCCCGCAGAAGTCCGTGCTCAGCTACCGCGTCGGCAGCGACAAGCCGGGCGACATGATGCCCGAGCTGGGTCGTGCCCTGGTGCACCACGAAGGGCTGGAAATGCTTGACCGCTGGATCGCCTCGCTGCCCGGCGACTGCTGATGGAAACGGCCCGGAGCGCGCCAGGGCTCTGGGCTGCGTGCTGCACCGAGCAAACGGCCAGGGGCGTGCTAGCGTTCATCTGGTCCCTTTCTCTCGCAGGTGCGCTTCCATGGACGATACGAACATCATCAATGTGGGTACGGAGAAGATCAACGCACTGTGGGCGACGGTTTCGCAGTACGCGCTCGCCTTCGGTGTGAAGATCATTGTCGCCATCCTCTTCTGGGTGCTCGGCCGCTGGCTGATCAGCTTTGCCGTCAACATGGTCGAGAAGGCCCTGGCCCGACAGAGCGTCGACCCCACCGTTCTGCGCTACGTCGGCTCCTTCATCACCGTCACCCTGAATATCCTCCTGGTCGTCGGCATCCTCGGCTACTTCGGCGTGCAGACCACCAGCCTCGCCGCGCTGATCGCCGCCATCGGCCTGGCCATCGGCATGGCCTGGTCCGGCCTGCTGGCGAACCTCGCCGCCGGCGGCTTCATCATCGTCCTGCGGCCGTTCAAGGTCGGCGACTTCGTCTCCGCCGGCGGTGTCACCGGCACCGTGAAGGAAATCGGCCTGTTCGCCACCGCCATCAACACCCCGGACAACGTCCTGACGCTGGTGGGCAACAACAAGATCTTCGGCGACACCATCCAGAACTTCAGTCACAACACCTTCCGCCGCGTAGACCTCAAGGCGCAGCTCTCCGGCGCCGCTGATTACCAGGCCGCCGCGGCCGTGCTCAAGCAGCGCATCGCGGCGATCCCCAATGTGCTGAGCGACCCGCCGGTGGACGTGGAAATCCTCGAATTCAACCTGGTCGGCCCGGTGCTCGCGGTGCGCCCGTACTGCCACAACGACAACTACTGGCAGGTCTACTTCGACACCAACCGCACCATCAAGGAAGCCCTGGGCACCGACTTCCCGGCACCAATGCCGGCGCAGACGGTGATCGTGCAGCAGTCGGGGAATGGTTGAGGCTTAAGCGCCCTTGCAAAAGGCCACCGGGAGGTGGCCTTTTCTTTTTCCGGCGTGACCCGCTGGGGCGGATGGCGGGCTGGAAGGCATGAGGCGCGTTGTACTTCGGACGCCGTCCTAGTTGCACGCTCGATCCCGGTCGGCTGGCGGATTTTTCCCTAACTTCTCCCAGCCATCGTCTGGCTGACTGCTCCGCTACACGGCTTGCACTCTGAGGGTCTACCCCTGGCGAGGCACGAGCATGGATGGCGGCAAGCGCAGTGAAGGATTCACCCTGGTGGAGGTGCTGGTTTCGGTGCTGATCCTCGGCATCGGTTTGCTGGGGATGGCGGGGCTGCAGAATGCTGGCATCGCCGCTGGCTACAGCGCGCTGCATCGCTCCCAGGCCTCCTGGCTGGCCGGCGAGATGGCCGATCTGCTGCGCGCCAATTCGGACGCCGCCCGCGCGGGGGCCTATGACACGGGTTTCGCCGAGGTAGCGGGTGGATGCCCGAAAGCGGCCGGCTCGACGCGGGCGCAACTCGACCTCGGCCAGTGGTTGGCCGCGGTCTGCGAGACGCTCGGCGGAACGGGCAGCGGCTCGGTGCAGGTGAGCCGCAGCGGGGAGTTGTTCAGCGCACTGATCTCCGTCCGCTGGAGCGATCGCCGCCCCCGTGACCGCTTGGAGGCGCCGGGCGATGGTCGGGAGACGTTCGTCTATCGGGCAGGGCTGTGACATGCGCCAGCGCGGGCTGTCGCTGGTGGAGCTGCTGGTCGCCACGGCGCTCGGCCTGCTGCTCCTGGCGGGTGTCATTCAGGTCGTCCTGAGCAGCAAGCGCAGCTATCAGGCCAGCGTGGCCTTGGCCGAACTGCAGGAGACCGGGCGCTTCGCGCTGGAAGCCATGGCGCAGGACCTGCGCAGCGCCGGCTTCACGGGGGCCTGCCCAGGCGGGCTGGTCAACGCCTGTGGAGCAGAAGGTGCGCTGTTCGCACTGGAGCAATCCGGCATCGAGGGGTATGCCCCCGGCATGTCGGCTGCCGCCTGGGTGCCGGCCGGGCGCTTGGCCAATACCGACGCGTTGCTGCTGCGCCTCGCCTCCGCTTCGACCGTCGAGACGAAATCGATTGCCGGCAATCGCCTGACACTCGCCGCAGGCAGTGTGGTGGCTGGGGCTGTCTACCTGCTCAGTGACCAACAGTCCTGCCTGCTGATGCGCAACGCCGGCAACGCATCGAGCCTGCTTGCGGATCGTTCGCTGGAGCACTTCCTGGCGCCTGCCACGCGGGTCTACCCCTACCGCTACGCCGTCTACTGGGTGCGCCGCAACGACGATGGAACGACAGGGCTGTTCGTCACCGAAAACAGCGACAACCTCGACAAGCAGACCAGCGAGCTGGTGACCGGCGTCGCCGGCATGAGCCTGCGCTACGGCGTAGCGGGGGCGAACAGTGAGGTGGTGTCGACCTACAAGGCAGCGCGGGAAATGGCCGCGGGGGATTGGCCGCGGGTGCGCACGGTGCGCGTCAGCCTGCTGTTGCAGAGCCAGGCCCGTGACGTCGATGAGGCGCCCACATCGTTAGCGTTCGACGGCCGGACCCTGGCACTTAACGCGGAGCGCAGGCTGCGCCTGGTGATGGGCAGCACCATCGCGCTGCGGAACCTCTCGCCATGACGAGGCGACGGTCGATGTCCCGAGGATCAGAGCGCGGCGCGGTGTTGCTGGTGTCGCTGGTCATGCTGGTGCTGCTCACCCTCGTCGGTCTGGCGGGCATGCGCATGGTGCAGTTGGAGGAGCGCATGGCCGGCAATCTGCGTGACCGGCAGAGCGCACTGCAGGCGGCGGAAGTGGCGCTGCGTGCGGGCGAGGCGGCGGCCTGGGATATCCGCCGGCGCGGCGGTGTCGAGGCGGCCGCTTACGACATCGATGGCGTTGTCGTTGGCTTTGCCGAAGGCGCGGCGGCGCCGGTGTACCGGCTGCGCTTCCTACGCTGGCTGCCCAGCGACGGTCTGGAGGTCGGCAAGGGCGCGGCGGCCAATGGCGTGGCCATCGAGGTGCGCGCGACCGGCTTCGGCGCACGCCGACAGCCGTCGGGTGCGCCGATCTCCAGCGTTCGCGTGAACAGCATCTACTTCATCCGGTGACGGCAAACAGGAGGTGGTGGTGAAACTCGCAAGTCTGTGTGCCGTACTACTCGGGGCCATCCTGGCGTGCCCGCTCCGCGCGGCGCCGGTCAGCCAGGTTCCGCTACAGGTCGCCAGCGGTGCGCCGGGCAATCTGTTGCTGTTGCCGTCCTCGGCTGGGGCGGCCCAGGCGGCGGCCGCGAATCCGAGCGCCACGTATTCTGCTGGGGAGCGCTACATCGGTTACTTCGATCCGGACAAGTGCTACGCCTACCGCCGGGGCGAGGCCAAGGCGGAACGCTATTTCCAACCCCTCGGCCCGGCTCTGGTCCATGTCTGCCGGCAGGCGTGGAGCGGCAACTTCCTCAACTGGGCAACGGCGCAGACGATCGATGTCTACCGTGCGGTCCTGACCGGCGGCGACCGCTTCCTCGACAGCGCTGGGCTGACGGTGCTGCAGAAGGGACGGAGCCCGCCAACCTCGGTGGCATTCCCGGATCGCAGCCTGCCGCTCGACGCGGTGGCTGGAGCCACGCCGTTTTCCGGCACTAGCCTGCACCTGCGCATCGCCGGGCAGGAGCGCAGCCTGCTGCTCAGCCGCAGCGCTGATTTTCCCGCTGAGCCGCAGGAGTTGCTGCCCGGCGAGCCATTGCAGGCGGCGATGACCTACCGGCTGCCGGTACGCGTGCAGGTGTGCGTTGCCGGTCAGCTGGAGCGCAACTGCCAGCGCTACGGCGAGCACTACAAGCCCGAAGGGCTGCTGCAACAGTACGCGGAGCGCCTGCGTTTCAGTGTCTTCGGCAGGGACGGGCAGGCGGCGGGCGATCTGCTGCGCTCCCCGCAACGGTTCGTCGGCCCCTGGTTGGCGGATGGGCAAGACAATCCGCAGAAAGAGTGGTCGGCCCAGACCGGGGTATTCCTGGCGCGACAGGCAGGGGTCATCACGCAGCTCAACCGCTTCGACGAGTCCGGGCTGCGGCCGTTCGATGAGTTGGGCGATTTGCTGCAGGCCGCGGTGCGCTATCTGCGTCATGTGGATGGTCATGCCGATCCGCTCACCTTCGCCTGCCAGCGCAACGCCATTCTCGGGGTGGGCGGCGCGGGGGCGGGTGAGCCTGGCACGAGCCTGCTCGGCTCGGCTGATCCGGAAACGGCCCAGGCGGCGCAGCGGGTCGCACGGATGCACGGCAGTGCGGGTTCCGCTGCCGCACTGGCCCTGGCGGGGCTGGCCTATGACGCCCATGTGCGCGATCTGCGCCCGGACCTGCCGGGCCGGCAAAGTGCTTCGACCTATTGGCTGGCGGCTTCGCATGAGGTCGCCGGGCAGGGGAGCGGCCTCTGGCTGGCGACCCAGTACGGCGGGTTTGCCATGCCGCGCGGCTACGCCCTCGAACGCACGTCACCGCTGCCGGAAACCTGGTGGAAGGCGGCGAATGGTTGGCCTGCCCATCTGCTGACGCTCGCCGACCCCGAGCGGCTGCGCGATGAGTTGAAACAGGCCTTCGCCGAAACGGCAGACGATCAGCCCAGGAGTATCGGCCGGTTCAGTGTGGGCCCCCAGCCCGGCGAGTACTTCAGCACACTGCTGGAGGGGCGGCACTGGAGCGGCGACCTGCAGCTCTGGCGTGAGGGCGAGCCCCGGCCGCGGTGGTCGGCCGCCCAGCAGCTGGACGCGCTGAGCGAAGCGCAGCTGGCGGGGCGCAACCTGCTCACGGTGCGGCCCGCCACGGCCGGGGCGGATGGCGCGCTGATCGCCCGTGAGGGCATGCCCTTCGACTGGAGTGCCTTGAACGACGAGCAACGCCGCAGGCTCGGCGCCGTGCAGGGCGAATCGCTGCTGGCGTACCTGCGCGGGTCGCGTCTGCAGGAGCGCCGTGAATCCGGCAGCCCATCGCCATTTCGCCTGCGGGCCAGCCGGTTGGGGGATATCGTTGGATCGCAGCCGGTGCACGCCTGGCACGATCCGCAGCCCTACGCCGAGTTGCCCGAGCCGCAGGGCAGCAGCTATCGGGCCTTTCTTGCCAGTGCGCTCTTCCAGCAACGCGCGCCGCTGGTGGCGGTGGGCGCCAACGACGGCATGCTGCACGGCTTCGACGCGCGGGACGGGCGCGAGTTGTTTGGCTACGTGCCGGTGGCGGTGCTGGGGCAGCTGCGTGAGCTGGCCGAGCCCGGCTACGCACACCGCTATTACGTCGATGGCTCGCCGGCCGTGGGCAATGCCTGGATCGGCGGGCAATGGCGAACCTTGCTGGTGGGCGCCACTGGCGCCGGTGGCCACAGCGTGTTCGCCCTGGACGTGACCGACCCGGAGCGGGTAGGCGCTGGCAGCGTGTTGTGGGAGTTCAGTCATGCAGACCTCGGCTACACGCTGGGGCGGCCGGTTCTGGTGGCCCTGGCGTCGGGCAAGTTCGTGGTGGCGGTGTCGTCGGGCGCCCAGGACCCGCCAACGCGCGGCGGGGATATCTGGCTGCTCGATGCGGCGGACGGCCATGTGCTCAAGCGCATTTCTCTGCCCGATGCCGGCGACCTCGGGCCGGTGACGGCAATCAGCAGCCTGGGGGGCGTAACCGCCAATCGTCTGTACGTCGGCGACAGCCTGGGCAATCTCTGGCGGGTCGACCTGGCGGGCGAAGAAGGCGGTGAGTCGGCGATCACGCCATCGCTGGCCGGCAAGCCGCTGTTCCGCGCGCTGGCGCCGGATGGCAGCCCCCAGGCGATCAGTGCGCCGGTGACGGCGGCGCTGGACCGCAGTGGCCAGGTGCGGGTGCTGTTGGGCAGCGGGCGTTTCTATCGCGTGGGGGATGACGAAGCCTCCGCAAACACCGAGACCTTGTATGGCGTGCTCGATGATGGCCGACCCATCGCCGGCCGGGCCAGTCTTCGTCCCGTGCCGGTTGTTGCGGACAAGAGCGCGGTGCGGGGCTGGTACCTGGATCTGCCGGCGGATGGCTCGCGCCTGGTGGAGCAGCCGCAGGTCCGCGACGGGAGGTGGGTGCTGTTCAACCTGATGGCGCCGGGAGCCGACCCCTGCGCCGACCCGCTCGTGCATGCGTGGATGATCCTTGACCTTGGCTCCGGAGAACGGCTGGCGGCGCGTTTGCCGTCGCCCAACGACGACCTGGCGCAGCCGGCGGGTGCCGTGCTGCTCCAGGCTGACCCGGGCGGCGCTTGGCGCATCCTCGGGGTGGATCGCGACGGCCGGCCGCAAAGCGAGGCCGTCGACTTGCCCGCAGGCAGCGGGCGCAAGGCCTGGTGGGAGTTGCGATGAGGCGGATGGGTGGTTTTACCCTGGTGGAGCTGCTGGTCTGCCTGTGCCTGCTGGGTATCTTGCTGGGCATCGCCGTGCCGACCTATCAGGAGCACATCCGGCGCGTGCGCCGGGGGGATGCGCAAAAGTCGCTGGTGGAGCTGGCGCAGGCGCTGGAGCGCTTCTACACCAGCCGCGGTACCTATGTGGGTGCCACGCTGGCGTTCGACCAGTCGCCACGGGAGGCGACGAAAGCGTTCTACCGCCTGGGCTTCGCCAGTGGCCCTGACGAGTCGGGCTATGTGCTGCAGGCGGTGCCGGTCGGCGCGATGGCGCAGGATGCCTGCGGGGTGCTGACGCTGGCCAGCAGCGGGCTCCGTGGCGCGGCCATGGAGCGCTGCTGGTAACGGATCAGGTGGGCGTGCGGTCCACCCATTTCGGCGCGGCCAGGGGCTTCCACGCGGCCAGGGCGCTGACCAGTTCGGCCGGCGAGGCGGCGCGTTGCAGCATGTCGCGGTGCGGCTGGCGCACGAAGCGCTCCTGCACCAGGTGGTCGAGGAAGGTCAGCAGCGGGTCGAAGAAACCGTTCACTTCCAGCAGGCCCAGCGGCTTGGCGTGGTAGCCCAGCTGGCCCCAGGTCCACACCTCGAACAGCTCTTCGAGGGTACCCAGGCCGCCCGGCAGGGCGATGAAGGCGTCGCTCAGCTCGGCCATGCGCGCCTTGCGCGCGTGCATGCCGTCCACCACTTCCAGGCGCGTGAGGCCGTTATGCCCGACTTCGGCGTCCTTCAGGCTCTGCGGGATGATGCCGATGACCTCGCCGCCGGCGGCCAGCGCGGCATTGGCGACCATGCCCATCAACCCCACGGCGCCGCCGCCGTAGACCAACTGGATGCCATTCTCAGCGAGGTGGCGGCCCAGGGATTCGGCAGCTTCCTGGTAGATCGGGGTGGCGCCGGGGCTGGCGCCGCAGAATACGCAGATGGAACGCAAGGTCATGGCTGTCCTCGTGGTGCAGGCCGGGTTGTGCAGGCCGACAGGTTACCGGTTGCGAGGAGGGCGACCAAGCCGAAATCAGTCGCGCTGGCAGCCACCGCCGGAGGCGCCCAGGGCATAGCAGGCGAGGAGACTTTGTAACAGAGCAAGACGGTGCATGGCGCGAACTCCTGTTGGGCCGGGGGATGGGGTCTATGCTAGGCGGGGTGCGCTGTTCTGCCTCGTTGATTGCGCTGATCGGCCTGATAGACAGTTCAAGGCTTCGCACGTGGCGGAACGCCACTTGATGCAGATCAGGGGAACCCCGATCGCGTTCGGGCAGTCTTCCCCTTCAGGATTCTCCGCCCAACCTGCCTAGGAGGCATGTCATGTTCCGTAAACTCGCCGCTGTATCCCTGCTTGGCCTGTTCAGTGCCCCGCTGCTGGCCGCCGAATGCTCCGTGGACATCCAGGGCAACGACCAGATGCAGTTCAGCACCAACGCCATCACCGTGGACAAGAGCTGCAAGACCTTCACCGTGAACCTCTCCCACCCGGGCAGCCTGCCGAAGAACGTCATGGGCCATAACTGGGTGCTGACCACCGCCGCCGACATGCAGGGCGTGGTGACCGATGGCATGGCCGCCGGTCTGGACAAGAACTACATCAAGGATGGCGACACCCGCGTGATCGCCCACACCAAGATCATCGGCTCCGGCGAGAAGGACTCGGTGACCTTCGATGTGTCCAAGCTCAAGGCTGGCGACGAATACGCCTTCTTCTGCTCCTTCCCGGGCCACTCGGCCATGATGAAGGGCACGCTGGCCGTGAAGTGATCCGGCTTTCTTCGGAAGTTGGCTGATCGAGAAAGCCCGACCCTTGGTCGGGCTTTTTCTTTCACGGTTTTTATTTCATAAATGGGAGTCGAGTGTTGCGTGGTTGAAATCGAAACGGGGGACCCATGTACCACGGTGAACGCTTCAACGCCTGGACCCACCTGATCGGCGCCGTGCTGGCGCTGGTGGGCGGCATCTGGCTGCTGGTGTCGACCAGCCTGGTGGGCGAGCCGCTGCGCATCGTCAGTGTGGCGGTGTACGGCACGACACTGACCCTGCTCTACAGCATCTCGACGCTCTACCACAGCGTGCGCGGGCGGGCGAAGGTGATCCTGCGCAAGCTCGATCACCTGTCGATCTACCTGCTGATCGCCGGCAGCTACACGCCCTTTTGCCTGGTGACGCTGCGGGGGCCCTGGGGCTGGACGCTGTTCGGCATCGTCTGGACGATGGCGGTGATCGGCATGCTGCAGGAGATCAAGCCGCGCTCCGAGGCGCGGGTGCTGTCGATCATCATCTATGCGGTGATGGGCTGGATCGTGCTGATCGCGGTCGGGCCGCTGTACCGCGCGCTGGGCGGCGCGGGTTTCGCCTGGCTGGTGGGCGGCGGCGCCTGCTACACCATCGGCATCATCTTCTTCGCCTATGACAGCCGCTTCCGCCACTGGCACGGCATCTGGCACCTGTTCGTGATCGCCGGCAGCCTGCTGCACTTCATCGCCATCTGGCGCTACGTCATTCCCCAGCACTGAACCCGGGCGGCTCGGGATCGCTCCCGCGCCGCCGGTTGCCGCGTGCTTACGGCGCGATGGGCATGGCGCGCTTGTGGCGGGTCTTCTCGAAGGTGCGGACGATGATGTCGAAGGCTTCCTGGCCGACGTCCTGGCCGTGCAGGAAGGCGTCGATTTCCTTGTAGGTCACGCCGTGGGCGTGCTCGTCCGGCTTGCCGGGGGCGAGGTCTTCGAGGTCGGCGGTCGGCACTTTCTCCACCAGGTGCTCCGGTGCGCCCAGGCTGCGGGCGATGCTGCGCACCTGGTTCTTCACCAGGCCGGTGAGGGGAGCGAGGTCGCAGGCGCCGTCGCCGAACTTGGTGAAGAAGCCCATCACCGCCTCGGCGGCGTGGTCGGTGCCGACGACCAGGCCGGCACGGGCGTTGGCAATGGTGTACTGGGCGACCATGCGCACGCGCGCCTTGGTGTTGCCCAGGGCGAAGTCGCGGGTGGCCGGCGCGAGGCCTTCCAGCGCCTGGGTCTGGGTAGCCAGCGCCTGCACGGCCGGGCCGATGTTCACGGTGTGGCGCTCGTCGGGGGCGATGACGTCCACCGAGTCCTGGGCATCCTGCTCGTCGCCCTGAACGTTGTACGGCAGGCGCACGGCGAGGAAGCGGTAGTCCTGGTTGCCGGTCTCGGCACGCAGGCCCTCCACGGCGCGTTGGCAGAGCAGGCCGGCGGTCAGCGAGTCGACACCGCCGCTGATGCCCAGCACCAGGGTCTTCATGCCCGAACCCTTCAGGCAATCCTGGATGAAGCGAATGCGGCGCTGGACCTCGGCCTGCAGCTCGGCGTCGGACTGGAAGGGCGGCTGCACATTGAGTTCTCTGGCGATGGCGGCCTGTCTGTCTTTCATCGGAGGGGCTCCTGTCGGGGACGGATGGGGTTGCTACGCCACCTTGAACACGTGGCGCAGGTAGGCGACGAAGTTCTCGTCGCGGCATTGGGTCTTGCCCGGCGTGTCGGAGATCTTCGCCACCGGGTGGCCGTTGCAGGCCGTCATCTTGAGCACGATGTTCATCGGTTCGACGCCGGGAATGTCGCAGGTCAGGTTGGTGCCGATGCCGAAACTGACGTTGATCTTGCCACGCAATGCGCGGAAGAGCTGCAACGCCTTGGGCATGTCGAGGCCGTCGGAGAACACCAGGGTCTTGGTCATCGGGTCGATTCCCAGGCGGCGGTAGTGGGCGATGGCCTTCTCGGCCCAGACCAGCGGGTCGCCCGAATCGTGGCGCAGGCCATCGAAGAGCTTGGCGAAGTACAGGTCGAAGTCGCTCAGGAAGGCGTCCATGGTAATGCAGTCGGTCAGCGCGATGCCCAGCTGTCCGCGGTACTCGCGCACCCAGCAGTCCAGCGCGGCGATCTGGCTGTCGATCAGCCGCGGGCCGAGCTGCTGGTGCGCCATCAGCCATTCGTGGGCCATGGTGCCGATGGGCTTTACGTCGAACTCGCGGGCCAGGTGCACGTTGCTGGTGCCGACGAAGCGGCCGGGGAAGTCGCGCTTGAGGATGTGCACGACCTCTTCCTGGGTGCGGTAGGAAAAGCGCCGGCGGGTGCCGAAATCGGCGACCTGGAATTCCTTCAGCTCCTCCGCGCTGGCGTTGCCGGCCAGCCAGTCGAGCTTGCGGTAGAGCTGCTCGCCGACCTGCTCCAGCACCACCTCGCGGTAGCGATAGCGGTTGCGCACCTCGCTGACGATCGCCAGCAGCGGCACCTCGAAGAGGATCACATGCAGCCACGGCCCGCGCAGGCGGATGGCCAGCTGGCCGTCCTCGATGCTGGTGTGCACGTAGCGCAGGTTGAAGCGGAACAGGCTGAGGAAGCGGATGAAGTCCGGCTTGATGAACGGGATGCGTTCGAGGAAGGCCAACTGGTCGGGCGTGGTTTCCAGCTCGGCCAGGCGCTCGATCTGGTAGCGGATTTCCGCGAGGTAGGGGCGCAGGTCCTCGGCGTTGCGGCAGCGGAATTCCCACTCCACTTCTGCGTTGGGATAGTTGTGCAGCACCGCCTGCATCATCGTCAGCTTGTAGAAGTCGGTGTCCAGCAGGTTCTGCACGATGCTGTCGGCAAACACGCTCTCGGCCATGTTCAGTTCTCCCTGATGCCCATGAGGGCTCCATCCAATTCGTTCTCGTCCGCGCAGAGGACCACCCCGGCGCCGCGCATCTCGTTGCAGGCGGCCTTCGCGGTGTCCTCCGCGATGGCGCGGCAGGCCGGCAGGTACAGCAGCACCTGGAAGCCGGCGCGGCGCAGCTGCAGCGCGGTGGTCTTGACGCAGTAGTCCAGCGCCAGGCCGCCGACCAGCACGTGGCTGACCGCGTTCTGCCGCAGGTATTCGATCACCCCGGTGCTGCGGCGTTCCGCCAGATCGTGGTAGCAGGCACCGTAGGGGTGCAGGTCCGGCTCCACGCCCTTCCAGACGAAGAAGTCGTAGTCCATCGGCCGGGGCAGCTCGTCCAGCAGCTCGAAGCCCGGCGTGCCCGGCACGCAGTGGCTGACCCAGGTGAGGTCGGCGTTGGGCAGGGCCAACGGCTGCAGCATCTGTGCCGGCTCGCTCACCACCCAGGGGGCCTGCGGGCTGTGGGCATCCTTGCTGCCCACGCGCAGCTGGGCGCGCTCGGCCATCCGGTTCAGTTCGCCGCCGATGGCGTCGCCGCCGGGCACCGGCAGTTCGTCGGGGCAGATCGGGGTGAAGCTCTTCTGGGCATCTACGTCGAAGCTGGCGATCAGGTTCATGGAAGCCTCCGCTTGACCGTTGTGGTCTGTCGTGGCTACATAATTCACGACGTGAAATAAGTCGTCAAGCAGAAAGATCGAAAATCTCAGGAAGTGGAAGATGCTTTCTGTACATGGTGAAATAAGTCACAGGGTGTCGCTGAGCGACCCGGCATTCGAGGAGCATCGATGAGTACCGCTGAAGTGCTGGCCACCGTGGATATCGTGGCGCTGCGCCTGAACCCCGAGCATGGCCTGGAGCTGCTGCTGATCCGTCGTGCCCAGGCGCCGTTCGAAGGCCAGTGGGCACTGCCTGGCGTGCTGATCAACGGCCGCTGCGCCGACCATGGCCTGGACGATGCGGCCCTGCGTGCGCTGCGTGAAAAGGCGCGGGTGCAGCCGGCGTACATGGAGCAGGTGGCCACGGTGGGCAACGCGGTGCGCGACCCGCGGGGCTGGTCGCTGAGCGTGTTCTACCTGGTGCTGGTGGCGCCGGATACCGAGCTGGCGGCCGATGACCTGGACTTCGTGCCGCTGGAGTCGGTGCGCAGTGAGCGCTTTGCCTTGCCCTTCGACCACACCCAGCTGGTGCAGCAGGCCTGTGAGCGGTTGGCGGGTAAGTCGGTGTACAGCGCGTTGCCGCTGCACCTGTTGCCGGAGCGTTTCACCGTGGCCGAGGCGCTGAAGGCCTTCGAGTGGTCGATTGGCGAGGAGATCCAGCATTCCAGCCTGCGCGGGCGACTGGAACGGATGAAGGCGGCGGGCTGGGTGGAAGACACCGGCGAGCGCCACCAGCCGCCGATGGGGCGGCCGCAGCATGTGTTGCGCTTTACGCCGCAGGGGGAGGGGGCGTTCGTGTTTGATCGGAGTTTGTTGGTCTGAACCTACGGCGCTCGCGCTTCCCCTCACCCTAACCCTCTCCCGGAGGGAGAGGGGACTGATCGGTGCAGGATCACTCCACGTCCTCAGCCGGCACGGGTAGCTCCCTCTCCCTTCGGAGCGGGGCGCGCAGCCAGGGCTGGGGAGAGGGTGTCACCGGCCACGCGGAAGTCACCCCTCCACCCGCTCCCCGATCCACTCCACGAACGCCCGTACCTTCGGCACTGCCGCCGCATGCTCGGGGTACGCCAGGTAGTAGCCGCTGCGGCTCTGCAGCCCTTGCTCCCAGGCGATCACCAGCTTGCCCTCGTTCAATTCCTCCTCCACCAGGAAGCGCGGCAGCAGCGCCACGCCGCAGCCGGCCTGTGCCGCGCGGATGCACATGTAGAAGGTGTCGAAGCGCGGCCCGTGGTAGCTGTGCTCGCTGTGTCGGCCCAGGCTCAGGAACCACTCGTGCCAGGCCTCCTGGCGCGTGGCGTTCTGCAGCAGGACCAGGTCCGCCAGTTGGGTCGGGTCGCTCAGCGGCTGCGCCGGCAGGATCGCCGGTGAGCACACCGGCACCATCTCCTCGCCGAACAACGCCACGCACTCCGCGCCGGGCAGGGTGCCGGCGCCGAAGAAGAACGCGATGTCGCAGCGCGATTGCAGCAGGTCGCCCGGCTCCAGTTCCTGGCGCAGGTCCAGGTGGATGTTCGGGTGGCGATGGCGCCAGCCGTTCAGCCGCGGGATCAGCCAGCGCGCGCCGAAGGTCGGTGGCGTCGCCACGCGCAGCACTTCGGTTTCGCCGCCGTAGGACAGCAGGTAGTGGGTGGACATCTCCACCTGGGTGAGGATCTTGCGCACCTCCACCAGGTACAGGTCCCCCGCCGGGGTCAGCTGCAGGCGGCGGCGCACGCGCCGGAACAGCAGGTGCTGGAGCATTTCCTCCAGCTGCGCGACCTGCTTGCTGACCGCGCTCTGGGTCAGGTTCAGCTCTTCGGAGGCACGGGTGAAGCTCAGGTGCCGCGCCACCGCTTCGAAGCATTGCAGGGCGGTCATGGACGGCAGGTGGCGTTTGCTCAGCATGGCGGGCGGTTCATGAATTTACGGAATGATGTGCATAGGAAACGTCGTTTGTTGTGCCTCGGCAAGCCGTTTATTACTGCTGGCATTCCAATGGGTTATCGCAACGACACAGGAGTCCGCATGATTTCCGCACTGCTCGAATCCCTCGGCGTCGACGCCCGCCTCACCACCGGCGGCGATCAGGTCATCCACTCTCCCATCGACGGCAGCCGCCTGGGCGCGGTGCGCCTGGAAAGCGCCGCCGAGGTGGAGCAGAAGATCGGCCGCGCCGCCCACGCCTTCGACGCCTGGCGCAAGGTGCCGGCGCCGCGCCGTGGCGAACTGGTGCGGCTGTTCGGCGAGGAGCTGCGGGCGAGCAAGGCGGCCCTCGGCGAGCTGGTGTCCTGGGAGGCCGGCAAGATCACCCAGGAAGGGCTGGGCGAAGTGCAGGAAATGATCGACATCTGCGACTTCGCCGTCGGCCTGTCGCGCCAGCTCTACGGCCTGACCATCGCCTCCGAGCGCCCGGGCCACCACATGCGCGAGACCTGGCACCCGCTGGGCGTGGTCGGGGTGATCAGCGCGTTCAACTTCCCGGTCGCCGTCTGGTCGTGGAACACCGCGCTGGCGCTGGTCTGCGGCAACTCGGTGGTCTGGAAGCCATCGGAGAAGACGCCGCTCACCGCGCTGGCCTGCCAGGCGCTGTTCGAGCGAGCGCTGAAGCGATTCGGCGATGCGCCTGACTACCTCAGCCAGGTGGTGATCGGTGATCGCAGCGCCGGCGAAGCGCTGGTGGACGACGTGCGCGTCGCCCTGGTCAGCGCCACCGGCAGCACCCGCATGGGCCGTGAAGTCGGCCCGCGCGTGGCGGCCCGTTTCGGCCGCAGCATTCTCGAACTGGGCGGCAACAACGCCATGATCCTGGCGCCCAGCGCCGACCTCGACATGGCCGTGCGCGCCGTGCTGTTCAGCGCCGTCGGCACCGCCGGGCAGCGCTGCACCACCTTGCGCCGGCTGATCGCCCACGCGTCGGTGAAGGACGAGTTCGTCAGCCGCCTGAAGACCGCCTATGCCAAGGTGCGCATCGGCCATCCGCTGGAAGGCAACCTGATCGGCCCGCTGATCGACGAGCGCAGCTTCCTCGCCATGCAGGGCGCGCTGGAGCAGGCGCGCGGCGAAGGCGGCGTGGTGTTCGGCGGCGAACGCCAGCTGGCCGACCAGTTCCCCGAGGCCTACTACGTGTCGCCGGCCATCGTCGAGATGCCCGAGCAGAGTGACGTGGTGCGCAGCGAGACCTTCGCACCGATCCTCTACGTGGTGCCCTACCAGGACTTCGAGGAGGCGCTGGCGCTGAACAACGGCGTGCCCCAGGGCTTGTCGTCGTGCATCTTCACCACCGACCTGCGCGAGGCGGAAGCCTTCATCTCGGCGGTGGGCAGCGACTGCGGCATCGCCAACGTCAACATCGGCCCCAGCGGCGCGGAGATCGGCGGCGCCTTCGGTGGCGAGAAGGAAACCGGCGGCGGCCGCGAGTCCGGCTCCGACGCCTGGAAGGCCTACATGCGCCGGCAGACCAACACCGTGAACTACTCGCGGGAACTGCCGCTGGCGCAGGGCATAGTCTTCGACTGAACACGCAGGAATTGCACTTCCTGTAGGAGCGAGCTTGCTCGCGAACAAGCCCCGCTGCGGACCCCTTCGCGAGCAAGCTCGCTCCTACGAAAAGCATGCTGTACCGAGTCATTCACAAAGGTTCGCGTAGAAGGATCGCTGGATGTCGCTTCGCCAAGAATGTCTGTGGGAACACCTGACTCCCGACCGCCCGG
Source organism: Pseudomonas sp. NY15437 (assembly GCF_048068435.1). NCBI lineage: Bacteria > Pseudomonadati > Pseudomonadota > Gammaproteobacteria > Pseudomonadales > Pseudomonadaceae > Pseudomonas > Pseudomonas sp. NY15437. Next base: position 475,159 of record NZ_JBLUQC010000004.1, read on the forward strand.
AAGCCCCGGCGCTGCGTGGGGATCGCAAGGTCGACGTGTGTGTCATCGGTGCGGGCTTTACCGGGTTGTCCGCCGCGCTGCACCTGCTGCAGCGGGGCCAGAAGGTCTGCGTGCTGGAAGCCCACACCACCGGGCACGGTGGCTCGGGGCGCAACGTCGGGCTGGTCAACGCCGGCCTGTGGATTCCCCCGGACGAGATCGAGGCCGGCATGGGCGCGGAGGTGGGGCAACGGGTCAACCGCATGCTCGGCAACGCCCCGTCGCTGGTGTTCTCGCTGATCGACCAGTACGGCATCGATTGCCAGGCGCGCCGCGAAGGTACCCTGCACATGGCGCACAACGCCCGGGGCCTGGCTGACCTGCGCAGCCGCTGCGAGCAGTGGAGCCGCCGCGGTGCGCCGGTGGAACTGCTCACCGGCGCCGAGTGCGAGCAGGCCTGCGGCACCGACAAGATCGCCGGCGCGCTGCTCGACCGCCGCGCCGGCACGCTCAACCCCATGGCCTACGTCAGCGGCCTCGCCCGTGCGGTGCTCGGCCTGGGGGGCGAGCTGTACCACCATTCCCCGGTGGTCGGCCTGGTGCGCGTGGGCAGTACGTGGAATGTCATCACCGCCGGTGGCGTGGTCACCGCCGACAAGGTGGTGATCGCCTCCAGCGCCTACACCGAAGGCGAGTGGACGCAGCTGCGCCGCACCTTCTTCCCCGGCTACTACTACCAGGTTGCCTCGCGTCCGCTGGAGGGCGCAGAAGCCGCGCGCATCCTGCCAGGCGGGCAGGGCTCCTGGGATACCCGCCAGGTGCTCAGCAGCATTCGCCGCGACGCCGATGGCCGCCTGCTGCTCGGCAGCCTGGGCAAGGGCACCGGCAAGCCGGCGTGGTTACTGAAAAGCTGGGCGGATCGCATCCAGCAGCATTACTTCCCGAAGCTGGGCAAGGTGGACTGGGAGTTCACCTGGACCGGCTGCATCGACTTCACCCCCGACCACCTCATGCGCCTGTTCGAGCCGGCGCCGGGGCTGGTCGCCATGAGCGGCTACAACGGGCGTGGCGTGACCACCGGCACGGTGGTGGGCAAGGCCTTCGCCGACTTCCTGCTGGACGGCGACGCCAGCGCTCTGCCGATGCCGCTCAGGCCCATGGAGGAAATCTCCGCGGTGGGCCTGCGCAGCTGTCTGTACGAAGCCGGCTTCTCCCTCTACCACGCCGGGCAGTGCCTGCGGGTGGTCATCTGAGGTTGTTCGGAACGGGGCGTGCGCCGCCCCGGTTTGACCCGCCACCGCTCGCCGCACTTTGGTCTAGCCTCTTATGGTGCGTTACCCCGACGGGTCTGCACCGCGGATGTGCAGTTCGGTGACAGCGATGGTTACGGTTGGGGTTGCGCCTGTGGTGGCAGGAAAAAGCCAGTCCACGGGAGGGAAGGTTGCACCCTGCTGCCTGTCTGGTTGCACCTTCTGCTTTCAATGGGTTGCACGTGTCTAGCACTTGATGTCTGCCAGCTCGGGCTGTTTTCGCTGTAGGACTTGGTTAATAACAAAAACGAATGGCACGCCGCTTGCTGTCGATTAATCGCTGAATCGCTTAAACGAGAAATCGCCAACAAGACATACACCGCGCCATTACAAAAACCCTCAGGAGCAAAACTCCATGTCGCAGAAGATTTTCAGAAAAGGCTTTCTGGCTCTGGCGGTCACCACCGCCCTAGGCGTGTCTTCCGTAGTACAGGCCGATGTCGTTATCGGGGTCGCAGGTCCGCATACCGGGGCGAATGCCTCGTTCGGTGAGCAGTACTGGCGTGGGGCGAGCCAGGCCGCAGACGATATCAACGCCGCCGGCGGTATCAATGGCGAGAAGATCAAGCTGGTGAAGGCCGACGACGCCTGCGAGCCGAAGCAGGCCGTGGCCGTGGCCAACCGCCTGGTGGACCAGGACAAGGCCGTCGCCGTGGTCGGCCACTTCTGCTCCTCTTCCACCATCCCCGCCTCGGAGGTCTACGACGAGGCCGGCGTCATCGCCATCACCCCCGGTTCCACCAACCCGCAGGTCACCGAGCGCGGCCTCTCCGGCATGTTCCGCATGTGCGGCCGTGACGACCAGCAGGGCATCGTCGCCGGCGACTACATCGTCGACGTGCTCAAGGCCAAGAAAGTGGCGGTGATCCACGACAAGGACACCTACGGCCAGGGCCTGGCGGACGCCACCAAGGCGCAACTGAACAAGCGCGGCGTGAAGGAAGTGCTGTACGAAGGCCTGACCCGTGGCGAGAAGGACTTCAACGCCCTGGTCACCAAGATCCGCGCCTCGGGCGCTGAAGTCGTCTACTTCGGCGGCCTGCACCCGGAAGCCGGCCCGCTGGTCCGGCAGATGCGCGAGCAGGGCCTGACCGCCAAGTTCATGTCCGACGACGGCATCGTCACCGACGAACTGGTCACCACCGCCGGCGGCCCGCAGTACGTCAAGGGCGTGCTGATGACCTTCGGTGCCGACCCGCGCCTGATCCCGGACGGCAAGGCCGTGGTGGAGAAATTCCGCGCCAACGGTTTCGAGCCCGAGGGCTACACCCTCTACGCCTATTCCTCGGTACAGGCCCTGGCCGCTGCCTTCAACGGCGCCGGCAAGACCGACCCGGCCAAGGCCAGCGCCTGGCTGAAGGCCAATCCGGTGCAGACCGTGATGGGCAAGAAGGAGTGGGACAAGAAGGGTGACCTGAAAGTCTCCGACTACGTGGTCTACGAGTGGGACGACAAGGGCAAGTACCACCAGCTCGACGCGTTCAAGAAGTAACCGCCTGACCTGCCGGCGCCGCTACCCGCGGCGCCGGCTTCCCCGCAGGTCGACGAAACGCGCAGCTGGTCACGAGCCGGTGATCGCGCGAGCCGTCAGCCTTTCCTGCCCAGCTTGCGCGAGTACCCAATCGTGGACGGTATCTTCCTCCAGCAAATGATCAACGGGCTGACCCTCGGGTCGGTCTACGGCCTGATCGCCATCGGCTACACGATGGTCTACGGCATCATCGGCATGATCAACTTCGCCCATGGCGAGGTGTACATGATCTCCGCCTACCTCTCGGCCGTGGCCCTGGCGCTGCTGGCCTTCTTCGGCCTGCAGTCGTTCCCGCTGCTGATCCTCGGCACCCTGGTCTTCACCATCTTCGTCACCGGTGTCTACGGCTGGGTGATCGAGCGCATCGCCTACAAGCCGCTGCGCAACTCCACGCGCCTGGCGCCGCTGATCTCTGCCATCGGCATGTCGCTGATCCTGCAGAACTACGTGCAGCTGGCCCAGGGCCCGCGCCAGCAGGGCGTGCCCACGCTGCTCGACGGCGCCTTCAAGTTCCACATCGGCGAAGGCTTCGTGCAGCTGACCTACACCAAGGTGTTCATCCTCATTGCCGCCTTCGTCGGCATGGCGGTGCTGACCTACGTGATCCAGTACACCAAGCTCGGGCGCATGTGCCGCGCCACCCAGCAGGACCGCAAGATGGCCTCGATCCTGGGGATCAACACCAACCGGGTGATCTCCTACGTGTTCGTCATCGGCGCCGCCATGGCCGCGCTGGCCGGCGTGCTGATCACCATGAACTACGGCACCTTCGACTTCTACGCCGGCTTCATCATCGGCATCAAGGCGTTCACCGCTGCGGTGCTCGGCGGCATCGGCTCGCTGCCCGGCGCCATGCTCGGCGGGCTCATCCTGGGCGTGGCCGAGGCGCAGTTCTCGGGCGTGGTGAACACCGACTTCAAGGACGTGTTCGCCTTCGGGCTGCTGGTGACCATCCTGATCTTCCGGCCGCAAGGGCTCCTGGGGCGTCCCCAGGTGTCGAAGGTGTAAGCATGATGTCCGCGACCCCGACTTCCGGCGCGCCGAAACCGGCGCGCATCGATATCAAGAAGAGCCTCGTCGACACCGTCCTGGCCGGCCTGATCGCCCTGATCGTGTTCGGCCCCATCGTCGGCGTGGTGCTCGATGGCTACAGCTTCAAGCTCGAACCGGTTCGCCTCGCCTGGATGATCGGCGCGGTGATGCTCGGCCGCCTGCTGCTCAGCCTGTACCTGCAGACGCCGGCCGGCCTGCGCGTCATGGAACGCTTCGAGACCTCCGACTCGGGCATCAGCGTCCTGCCGCCGGGCTACAAGACGCGCCTGCGCTGGATCGTCCCGCTGGTGATCGTCGCCGCGGTGATCTTCCCGTTCTTCGCCAGCAAGTACCTGCTCACGGTGATCATCCTCGGGCTGATCTACGTGCTGCTGGGCCTGGGGCTGAACATCGTGGTCGGCCTCGCCGGCCTGCTCGACCTCGGCTATGTGGCCTTCTACGCCATCGGCGCCTACGGCCTTGCGCTGGGCTACCAGTACCTGGGCCTGGGCTTCTGGACGGTGCTGCCGCTGGCGGCCCTCACCGCCGCGCTGGCCGGAGCGCTACTGGGCTTCCCGGTGCTGCGCATGCACGGTGACTACCTGGCCATCGTGACCCTGGGCTTCGGCGAGATCATCCGCCTGATCCTCAACAACTGGCTGTCCTTCACCGGCGGCCCGAACGGCATGCCGGTGCCGTCGCCGACCTTTTTCGGCCTCGAGTTCGGGCGCCGGGCGAAGGAGGGCGGTACGCCGATCCACGAGTTCCTCGGCATCGAGTACAACCAGAACTTCAAGTTCCTGTTCATCTACGTGGTGCTCTTCCTGGTGGTGCTGCTGGTGCTCTACATCAAGCACCGGCTGACCCGCATGCCGGTGGGCCGCGCCTGGGAAGCGCTGCGCGAGGACGAGATCGCCTGCCGTGCCATGGGCCTGAACCACGTGCTGGTGAAGCTCTCGGCGTTCATGCTCGGCGCCTCCACCGCGGGCCTGGCCGGGGTGTTCTTCGCCAGCTACCAGGGCTTCGTCAACCCGTCGTCCTTCACCTTCTTCGAGTCCGCGCTGATCCTCGCCATCGTGGTGCTGGGCGGCATGGGCTCGACGGTGGGCGTGGTGATCGCCGCCTTCGTCCTCACCGTCGCGCCGGAGTTGCTGCGCAGCTTCGCCGATTACCGCGTGCTGCTGTTCGGCATCCTCATGGTGCTGATGATGATCTGGCGACCGCGCGGGCTGATCCGCATCAGCCGCTCGGGCTTCGCCGTACGCAAGGGGGTGGCGCCATGAGCGGTGACAAGATCCTCAGCGTCGAGCACCTGATGATGCACTTCGGCGGCATCAAGGCGCTCAACGACGTCAACCTCGACGTGGAGCGCGGCTCCATCACCGCGCTGATCGGCCCCAACGGCGCGGGCAAGACCACGGTGTTCAACTGCCTGACCGGTTTCTACAAGGCCACCGGCGGCAACATCCTGCTCAACACGAAAGGCGGCACCACCGACGTCATCAAGGTGCTCGGCCAGCCGTTCCAGGGCGGTGACTTCGTCAACCCGGCGCAGTTCGCCAACCGCCTCTACTACAAGATGTTCGGCGGCACCCACCTGGTGAACCGCGCGGGGCTGGCGCGCACCTTCCAGAACATCCGGCTGTTCCGCGAGATGTCGGTGGTGGAGAACCTGCTGGTGGCCCAGCACATGTTCGTCAACCGCAACCTCATCGCCGGCGTGCTCAACACCCCCGGCTACCGCCGCGCGGAAAGCGAGGCGCTGGACCACGCCTTCTACTGGCTGGAGGTGGTGGACCTGGTGGACTGCGCCAACCGCCTGGCCGGCGAGATGTCCTACGGGCAGCAGCGCCGCCTGGAGATCGCCCGCGCCATGTGCACCCGGCCCGAGCTGATCTGCCTCGACGAACCCGCCGCCGGCCTCAACCCGGCGGAAACCCAGGCCCTGGCGCGCATCGTGCGCTACCTGCGCGACCACCACGGCATCACCGTGCTGCTGATCGAGCACGACATGGGCATGGTGATGAACATCTCCGACCACATCATCGTGCTCGACCACGGCGTGGTCATCGCCCGTGGCGCGCCGGACGAGATTCGCCACAACGACAAGGTAATCGCCGCCTATCTCGGCGCGGACGAAGAGGAACTGGCATGACGGCGCCGATGTTGGAATTCCGTGAGGTCGATGTGTTCTACGGGCCGATCCAGGCGCTGAAGAAAGTCTCGCTGACCGTGGGCGAGGGGGAGACCGTGGCGCTGATCGGCGCCAACGGCGCGGGCAAGTCCACGCTGCTGATGTCGATCTTCGGCCAGCCGCGCGCGACCAGCGGCGCGATCCTCTACAAGGGCCAGGACATCCGCAACAAATCCGCGCACTACGTGGCCTCCAACGGCATCGCGCAGTCGCCGGAAGGGCGCCGGGTGTTCCCCGACATGACGGTGGAGGAGAACCTGCTGATGGGCACCATTCCCGTCGGCATGGACCACGCCCAGGAAGACATGCAGCGCATGTTCGACCTCTTCCCGCGGCTGAAGGAGCGGCGCAACCAGCGCGCCATGACCATGTCCGGCGGCGAGCAGCAGATGCTCGCCATCGCCCGCGCGCTGATGAGCCGGCCCAAGCTGCTGCTGCTCGACGAACCCTCGCTGGGCCTGGCACCCATCGTGGTCAAGCAGATCTTCCAGACCCTGCGCGAGCTGGCGCAGAGCGGGATGACCCTGTTCCTCGTGGAGCAGAACGCCAACCACGCACTGAAGCTGTCCGACCGTGGCTACGTGATGGTCAACGGCGAGATCCGCCTGAGCGGCACCGGCGCGGAGCTGCTGGGTAACCAGGAGGTTCGCAACGCGTATCTGGGTGGGCACTGACGCCATCACCTTTCGTAGGAGCGGACTCCGTCCGCGATGCTTTCCGGCGCGCGCCTGAGAACATCGCGGACGGAGTCCGCTCCTACGGTTATCCATTGCTTTCCTGCAGAGGGTTTCCATGCACGACCTCCGCTTCCTCACCAACACCGACGTCGCCGAACGCCTGGGCTATCCCCAACTGATCGAAGCCCTGCGCATTGGCCTGGCCGGCGATTGCCAGGCGCCCGTGCGCGGCTGCCATGAGCTGCCCGACAACGCCTCGCTGCTGACCATGCCGGTATGGCGGCCGGGGCAGGATATCGGCGTCAAGCTGGTCACCGTGTTCCCCGGCAACGGCGCGAAGAACCTGCCGGCGGTGGCCGCGCTGTTCTGCCTGTTCGACGGCGAAACCGGCCGCCCGCTGGCCATGCTCGAAGCCTCGGAAATGACCGCGCGGCGTACCGCCTGCACCTCCGCCCTGGCCGCCGATTACCTGGTGCGCCGGGATGCGCGGCGGTTGCTGATCGTCGGCAGCGGCACCCTGGCACCGCACATGGTTCGCGCCCACTGCTCGGTGCGCGAATACGAGGACATCGCCCTCTGGGGCCGCCAGGACGACAAGGTGAACGCGCTGGTCAGGCAACTGCAGGACGAAGGCTATCCCGTCCACGCCTGCGCGGACCTGCGCGGCGCCGTCGCGGCGGCGGATTGCATCAGCTGCGTCACCACCTCCCGCGAACCCATCGTCCATGGCGCCTGGCTGCGCTCGGGGTGCCACCTCGATCTGGTCGGCGCCTTCCTGCCATCCATGCGCGAGACCGACAGCGACGCCGTCCGCCGCGCGCGCATTGTCGTGGATACCCGCGACGGCGCGCTGGAAGAGGCGGGCGACCTGCTGATCCCGCTGGGCGAGGGCGTGATCGACGAGAGCGCTATTGAGTGCCAGCTCAGCGACCTGCTGCGCGGTCGCGGCGCACGCGCGGATGACTCTGAGATCACCCTGTTCAAGTCCGTCGGTTACGCACTGGAAGACCTGATCGCTGCGCGCCTGCTGGTGCAGTGAGGCGCCGCCGAAAGCGTCCAGAAAATCTGTGGGTTCGCCTGTGGATAACCTCTGGGAGAACCGCGCCGGGCCCCGGAGGATCAGGGGTGCAGCAGGGCGGTCGATTTCTGCTCGATAGGGCTGCAACCCCTGTATGGATGGACAGTTACGCCTGGGCGGGAAAGTTCCGCTGTCCCGATAGTTGTCCCCGGCAGCCGTTGAAAGACCTGTGGATAACCTTGGGAAGAACTTCTCCAGCGCAGCGGCGGCGCGGCCCGTAGCGGGGCGCTCGAAAATCGTCCAGGCAGAATCCGGCGTTGCGCTTGCCCACAGAAAATGGGGAACAGCCTGTGGACAAGGTGGGCGCAAGTCGCGGCGCGCCAGCAGCCATGCGGCTTTCGCGCGGCTGTGCGGGTTTTATCCAGCCTGGCTGTTACGCAACGCAGCGGATGCAGGCTGTTATGCTCGACCGACCGACAAGAACGCGCACCGCACGATTCCCCGGCAAGCATCGGCGACGGCAGTGCCCAGCATGAGGATTTCAGTGATGACCACTCCCACTCTCTTCATTACCGGCGCTACTTCCGGTTTCGGCGAAGCCTGTGCGCGGCGCTTCGCCCGCGACGGCTGGTCGCTGGTGATCACCGGCCGCCGCGAGGAGCGCCTGACGGCGCTGGCCGAGGAGCTGTCCTCCGAGACCGATGTACTGCCGCTGGTGCTCGACGTGCGCGACCGCGCGGCGATGACGGCCGCGGTGGACGGCCTGCCGGAGAAATTCGCCAAGCTGCGCGGCCTGATCAACAACGCCGGCCTCGCCCTGGGCGCGGACCCTGCGCAGGAGTGCGAGCTGGACGACTGGGACACCATGGTGGACACCAACATCAAGGGCCTGATGTACGCCACGCGCCTGCTGCTGCCGCGCCTGATCGCCCACGGCCCGGGCGCGAGCATCCTCAACCTGGGGTCGGTGGCCGGCCACTGGCCCTATCCGGGCGGCCACGTGTACGGCGCGACCAAGGCCTTCGTCCAGCAGTTCTCGCTGAACCTGCGCTGCGACCTGCAGGGCACCGGCGTGCGCGTCACCAACCTCGAGCCGGGCATGTGCGAGAGCGAGTTCTCCCTGGTGCGCTTCGGTGGCGACCAGGCGAAGTACGACAAGACCTACGCCGGCGCCGAGCCGATCCAGTCCGCCGACATCGCCGAGACCATCCACTGGATCCTCAACCAGCCGCCGCACATCAACATCAACACCCTTGAGATCATGCCGGTCAGCCAGGCGTGGGCCGGGTTTGCGGTGCATCGCAAGGGGTGATGTCCAGGTTGTCACCCCAGCCCTGGGCTTTGGCATCCGGCGTCGCTCTACCTCCTGCATCCATGCGTGTCCCTGGCGGAGGGGGCTGATGGGGCGATTCCATGCTGCTCGGAACAATCCCCTCTCCCGCTGGCGGGAGAGGGTTAGGGAGCGGTGCTCTTGATTTTGTAGGAGCGAGCTTGCTCGCGAACCGGCCCCGCAGCGGGGTTGTCGCGGGCATGGCCCGCTCCTACAGGGGCGGCTTTTGTGTCTGTGGCGTAGGAGCGGACTCCGTCCGCGATAGGCCCGCATCGCGCCGGAAGCCATCGCGGACGAAGTCCGCTCCTACGTTTGTTCAGCCGGCCAGTAGCCGCGCAGCCCGCCGGTGATCCGGGCTTGGTGTGCGGGCGGCGCTGATTCCGTGCCGGGTTGTCTGCTCTCGTAGGAGCGAGCTTGCTCGCGAACCGGCCCCGCAGCGGGGTTGTCGCGGGCATGGCCCGCTCCTACAGGGGGGCGGCTTTTGTGTCTGTGGCGTAGGAGCGGACTTTGTCCGCGATAGGCCCGCATCGCGCCGGAAGCCATCGCGGACGGAGTCCGCTCCTACGTTCGTTCAGCCGGCCAGCAGCCAGGCGCCGGCGCCCGCCGACGCCAGGCCGGCGAAGCGCACCAGCGGTGCAGCGGCCTGCGGCAGCAGGCGAACGATTCCGTACCCGGCGGCATGCAGGGCGGCGGTGGCGGCGACGAAGCCGGCGGCGTACAGCCACGGGCTGCTCAGGTCCGGCAGTTCCAGGCCGTGGGCTACGCCATGGGCGAAGGCGAACAGCGCCGTCGCGCCCATCGCCAGGGCCAGCGGCGGTCGCACCGCCAGTGCAACGCACAGGCCCAGCGCCAGGACGGAGGCGGCGATGCCGGTCTCCATGAACGGCAGTTGCAGCCCTTCGAAGCCCAGCAGGCCGCCGACCAGCATGGTCGCGACAAAGGTGCACGGCAGCGCCAGGCGTGCCGCCCCCCGTTGCTGCGCGGCCCAGAGGCCGACGGCGAACATTGCCAGCAGGTGGTCGAGGCCGGTGATGGGGTGGGCGATGCCGGCGATCAGGCCGTGGTCGCCGTGGCCCGGATGGGCGAAGGCCACCGCCGGGGTGAGGAACAGCGCGATGCTGTAGAGGGCTTTGCGCAGTTGCATGGAAGACTCCCTGGTTCTTGTGATGGGGCGGCCGGCATCCGCGGCCGCGGAGAAGGCATCAGGCCGCGGTCAGCAGGCCCTGGCGTTCGATGAAGGCGATGATCTCGGCCAGGCCCTGGCCGGTCTTCTGGTTGCTGAACACGAAGGGCTTGTCCCCGCGCATGCGCGTGGCGTCCTGGTCCATCACTTCCAGCGAGGCGCCCACCAGCGGGGCGAGGTCGATCTTGTTGATCACCAGCAGGTCGGACTTGCAGATGCCCGGCCCGCCCTTGCGCGGGATCTTGTCGCCGGCGGACACGTCGATCACGTAGAGGGTCAGGTCCGACAGCTCGGGGCTGAAGGTGGCCGAGAGGTTGTCGCCGCCGGATTCCACCAGGATCAGGTCGAGGCCGGGGAAGCGGCGGTTGAGCTGATCCACGGCTTCGAGGTTGATCGAGGCGTCCTCGCGGATCGCCGTGTGCGGGCAGCCGCCGGTTTCCACGCCGATGATCCGCTCCGGCTCCAGCGCCTCGTTGCGCACCAGGAACTGCGCGTCCTCCTGGGTGTAGATGTCGTTGGTGACCACCGCGATGTTGTAGCGCTGGCGCAGGGCGCGGCACAGCGCCAGGGTCAGGGCGGTCTTGCCGGAGCCCACCGGGCCGCCGATGCCGACGCGAAGGGGTTGAGAGTTCATGGCAGTTCTCCTAGGAGCGGAACAGACGGCTGTATTGGGTTTCATGGTTCATGCAGGCGAGCGCGAGACCGAAGGGCGCGCCGCCGTGGGCGTCATTGCGCAGCGCAGCGTGGCAGGCGGCGTCGAGCTCGGGGAGCAGCTGCGAGGTGAGCTTCTGCGCGGCCAGTTGGCCTAGCGGCAGGGTCTTCATCAGCACCGCCAGCTGGTTCTCTAGCCAGCTCCACAGCCAGGCGCCCAGGGCCTGCTCCGGGGTCAACCGCCAGGCGCGGGCAGCCAGCGCCCAGGCGGCGGCGAACGACGGTTCGGCCTGTGCGGCGAGCCACTGGCGCGCGGGGGCGTCCAGCTCGGGCAAGGCGTCGAGCAACTGGCCGAGGGAGAAGCCCATCTGCCGGTTCTCCAGGCCCAGCTCGCGGGTTTCGCGGCTGGCGCGATGTCGTTCGGCGGCGTCGCCCAGGGCGTCCCAGTCGGCGGCGTCGGCTGCGCGCAGCAGTTCGGCCAGCAACGGGCCTTCGAAGCGCGCAAGGTTCAGCTGCAGCTGATCGACGAGCCAGGTGCGGGCGCTCTCGGCGTCCTTCACCTGGCCCTGGTCGATGGCGCTCTCCAGCCCTTGGGAATAGCTGTAGCCGCCGATGGGCAACTGCGGGCTGGCCAGGCGCAGCAGCGACCAGAGACTCAAGACTTCGCTCATGACTACGGTCTTCCCCGGCGACTCGGAGCAGCCCCCTCTCCCTTCGGAGCGGGGCGCGCAGCCAGGGTTGGGGACAGGGTGCCGATCCCGAGCACGATGTTCACAGACGCACTCCGAACTGGTGCAGCTTCGGCGCGTAATTGAACTGCTCTTCGCCGTGGTGGGAGTGGTGATGCCCGCCGCCGTAGGCGCCGTGCTCCGGCTGGAAGGGCGCTTCGATGGCCTCCACCGTGGCGCCGAGCTGGTCGAGCATCGCCTTGAGCACATAGTCGTCGAGCAGGCGCAGCCACCCCTCGCCGACCTGCAGGGCCACATGGCGATTGCCCAGGTGATAGGCCGCGCGGTTCAGCTCGCGGGCGTTGGCGCAGGTGACATGGAGAAGTTGTTCCGGCGCCGCGCAGACGCGCACCACGCGGCCGTCGTTGGCCAGCAGGCACTCGCCATCGACCAGCGGTGACTGCCCGCGTTCTAGGAACAGGCCGACGTCTTCACCGCTGCGGGTGAAGCAGCGCAGGCGGCTCTTGCTGCGCGCCTCGTAATTCAGGTGCAGCTCGGCGTCCCAGTGTTCGCGGGGTTCGATTCGTTGGTGGATGACCAGCATGGCAGCGTCCGGCAGTAGCAATGGCACAGCTACAGCAAGGGGCTTGCCAGTGCGGGCCTCCGCCAGCGCTGGCGCGGGCTGGCGGGGTTGTCCAGGTGATCAGGAATGGTGCGGGCGCTCGACGATGGTGCGCACGAAAACGGTGCGCACCAAGGCGGGGCGCGTTTGAAGCGTAGGAGCGGACTTTGTCCGCGATTGGGTGGCTTGGCGCTAGGGGCGGTCTGAGCGGGGATCGATCGCGGGCATGGCCCGCTCCTACAGGGATGCTCCAACGCTTCGTTCAAAGAAGGATGACACTACGGCATCAGCCGGCACGATCTGTCCCCTCTCCCCTTGGGAGAGGGCTGGGGTGAGGGAACGCAAGGGCACAGACGCTCCTGAGACAGCGTAGGGCGCATAACGCCTGGGGCGTTATGCGCCCTACGTTGCCAGCTCCTGAACTTGCCCGCTGGGGGTGGTTCGCGAGCAAGCTCGCTCCTACAGGGGGTTGGCAGAGCATGCCCGGCGCTTCAGGGGCGCGAGCCGATGCCGGTCCAGTGCTTGGCGCCGATCATGATGAAGCGCAGCTGCTGGGTGATCTTGGCCTGGGGCGAGAGGTGCGTCGGCAGGCTGTCGGCCGGCGGGTCGATCAGCTCGGGCAGGGTGGCGAACACCGTTTTCACCACCAGGTCGGCGATCACGTCGATGTCCTGGGCGGTGAGGTGCGGCAGCTTGTTGAGCAGCGCAAGGTCCGCGGCGAGGTCGTCGGTGATGCGCTGGCGCAGCGCGCCCACGGCCTGGCGGATGGGATGGGAGCCGCCGTACTGCTCGCGGGCGAGGAAGAGGAACTGGGTGCGGTTGGCGGTCACCGCGTCGAGGAAGATGCGCACCGAGGCCTCGATCACGCCGCCCAGCTCGAACTCGTTGTGACGCACCACGCGCAGGGTTTCGCGGAAGGTCTCGTCGACATCGGCGACCAGCGCCAGGCCCAGCGCGTCCATATCGGCGAAGTGACGGTAGAAGCCCGCCGGCACGATGCCCGCCGCTTTCGCCACCTCGCGCAGGCTCAGGCTGCCGAAGCCGCGGCCACTGTCCATCAGGCTGCGCGCGGCGTCCATCAGGGCCAGGCGGGTCTGTTGTTTCTGTTCGGCGCGGGGAGTGGACATACGGCAGGTCTATCCAAGGCGAAGGCGCAGGCACTCTAGCAAATGCCGCCCGGCGCGGGGGAAGTTCCTGAGCTTTCCAGTGAACAGGTGTTGACTGAAAAGTCCTGCCCATGCGATTTTAAGTGAACACATGTTTACTGGTTGGTGTTCATCCATGTCCCTGCTGCCCTTCGCCGGCCTGCGCTTCGTCTCGCCGTTGCTGACCCCGTTGCGTGCCCTGGTGCGCAGCCAGTGGCTGCGCGAGGCGGACGTGGACGCCGTGCTGCGGGCCTGCAACCCAGGCTGGGCATTGCGGCGGGTGTTCGCTCGGGTCGAGGCGCGGCAGTGGGTGGCCGACGACATGCTCGAACTGCGCCTGCGCCCCAATGCGCACTGGCGCGGCGCCCGCCCGGGGCAGCACGTGCAGCTGTTCGTCGAGCGCGACGGGGTACGCCACAGCCGCAGCTACAGCCTGACCCGTATCGCCGACGATGGCTGCCTGGAGTTCGCCGTGAAGCGGCAGCCGGGCGGGCGGATCTCGTCCTTCCTGGCGCATCGGCTGTGTGTCGGGGATGTGCTGGAGCTGGGCGCGCCGGGCGGCGAGCTGAGCTGGCCGGCGGACGACCAGGGCGTGTTGCTGCTGGCCGCCGGCAGCGGCCTGACGCCCTTGCTCGGCCTGCTGCGCGAGGCGCTGGCGCGCGGCTACAGCGGCCCAGTGACGCTGCTGCATTACGTCCGCGAGCGTGGCCAGAAGGCCTTCGTCGACGGGCTTCAGGCGCTGGCGCGGCAGTATCCGAACCTCGAGCTGCGCTGGGCGTTGAGCGGCGATGCCGTGCAGGACGGGGAGTTCGCCGGGCGCTTTTGCCCCGAGCATGTCGCCGACCTGGGCAGTCGCCACGTGCTGGCCTGCGGGCCCGGTGGTTTCGTCGCCAGCGTGCGCCAGGCGCTGGACGCAAGCTGCCGCAGCTTGCAGGTGGAAAGCTTCAGCCCGCCGGCCTGGGATGACAGCGAGCCGGCACGCTCCGTGAACCTGCGCTTCGCCCGCAGCGCATTGCAGGTGCAAGGGGACAGCCGCCGCAGCCTGCTGGAGCAGGCCGAAGCCCAGGGCCTGCGCCCGCTGCATGGTTGCCGACAGGGCGTCTGCACCCGGTGCACCTGCACGCTGGTGAGCGGTTGCGTGCGCGATCTGCGCAGCGGCGAGCTGTTCAGCGAACCCGGCCAACCGATCCGTCTGTGCGTCAGTGCGCCCCAGGGCGACCTGACCGTCGATCTCTGAATCAGGACCTCGTCATGCGCGAAGACCGCGACCTCAGCGCCGCCGAACTGGTGGCCTTCGGTGCCGAGCTGGACGCCCTGCGCCAGCGCACCCTGCACGACCTGGGCGAGCAGGACGCCCGCTACATACGGCGCATCCGCGCGGCGGTGCGCTGGTGCTGCTGGAGCGGCCGCGCGCTGCTGATGGCCGGCTGGTTCCCGCCGACCTGGCTGCTGGGCACCGTGCTGCTGGGGCTGGGCAAGATCCTGGAGAACATGGAGCTGGGCCATAACGTCATGCATGGCCAGTACGACTGGATGAACGATCCGGAATTCGCCGGCCGCAGCTACGAGTGGGACATCGTCGGCCCCTCGGACTTTTGGCGGCACACGCACAACCACGTGCACCACACCTACACCAACGTGCTGGGCATGGATGATGACGTCGGTTATGGCGTGGTGCGGCTGTTCCCCGAGCAGAAATGGAAACCCTTCTACCGTTGGCAGCCGCTCTGGGTGACGATCCAGGCGCTGCTGTTCCAGTACGCGGTGGCGGTGCAGCACCTGCGCCTGGACCAGTACCTGAAGGGGCGGATGAGCAAGCAAGAGCTGCGCCCGTTGTTGCGCCAGTTCAACGCCAAGGTCGGGCGGCAGTGGGTGAAGGACTACCTGGCGTTCCCGCTGCTGGGCCTGTTCACCGGCGCGTTTGGGGCGGTGCTGCTGGGCAACGTCGTGGCCAACCTGATGCGCAACCTGTGGACCTTCACGGTGATCTTCTGCGGCCATTTCACCGAGAGGGCGGCGGTGTTCCCGCGCGAGGTGGTGCAGGGCGAGACGCGCGGCCACTGGTACCTGCGCCAGCTGCGCGGGTCGAGCAACCTGGAGGGCGGGCCGCTGTTCCACATCCTCACCGGCAACCTCAGCCACCAGATCGAGCACCACCTCTATCCGGACCTGCCGGCGCGCCGCTATGCGCAGCTCTCTAAAGAGGTGCGGGCCATCGCCGCGCGCTACGGCCAGACCTACAACAGCGGCCGGCTGTCGGCGCAGTTCGCCACGGTGCTCAAGCGCATCTGGGTATATCGCCGGCCGACGCCGCCCGCCGCTGTGTGAGGCTGGTTCAGGCGCGGCGGGTCATCGGCGAGGCGATTTCTTCGCGCAGGGCGCGCAACTCGGCGGCGTCCTGATTGAGGTGGTGGATGGCCTTGAGCAGCTTCTGTCGGAGCAGGTCGTCCTGGACCTGTTCGACCGCCCGCATGACCTCCAGCGCCGTGGCTTCGTTGTTGGCGGCGACGGCGTCGAGGGTTTTTCGCAGGCTGCGGGTTGCGTGATTCACGGTGTGTTCTCCTGAAAACTGCACGCACCCTACGACCTGAGTATTTCCAATAAATTTCAACAAGTTGCTTTCCGATCGACGGTCATGGTGTCGCACCGCTGGCACAGCGATTCAGGAAAGCATGCACAGCGCCAGCAGCGGCACCAGGTTGAGCAGGAGGACGCCGATCTTGTAGACCGCCATACCTCCGTAATGGATGGCATCGAAGGTCGCCACCGGCACGGCGAACCAGCGCGCGTGGAGGCGGTAGAGCGCGTCGTGGGCGACGCTGAAGGCGGCGAACCAGATCACCAGGATGGCGTAGTTGACCAGGGTGCAGTAGAGCAGGAAGGGTTTGAGTTCGACGAAGGGCATGATGTTTCTCCGGCCACCGGCTGTTGGGGGTGGCGACATCATTGAGCGTTGCACCACTTTTGCCGGCGGGCGCGCGTCCGATGGTCGCGACGCTGGCGGACGGCCATAATGCCAAGTGGGTCAAGGCATTGTGATCTTTGCCCCGCCGACGCTGTCCGATGTGCGGGCGGCCTCCGCTGCCGCCACACTCCCATCCCTTCTTACCTGCCGGACTCGCCATGTTCAGCCCGCTCGTCACGTTCCCCGCGCTCTATACCGCCACGCTGCTGATGCTCGCCGGCTCCGGCCTGTTCACCACCTACATGGGCCTGCGCCTGACCCAGGAAGGCGTCAGCGACCTCTGGGTCGGCGGCCTGATGGCGGCGTATTACTTCGGCCTGGTCTGCGGCGGCAAGTTCGGCCACAAGCTGATCGCCGGCTTTGGCCACATCCGTTCCTACGTGGCCTGCGCCGGGATGGCGACGGTGATCGTGCTGATCCACGCGCTGGTGTCGCAGTTGGAGGTGTGGATCGTGCTGCGCTTCGTCATGGGCGCGGTGATGATGAACCAGTACATGGTCATCGAGAGCTGGCTCAACGAGCAGGCCGAAGGTCACCAGCGCGGCAAGGTGTTCGCCGGTTACATGGTGGCGGTCGACGCCGGCCTGGTGGTCGGCCAGGGCCTGCTGGCGCTGAGCCCGGCGCTGGACTACAAGCCGCTGCTGCTGGTCGCCATCTGCTTCTCCTCGTGCCTGATCCCGCTGGCGCTGACCCGCCGCGTGCACCCGGCCAAGCTGGTGGCGGCGCCGCTGGAGATCGGCTTCTTCTGGAAGCGCGTGCCGCAGTCGCTGGGCACCATCTTCGTCGCCGGCCTGATGGTCGGCGCCTTCTATGGCCTGGCGCCGGTATACGCCGCGCGCAATGGGCTGGACACCGCGCAATCGAGCTTCTTCGTCGGCATGTGCATCGTCGCCGGCTTCTGCGCCCAGTGGCCGCTGGGCTGGCTGTCGGACCGGGTGAACCGCAGCTGGCTGATCCGCGCCAACGCCCTGCTGCTGTGCCTGGCCGCCGTGCCGATGTGGGGATTGATCGAGCTGCCCTACACCCTGCTGCTGGTGAACGGGTTCGTCACCGGCATGCTGCTGTTCACCCTCTACCCGCTGGCCGTGGCGCTGGGCAACGACCACGTCGAGCAGTCCCGTCGCGTGGCGCTGTCGGCCATGCTGCTGACCACCTATGGCGTCGGTGCCTGCATCGGCCCGCTGTTCGCCGGCGCGATGATGCGCCACTTCGGGCCGGGCATGTTCTACATGCTGGTCTCGGCCTATGCGCTGGTGCTGATCTTCTGGGTGCAGCCCAAGCGCGTCACCGGCGCGCACCGCGTGGACGAGGCGCCGCTGCACCACGTGGCCATGCCCGACACCGTCAGCCCGATGGCCGCCGCACTGGACCCGCGCGTCGATGAAGTGCCGGAGGAACTGGTGGTGGACGCGCCGCCAAGCATCGGTCGTTCCGATGGTGCGCCCGATGCCGGGGAGCCCAAGGGCTGAGCCCATTTCCGTCGCGCAGAAATGAGAAAGCCCGGCAGATGCCGGGCTTTTCTTTCGCCGTTCAGGCGTATTTCGTCAGGATCAGGAAACACGCTTGAGGTGGGCGTCGTACACGGTGTCACCACCGGACTCGGCGACCATGTTGCTGTGCAGGCGGTCGATGGTGCGTTCGGAGCCGTTCTCGGCGACGCGGACGTCATCCATTTGCTGATGCAGACGGTCGATGGTGCGCTCGGAACCGTTGTCGGCGACGCGGGCGCCTTCCATTTGCTGGTGCAGGCGGTCGATGGTGCGCTCGGAGCCGTTGTCGGCAACGCGGGCTTCGTCCATTTGCTTGTGCAGGCGATCGATGGTGCGTTCGGAGCCGTTGTCGGCCACGCGGCCTTCGCTCATTTGCTGGTGCAGGCGATCGATGGTGCGCTCGGTGCCGTTGGCAGCGACGCGGGCCTGGGCGCTCTGCTGCTGCAGTTGCTCGCTGCTGCGCGGGCCGTTGTTGAGGATGGCCGGAGCGGCGAACACGGCGCTGGCGGTCATCAGGGAAGTGAGTGCGAGGCTGAGGGCGATCTTGGTTTTCATGTTCCGTGGCTCCGAAAGGGGGCGGTATGTTTTGGCTACGGGGTTATTTTCCCTTCGGATAAATCGATTTAAAAACGATGCCGCGTAATACAGAGCATCAGTGATGTCGATTATTTAGCCGGCTAATTTCAACTATCGCCGTGAATGATGGAACGACGAAAACCGCTCTAGGGCGGCGTATTCACGGGTGTTCCGGGAAGTTTCAGGCAAGACGCCGTTACAAAGCTCGGCTGGCCTGTCGACGAGAGTGGGGCTACGCGGAAAGCCAGGGATAAGAAAGCCCGGCGGGGCCGGGCTTTTCTCTCACCTTGCGGTGTACTGCCGGGAGCGTTACGCCTTCAGGTGGGCATCGAAGACGGTATCGCCACCCGATTCGGCGACCATGTTGCCGTGCAGTTGATCGACAGTGTGCTCGGAGCCGTTTTCAGCAACGCTCATTTCGCTGTGCAGGCGGTCGACAGTCTGGCTGGAGCCATTCTCGGCCACGCCCAGTTGCTTGTGCAGGCGGTCAACCGACTGGCTGGAACCGTTTTCGGCAACGCTCATCTCGCGGTGCAGGCGGTCGATGGATTGGCTGGAACCGTTCTCGGCCACGCCCAGTTGCTTGTGCAGGCGGTCAACCGACTGGCTGGAGCCGTTTTCGGCAACGCTCATTTCGCGGTGCAGGCGGTCGATGGATTGGCTGGAACCATTCTCGGCCACGTTCATTTTCTGAATCAGGCGATCGACCGATTGGCTGGAACCATTTTCGGCGACACGGGCCTTGGCGGCGTCCAGTTGTTTCTGGCGTTGATCCAGGGTGCGTTCGGCGCCGTCCTGAACCAGGACCTGGGTCTGGCTGGCGTTGATGACCGGGGATTCCTGCTGGGAGCCGGCGAAAGCGGCGTTGGCAGCAAGTACGGAAAGGGCAAAGCCAAGTACGAGGGTGCGTTTCATGATGCGGCTCCAGAAAGAGTGGGGAGTTCGTTGGACACGGGCTCAGTATCTGTTCTGGATTATCGATTGGAAAACGACTCCGCAAGATAGTCGCTATCGACGCCGATGATTGTTGAATTGCCCCTTTAAAATCAAATACTTGATTTTAAAAATTGACTTCTATCAACGTCCTCGATGGGCGTTATCGGCGTGATTGCTAGTATCAGATAAATAGATATGTTGCAGGTCGGCCTGGCCGCGCAGGCTCTGCGACGAGGGTTCTGGCGAGGGCGGGGGTAAAAAAGACGACGCCCGGCCGGATGCCCGGGCGTCGTTGAGGGAAGTCAGGTGGGTTACTTCAGGTCTTGCAGCAGGTCGGCCATGTCGTCGGCGTGCTCTTCTTCCTGGGCGAGGATCTCCTCGAACAGGCGGCGCGTGGTCGGATCGTCATCGCCCAGGTAGACCACGATCTCGCGGTAGCTGTCGATGGCGATGCGTTCGGCGACCAGGTTTTCGGTGATCATCTCGCGCAGGTTGGCGCCGGCCACGTATTCGGCGTGGGAGCGCTCGGTCAGCCCGTTGGGGTTGAAGTCCGGCTCGCCGCCCAGCTGCATGATGCGCTCGGCCAACTGGTCGGCGTGCTGCAGTTCCTGGCCGGCGTGCTCGAGGAATTCGGCGGCGGCCACGCTGGCCTTCAGGCCGGTGGCCATAAAGTAGTGGCGCTTGTAGCGCAGGTAGCACACCAGTTCGGTGGCCAGCGACTCGTTGAGCAGGCGCAGCACGGTTTCACGGTCGGCATGGTAGCCCTCGGTCACCGCGCCTTCCTCGATGTTCTGGCGCGCCCGCTGGCGCAGGGTCTGGACGTCGGTCAGTTGTGCCTGGTTCATCAGATATCTCCTTATCGGCGGCCTTGTGCCGGGCCGGCGCTACGGTGGCGCGCGGCGCGGTTGGGTTCACAAGGGTGTGAGTGGCGAGGCGGCGGAAAAGTTTGGTTTTTTTGTGCGGCCGGTGCCTGTGCGAAACGTCCTGAAAGCAGGCGAGGCGGATTGCGGGAGCCATTGCCTCGCTATGCTGGTCCAAGACGACAGGCCAAGGGAGAATGCCGGCCCGGCATGCTCAGGCGGCCGACGCTTACCGGCAGCCGCGTGGGGACGTGGCTGCTTCCACCGACGCGGCCAGCAGGGAGTTCAGGTATGACGCGCGGGAAAAGAATCTGCCTCTGGAGCTTCATCGGTTTCCTCGCGGTGATCGCCGCGCTGGTGGTGTTCATCGCCACGTTCGACTGGAACCGGCTGAAGCCCACCATCAACGACAAAGTCTCGGCCGAGCTGGGGCGGCCCTTCGCTATTAACGGCGACCTGCAGGTGTTCTGGCGCACGGAGCCTGAAGAGGGCGGCTGGCGCGGCTATGTGCCGTGGCCGCACTTCAGCGCCGCCGATATCACCCTGGCCAACCCGGCCTGGGCCGCCGGCAAGACGCGCTCGGCGAACTTTGCCAGCCTGGAGAAGGTCGAGTTCCGCCTCGCCCCGCTACCGCTGCTGTGGCAGACGGTGAAGATCCCGCAGATCGTCCTGACCCGCCCCAGTGCGGACCTGCTGCGCCTGGCCGATGGTCGCGCAACCTGGACCTTCGAGTTGCCGAAGAAGGATGAAGACCCCAACGCGCCGGCCGAGCAGTCCTCCTGGACGCTCGACATCGGCGAGATCGGCTTCGACAAGGGCAGCGTGACCCTCGATGACCAGCACCTGAAGACCCGCCTCGAACTGCTGGTGGACCCGCTGGGCAAGCCGGTGCCGTTCGGCCAACTGGCGGGCAAGGCACTGGCGGGCGGCGACAAGGCCGCGACCCAGGACTACGTGTTCGGCTGGAAGCTCAAGGGCCAGTACAAGGGCCTGCCGCTTGCCGGCGCGGGCAAGGTCGGCGGCATGCTCGCCCTGCAGGACGCCACCAAGCCCTTCCCGGTACAGGCTGACGTGTCCGCCGGCAGCACCCGCGCCAGCATCGTCGGTACGCTGACCGACCCGCTGAACCTGGGGGCGCTGGACCTGCGCCTGAAACTGGCTGGCAGCAGCATGGCCAACCTCTTCCCGCTCACCGGCGTCACCCTGCCCGACACGCCGGCCTACGAAACCGACGGGCGCCTCAAGGCCGAGCTGCACGACTCCGCCGGCGCACGCTTCCACTATGAGAACTTCAACGGCAAGGTCGGCGACAGCGACCTGCATGGCGATCTCGTCTTCGTCAACCGCCAGCCGCGACCCAAGCTCTCCGGCAAGCTGCGCTCGGAACAACTGCGCATGGCTGACCTGGGCCCGCTGATCGGCGCCGATTCCAACCAGGAAAAACAGGCGCGCGGCCAGAGCACCCGCCAGCCGGCGGACAAGGTGCTGCCGGTGGAAGAGTTCCGCACCGACCGCTGGCGCGCCATGGATGCCGACGTCGAGTTCACCGGCAAGCGCATCGTGCACAGCGACAAGCTGCCGATCAGCGACCTCTATACCCACCTGGTGCTCAACGACGGCCTGCTGACCCTCGAACCACTGCGCTTCGGCGTGGCGGGCGGCACGCTGGATTCGCACATCCGCCTGGACGGCGGCAAGACCCCGCTGCAGAGCAGGGTCCAGCTGCAGGCGCGTAACTTCAAGCTCAAGGAGCTGTTCCCCAGCTTCGCGCCGATGCAGTCCAGCTTCGGCGAGCTGAATGGCGACGCGGCGCTGAGCGGCACCGGCAACTCGGTGGCGACCCTCCTTGCCGGCGCCAACGGCGAGATGAAGCTGCTGATCAACGATGGGCGCATCAGCCGCAGCCTGATGGAGATCGCCGGGCTCAACGTCGGCAACTACGTGGTGAACAAGCTGTTCGGCGATGACGAGGTGAAGATCAACTGCGCCGCCGCCGATGTCGGCATCACCAATGGCCTGGCCACGCCGCGGGTGTTCGCCTTCGATACCGAAAACGCGATCATCACCGTGGACGGTACGGCCAATTTCGCCACCGAGCAGCTGGACCTGGACATCACCCCGCAGAGCAAGGGGGTGCGCATCTTCTCCCTGCGCTCGCCGCTGTACGTGCAGGGCACCTTCAAGAATCCCAAGGCCGGTGTGCAGGTGGTACCGCTGGCGGCGCGTGGCGCGGGGATGGTCGCCCTGGGCGTGGCGGTGGCCCCGGCGGCGGCGCTGCTGGCGCTGATCGCGCCGAGCAAGCAGGACGATAACCAGTGCGCCGCGCTGCTGCAACAGATGAAGCAGCCGCCCAAGGCGCCGGCACCGGCGAAGCGGAAATAGGCCTTTCCTGTAGGAGCGGACTCCGTCCGCGATGCTTTTGATTTCGGTGTTCTGCGCCGCTTCGGCGTGCTCTGGGACTTCTTGTTTCGCCCCCTCGGGCGACCTTCTTTGGCAAACGCCCCAAAGAAGGCAAAGGTCTTGCCCCGGACATCCGGTTTTTCGCTTAGGCGAAAAATTCCCTCGTTGAAGCGAAGTTTCAGGGGCACGCTGCGAAGGGCCATCCATGGCCCATCGCAGCTCTCGCGACATCCATGTCGCTTAACCCCTGAAACTTCGCTTCAACGAGGCCTGCTGAACGGGGCATTCGGCGCATGCGGACATTTCTCTGGAAGTCTCCAGAAGCCAAAGCCAAATCCGGACCTGTGGAGTGGGCTCTTCTTAGAGCGAGCTTGTTCGCGAACGGCATGGCACCGTTCCTACCTGAAATATCGTGCCGGGCCTGCCCTCTCCCCAGCCCTATAAGGTCCCTCTCCCTTCGGAGCGGGGCGCGCAGCAGCGAGAGCGAGATCGCTCGCACGGGGTATCCGAAAAGACAGTTGCTCCTACGCCACCGGCAAACTCCGTGCTGGGTGTAGGAGCGGGCCATGCCCGCGATCACGCACGTGGCGCGCTCCTACAGGGAGCGACGACTTAATAGATGGGGACGTAGAGATCGGTCTCCGACGCCGGGTCCTGCGGGCCGAGGAAGCGCTCGGTGTAGCGCTCCAGGTCCACGCCTTTCTTCGGCTCCAGGCCGTGGCGGGCGAGCAGGCTGGAATAGATGGCCTGGAAGCTGTCGGCGATAGCGTCGACCGGGCCGATGTGGGTGAACACCGCATACTTCTGCGCCGGCACCGTGAAGCGCACCATGCCCTCGGGGACGGCCGCGCCGGCGTCCACCGGCAGGCTGGCGATGTAATGGAACTCGCCGCCCGGCAACTGGGTGCAGACGCCATAGGCGGTCTTGTCCGTGGCGCTGGCCACGACGTCTTCCTCCCGTGGCAGGAAGCGCTGCCACAGCTGGCCGATGCTGTCGCCCGGCGCGCCGCCGCGGTATTCCATGCCCACCACCTCGAAGGCGGGTAGTTCGATGATGCGGTATTTCATGCTCGGCTCCTGTCGTGGCTGCACCGATGATAGACGGCCGCCGCGTGGCGCGACCATCCCGCACGCCGGAGCGCGCCGCAGCGCCCAATGAAAAGGCCCCCGCCACAGGGCGAGGGCCTTGTCGTACCGCCCGCAGGGCCGTCAGGGCTGGTAGTCGCGCTCGTGCCGGTCCAGTTCGGAACAGGTCAGAAAGCCCGAGCCATCGACCCGGCCGCTGCCGTCGAAGCTCACGTAGAACGGCTGTTGCTGGCCGTCCTTGCTGAGGATGTAGCTGTTGCAGCTGCCCGGCTTCATCAGGCGCTTCTGCGTCGAGGACGGCGTGCCGCCAATCTTCAGGACTTCTTCCTGGCTCATCCCCTTCTCGACATTGCGCACCAGCGGCTGGTCGCGGAAGGTGATGTAGTTGACCGGGTTCTGCACCTTGGTGGACGCGCAGCCCGCCACCGAGGCCAGTACCATCAGCGCCAGCAGTGATCGCTTGTACATGGTGTTCTCCTTGGTTGAGCAACTCACTCGCTCAACTTGGAGCCTAGGTCATGTTCGGGCGTTCAAGAAATCTGCGCGGCCAGGGCTTACTGGGATTGCTTCAGGGCATTGTCCAGGCGTTGCTGGTTCTGCACGTTGGCCGCATCGACCTGCTGCTTGAGCTGCTGCATCTGCTGCTGGGCTTGTTGCGCCTGCTGGGCCTGCAGGTTGGCGGTGGTGGCCGCGGTGGCGGCGGTTTCGCCCAGGCCGCAGGCGGACAGGGCGGCGGACAGGAGCAGCAGGCTGGTGAACTGGACGAGGCGCATGGCGGACTCCGGGCGCGAGGGGCATTACCGCCACACTAGCCCATGGCGGCATTGCCGTCAGTGCGCGACCGCTCAGCCGTAGCGCTTCATCGCCTCGATGGCCAGGCCGTTGCCGATCCCGCCAAAGCGGTCCCCATCGATGTGGCGTGCGTTGGGCAGCATCGCCGCCACGCTCTGGCGCAGCGCCGGCACGCCGGAGGAACCGCCGGTGAAGAACACCGTGTCGACCCGTGCCGGGTCCACGTCGGCGGAATTGAGTAGCTCGCTGATGCTGCCGCGCACGCGCTCCAGCAGCGGGGCGATGGCGGCCTCGAACAGCTCGCGGCTCAGCTCGGCGACCAGGCCGGCTTCGATGCGTGCCAGGTCGATGTCGCGCCGCTGGGCGTCGGACAGTTCGATCTTGCTCGCTTCCACCTGCATGGCCAGCCAGTGGCCGGCGCGCTGCTCGATCAGCTTGAACAGGCGGTCGATGCCGGTGGCGTCGACGATGTCGTAGCGCATGTTCTGCAGCGCCAGCTGGGACTTCTGGGCGTACACCGCGTTGATGGTGTGCCAGGTGGCGAGATTGAGGTGGTAACTGGTGGGCATGAAGGCATCGCTCTTCATCCGGCTGCCGTAGCCGAACAGCGGCATCACGCCCTGGATGCTCAGCTGCTTGTCGAAGTCGGTGCCGCCGATGTGCACACCGCCGGTGGCGAGGATGTCGCCCTGGCGGTCGGCGACGTCGCGGCGCTCCGGCGACAGGCGCACCAGGGAGAAGTCCGAGGTACCGCCGCCGATGTCGACGATCAGCACCAGTTCTTCGCGCTCGATGCCGCGCTCGTAGTCGAAGGCCGCCGCCAGCGGTTCGTACTGGAAGGAGACGTCCTTGAAACCGAGCTTGTGCGCCACCGCCACCAGCGTGTCCTGGGCGTCCTGGTCGGCCTTGGGATCGTCGTCGACGAAGAACACCGGCCGGCCCAGCACCACGGACTCGAACTCGCGCCCGGCGACGTTTTCCGCACGCTTCTTCAGCTCACCGATGAACAGCCCCAGCAGGTCCTTGAACGGCATGGCGCTGCCCAGCACGGTGGTCTCGCTTTTCAGCAGCGAGGAGCCCAGCAGGCTTTTCAGCGAGCGCATCAGGCGGCCTTCGTAGCCTTCCAGGTATTCATGCAGGGCCAGGCGGCCATAGACCGGACGGCGTTCCTCGACGTTGAAGAAGATCACCGAGGGCAGGGTGATCTTGTCGTCTTCCAGGGCGATCAGCGGCTCGCTGTCCGGACGCCACCAGCCGACGGTGGAGTTGGAGGTGCCGAAGTCGATACCCAGGGCGCGGGAAGCGGTGGTCGGGAACATGGTGCGCGGTGTCCGGAGAAAAAACGGCCGCGCAGTGTACGCCAGCGCCGTAGGAAATGCAGGGGCGCTCGAGCTTTCCTGACGAGCCGCGTGACAGCGCCACGGGGGCGCACCGGCGTGCGGAATCCTCGAGCGACCCTGGTTATCCGTCGGGAAGCGATGGTGGCAAAGAGGGCTTGGGGAGTAGCTTGTAGTTTTGCTACATTGTGTTCCTGTAGTTTTCCTACAAGAGTTTTCCACTATCTGATTTCCGTTCTCCCACCCCGTATTCGCAGTTGGAACCCACCATGCACAGAGCCTCCTTTCACGAATTGCGCAAGGATTTCCGCGCCTTACTGAATTCTTCCACCTGCTACCACACCGCTTCGGTGTTCGATCCGATGTCCGCGCGCATCGCCGCGGATCTGGGGTTCGAGGTGGGCATCCTGGGCGGTTCTGTAGCTTCACTACAAGTTCTGGCGGCGCCTGACTTCGCCCTGATCACCCTCAGCGAATTCGTCGAGCAGGCCACCCGCATCGGCCGCGTCGCCCGCCTGCCGGTGATCGCCGATGCTGACCACGGCTACGGCAATGCGCTCAACACCATGCGCACCATCGTCGAGCTGGAACGCGCCGGCGTCGCCGCGCTGACCATCGAGGACACCCTGCTGCCGGCGCAGTTCGGCCGCAAGTCCACCGACCTGATCCCGGTCGAGGAAGGCGTCGGCAAGATCCGCGCGGCGCTGGAAGCGCGCATCGACCCGGAAATGGCGATCATTGCCCGCACCAACGCCGAAGTGCTCGAAGTGGACGACGTGATCCGCCGCACCCTGGCTTACCAGGCTGCCGGCGCCGATGGCATCTGCATGGTCGGCATCCGCGATTTCGACCATCTGGAAGTCATCTCCCGCCACCTGTCCGTGCCGCTGATGCTGGTGTCCTACGGCAACCCCGAGCTGCGCGACGATGCGCGCCTGGCCGAGCTTGGCGTGCGCATCGTGGTCGATGGCCACGCCGCCTACTTCGCCGCCATCAAGGCCACCTACGATTGCCTGCGCGAGCAGCGCGGCGTGCACGCCTCCGACCTGACCGCCTCTGAACTGGCGAAGAAGTACACGCTGCCCGAGGAGTACCAGATCTGGGCGCGCGAATACATGGAAGTGAAGGAGTAACGCAGCGTTTTCGTCGCCCCCAGGCATCAGCCCTGGGGCAGGTGGGCAGTGAGGTACTCGATCTGCGCGTTGAACGGGTAGAGCAGGGTGCCATCCGCTGTCTGCGCCTTGCGCAGGTAGCGCCAGTGCAGTTGCAGCTTGTCCCGTTCGGGGCTGTCCGGCAGGGCCTCCAGGCGCGCCTGGACCTCCTCCTGCAGTTCGGCGATGCGCCGGCCATCGGCCGCGGTCAGCTCGCCCAGCAGCTTGCGGTTGGCGCCGCGGGCTTCCAGCAGGGCCAGTTCACGCACCTCGTCCAGTAACGTCGGCGCCTGCGTCGCACCGGGAGCCGGTTGCAGGAAGCTGTCGAACAGTTCGGCCACTTGCCGGGTCTGCTGCAGGGCCTGGCGCAGGTCGACGCCGCGCTTGGTGTACGCGTCGTGCACCTTCTCCAGCGTCTGCTGGTGCAGTTGCCAGATGTCCTTCAGGGTGGCGGCCTGCTTCTGCCCGTCCAGTTTCTTCTCGAACACCGCGCCGAGGCTGTTCAGCCGCGTGAGGAAGCGTTCATCCCCGGTGGCGGCATACAGCAGCAGGTAGCGTTCGATGTCCTGGAGCAGCGGGTCGGTGCGGAGGTTGGTCGGGCCCTTGGCGGGGGCGGCCGCCAGCGTGCCGGACAGCAGCAGGCCGGCGAGCAGCGCGGGGACGAGTCGCATCGGAAAATCCTTAAGAAGACGATCTGGCCGCCATTCTCGTGATCCGCTTCAGGATTGAATGTCAGATAAGTCCGATAGTCCTGGCATCGAATGCCGCTTTTGTCTCATGACGACCGCCCCTTGCAATTGCGCCCGGCGCCCTTCATATCTGTATAAATACTGATCAATCATCGGAGGTCGCCATGGCCAGTGGCTGGGCAAACGACGGCGCGGTTCAGGAGCAGATCGACAGCACCATCGAGGACGCCATCGCACGGGCGCGCAACCAATTACCCAAGGGCGAGAGCCTGACCCATTGCGAGGAGTGCGACGCGCCGATTCCCGAGGCGCGGCGCAAGGCCATTCCGGGCGTGCGTCTGTGCGTGAACTGCCAGGCCGAACACGACAAGGAGCAGGCGAACTACGCCGGCTACAACCGGCGCGGCAGCAAGGACAGCCAGCTGCGCTGAGGTTTGCTGCGTGATAGGAAAGCGGCGCCGTGGGGCGCCGTTTTTGCGTCTGCCTGTTGTAGGAGCGAGCTTGCTCGCGAACTGACCGAGCCCGAATGCCTGTCAGGGTTCGCGAGCAAGCTCGCTCCTGCAGGGATAGGGACGCGCTGCGGCTAGGCCGGCAGCAGCGGCACCAGCACGCTGAAGGTGATGATGCCGTCGGCCTGCTCCACGTCGATGCGTCCGCCGTGGGCGCTGACGATGGCCTGGGAAATGTACAGGCCGATGCCCAGCCCGCTCTTGTTGCGGCCATGGCCGCCAGCGTCCTGCTTGAAGGGCTCGAACAGGTTGGCCAGGCGCGCGTCGTCCAGCGCTTCGGCTTCGTTGAGAATGCTCAGCCGCGCCAGATCACCCTGCCGGCACAGCTCCACCAGGACCGGCCGGCCCGGGCGGCCGTGGTGACGGGCGTTGCTCAGCAGGTTGGCGACCACCTGCAGGTAGCGATCCGGATCGACCTGGGCCTGCACGCCGCCCTCGATGGAGGTCTCGATGGATAGCCCCGGATAGGCCACGTCGGTTTCCTGGACGATGTCGCGCACCAGCCGCGAGAGGTCGGCGGCCACCGGTTTCACCGTCATTCCCGCGCCACTTTGCAGACGGCTCATCTCCAGGATCTGGCTGATCAGCCGTTCCATGCGACTGCTGGAGTAGGTGATGTGCTGGCGCAGCTCGGCGTTGCGCACGTCGCTGGAGGAGAGCATCGCCGCCGCCATGGAGATCGATTGCAGCGGGTTGCGCAGGTCGTGGCCGAGCACCGCGATCAAGCGCTGGCGCATGCGGTCGATCTCCCCGGCGCGGTTGAGGCACAGCTCCACCAGCTCGGTCCGCAGCTTCTCGGCAATGCTCTGGTCGATGGCCGTCCAGGGCATGGAGCGTCCGCGCACCACTTCTTCCCAGGCTTCGAACGAGCCGCGCGGTGTCAGGCGCGGGCCGGAAGGGCCGGTCTGGACGATCTTCTCCGGCTTGCCGCCCCAGCGGATGCGGTGCACCTGCTCCAGGCGCAGCCAGACGATCCAGCCGGACTCCTGGCGATGGAAGCGGATCGCCATGACCCCGCAGTACCGCGGGTCCTGGTGGTCGTCGCTCAGCGCCAGGCGGTGGTCGCTGTGGAACAGGTCCAGCTGATCGTCCTGCTGCAGCTGGGCGACGATGGACACGGCCAGGTCGTCGAAGTCGCCGCCGATGCTGCTGGCGCGCCCGCCGAGCATCACCACCGCGCCGTCGCACGGCAGCAGGTCGGCGACGCTGGCGTCGGCGCGGGAGAGGGCGCTGAGCAGGTCGTCGGAGTCGCGGGCGCGGCGCAGCAACGCCTGCTGGCGCTCGGAGGCCTGGCGCAGCAGTTCGCTGATGCGGCTCTGCTCCAGGCGCTCGACCAGCGCGCTGCACACCTGGGAGAACACCTGGAAGGACATGCGGATCGGGTAGGGCACCACCTTCGGGCTCATGTGGTGGCAGGAGAACAGCCCCCAGAGACGCCCGCCGACCACGATGGAAATGCTCATGGAGGCGCGCACGCCCATGTTGGCCAGGTACTCGCAGTGGATCGGCGACACGCTGCGCAGGGTGCTGAAGCTGAGGTCGAACGGCCGGCCGTTGCGCGGGTTCAGCGTGGGGTGCACGGCCACCGGCTGGTAGGCCGCATCGCCGATCAGCCGCACCGGGTTCTGCAGGTACAGGCGGCGCGCCTGGGCGGGAATGTCCGAGGCCGGGTAGCGTTGGCCGAGGTAGCTTTCCAGGTCTTCGCGGCGCGACTCGGCCACCACCTCGCCGGAATCGTCCTCGTTGAAGCGGTAGGCCATCACCCGGTCGTAGCCGGTCATGCGCCGCACTTCCTCGGTGACGCTGACCAGCAGGCTCTCCACGTCGTTGCGCAGTTGCAGCTGGCTGACCAGGCGCTGGGCATTGAGGGCGAAGGTGGTGAAGGAAGCGCTGCCGGCGGCGCGCCGCTCGAACTCCAGGTAGCGCACGCCGTCGTGGCTATGGCCGATCACGTCGAAGAAGCGTCGGTTGATCCGTGCCTCCACGCTGTTGATCCAGGGGCCGTCTTCGCGCAGGCCTTCGGCGAGCATCGCCAGCACGCCGGGGCCGACGTCGGCTTCGGCCAGCGGCTCGCCCAGCGAGGGGGCGATGCCCAGCAGGGTGCCGAGGTTATCGCTGCAGCCGAGCACGCGGCCCTGGTCGTCCAGGGCGATAAGCGCGCCGTGGGGCTGGATGGCGCCCGGCAGGTGGATGGGTTCGTCCTCGCAGTTGGCGAGGGTGACCGGCTGCTCGCTCATGCCGGTTCCGCCGGCGCGGCGTCCAGCACCCAGTCGCGGAAGGAGGCAAAGGCGCGGACCGCGGCCGCCTGGGCGAGCGCGATGTCCGCATCCGTGGTGACGTGTTCGGCCATCAGGCGCAGGAAGGCGCTCCAGCGCTCCCCGGTGTGTTCGCCGTAGCCCTGCAGCCAGCGCAACGGCAACGGTTCGAGCGAGGCCTTGAGGCGCTTGTAGAGCACGCGCCCGCCGAGGGTGGCGCCCTCGGCGACGTAGGCGATGCCGAAGGCTTCGGCGAGGCCGTTCGCGATGGGCGCTGCGGGGCAGTCCGGCACGGCGTTGGTGGCCCGGGACCCGGCGTGCAGGTCTTCCAGCAGCCACTGGCACTTGCCGCGGCGCGACCGGGCATCGTCGAGGTCCGGCCAGAGAGGCCAGAGGGACTGCTCCAGCGGACGCATCCAGCCCAGCACGCGTTCGGCGTGGTCGAGGTAGTCGGCGTGGGTCAGCGCCCTGCTCAGAGGGGAGCGGCGGTCGAGGTCGGCATGCAGGGCCTGGGTGGCGGCACGCAGTGCGGCCAGCGCGGGCGAGAGGCCCGGGCGTTCGTTCGGTTGCGAAGTCATCGCCGTCATCGCGGGTCCACCTTTTCGTCGAGGTGCAGAGCATAGCAGCAAGGCTTGCACGACCGTGCGATATCGGGAAAAGTTGATCGAATTGTCAGGCTTTCGGGGCGTCGGGGCGGGGGTTCCTTGTATAGCGAGCCATGTCCGCGATCTGTCGGTAGGGCCGGCGTTTCTGGCGTTGCAGATAGGTTGCGTTGGCCTGGGCGTTCCAGCGTGGCTTCGGCGCGCGCACGGGCTCAGTGTTTCGCCCCCTCGGGCGAGTCACTTCTTCCAAACGCCGAAGAAGTAACCAAGAAGGCTTGCCCCATCCGGTTTTTTGCCTAGGCGAAAAATTCCCTCGTTGAATGGAAATTTCAGGGGCACGCCACGACGGGCCATCCCTGGCCCATCGTGGCTTTCGCGACATCCATGTCGTTCAACCCCTGAAACGCCCATTCAACGCGGCCTCCTGAACGGGGCGTTCGGCGCGTGCGGATGTTTCCCTGGAAGCCTCGTCAAAGCCAAAGGCGGGGATGGGTTCTTTGTAGGAGCGAGCTTGCTCGCGAACCGCCCAACGCCAGCGTCTCCTTGTGGTACGGGCGGGGCCGTCTGGCCCATGGCGCGCTCGCACGGAAATCGTCCGCAGAAAAAAGCCGCCGCAGTTGCCTGCGGCGGCCCGGGTTCACGACGGGGTCAGAAGTTGACCTTCAGCCCCAGCGTTACCGCCTGATCGCGGTAGCCGTTGTCGCCGTACTGCTTGCCCACTTCACCCCAGACATTGACCCGGCTGTTCACCTTGCTGGTGGCACCGAGCTTCACTTCGAAGATGTCGCTCGCGCCGTCCATTTCGAACGAGGTGTTGCCCATCTTCGCGCCGAAGTCCTTGGAGTTGTGGATCCAGTTGGTCTCCAGGTAGGGCTCGACCCCGTAGGTGTTGGCGAAGCCGCCTTCCTGGTTGCTGCGCACGGCGGCGCGGGCGCCCAGGCGGGTCATGAGGTTGCCGTCGCCCTTGCCGGTGACCTTGGTGCCGTTGGCCTCGCGGTGGCTGTCGGCCTTCACGCCCATGTACACCACCTGCGCCTGCGGCTGCACGTAGTAGCTGGCGCTGTCGGTCCTGGCCACTTCGAAGGTCTTGCCGGCTTCGATGGAGGCGGTGATGCCCTTGGCGTCGTATTTTTCCTTGGCCAGTTGCTCGCCGCGTACCTCGGCGTCGAAGTCGTTCCACAACACCCAGCTGTCGACGTAGGCGCCGTTCTCGTCGTCCTTGTTCTCGTACCAGGTGCCATAGACGCCCAGGCTGTAGCCATCGATCTCGCCGCGCGAGCGATAGCCGGTGATGCGCGACTTCGTGGTCGAGTTGCCGTTGGCGTAGCCGGCCATCACGCCGACGACCCAGTCGCCATTGTCGGTCTGCTTGCGGTACAGGTCGCTGCCCAGTTGCAGCACGTAGCGGTTGGACTCGGTCTTCAACTGCCCGGTGCTGTCTTCCCAGCGGCTGGAGCCGTCGACGTTGCGCATCCAGAGCATCGAGGTGACCTGCTTGCCGGTGTCCGGATCGACATAGGTCAGGTTGCCGGTGCGGTCATGCAGGCGATGCAGGAACATCGTGTTGGCCGCCGCGAGGTTGGCGGTGTAGCTGCCGCCTTCGGGCTGGCGCACACGGTCCTTGTCGCTGGGGGTTGGCTTCTCCGGGACCGGGTCGGTGGGGCCTGGATCGACCGGGCCGGGTTCTTCGGGGCCGGGGTCGACAGGACCGGGATCCTCCGGACCCGGATCGACAGGGCCCGGGTCTTCGGGGCCTGGGTCGACAGGGCCGGGATCTTCGGGACCCGGATCGACAGGACCCGGATCTTCGGGGCCTGGATCCACAGGGCCCGGATCTTCAGGACCCGGATCTACCGGATCGGGGTCTTCCGGCTCCGGTTCGGTGGGCTTGTACGAGGTCAGGTACCAGTTGCTGTCCGCGCCGGTTGAGCCGACGAAGCTGCCGCCCCGGCGGAGCATGTACTCGTAGCCGCCCTCGGTTACCCGGCTGGAGGTGAACTCACCGGCGGAGGTGCCGCCGACGGTGATCATCTCGATGCCTTCCAGGGTCAGTGCGCCGGGCCCGCCTGTGTTGTTGACGGTGACCAGCGTCTCGCCCGAGGTGCTGCCGGTGACGGCCAGCTTGTCGGTCTCGGAGTTGTCGTCGCCCAGGTAGGTGTTCATCACCAGGTGGCCGCCGCCGGTGAAGTCGCCATCCACTGTCAGGGTCTTGTAGACGTAGTCGCCGTGTTCGTCGTGGCGGTCGTAGATCAGCTGCGCGCCATCGGTGAGCGAGAGGTTGGTGAGGTTGGAGTTGCCGGTCATCACCCAGCGGCTGGCGGCCCCGTCCATGGCCAGGTCGATCACCCCGTCGGTGGCGGTGCTGGTGGTGCCGTTGAGGTAGGAGCCAGCGGCCATCTTCAGGTCGAGCTTGCCCTGGTTCTCGGCGTAGAGCGCGACGCCCTTGCGGTTGGCGATGTCCTCTGCCGCGCTGCTGTCGAGCACGTAGATCGCGGCGTTCTCCGAGACGATGCTGGAGTCCGCACCGTTGGCGGCCATGGCGCGGTTGCCGTCGGTGACGGTAACCGTGGTGTCGCCATACAGATGCACCTTGCCGCCACGCATACCGTTGAAGTCTTCCAGGGTCTGCGCGTAGATGCCGTAGGCGTTGGCCTTACCGGTGGTGATGTCGGTGCTGCCCAGGTGGATTTCGCCGCCGCGGTTGGCGAATACCGCGTGAGCGCTGCTGCCGGAGGTGCTGATGGTGCTGCCATCGTCGATGCGCACTTCGGCATCGCCCTTGTAGAGCAGTGCTTCGTTATCACGGTTGCCGGCATAGACCGCATAGCCGTTGCCATCACTGCCGTTGCTGCCACTGCCGCTGGTGCTGATCACCGCGCCCTTGCCCAGGAGAATGCGGTTGGTGCCGCCATTCTTCGAGGTATTGGCCCGCACGCCCATGCCGGACGTGGTGATGCTGGCATTGTCGCCGATGGTGACCGTGGAGTTGACCGCGTTTTCGGTGACGTTGATGCCGTCGGCCGATGAGCCCTTGGTTACGATGGTCAGCTTGTCGATTGAGATGTTGTTGGTGCCGATGTTGGCCTGGATGGCATCTGCCTTGTAGCCGCTGAGCAGGCCCGAGGTGGAGCCGGTCAGAATGACCGCTTCCTTGATGGTGTATTGGCCGTTGTTGCCGTAGATGCCGAAGCCGCCCATGGGACCCATGCTGCCACGGGTATTGCCGGTGTCGATGTGGACATTCTCCACGCCAGCGGGAAGGCCCCACCACACGGTTTCGTCACAGGTGTAGGTCTTGCCGTCGCCGCTGGTACTGCAGGTGGCGCTGGCCATGCCGGCCTGCCCCGCCAGGGCGATGGCCAACGCGATGTGCGAGGCCAGAAGGGTCTTGGTAAAGCGCATTGCAAACCTCCTTGCACCCGTCGCCGGTGGGCGAAGCGGGGCGGATGTCCAGCGCCTGTGTGAGCCTGTCCTGGCGGGAGATCGGAGCGTTTCCGGATCAGGGTCCTGCTGTCGCTGGAGGTTCTTTGGGGAGGCGTGGCCGCGAGCGTTTGCGCCACGCCGGACCCGCGGCCGGTAAGGGCTCTGGCGGATCAGTGGGCACATTGTTCAGCGCGCGTTCAGGTTGCCGAATAAGACGAATCTCAAACGGCGGGCGGCGGGGCGGGGGATGGGAAAAAGCTTGATTTATGACAAGGGCAAACCCCGGACCGGGCATTGCGCACCGATCCGGCCAGGCGGGTCTGGCCTCAGGTATGGGACATGATCACGTCAGCGGAAACGGTTGAAGAGTCGCCGCTGCGGCCCCGTTTTCCGCTGGCTGGCCGGCCGCACGCGAAGCCGGCCAGCCAGCGCGCGGCGAGTCAGAAGAGGAAGTACCGCTGCGCCATCGGCAGCACGTTCGCCGGCTCGCACCAGAGCAACTGGCCGTCCGCGCGCACCTGGTAGTTCTGCGCATCGACCTCGATGTGCGGCAGGTAGGCGTTGTGGATCAGGTCGGTCTTCTGCACGCTGCGGCAGCCCTTCACCACGCCGATGGCCTTGCGCAGGCCCAGTTCGTGGTGCACGCCTGCGTCGAACGCGGCCTGGCTGAGGAAGGTCAGGCAGGTGGCGTGGCGGCTGCCGGCAAAGCTTGCGAACATCGGCCGGTAGTGCACCGGTTGCGGTGTCGGGATCGAGGCGTTGGCGTCGCCCATCAGGCTCGCGGCAATGGCGCCGCCCTTGAGGATCAGGCTCGGCTTCACGCCGAAGAAGGCCGGGCGCCACAGCACCAGGTCGGCCAGTTTGCCCACTTCGATGCTGCCCACTTCATGGGCCACGCCGTGGGTGATCGCCGGGTTGATGGTGTACTTGGCGATGTAGCGCTTGGCGCGGAAGTTGTCGTTGCGCGGGCCGTCGCCGTCCAGTGCGCCGCGCTGCTGCTTCATCTTGTCGGCAGTCTGCCAGGTGCGCGTGATGACTTCGCCGACGCGGCCCATGGCCTGGCTGTCGGAGCTGATCATGCTGAAGGCGCCGAGGTCGTGGAGGATGTCCTCGGCGGCGATGGTCTCGCGGCGAATGCGCGATTCGGCGAAGGCCACGTCCTCGGCGATGCTCGGGTCCAGGTGGTGACAGACCATGAGCATGTCCAGGTGTTCGTCGATGGTGTTGCGGGTGAAGGGCCGGGTCGGGTTGGTCGAGCTGGGCAGCACGTTGGCGAAGCCGCAGGCCTTGATGATGTCCGGTGCGTGGCCGCCGCCAGCGCCTTCGGTGTGGTAGGTGTGGATGGTGCGGCCCTTGAACGCGGCCAGGGTGGTTTCGACGAAGCCGGACTCGTTCAGCGTGTCGGTGTGGATCGCCACCTGCACGTCGAGGCGGTCGGCCACCGAGAGGCAGTTGTCGATGGCCGCCGGGGTGGTGCCCCAGTCCTCGTGCAGCTTCAGGCCGATGGCGCCGGCGCGCACCTGTTCTTCCAGCGGCAGCGGCAGGCTGGCGTTGCCCTTGCCGGTGAAGCCGATGTTCATCGGGAAGGCGTCGGCGGCCTGGAGCATGCGCGCCATGTGCCACGGGCCGGAGGTGCAGGTGGTGGCCTTGGTCCCGGTGGCCGGCCCGGTACCGCCGCCGATCATGGTGGTGACCCCGCTCATCAGTGCCTCTTCGATCTGCTGCGGGCAGATGAAGTGGATGTGCGTGTCGATGCCGCCGGCGGTGAGGATCATACCTTCGCCGGCGATCACTTCGGTGCTGGCGCCCAGGGCGATGGTCACCCCGGGCTGGATGTCCGGGTTGCCGGCCTTGCCGATGGCGGTGATGCGGCCGTGCTTGAGGCCGACGTCGGCCTTGACGATGCCCCAGTGATCGAGGATCAGCGCGTTGGTGATCACCGTGTCGACGACCTGCGCGGCGCACAGCTGGCCCTGGCCCATGCCGTCGCGGATGACCTTGCCGCCGCCGAACTTCACTTCCTCGCCGTAGACGGTGAAGTCCTGCTCCACTTCGATCCACAGGCCGGTATCGGCCAGGCGCACGCGGTCGCCGACGGTGGGGCCGAACATGTCGGCGTAGGCTTGTCTGCTGATTTTCATGGCGCCTCCTGGGCTGTCCGTGCGCTGGTTCCTGCCCTCACCCCAACCCTCTCCCGGAGGGAGAGGGGGCTGATCGGCGCGCTGATTCGTCCCGCTGCAACGGGCTGCTTTTCTCCCTCTCCCCATGGGAGAGGGCTGGGGTGAGGGGCTCCTAGAGTTCGCCCATCACCCGTCCTGCAAATCCATACACCTTGCGCTCGCCGGCCAGCTCGACCAGCTTGACCTCGCGGCTCTGCCCCGGCTCGAAGCGCACCGCAGTGCCCGCCGGGATGTTCAGGCGCATGCCGCGCGCCGCGTCGCGGTCGAACAGCAGCGCGTCGTTGGTTTCGAAGAAGTGGTAGTGCGAGCCGACCTGGATGGGGCGATCGCCACTGTTGGCCACCGTCAGGGCGAGGGTGCGGCGGCCAGCGTTGAGTTCAATGTCGCCGGGCTGGATGTCGTATTCGCCAGGGATCATGGGGCGCTCCGTGGGTCGAGGATCAGTTGCATGAAGGTCAGGTCCAGCCAGCGGCCGAACTTCTGGCCCACCTGTGGCATCTGCCCGGTGGTGACGAAACCCAGGCGTTCGTGCAGGCGGATCGACGCCGTATTGCTGCTTTCGATGGCGGCGACCATCACGTGCAGGCCCTGGGCGCGGGCGCGCTCGATCAGCGCCTGCATCAGCAGCGGGCCGAGGCCCTTGCCGCGCTGGTCGGCGCGTACGTAGACCGAGTGCTCCACCGTCTCGCGGAAGCCGTCGAAGGCGCGCCACGGGCCATAGCTGGCGTAGCCCACGACCTCGCCGGCCTCTTCGGCCACCAGCACCGGGAAGCCCTGCTCCGCGCGCAGCGCAAGCCACGCACGGCGGTTCTCCAGGTCGATGGCCACCTCGTTCCAGATCGCCGTGGTGTTGACCACGGCGTCGTTGTAGATGTCGCGCAGACTGCCGAGGTCGGCTTGGCTGGCGTCGCGGATGAGCATGTCGGGTCCTTCTTTCGTAGGGCGAATACAGCGGAGCGCGTTATTCGCCGATTGGTGCGTCAAGCGATGGGCTGGTGCACGGTGACCAGTTTGGTGCCGTCCGGGAAGGTGGCTTCCACCTGAATCTCCGGGATCATTTCCGGTACGCCTTCCATTACCTGTTCGCGGCTCAGCAGCGTGGTTCCGTAGTGCATCAGCTCGGCGACCGTCTGGCCGTCGCGCGCCCCTTCCAGCAGCGCGGCGGAGATCAGCGCCACGGCTTCGGGGTAGTTGAGCTTCACCCCGCGGGCGAGGCGGCGCTCGGCGACCAGGCCGGCGGTGAAGATCAGCAGCTTGTCTTTTTCACGGGGCGTCAGGTCCATCTCAGGTGCTCCAGATTCGGGGAGGAACGGCCTCGCGGCCGAGCAGCGCGGGCCGCAGCCGGCGCCAGAGTTCGATGAGCCAGGCGCGGGCGTGCAGCGCCTCATGGGCCAGGCAGCGGGCGATGACCAGGCCGGGCAGTTGCGTGAGGTTGCCGCGGCCCTGGCAGGGGATGGCGCGGCAGGCGTCGAGCAGCGCCGCCTCGATCTGCCCGCTGGCGATCAGCGTGGCCATCACCGGGTGACCGGCCAGGCCGATGGGCGAGTCGAGCAGGCGGTCGTTGCCGGCCACGCGCTGGCGTTCGTGCCACAGGCGCTGGCCGTCGCGGCGGATATCCAGGGCGGCGGCGAAGTAGCCGTCGTCGAAACGCTCGCCACTGGCCGGTCGCCCGAGGGCGACCACGTCCCAGTAGAACAGCCGGGCATCCGCTTCCAGGTCGATGCGGGTGGTCAGTTCGGTCTGCGCGCCAGCGTAGACGATGGTTTCCTGCGGCAGCCATTCCAGCGTGGCGCCGGGGCCGATGCGGATGTCCAGGTGCTGCGTCGCCGCGCAGCTGGCGCGGTACCACTTGGCTGCACCCGGGCTGGTGAGTTGCGCCCAGCTGTCATCGCCGGCGTGGATGCCCAGCTTCAGGGTATCGCCGCCGGCAATGCCGCCGGGCGGGTGCACCACGATGTGCTGGCAGACCTGCGGCCCTTCCGCGTACAGGTGCTTCTGCACCCGCAGCGGCCCGAGATGGCACCGGGTAACCGGCCGCGTGGTGTCGCCGAGGCGGGCGTAAGCCAGCTCCAGCTCAGCGTGCCAGGCGGGGTGGAAGAGGGTGGCCGGTGCGTTCATGGGCAGCTGCGAATCCAGGGATGCTCGTGACAGAGCAATCCGCGTGCCGGGTGCGCCAGGATAGTGCGCGATGCCTTGCGTTTGCGCTGAAGGCTACGCGGGCCGGCGTTTCAAACCGACGCAAGGGTTTGTCCAATCGGTCAGGTATGGGCGCGGTTGCGGTGCATCATCGCATTTGGCGCACCGCATTGGTGCGGAGTTTGTCTGTAGGAGCGGGCCATGCCCGCGATCGCGCGCATGGCGCGCTCCTACAAGGAGCCGCCAGGCCGCGCAATCAATCAGCCCAGCTGCTTGCGCATGTACACGCGGCGGAAGCCGTTCTCCAGCCGGCGCGCGTATTCCTGGTAGCCGTTCCTGGCGTACAGCTCGATGTTCTCCACCATGCGCTCGTTGGTGTAGAGGTACAGCGACGGGTAGCCCAGCTGCGCGGCCGCTGTCTCGGCGTGCGCCAGCAACTCGCGGCCGATGCCTTGCCCTGCGCATTCGGGGAGCACGGCGATGTTGTCGAGCAGGAAGCCCTCGTCGGTTTCGCGCATCACCAGCAGGCCGACTGGCGCCCCGTCCTGTTCGGCGATCAGCACACGGTCTTCGGCGATCACCGCGTGGTAGTCATCCAGCATCGGCCCCGGCTTGCGGCCAAGCTTGGGTATCCACTGGGCATAGGCCGCCGCCACGCAGACCGCGGCGAATCCGGCGTCGTCGTTGACGGCGGGGCGCAGGGTGATCGGCATGGCAGGCTCCAGAAAAAACAGGTCGGGGCCTGGCAGCTTGCCACCCACGGCCGCCATCCGCCAGTGACAGGTCGTCTCACGATAGGGCCGTGGATCGCGAGCAAGCTCGCTCCTACACATAGCACGCAGGCCGACCTGTAGGAGCGAGCTTGCTCGCGAACCCGCCTATAGGCGGGCTCAGATGGTCACCAACCCGCGCACGCCGTCGCTTTCCATATCCGCGCCACGCCCCTGCTGGACGATCTCCCCCCGGGACATCACCAGGTACTGGTCGGCCAGCTCCGCGGCGAAATCGTAGAACTGCTCCACCAGCAGGATGGCCATGTCGCCGCGCTCGGCGAGCGTGCGGATGACCGCGCCGATCTCCTTGATCACCGAGGGCTGGATGCCTTCGGTGGGCTCGTCGAGGATCAGCAGGCGCGGCCGGCTGGCCAGCGCGCGGCCGATGGCGAGCTGTTGCTGCTGGCCACCGGACAGGTCGCCGCCGCGGCGCTGCTTCATCTCCCGCAGCACCGGGAACAACTCGTAGATGAATTCGGGGACGACCTTGGCTTCGCCGGCGCTGAAGCGCGACAGGCCCATCAGCAGGTTTTCCTCCACCGTCAGGCGCGGGAAGATTTCCCGCCCCTGGGGCACGTAGGCGATGCCGGCATGCACGCGCTGGTGCGGCTTGAAGCCGGTGATCGGCTTGCCCTCCCAGCTGACCTTGCCTTCCTTGGCCGGCACCAGGCCCATCAGGCAGCGCAGCAGGGTGGTCTTGCCCACGCCGTTGCGCCCGAGCAGGCAGGTGACCTCGCCGATCTTCGCGTCGAACGACAAGCCACGCAGGATGTGGCTGCCGCCGTAGTACTGGTGCAGTTTGTCGACTTGCAGCATGGGAGTTGCCCTTGTGGAGAGTCTTGATGATTCGTGTATGGCTGCCCTGCATCGAGAGCTGTTGGGTATCGCTTCGCTCCACACCAACCTACGCTGTGCCACCCGGCGAGATGCGTGCGTAGGATGGTGGAGCGCAGCGATACCCATGCTGTGGAGTGAACGTCAGCGCCCCAGGTAAACCTCGATCACCTGCTCGTTCGCCTGCACGTCTTCCAGCGAACCCTCGGCCAGTACGTGGCCCTGGTGCAGCACGCTGACGTGGTCGGCGATGCTGCCGACGAAGCCCATGTCGTGCTCCACCACCATCAGCGAATGCTGGCCGGCGAGGGACTTGAACAACTCGGCGGTGAACTCGGTCTCGGCATCGGTCATGCCCGCCACCGGCTCGTCCAGCAGCAACAGTTGCGGCTCCTGCACCAGCAGCATGCCGATCTCCAGGAACTGCTTCTGTCCGTGGGAGAGCAGCCCGGCGGGGCGGTTGCGCGACTCGCGCAGGCGGATGGTGCCGAGCACGTCCTCGATGCGGTCCTTCTGCTCGCCGGAGAGCTTGGCCCGCAGGCTCGCCCACACCGACTTGTTGGTCTTCTGCGCAAGCTCCAGGTTCTCGAACACCGACAGCGCCTCGAACACCGTGGGTTTCTGGAACTTGCGGCCGATGCCGGCCTGGGCGATCTCCACCTCGCTCATGCGGGTGAGGTCGAGGGTCTCGCCGAAGAAGGCCTTGCCGCTGTCCGGGCGGGTCTTGCCGGTGATCACGTCCATCAGCGTGGTCTTGCCCGCGCCGTTGGGGCCGATGATGCAGCGCAGCTCGCCGACGCCGATGTACAGCGTGAGGTCGCGCAGGGCGCGGAAGCCGTCGAAGCTGACGTTGATGTCTTCCAGGGTGAGGATGGTGCCGTGGCGCACGTCCAGTTGGCCTCGGCTGCTTGCACCGATGCCGATGGCATCGCGGCTGGCGCCGGGGTCGCGGTTGGGATCGTAGGCCGGCTCCAGCATCAGGTGGGGGACCGCTCTCATTGCTCTTTCTCCCGCTTGATAAGGCCCAGGATGCCGCGCGGCAGATACAGGGTAACGACGATGAACAGCGCGCCGAGGAAGAACAGCCAGTACTCGGGGAAGGCCACGGTGAACCAGCTCTTCGCGCCGTTCACCACGCCCGCGCCCAGCAGCGGGCCGATCAGCGTGCCGCGCCCGCCGAGGGCAACCCAGACGGCGGCCTCGATGGAGGTGGTCGGTGACATCTCGCTGGGGTTGATGATGCCCACCAGCGGCACGAACAGCGCGCCAGCCAGGCCGCAGAGCACCGCGCTCAGGGTCCAGACGAAGAGCTTGTAGCCGCGCGGGTCGTAGCCGCAGAACATCAGGCGGTTCTCCGCATCGCGCAGGGCGGTGAGCACGCGGCCGAACTTGCTGCGCGCCAGGGCGAAGC
Organism: Pseudomonas sp. NY15437; assembly: GCF_048068435.1. NCBI lineage: Bacteria > Pseudomonadati > Pseudomonadota > Gammaproteobacteria > Pseudomonadales > Pseudomonadaceae > Pseudomonas > Pseudomonas sp. NY15437. Next base: position 516,904 of record NZ_JBLUQC010000004.1, read on the forward strand.
CGATGGCCAGGCTCGCCGCCAGCAGCAGGACGATGGCAATGAACAGCGCTGCGCGGGTGCCCGGCGCGGTGATGGAAAAGCCCAGGATGCTGCGGAAGTTGGTGAAGCCGTTGTTGCCGCCGAAGCCCGTCTCGTTGCGGAAGAACAGCAGCATGCCGGCGAAGGTCAGCGCCTGGGTCATGATCGAGAAGTACACGCCCTTGATCCGCGAGCGGAAGGCGAAGAAGCCGAACACCAGGGCCAGCAGGCCGGGCGCCAGTACCACCAGGCACAGGGCCCAGAGGAAGTGCTGCGTGCCGGCCCAGTACCAGGGCAGCTCCGTCCAGGACAGGAAGGTCATGAACGCGGGCAACTGGTCGCCGGCCGCTTCGCGCATCAGGTACATGCCCATGGCGTAGCCGCCCAGGGCGAAGAACAGCCCGTGGCCCAGCGACAGCAGGCCGGCGTAGCCCCAGACCAGGTCCAGCGCCAGCGCGACGATGGCGTAGCAGAGGATCTTGCCGGTGAGCGTCAGCCCGTAGGCGGAGAGGTGCAGCGCGTGGCTCTCCGGCAACAGGTGCAGCAGCGGCAGGATCAGCAGCGCGATCAGGGCGGTGCCGACAATGCCGGCGGTGAGTTTCGGGCCGGCCTTCTGCGCGGCCGTCACGGTGAGTGGCTGGTTCATTGGCGAGTCTCCCGTGCACCCTGCAGGAGCGAGCTTGCTCGCGAACAGATTTTCCGGCGGCGCCGGAGCTGGGCGGGTTCGCGAGCAAGCTCGCTCCTACCAGAGGCAGTCGGATCGAAGCGGGGCGTTTTCATCAATCGATGACCCTCCCTTTCAGAGCGAAGAGCCCCTGCGGACGTTTCTGGATGAACAGGATGATCAGCGCGAGGATCAGGATCTTGCCCAGCACCGCGCCAATCTGTGGTTCGAGGATCTTGTTCGCCACGCCCAGGCCGAACGCGGCGAAGACGCTGCCGGCGAGCTGGCCGACGCCGCCGAGCACCACCACCAGGAAGGAGTCGATGATGTAGCTCTGGCCCAGGTCCGGGCCGACGTTGCCGACCTGCGACAGCGCCACGCCGCCCAGGCCGGCGATGCCCGAGCCGAGGCCGAAGGCGAGCATGTCCACGCGGCCGGTGGGCACGCCGCAGCAGGCGGCCATGTTGCGGTTCTGGGTGACGGCGCGGACGTTCAGCCCCAGCCGCGTGCGGTTGAGCAGCAGCCAGGTGAGCGCCAGCACGAACAGCGCGAAGCCGATGATGACGATGCGGTTCCACGGCAGCACGAGGTTGGGCAGCACCTGGATGCCGCCGGACAGCCACGCCGGGTTGGCCACCTCGACGTTCTGCGCGCCGAACAGCACGCGCACCAGTTGGATCAGCACCAGGCTGATGCCCCAGGTGGCGAGCAGGGTTTCCAGCGGGCGGCCGTAGAGGTGGCGAATCACCGTACGCTCCAGCGCCATGCCGATGCACGCGGTGACGAGGAAGGCCACCGGCAGCGCAAGCAGCGGGTATAACTCCAGCACTCCAGGCGCGTAACGCTGGCAGAGCAACTGCACCACGTAGGTGGAATAGGCGCCGAGCATCAGCATCTCGCCGTGGGCCATGTTGATCACCCCGAGCAGGCCATAGGTGATCGCCAGGCCCAGGGCGGCGAGCAGCAGGATCGAGCCCAGCGAGAGGCCGCTGAAGGCCTGGCCGAAGAGGTCGCCCATCAGCAGCCGGCGCTTGACCTGGCCGAGGCTGGTGGCGGCGGCGGTACGCACCGAGTCGTCCGGTTCGACGGCAGGATCGAGGAGGTTTTCCAGGCGGGTGCGCGCCTGCGGATCGCCGGATTCGCCGAGCAGGCGCACGGCGGAAAGGCGCACCGCCGGCGCCGGGTCGGCCAGCTGCAGGTTGGCCAGGGCCAGTTGCAGGGCGGCTTTGACGCCGTCGTCGGATTCTTCGTTGAGGCGATATTCGAGCAGCGTGCGTTGCGCCGGGCGGGCGCTCTTCTGCAGCTGGCGCGCGGCGTCCAGGCGTACGTCGGGGTTGTCGGCAACCAGTTGGTGGCTGGCCAGGGCGGTGTTCACCAGGCCGCGCAGGCGGTTGTTCAGGCGCAGCTTGTCGGGCTCGCCGACCGCCGGAGCGCCGCCCTCGGCGGGGTGGTATTGGCCGTCGTCACCCATGAGAAAGGCGCGGTTCTGCGCATCGACGGCCAGGCGCCCGGACTGGATGGCTTCCAGCAGCGGCAGGCGGTCGGCATCGGGGGCGGCGGCCCATTGTTCGAGCAGTTGGGCGCGGGCGTCGTTGTCGGCGCTGGCGAAGTCCTGCGCGGCGCTGGCGAAGGCGAGCTGCGGCAGCAGCGCGGCCAGCGTCAGGGCGCAGAAGCGGAGCAGGTGGAGCAGGGCAGTGGGCATCTTCGGAGTTCCCTGGGCAGCCGTGTGGGGCGGTTTGCCCTCTCCCTGTCCCTCTCCCTGAAGGGAGAGGGGACTTCAGCCGACCTCGGGAGTGGTCGATTGCGCCGTGCCATCGGTTACGCGCCGAACGGCTCCCTCTCCCTTCAGGGAGAGGGCTGGGGAGAGGGGCTTTACAGACGGGTACTCAGTTGCTGCGCACCGCGTAATCCGGCTTCTTGTCGTTGCCCGGAATGAACGGGCTCCACGGCTGGGCGCGGATCGGTTCGGGGGTCTTCCAGACCACGTTGAACTGACCGTTGTCCTCGATCTCGCCGATCATCACCGGCTTGTGCAGGTGGTGGTTGGTCTTGTCCATGGTCAGGGTGAAGCCCGACGGCGCCTTGAAGGTTTGCCCGCCCATGGCCTCGCGCACCTTGTCGACATCGGTGCTGCCGGCCTTCTGCACGGCCTGCGCCCACATGTGGATGCCGACGTAGGTGGCCTCCATCGGGTCGTTGGTCACCGCGGTGCTGTAGTTGGGCAGGCTCTTGGCCTTGGCGTAGGCCTTCCAGTCGGCGACGAATTTCGTGTTTTCCGGGTTCTTCACCGACTCGAAGTAGTTCCACGCGGCCAGGTTGCCCACCAGCGGCTTGGTGTCGATGCCGCGCAGTTCTTCCTCGCCCACGGAGAAGGCCACCACCGGCACTTCGGTGGCTTCCAGGCCCTGGTTGGCCAGCTCCTTGTAGAACGGCACGTTGGAGTCGCCGTTGACGGTGGAGATCACCGCGGTCTTGCCGCCGGCGGAGAACTTCTTGATGTCGGCGACGATGGTCTGGTAATCGCTGTGGCCGAACGGCGTGTAGACCTCCTGGATGTCCTTGTCGGCCACGCCCTTGCTGTGCAGGAAGGCGCGCAGGATCTTGTTGGTGGTGCGGGGGTAGACGTAGTCGGTGCCCAGCAGGAAGAAGCGCTTGGCCGCCCCGCCGTCCTCGCTCATCAGGTATTCCACCGCCGGGATGGCCTGCTGGTTCGGCGCCGCGCCGGTGTAGAAGACGTTGGGCGACATCTCTTCGCCCTCGTACTGCACCGGGTAGAACAGCAGACCGTTGAGCTCCTCGAACACCGGCAGCACGGATTTGCGCGACACGCTGGTCCAGCAACCGAAGACCACCGCGACCTTGTCCTGGGTCAGCAGCTGGCGCGCCTTCTCGGCGAACAGCGGCCAGTTGGAGGCCGGGTCCACTACCACCGCTTCGAGCTTCTTGCCGTTCACCCCGCCCTTGGCATTGATCTCGTCGATGGTCATCAGCGCCATGTCCTTGAGCGAGGTCTCGGAGATCGCCATGGTGCCGGACAGCGAATGCAGGATGCCGACCTTGATGGTCTCGGCGGCCTGGGAGCTGAACGGGAACAGACCGGTGAGCAGCAGGGCGCTCATGGCCAGCGTACTTTTCAACAGCGGACGACGTTTCATCGCGGCAGCCTCCTTGGCTATCGGGGGGCGGGGCGTTGCCGGTGCGGCAGCGTCCCCGGAAATGGGGCGACCCTCGGTCGGGTCGCAGCTGCCATCGCAGCATCCGTGCCAAACAGGCAAAAGCCTTGGCGCAGATGGGCTGCACGCGATTTTCTGTCGTGATGGTGAGGTTTTTCAGTGCGCAGCTTTGGTGCGTCGAACGCCCTTTGCTGCGCGATGCTCCCCAAAGGTGCGCGTGGCTACGGAATGAAGTAGCCGCGCACGCCGGTCATGATGATTTGCGCGGCGAGGGCGCAGACGAACAGCCCCATCAGGCGGCTGACGATCATCAGGCCCTGCTCGCCGAGGACCTTCTCGATCTTGTCGGACAGGTACAGCGTGCCGCCCACCGTCAGGCAGGCGAGGAAGATCGCCGCCAGGGCCGACAGCTTGTGCTCCCAGTCCTGGTTCACGCCCATCACCAGCAGTGCACCGATGGTGCCGGGGCCGACGGTGATGGGGATGGTCAGCGGGACGATGGTGACGTCCTGCTGCACGTTGTCCGCCTGCACTGCCGAGCGCCCCTGGGCCATGCCCAGGGCGGAGATGAACAGGACCGAACCCGCACCGATGCGGAAGGCGTCGGCGGTGATGCCGAACAGGGTGAAGATGTAGCGCCCGAACAGGTACAGCAGCACGCTGGCGATCAGCGCTGCCAGGGCCACGCGCCAGGCCATGCGCTTGCGATCGCGCGGCGCGAAGCCGCGGTTCAGGCTGATGAAGCAGGAGAGCACGAAGAAGGGGCTGTAGAGCACCAGCATCTTCAGGTAAACGCTGAACATCACTTGCATGGGTACGACTCGTCCGGATTGAGAGGGCGCGGCAGGGCACAGCATAGCGGTTGGGGCGGCGGGTGGCATTGCGGCGGGGCAAATGCCGCTCGGTCTATCACATAGCTTCCCTGCCCAGGGCGGTGCCTGTAGGAGCGAGCTTGCTCGCGAACGATCCCCGCTGCAGAGGTGGGTTCGCGAGCAAGCTCGCTCCTACGAAAAGCTGGCCCGCAGCCTGATAGGTCCTGCCCGACAGCGGACTTCGTCCGCGGTCGATTCCTCAGTGCGCCGGAGGCCAATCGCGGACGAAGTCCGCTCCTACGCTCGCCGGCGAGAGATCAGGAGGGAAGGGCGTCGCTCTGCTGGCGCAGGCGGCGGTCGCGCTCGCCGACCCAGTAGGCCACCAGTTCGCGCAGTTGCGACAGTTCCACCGGCTTGGCCATGTGGCCATCCATGCCGACCAGCCGCGCGCGCTCCTTGTGTTCGCTGAGAATGTGCGCGGTGAGCGCCACCACCGGGGTGTGCGGGCGCTGCTCGCTGGCTTCCCAGGCGCGCAGGCGCTCGGTGGCGGAGAAGCCGTCGAGCACCGGCATCTCGCAGTCCATCAGCACCAGGTCGTACTGCGTGGTTTTCATCGCGGCCAGGGCTTCCTCGCCGTTGCTCGCCGTATCGGGCTGCAGGTTGAGCTTGCTGAGCATGCCGCGGATGACCTTGGTGGAGATGCTGTTGTCCTCGGCGACGAGAATGCGGAAGTCGGTCGGCGGCACGTTGGACACCGGCTCGCTGGCCGGCGCGAGGTAGTTGCTCACGCCGCTCGGGCCACGCTGCGACAGTTCCTCGGCGAGGGTCGCCTTGAGCGTGTAGCCGGCCACCGGCTTGGCGAGAATGCGCTTGATGCCGGCGTTGCGCGCGATGATCTTGCTCGGCGCGTTGCTGATGCCGGTGAGCATGATCAGCAGGATGTCGTGGTTGAGGTTGGGGTCTTCCTGGATCTTGGTCGCCAGCTGCATGCCGGTCATGCCGGGCATGTCCTGGTCCAGCAGGACCACGTCGAAGTACTCGCGCAGGTGTGCCTTGGTGCGCAGCTGGGCCAGCGCTTCCTTGCCCGAGGACACCGCGCTGACGTTCATGCCCCAGGCGCTGCACTGCTGCACCACCACCTTGCGGCAGGTCTGGTTGTCGTCCACCACCAGCAGCCGCGCGCCCTGCAGCGGGCCGTCGAGGTCGGCGCCGCCCTGGTCGATCTGTTGCGGGTCCAGCGGCAGGCTGAGCCACAGCAGGTTGCCCGAATCGCCGCCGCTGTCGCCGCTTTCGATGCCGAATTCACCCGACATCAGGCGCACCAGCTGGCGCGCGATGATCAGGCCGAGGCGGCTGCTCATGCGCGTGGCGGAGAGGAAGTCGCGGCTGTGCAGCTCGGCGGTCAGCAGCGCCTGGCGGTCCGCACTGTCCAGCGGGCGGCCGCTGTCCTGCACGGCGATGCGTAGGCGCGGGCGGTCCGGCGGGCCATCGAGGGCGACGACGAGCAGGATCTCGCCCTCGTCGGTCTGCTTGAAGGCGTTGTCCAGCAGGCTCAGCACGGCCTGGCGCAGGCGCGTCGGGTCGCCGCTGATGATGCGCGGCACCTGCGGCTGGGTGAAGCTGATCAGCTCGACCTTCTGCTGCTCGGCCTTGGCGCGGAAGATCGCCAGGCAGTCCTCGATCAGCGCGCCGAGGTCGAATTGCACCTCGTCCAGCTCGATCTGCCCGGACTCCAGCTTGGAGATGTCGAGAATCTCGTTGATCAGCGCGAGCAGCTCGTTGCCCGCGCTGTGGATGGTCTGCACGTAGTCGCGCTGCTTGGCCGACAGCGGCGTGCCGAGCAGCAGCTCGGTCATGCCCAGCACGCCGTTCATGGGCGTGCGGATCTCGTGGCTGATCTTTGCCAGGAAGTCGCCCTTGGCCTGCAGCTCCGCTGCGTGAGCCGCCTCGCTGGTGCGCTGCTGCAGGTTGAGCTGCTGCAGCAGGCGCTGGCGCTCGGTGAGCGACACGCTGAGGATGAAGCCGGCGAGGGTGGCGAAGCTGAACACGCCCAGTACCAGCCAGCCCGGTTCCAGCTGATGGGTGCCGAACAGCACGGGCAGGAACACCAGGAAGCCACCGTTGAACACCAGCATGCCCAGGGTGACCAGGCGCGCCGGGCGGTACCCGTGGTACCAGTGCCAGGCGGCCACCAGCGGCACGCTGAGCGAGCAGAGGATCACCAGCAGATAGACCAGCCAGCTGAACCAGAACACCTGGGTGAAGGCGATGAGCATGCCGATCAGCAGGATCGCCAGCCCTTCGGCCTGCAGCAGGCGATTGAGCGGGCTGTCCACGGTACCGCGGAAGAAGCTGGCGGCAAACCCCAGCAGGCAGACGGCGGCGCCGAGTGCGCCCAGGTCGGCCACCAGCGACTGGTTGAACGTCAGCCAGGGCAGCGCGAAGGCCACCAGCCCCAGGTTGGCCGCGGCGCATAGCGCCAGCGATCCATGCATCGCCGCCAGCCACAGGCTGCTTGTGCCGCGCATGTAGGCGAAGCGGGTGAGGTTGTAGAGCATCAGCAGGAGCATGGCGCCCAGGAGCATGCCGAAGATGTACGCCGGGCGCTCCAGGGCCACCAGGCCGGCGTCGTCGATCTGCTCGAACCAGGCCATCAGCGGGTGGTTGGAGGTCATCCGCACGTACAGCGTCATCGGCTGGCCGTCGGTGGGCAGCGCGAAGAGGTACGAGCGCGAGGGCAGCGGGCGTTCCTGGAACGGCCGCAGTTCGCCGGTGTGCACCTGCTTTTGCAGCTGGCCGTCCTGGACCAGGTAGTAATCGAGGTACTGCACCCGCGGGGCGAATATCCACAGCCAGCTGGGGCGTTGCTGCGCCGGCAGGCGCACCTGAAGCCAGACGGCCTGGGCGCTGGCGGGGTAGATGAAGGAGTGTCGGTCGAGCGGGAAGAATTGCTGTTTGCGTTGCAGGACGTCGGCGATCTGCAGTTGCGCGCTCTCGTCGCGCAAAACGTTCCACTGCGCGGTCGGCGGGGGCGTCGAGGTAGTACGCGGGACAATGGACTGCGCCGCCTGGGTTGCATCGCCATTACTCGACGCGGCCAGCGCAGGCAACAGCAGCACAAGGCTGACGAGGAGTCCTATGGCAATCCAGAGCCGACGCACGGCGAAGTCCCTTCGGTAGTGAGTGGGCAGATTATAGCCAACTGTACTGACGGCCGTAATCCACCCGCACCCGCGGGGACCAGCCACAACGCGGCGTCCGACGGGGAACGCCGCCACCCGTCGGATTCGCGGGTTGGGCGCGCTATGCCAGGCTGCGGTAGAACTGCCGATCCGCTTCCTGCATGGGGAAGTCGTCCAGGCTCAGGTCGGTCCGGCAGCGTGGGTCGCGCAGGTAATTGCGCTTGCTGACGGTGTTCTGCTCGAAGGCGAGCGCCAGGTGGATGCGTCGTACGTCCGGGTGTTGCAGGACCTTGTCGCGGCGGATGAAGGCGGGCTCCTCCGCGGAGGCGGCGCCACTGTCGTAGGCGCGCTCGCCGAGCACGAAGCTCTTGTAGCAGAGCACGCCGTTGCAGCTCATGTGGTCGCGAACGGCGTTGATGAACAGCACGCGCTGGCCGCGCGCGTCGAAGTAGTAGTCGTCGCCCGAGCCGGCGAAGCAGGCGTCGCTGCTTCGCAGCAGGTCGGTCATGTCCTGCACGTAGCGGGGGCCGTACCAGTCGTCATCATCCATGCTGCAGATGATGTCGGCGCCCCAGGCCTGGGCCAGGCGGTTGAGTCTGTTGCGCTTCTCGCCCAGCGGCGTGCGCGTGGCGAGCCAGTGGTACTCCAGGTCCGGTGCGTCGTTGAAGAACGCATGCTGGCTGCGCGTGGCGCTGTCGTCGAGAACGAACCAGCGCAGCGCGGCGCAGCTGTGCTGCTGGGCGCGGAAATAGCGCAGGCTCTGGCCGAGGAAGCGATCACGCTCATAGGTGGGGGTGACTACGGCGACCTTGAGTTCGGCCAGGGGTTTGTTCAGGCGGTGCAGCAGCATGGAGTTTCCTCGGCGATCGGTCGGTGCGCCCGACCAACTCGGTATAGCGCCAAGGGCCGCGGCTGCCAATCTCTGCGGCCACACAGCAGCGTGCCTGGCGGCAACGACGGGGGCAGCGAATCGGCGAGGCGGCCGGCAGCCCGGAGGTACCCGTGGCGGGAAGCGGCGCAGGATGGCGAACGAGGGGCGGAGGATAATCGAGGGTTCCGGTGGCTGGGCGCCAACCCGGAAAATGCTGACTGGCAGATGGGAGGTGTCCGACCCGGACACCTCCGCTGCCTGGCGGATCAGCCTTCGCCGCGCTCGCGGGCGATGGCGCGGTAGCCGATGTCCGTGCGGTAGAAGCTGCCGTTCCAGCGAATCTTCTCGGCCAGGCGGTACGCCTGTTGCTGCGCCGAGGAGACGGTCGGGCCGATGGCGGTGGCGCACAGCACGCGGCCGCCGGCGGTGACGATCTGGCCGTCCTTCAGCGCGGTGCCGGCGTGGAACACCTTGCCGTCGAGCTGGGCGGCGTCGTCCAGGCCCTCGATGACGTCACCCTTGGCGTAGTCGCCCGGGTAGCCGCCAGCGGCGATCACCACGCCCACGGTGGGGCGCGGGTCCCAGGTGGCTTCGACCTTGTCCAGCGCCTTGGCCAGGGCGGCCTCGACCAGCAGGACCAGGGACGACTCCAGGCGGACCATGATCGGCTGGGTTTCCGGGTCGCCGAAGCGGCAGTTGAACTCGATGACCTTCGGCGCGCCGCTCTTGTCGATCATCAGGCCGGCGTAGAGGAAGCCGGTGTAGACATTGCCTTCCTCGGCCATGCCGCGCACGGTCGGGTAGATCACTTCGTCCATCACGCGCTGGTGTACGGCAGGGGTGACCACCGGCGCCGGGGAGTACGCGCCCATGCCGCCGGTGTTCGGGCCGCTGTCGCCGTCGCCGACGCGCTTGTGGTCCTGGCTGGTGGCCATGGGCAGCACGTTCTGGCCGTCGACCATGACGATGAAGCTGGCTTCCTCGCCGTCGAGGAACTCCTCGATCACCACGCGGGAACCGGCGTCACCGAAGGCGTTGCCGGCGAGCATGTCGCGCACGGCGTCCTCGGCTTCGGCCAGGGTCATGGCGACGATCACGCCCTTGCCCGCGGCCAGGCCGTCGGCCTTGATCACGATGGGCGCGCCTTTCTCTTTCAGGTAGGCCAGCGCCGGCTCGACTTCGGTGAAGTTCTGGTAGTCGGCGGTGGGGATCTTGTGGCGTGCGAGGAAGTCCTTGGTGAAGGCCTTGGAGCCTTCCAGCTGGGCGGCGCCGGCGGTGGGGCCGAAGATGTCCAGGCCACGGGCGCGGAACAGGTCGACCACGCCTTTGACCAGCGGCGCCTCGGGGCCGACGATGGTCAGCTGCACGTTCTTCGCGGCGAAATCGGCCAGCTCTTCCAGGGCCAGCACGTCGATGGCGACGTTCTCGCACTTGGCTTCGGTGGCGGTGCCGGCGTTGCCCGGCGCAACGAAGACCTTCTGCACGCGCGAATCCTGCGCGACCTTCCAGGCCAGCGCGTGCTCGCGACCGCCGCTGCCGATGATGAGTACGTTCATTGGAGTTCTCCTGAACTGTTCCGGCTTGGCCGGATTGTCGGGTATAGCTTCGCTCCACCCAACCTACGAATTCTCACGACCAGTCCGCTCTTCACGACCGATCTCAAGGGGCGCGATGAAGCGGGTAGATGCAAGGCGCCCGAGCGTTCACCAAGCGGAGTTGCCTACTGGCAATGAGCATTGGGGAACGTTCGGGCAACGCAGCAGATGCCTGCTTCAGTGCGTCCGATCCACCTTAATGGCGGAAGTGGCGCATGCCGGTGAACACCATCGCAATGCCGGCTTCGTCCGCTGCGGCGATCACCTCGTTGTCACGCATCGAGCCGCCCGGCTGAATCACCGCGGTGATGCCGGCCTTGGCAGCGTTGTCGATGCCGTCGCGGAACGGGAAGAAGGCGTCGGATGCCATGACCGCGCCTTTCACTTCCAGGCCGGCGTGCTCGGCCTTGATGGCGGCGATGCGGGCGGAGTTCACGCGGCTCATCTGGCCGGCGCCGACACCGACGGTCTGGCGGTTCTTGGCGTAGACGATGGCGTTGGACTTGACGAACTTGGCGACTTTCCAGGCGAAGATCAGGTCATGGATTTCCTGCTCGCTCGGGGCGCGCTGGGTGACGATCTTCAGGTCGTCGGCGGTGATCATGCCGATGTCGCGGCTCTGCACCAGCAGGCCGCCGTTGACGCGCTTGAAGTCCCAGCCCGGCGCACGCTCGGCCGGCCACTCGCCGCACTCCAGCAGGCGCACGTTGGCCTTGGCAGCGACCACGGCGCGGGCGGCTTCGGAGACTTTCGGGGCGATGATGACTTCGACAAACTGGCGCTCGACGATGGCCTGGGCGGTGTCGCCGTCCAGTTCGCGGTTGAAGGCGATGATGCCGCCGAAGGCGGATTCGGTGTCGGTGGCGTAGGCCAGGTCATAGGCCTTGCGGATGCCGCCTTCGTTTTCGGGCACCACGGCCACGCCGCACGGGTTGGCGTGCTTGACGATGACGCAGGCCGGCTTGACGAAGCTCTTCACGCATTCCAGTGCAGCGTCGGTGTCGGCCACGTTGTTGAACGACAGTTCCTTGCCTTGCAGCTGGATGGCGGTGGAGACGCTGGCCTCGCCCTTCTTCGCCTCGACGTAGAAGGCCGCGCTCTGGTGCGGGTTCTCGCCGTAGCGCATTTCCTGCGCCTTGATGAACTGGCTGTTGAAGGTGCGCGGGAAGGCGCCGCGGTCTTCGGTGGAGAGGGTGTCGCGCGCCTGGTCGATGGTGCCCAGGTAGTTGGCGATCATGCCGTCGTAGGCCGAGGTGTGCTCGAAGGCCTTCAGGGCCAGGTCGAAGCGCTGGGCGTAGGTCAGGCCGCCGGCCTTCAGCGCGCCGACGATGCCGGCGTAGTCGCTGGCGTTGACCACGATGGCGACGTCCTTGTGGTTCTTCGCCGCGCTGCGGACCATGGTCGGGCCGCCGATGTCGATGTTCTCGATGGCGGTCGGCAGGTCGCAGTCGGGCTTGGCCACGGTCGCTTCGAACGGGTACAGGTTGACCGCCACCAGGTCGATCGGCTTGATGCCGTGCTGCTCCATCACTGCGCCGTCGAGGTCGCGACGGCCGAGGATGCCACCGTGGATCTTCGGGTGCAGGGTCTTCACGCGGCCGTCCATCATTTCCGGGAAGCCGGTGTAGTCGGCCACTTCCACGGCGGCGATGGCGTTGTCCTTGAGCAGCTTGTAGGTGCCGCCGGTGGACAGGATCTCCACGCCAAGGGCAGCCAGCTCACGGGCGAAATCGACGACGCCGGTCTTGTCGGAAACGCTGATCAGCGCACGGCGGACGGGCAGGCGGGTGGTTTGGTCGGTCATAACGGCTTCCACAAAGGCTTCGGGCTTTTCGCGTGTCAGGCGTGGGCCCGGCTGACCTTGCGGTCGCGGGCCAACGCCTGCCACCAGTCAGAGAAGATCGTACTGCTTGAGTTTCTTGCGCAGGGTCCCGCGGTTCAGCCCCAGCAGTTCGGAGGCTTTGGTCTGGTTACCCTTCACGTAGTTCATGACGGTTTCCAGCAGCGGCGCTTCGACTTCGCAAAGCACCATGTTGTACACGTCCGTGACCGGCTGCCCTTCGAGATGGGCGAAATAGTTGTGCAGAGCCTTTTCCACGCTGTCGCGGAGGGTCTGACCCTCCTGCGTCGGAGTGGTCAGGTGCTGTTTAAGGTTGGCGTTGTCGCTCACGGGTGTCATTCCACTCACTAATGTCTCGGTCATCGTTGTCATGCGGCCACCCCTTCTCCGTTATTGTGGCGCTCGGCGAAGAACTGCCTGACGCTGGCGCTTTGTGCATCCGTGTCCTGCAAACGATTGAACTGGGTGCGGAACTCCGCCGCGCCCGGTAGGGTTGCGAGGTACCAGCCCACATGCTTGCGGGCAATTCGCACACCCATTTCCTCCCCATAAAACGCATGCAATGCAGCGAGGTGTTCGAGCAGGATGCTCTCCACTTCGTGCAGACTCGGCGCCGGCAAGGTCTCACCGGTGCTCAGGTAATGATCGATCTCGCGGAAGATCCAGGGCCTGCCCTGGGCGGCGCGGCCGATCAGCAGGGCATCGACGCCCGTCTGCTCGAACACCTGCCGTGCCTTGCGCGGCGAATCGATATCACCGTTGGCGAAGACCGGAATCGAAACCGCCTGCTTGATCGCCGCGATGGTTTCGTACTCCGCCTCGCCGGTGTAGAGGTCGGCACGGGTCCTGCCATGGACCGCCAGCGCCTGGATGCCCGACTGCTCGGCGATCCGCGCCACCGTCACACCGTTCTTGTTCGACCGGTCCCAACCGGTGCGAATCTTCAGGGTGACGGGAACCTCTACCGCCGCGACCACCGCCTCGAGGATGTCGGCCACCAGCCGTTCATCCTTCATCAGCGCGGAACCCGCGGCCTTGTTGCACACCTTCTTTGCCGGGCAGCCCATGTTGATGTCGATGATCTGCGCGCCCAGCTCCACATTGCAGCGCGCGGCCTCCGCGAGCATCTGCGGGTCGCCGCCGGCGATCTGCACCGAACGCGGCTGGTCCTCGTGGTCGTGCTGCAGGCGCAGGCGCGACTTGCGGCTGTTCCACAGGCGAACGTCGCTGGTGACCATTTCCGAGACCACCATGCCGGCGCCGAGGCGGCGGCACAGCTGGCGGAACGGACGATCAGTGACGCCGGCCATCGGGGCCAGGATCAGTCTGTTGGGCAATGTGTAGGAGCCGATGCGTACCACCGACTGGTTTTCCATGGTCAATGGGGCACAAACACCGAGGCGCCGCGCGTTACGGACTCGCGGGTGCGTTTCGGGGCGTGCCACCGGTGCTAGCAAAAAAGGGAGGGCATGATACCCGCTCTCGATGACCGGATAAAGGCGATTTTGGATAAATTCTGAACAGCTGCGGGCTTAGCACCCAAGGTAGGAAGACGAGCGGAACTGGCGCGCTCAGGCGCTTTGAGCTACCCGCCGGGTCATTCCGGCGAGTGGAAGCTCAGGCTGTAGTTCACCGCCTTCGGACCCGGGTCGAGGATGTCCAGGGAGATGTGGATCGGCGTCTGCGGCGGCATCTCGCTCTGCCCGGCCAGTTCGCCGGAGAGGTACTCGCTGGGCTTGAAGCGGCGGCTGGCGATCAGCTGGCCGTTGAGGTCGGCGAAACGCATCTCCAGCAGCGGGAAGGGCTGGGAGAAGTTGGCGCGGTTGTAGATGATCGCGTCCACCACCAGGGCGCCGCTGAAGTCCGGGTGGCTGCGCACCACGAGGTTGCTGCTGCGGATCTGTTCCACGTCGACCTTGGAGGGCAGGGTGCAACCCAGCTCCGGGCAGACCTGGGCAAACCAGGGGCGGTACTGGTCCTGGCGGGCCAGTTCCTCGAAGTGATAGGCGATGTACTGGCCGGCGAGACCCCCCAGGGCCAGCAGCACCAGCAGCAGCCAGAACAGGCGGCGGCCCCAGCGGCGCTTGGGTTTCTGCCAGTCCAGTTGCAGGGGTTCGTCGCTCAGGTCGTGCAGGCCGTCGGTGCCCAGGCCCGGCTCGGCACGACGGCTGTCGCCGCGCGCGTCGGCCAGCGGCGGCTCGTCGTCCGGCTCGTCGACAGCGTCGGGCTCGTCGTCATCGCGGCGGGCGCTGAAGGCGGGCAGCGGTTCGTCGTCGGTCTCGGCGCGCAGGGGCGCCGGGTCGATGCGGGGTTCGTCATCGGGCTCGTGCGCATCCGGCTCGGGCTCCTTGTCGGCCACCAGGCGTGCGCTGGCGGGCGGCTCGTCCGGCTCCTCGACGGGTAGCCGGCCGAAGCTGGGCTCCTGGCGGGTCGCGCGGCTGGCGCCGTTCTGCTCTTCTTCCAGCAGGGCTTCGGCCCAGCGCTCGTCGTGCGGGTCGCGCTTCTCTTCCTGGCGGCTCTGCAGGGCCTCGCTGGGGCGCGGCGCCTTGTCGATGCTGAGAAATTCCTGGGTCAGCTCGAATTCATCGAGCTTGGCCAGTTCCTCGTCGAGGTTGAGGCTGTCCAGGTCGAGATCGTCGTGGATCCACAGCGTCTCGTCTTTTTTCGCCGGCGCGGCGACAGGCTTGGCCGGCTCGCTGCTGACGGTGGCCGCCGGGGCGATCACCGCGCTCGCCGCAACGCTGGCCGCGGGGGCGGCCGGCGGCGTGGGTTGTGCTTGGACCCTGGGCTCGGCGCTGGCGGGCTTTTCCGCCACATCGCTGGAGTGCCGCGCGGCATGGGGCGCCAGGGGCCAGCCGAGGGTGGCGGTGCCGGGAGCGCTGGGGGCTGCGGGCTTTTCCGGGGTGAAGGGCGTGAAGGCCGGCGGCGGAACCGGCGCCGGGGCTTTCGCCACGGGCGCTGCTGCCGGCGGTTGCGCCGCCGCTGCTGGCGTCGATGCCGGCGTCAGGGGCGGTTCGCCCACCAGGTTCTGCGGGGCGTTGAAGACCTTCAGGCAGGTTCCGCAGCGCACAGCACCGCTGGCCGCACCCAGTTGCGTCGCGTTGACGCGGAAACGGGTCTGGCAATGGGGGCACTGTGTGATGAAGCTGTCGCTCATGCGGCGGTCCGGCGGAAAAAACAGGCGGTTAGTCTAACTCAAGCCCTTTGCGGCGGGCACTCAGCGGCGGCGGCCGGTGATGCGGATCCAGCCTTCGCGCTCGGCGGTCGGGTCGAGGTCGAAAGCGCTCGCATAGGCGGCGCGCACTTCCTCGGCCTGCTCGGCGAGAATGCCCGAGAGGGCCAGCAGGCCACCGGGTTTCACCAGGCCGGTGAGCTGCTCTGCCAATGTGACCAGCGGACCGGCCAGAATGTTCGCCACCAGGACGTCCGCTGGCGCCTTGGGCAGATCAGCGGGCAGGTAGACGGGGAATTTCGCCGGGTCGATGCCGTTGCGCGAGGCGTTGTCGCGCGAGGCTTCCAGCGCCTGCGGGTCGATATCGGTGCCCACCGCCTGCTCGGCGCCCAGCAGCAGCGCGGCGATGGCGAGGATGCCCGAGCCACAGCCGAAATCGAGGACGTTCTGGCCGGCCAGTTCCTGGCCGTCGAGCCATTCCAGGCACAGTGCGGTGGTCGGGTGGGTGCCGGTGCCGAAGGCGAGGCCAGGGTCGAGCAGCAGGTTCACCGCGTGCGGCTCCGGGGCGTCGTGCCAGCTGGGGACGATCCACAGGCGGCGGCCGAAGCGCATCGGCTTGAAGTTGTCCATCCAGCTGCGCTCCCAGTCCTGGTCCTCGATGCGCTCGATCTCGTGCTGCGGCAGCTCGCCGCCGGTGAGCAGGGACAGGTGGGCGACCAGGGCCGTCTCGTCGGTATCGGCCTCGAACAGCGCCAGCAGGTGGGTGTGGCTCCACAGCGGGGTGGTGCCCAGGTCCGGCTCGAAGATCGGCTGGTCTTCGGCGTCCATGAAGGTCACCGAGACGGCGCCGACTTCCAGCAGCGCATCTTCGTAGGTTTCCGCCTGATCCGGGGTGATGGCGAGTCGGACTTGGAGCCAGGGCATGGGGCGGGACCTCGATAGTGCGGCAGTGCGGCTGGAAAAGACCACGGCCCGCCTGGGCGGCCCGTCGATAAAGGCGGCAAGCTTACTGCACGGCACCGCGCCGCACCAGCGGGCCACAAAGCACAAGGGCCGCCCGGAGGCAGCCCTTGTGGAGGGAGCGAGAAAGGCGCGACAGGCTTAGTGCTTGTCCATGCCCAGCTTCTTCTCCAGGTAGTGGATGTTCACGCCACCCTTGCAGAACTCCTTGTCGCGGACCAGCTCCTTGTGCAGCTCGGTGTTGGTCTTGATGCCATCGACGATCAGCTCGTCCAGCGCGTTGCGCATGCGCGCCATGGCTTCATCGCGGTCCTTGCCGTAGGTGATGATCTTGCCCACCAGCGAGTCGTAGTTCGGCGGTACGGCGTAGCCGCTGTACAGGTGCGAATCCACGCGCACGCCGTTGCCGCCGGGTGCGTGGAAGTGCTTCACCTTGCCGGGGCTGGGCATGAAGGTCTTCGGGTCTTCGGCGTTGATCCGGCATTCCAGCGCATGGCCACGGATGACCACGTCTTCCTGCTTGATCGACAGCTTGTTGCCCGAGGCGATGCTGAGCATCTCCTTGACGATGTCGATACCGGTGACCATCTCCGACACCGGATGCTCCACCTGCACGCGGGTGTTCATCTCGATGAAGTAGAAGCGGCCGTTCTCGTAGAGGAACTCGAAGGTGCCGGCGCCACGGTAGCCGATTTCCACGCAGGCCTGGACGCAGCGGGCCAGCACTTCGGCGCGGGCCTTCTCGTCGATGCCCGGGGCGGGGGCTTCTTCCAGCACCTTCTGGTGACGACGCTGCAGGGAGCAGTCGCGGTCGCCCAGGTGGATGGCGTTGCCCTGGCCGTCGGAGAGCACCTGGACTTCCACGTGGCGCGGGTTGGTCAGGAACTTCTCCAGGTAGACCATCGAGTTGCCGAAGGCTGCGCCCGCTTCGGTGCGGGTCAGCTTGGCGGACTTGATCAGGTCTTCCTCGTGGTGCACGACGCGCATGCCGCGACCACCGCCGCCACCGGCGGCCTTGATGATCACGGGGTAGCCTACCTCGCGGGCGATGGCCAGCGCGGTCTCTTCGTCCTCGGGCAGCGGGCCGTCCGAGCCCGGTACGGTCGGCACGCCGGCTTTCTTCATGGCGTCCTTGGCGGACACCTTGTCACCCATCAGGCGGATGACCTCGGCGCTCGGGCCGATGAAGGTGAAGCCCGAGCGCTCGACCTGCTCGGCGAAGTCGGCGTTCTCGGCCAGGAAGCCGTAGCCGGGGTGGATACCCACGGCGCCGGTGACCTCGGCCGCGGCGATGATCGCCGGGATGTGCAGGTAGGACTGCGCGGCCGGGGCCGGACCGATGCAGACCGCTTCGTCGGCCAGCGACAGGTGCATCAGCTCGCGGTCGGCGGTCGAGTGCACGGCCACCGTCTTGATGCCCAGCTCCTTGCACGCGCGCAGGATACGCAGCGCGATTTCGCCGCGGTTGGCGATCAGTACTTTTTCCAACATCGCAGGTTCCCCGCGGTTTAAACGATGGTGAACAGGGGCTGGTCGAACTCGACCGGCTGGCCGTTCTCCACGAGGATCTGACCGATCACGCCGCTGGTCTCGGCCTCGATGTGGTTCATCATCTTCATGGCTTCGACGATGCAGAGGATGTCGCCTTTCTTCACGCTCTGGCCGACTTCGACGAAGTTGGCGGAGGTCGGCGAAGCAGCGCGGTAGAAGGTGCCGACCATCGGCGAGCGCACGGCGCCGGCCAGGTTCTGCGCAGCCGGGGCGGCTTCGGCGGCCGGAGCGGCAGCCGCTGCGGCGGGGGCGGCGACCGGAGCCGGCGCCGGCGCGTAGGCCGGGGCGGCGGCATAGACCGGCTGGGCGGCGGTCTTGCTGTGGCGGCTGATGCGTACGGACTCTTCGCCCTCTTTGATTTCCAGTTCGTCGATGCCGGATTCTTCGAGCAGTTCGATCAGTTTCTTGACTTTACGGATGTCCATCAGTGTTCGCTCTCCCAGGTGAGGTCACGGGCGTTCAAGTTGTTCGAGGGCGGATTCCAGGGCCAGGCGGTAGCCTGTGGCGCCCAGACCGCAGATCACCCCTACCGCCACGTCGGAAAAGTAGGAGTGATGCCGGAAAGGTTCACGTTTGTGCACGTTGGAGAGGTGCACTTCGATGAATGGGATGCTCACTGCGAGCAATGCGTCACGTAGTGCGACACTTGTATGCGTGAAAGCGGCCGGATTGATGAGGATGAAGTCCACGCCTTCGTTGCGCGCGGCGTGGATCCGGTCGATCAGTTCGTACTCGGCGTTGCTCTGCAGGTGCAGCAGGTGGTGGCCGGCTTCGCGGGCGCGGCGCTCCAGGTCCTGGTTGATCTGCTCGAGGGTGACGGAGCCGTACTTGTCGGGCTCGCGGGTGCCCAGCAGGTTGAGGTTCGGCCCGTGCAGTACCAGTAAGGTCGCCATCTGGATGCGGTAGTCCTTGTTATTGGCGGGAAAAGATAGGGCGGGACTATGCCGGAAAGCCGGCGTGACTGTCCAGTCATGCCGGTTTTGCCGTAGATGTCAGCATGTTGCCAGCCGATTACGGCAGAACCGTTGCAATCAAACTGTGATCAGGAGCGCGTTCCAGCCTGTTTCAGGCGGTCGGCGAGGGTGGCTGCATCGGTTTCGCCGATGATGCGCAGATCGCTCCATTCGTCGCCCTTGGGCGAGAAGAACAGCAGCGCGGGCGGGCCGAACAGGTTGTAGCGGTCGAGCAGGGCGCGCTGCTCTTCGGTGCTGGCGGTCATGTCGAAGCGCAAGAGCACGAAGCCGGGCAGCTGCGACTGGACTTCCGGCGCGGGCAGTACCTGGCGCTCGATGATCTTGCAGCTGATGCACCAGTCCGCGTACCAGTCCAGCAGCACCGGCCGACCGGCGGCCTGGGCGCTGGCCAGGGCAGCGTTGAGCTGCGCCGGGGTGGTGATGTTCTGCCAGTCGCCGGGCGTGGAGCTGGGCGGGCCCGCATGCTGGCCAGGGCCGCTACGGCCCAGCGGGTGCAGCGGGTCGGACTCGCCGCGCAGGGCGCCGGTCCAGGCGGCCACGGCGTAGACCAGCAGCATCAGGCCGAACAGCTGGCCGAGGCGTTGCAGCGGCTTCTTCGGCCCCAGTTCCAGCGTGCCGATGGCCAGGGCGACGCCGCCTGCCAGGGTGCCCCAGAGGGTCAGCGCCACCGGCCCGGACACCAGGCGCTCGAGCATCCAGATGGCCACCGCCAGCAGCATGACGCCGAAGACGTTGCGCACGCCGTTCATCCAGGCGCCACTCTTGGGCAGCAGGGCACCGCCGCCGACGGCGAAGATCACCAGCGGGGTGCCCATGCCCAGACCGAGGGAGAACAGCAGCAGCCCGCCGCCCACCGCGTCGCCGGTGCTGCTGATGTACAGCAGCAGGCCGGCCAGCGGGGCGGTGACGCAGGGCGACACCAGCAGGCTGGAGAGCACGCCCAGGGTGGCCGCGCCGGCGATGGAGCCGCCGCGGGTGTTGTTCGCCATGGCGTCCAGGCGCTCGCGGACGAAGCCCGGCAGGCGTAGCTCGAACGCGCCGAACATGGCGATGGCGAAGACCACGAAGAAGGCCGCGAAGGGGATCAGTACCCAGGGCGACTGCAACATCGCCTGCAGGTTGAGCTTGGCGCCGAACAGGCCCATCAGCGTGCCGAGCACCGCGTAGCACGCCGCCATCGGCAATACGTAGGCCAGCGACAGCGCCAGCCCGCGCATGCCGCCCGGACGCCCGCGCAGCACGACGCCGGAGAGAATCGGCAGCATCGGCAGCACGCAGGGGGTGAAGGTCAGCGCCAGGCCCAGGAGGAAGAAGATCACCAGCGCGCGGCCGAGTTTCTTGATCTTGCCCGGCTCGTGGTCGCCCAGCAGGCTGGCCAGCGGGTTGCCCGACGCGGCGGGCTTGGCGCTGGCGGCGGGCGCGGGGCCGCTCACCACGCTGGCCGCCTGGCCGTCGGCGATCTGCAGGCGGGTGGTTTCCGGCGCGTAGCACAGGCCCTTGTCGGCGCAGCCCTGGTAGCTGACGACCAGGGTGAAGGGCTTGTGCTGCGGATTGACCAGCGGCACGTCGATGTCGGTGATGGCGTAGTAGACGACGGTATCGCCGAAATAGTCGTCGTGGTGCTGCTTGCCCGGCGGCAGCTTCACCTCGCCCACGCTCACGCCGCTGTCGGCAGGCTCGACCTTGAAGCTGAAGCGGTGCTGGTAGAGGTAGTAGCCGTCGGCGTTGATGAAGCGCAGCTTCACCTGCTGGCTGTCGCTGTCCTCCACGCTGACGCGGAAGGCCTCGGCCACCGGCAGGAAGTCGCCCTTGGCCGGTTGCCCGACGGCGAAGCCGCCCTTGTCGGCGGGTTTGTCGAACAGGCCGGCGGCAGCGGGCAGGGCGACCAGGAGCAGGAGCAGGGTAAGCAGGCGGCGCATGGACATCTCGCGGACTACGTGGTGGGCGGGCATATCGGTGGCGGGCATGATAGCGGAAAGCTCCCGGCCCGGCCCGAGGCGTTGCCGCAAGAGCTGTCACAAGACGTGATCGACGCTGTGGGACTGCGCCTACGTGGATCGGTTCCCGCCGCGCCGCTGCGTCAATCGGCCGCGTGCTGTCCGAAGGCGGCCAGCAGGTCGCTGACGAAGGCCTGCTCGGCGTCGCCGGGGTGGCGGCCGCGGTGACGGGTTAGGCTGAAGGCGACGTCGAAGCCCAGCTCGCCGGGCAGCAGTTCGCGCAATTGGCCGCGCTCGATCCACGGCTGGGCGACGTGCCGGGGCAGGTAGCCGACGTGCGCGCCGGAGAGGATGAACGCCAGGCTGCCGTCCACCTGCTCGCAACGGGCGCTGCTGCGGCTGGTCTGCAGCGGTTCGTCGGCGGCGATGAAGCGATAGGGATGGAGCACCTGGTCGGCGTCCGCCAGGGATTCGCGGGTCGGCTGCGGCTCGCTGAAGGCCGGATGTCCGGCGCCGCAGTAGAGCCCCTGCGCCTCGATGAACAGGGTGCGGTGCTCCAGCGCCGCCTGGGTGCCGGCGAAGTAGCCGACCGCCAGGTGCAGCCGGTCCTGCAGGAGCAGGCGCTCCAGCTCGGCGGGGGCGGCGGTGATCAGCTCCAGGTTCACGGCCTCGTTGCGCTGGCGGAAGCGGCGGATCGCCCCGGAGAGCTGCGCCAGGACTTCCACGTCCAGCCCCTCGGACAAGCCGATGCGCACCTCGCCCAGCAGCTTGTCCGCCACGCCGCGCGCCTCGTCGCGGAAGCCCTCGATGGCGACGAACAGCCGCCGCGTCGATTGCAGCAGGTGCTCGCCCTTGGGCGTCAGGCGGAAGCCGCCCTTGCCGCGCTCGCACAGGCGGTAGCCCAGGCGCGTCTCCAGCTTGGCCATCTGGATGCTGATGCTGGGCTGGCTCAGGCCCAGTTCGCCCTGCGCGGCGCTGAAGCCGCCGCACTCCACCACGGTGACGAACAGCCGCAGCAGTTGCAGGTCGAGGTCGCGCAATTGGCTGAGCATGGCCGTCTCCAAACATTGCTTCGATGAAATGCCAAAGTAATTAACTTTGTATTTTTGCAAAGTAAAGCCCGCCCCATGCTCGCCCCCATAACCACAACAACCCGAGGCGATGATCATGCGTGCGTTCTTCCGGGCTTCTCTCGCGGCGCTGGCCGTGGCCCTGGCCATGCCCCTGCCGGCGCAGGAGCGGGTGCTCAACCTGTACAACTGGGCGGATTACGTCGGCGCCGATGCCTTGCAGCGCTTCCAGACGGAAACCGGCATCCGCGTCAAATACGACACCTTCGACAGCGCCGAGGTGCTCGACAGCAAGCTGATGACCGGCCGCAGCGGCTATGACGTGGTCTTCCCCGCCAGCAGCGGCCTGGCCCGCGCCATCCAGGCCAAGGCGGTGCAGCCGGTGGACGGTGCGCAGCTGAAAAACCTCGCCAACCTCGACCCGGAACTGCTGGCCAAGCTCGCCGCCATCGACCCCGGCAATGGCTTCGGCGTGCCCTACACTTGGGGCACCGTGGGCCTGGCGATCAACAAAAACGAGGTGCTCAAGCGCATTCCCGACGCGCCGCTGGACAGCCTCGACCTGCTGTTCAAGCCCGAGTACGCCAGCCGCCTGGCCGATTGCGGCCTGTCGCTGATCGACTCGCCCCAGGAGGTCATCAGCGTGGCGCTCAATTACCTGGGCAAGCCGCCGTACAGCACCGACCCGGCGGACCTGGCCGAGGTCCGCCAGTTGCTGGAAAAACTGCAGCCCCACGTGCGTTACATCGCCAGCGGCAAGCACATCAACGACCTGGCCAACGGCACCCTGTGCGTCGCCTTGACCTATACCGGCGATGCCCTGATGGGCGCCGCGCAGGCCAAACAGGCGAACAAGCCGTTCGAGGTGATCTACCGGATTCCCCGCGAAGGCACGCTGCTCTGGTTCGACACGATGGCCATCCCCGTGGATGCCCCGCACCCGCAGGAGGCGCGCGCCTTCATCGATTTCATGCTGCGCCCGGAGTCCATCGCCGAGCTGACCAACACCCTGTACTTCGCCAACGCCAACCTCAAGGCCACGCCGCTGCTCAATGCCGACGTGGCCGGCGACCCGGACATCTACCCGCCTGCGGCCATGCGCCAGAAGTTGTTCGGCGAGCAGTTGCTGACCTTGAAACAGCAGCGCGAGCGGACGCGGCTGTGGTCGGCGTTTCGGACGCGGGGCTGAGCCCGACCACTGCCCGCGATCGCGCCCATGGGGCGCTCCCCTATCCGACACCGTGACCCACTGAAAACGAGGACACCATGGACCACGCCCACGACAACGACCAGGCCATCACCCGCGACAGCCTGTATGGCACCGCCGCCGAATCCACCTACGCCGGCATCACCAGCTTCATGCGCCGCCGCTACAGCCGCGACCTGCGCGGCGTCGACCTGGTGGTGAGCGGCGTGCCCTTCGATACCGCCACCACCAACCGCCCCGGCAGCCGCTTCGGGCCGCGGGCGATCCGCGCCGCCTCGGTGCAGATGGCCTGGGCGCGGCACTTCCCCTGGGAATTCGACCCCTTCGATCACCTGGCGGTGATCGACTACGGCGACTGCTCCTTCGACCACGGCGTGCCGCAGGAAACCCCGGACGTCATCGAAGCCCACGCCGCGCGCATCCTCGATGCCGGTTGCGCGCTGCTGACCCTGGGCGGCGACCACTTCATCAGCTATCCACTGCTCAAGGCCCACGCGAAGAAGCACGGAGCGCTGTCGCTGGTCCATTTCGACGCCCACAGCGACACCTGGCCGGACGAGGACGGCCAGCGCATCGACCATGGCACCATGTTCTACCACGCCGCCCGCGAAGGGCTGGTCGACCCGGCGCGCTCGGTGCAGGTCGGCCTGCGCACCACCAACGACGACGTGATGGGCTTCCAGGTGCTGGACGCGCGCGAAGTCCACCGCACGTCGCTGCAGGCCATTGCCGAACGCATCCGCGCGCGGGTGGGCGAGCACCCGGTGTACCTGACCTTCGATATCGACTGCCTCGACCCGGCGTTCGCCCCGGGCACCGGCACGCCGGTCTGCGGCGGGCTGAGTTCGCACCAGGCGCTGGAAATCCTCCGTGCCCTGCGCGGTATCAACCTGGTGGGGATGGACGTGGTGGAAGTCGCGCCGCCGTACGACAGCGCCGAGATCACCGCCCTGGCCGGCGCGACCCTGGCGATGGAGATGGTTTGCCTGTACGCGGCGCGGCACAAGCTGGGGGAGCGTTGAGCGCGGCCTGAACGGCGTTCGCGAGCAAGCTCGCTCCCACGAAGAGCGCCCCTTGTAGGACGAAGGGGCGCCATCGTTGTTGCTCGCGAATTGCTCCTGCACGGAATTGGCATTGTGCCGGGGCATGCCCTCACCCCAGCCCTCTCCCAGAGGGAGAGGGAGTCGTCCGTGCCGGCTGAGACTGAGGTGTCGTCCTGCACCGAGCGGTCCCCTCTCCCGCTTGCGGGAGAGGGTTAGGGTGAGGGGCTCTTTATCTTCAAGGACGGGTCATGGCCCTGTTCGCGCGGGGAGCGCTCCTACAGGTTGGGTCCGTCACACCCGAAACGCCCGCACAGCGGTATGCAACGCGCCGCCCAGCTCCTGCAACTGCTCGCCCTGGCTGCGGCCCTGGCCGATCAGTCGCAGGTTCTCGCTGCCCAGGGCGTGGATGCGCTCGCTGTGGGAGCGGATCTCGCTGACCGCGCCGCTCTGCTGGGCGGAGCTCTCGGCGATGCGCTCGGCCATGCTGGCGATGGTGCGGATGGCGCCGACCACCTCGTCCAGCGCGCCCTCGGCGGCACCGGCCTGGCTGGCGGTGACTTCCGCATGCTCCACCTGGCTGCGCATCGCCTCCACCGACTGCCGCGCGGCCTGCTGCAGGCGCGCGGTGAGCTGCTGGATCTCCTCGGTGGCGCCCGCGGTGCGCAGGGCCAGCGAGCGCACTTCCTCGGCCACCACGGCGAACCCCCGGCCCTGCTCGCCGGCGCGCGCGGCCTCGATGGCGGCGTTGAGCGCCAGCAGGTTGGTCTGTTCGGCGATGGAGCGGATCACCCCCAGCACGTTGGCGATGGTGGCCGACTCCTCCGCCAGGTTCTCGATGGCCTGGGCGTTGCTCTGCACTTCGTCCACCAGCGCGTGCATGCCGCTGAGACTGTTGCCGATCACCTGCTGGCCCTGCTCGACGGCCAGGCCGGCGGCGTGGCTGGCCGAGGCGGCCTGGCTGGCGTCGCCGGCCACCTGCTGGATCGCCGCTTCCATGTTGCCCAAGGCATCGCGGATCTCCCCGGTGTCGCTGGCCTGGCGCTCCGCGCCGGCATGCAGGCCGCCGGACAGTTCCGCCAGGGCGCGGCTGCTGCCGGCGACTTCCTCGGCGCGCTGGTGAATGGTGCCGACCAGGGTGCCGAGGAAGTCGCGCAGGCGGTTCAGCGATTCCTGCAACTCCAGCAGGTCGCGGGTGCGGGTGGCCAGCGCGATAGGGTGGGCGAAGTCGCCCCGCGCCCAGGTCGACAGGGCCGGCACCAGTTGACCGAGCACCCGTGCCAGGCGGCGTTGCAGGGTATCGATGAGCAGGGCGGTGGCGAGGATCAGGGCGATCAGCGCGCCCTGGATCACCCGCACCTGCGCCTGGATCTTCGCGCGCTCCCCGCGCACCTGCGGCTCCAGGGTCGCCAGGGCCTGCTGTACGGCGCCCAGGCGCTGGGCGGTGGCGTTGGCCAGTTCCTGGCGCTGGGCGATCAGTTGGCGGGTGCGGTTGAGTTCGTCCGGGTAGCGGCGCAGCACGCCGGCGAGGTCACGCTTGAGCGTCACGCCACGGTCTTCGCTGTGCGCCTGCGCGGCCGGCTGGGACTCCAGGCCCATCATCGCGGCGAAGTCGTCGGAAGCCGAAGCCTGCTGCTCCAGCACGCCGAGCAGCGGCAGGGCATCGATGCGCTCGGCCAGCTGGCGCAGGGTGTCCAGCTCGCGCTGGATGTCCTCGGCCAGCGCCGGGTTGCCGCTGTCCACCAGCTTGGCGCGGGCGTGGGCCAGGCGCGTCAGGTGCAGGCCGGCCTGCAGCAGCGGCGTGCGGTACTCGGCGGCCGCGGGGTTCTGGCTGGCATCGGCATAGGCGCCGAGCTGGTCCAGCGCCGCCAGCAGGTCACGTTCGGCCTGCAGCAGCAGGCCCTGGGGATCACCCGCCAGCTTGCCGGCGGCGAGCAACTGGTTGCCGCTGAACTGCTGCAGCTCGTCGAAGCTCTGGCCCAGCCGCTGGCGGAGGCTGTCCGGCAGTTGCGGCAGTTCGTTCGCCAGTTCGTCCAGCCCCTGCTGGGCGGCCTTCTGCTTGAGCGCGTCGCCGCTGGCCAGGTACGCCTGGATGTTCTGCGCCACCTGCCGCTCGAATCCCTGGGAGAGTTCCAGGTAACGGTCCATCAGGCTGAAGGGGCGCTCCAGGGCGCGTTGCGACCACCACAGGGTGGCGCCCAGGGCGAGGCAGACGAGCAGGAGCAGGACGGTGTTGAGGTTGGTGAGCAGCTTGAGGCGCATGGCAGGTCTCGACCGACGGCGAAAAAACGGCGAGCCCTGAAGCTATTGCAGTTTGGTTACTGGCTGATGACACGGTGCCAGCATTCGGTCGGGAAGCGCCGCGGCAGAGCGGCGGGGGTCAGGTGTAGACCTCGACGCGGTTTCGGCCGCCGTGCTTGGCGCGGTACAGGGCCTCGTCGGCCTGCTTGGCCAGGGTCTTGATGTCCATGTCCTCGCCCAGTTCGGCGATGCCGCAGCTGAAGGTGCAGGACAGGTCGTGGGGTTGCGCGGGGTAATGGATTTCGGCGAAGCGCTGGCGGATTTCCTCCAGCACCTTGCGCGCCGCGTCGGCGTCGGTATCGGGCAGCACCACGGCGAATTCCTCGCCGCCATAGCGGCCGATGTGATCGGTCTTGCGCAGGCGCTGCTTGAGGAACAGCGCCAGGCTCTTGATCACGCGGTCGCCCATGGGATGGCCGTAGGTGTCGTTGACCCGCTTGAAGTGGTCGATATCGAGCATCGCGAAGGTCAGCGGGCGCTCTTCGCGGCGTGCACGGAAGCGGGCGTCATCGAGCAGCTGCAAGGTGTGGGTGTGGTTGTACAGGCCGGTGAGGCTGTCGCGCACCATCCGCGCCTTCAGGCTGCGCGCGCGGGCGGCGCGGTTGCGCACGGTGGCGATCAGGTGGCGCGGCTTGATCGGCTTGGTGAGGAAATCGTCGCCGCCTTCGCTCATGGCGTCGAGCTGCTTGTCCAGGTCATCCTCGGCGGACAGGTAGATGATCGGCACGCTCACGTGGCGCTCGTGCTGACGGATCACCTTGGCCAGCTCGGTGCCCAGGCACTCGGGCATGTACATGTCGAGGATGATCAGGTCCGGCTGGAACTCGGCCAGCTCGGCCATCACCGACAGCGGCGCGGTGAGCGCGCGGGTGACGATGCCGGCGCTGTTGAGGACCATCTCGGTGTGCGCGGCCTGGGCGCGGGAATCGTCGACGATCAGCACGCGGAACGGCTCGTAGTGCGCCACGCGGGTCAGGGTCTCGATCTTCTCCAGCAGGCCGGAGGCGTCCAGCGCGCCGCTGAAGAAGTCCTGGCCACCGGCGCGGGCGGCGGCCAGGCGGGTCGGGGTGTCGGTTTCCTCGTGGCTGAAGAACAGCACCGGCAGCTTCTGCTTCAGGCCCGCCTGGGCCTCGTCGGCCAGCGCCAGGCCCTGGCCGCCGGCGAAGTCGATTTCCATGACGATGGCCGCCGGGTGGCGGTCGGCCATGGCGGCGCGGAAGGCGTTGGCGTGCTCGCAGGCCTGCGCGGCCATGCCGAAGAATTCCAGCTGCTGGGCCAGCCGCTCGGCGCGCTCCTGGTCCTGCAGGGCGAGGTAGACGGGCTTGCGCAGCGGCGGCAGGTGGGTCTGCTCGAACTGGTCGCCATGCCGCAGGCCGGTGCGCGACAGGCGCTGCATCAACCGGTTGAGTTCGGTGATCAGTTCGCTGGACAGGCGCCCGCGGTTGTCCTGCACGGCGCGCAGGCACTGGTCGATGCCCTTGGCCAGGTCGGCGTGTTCGGCCTGCTCGAAGCGTTCGGCGTAGCGCTGCAGGCGCAGGCAGGCCTCGGCCAGCTCGGCCATCCCGGCACTGTTCCACTCCGAGCGCGACAGGCGCTGCCAGACTTCCAGCAGGTGACGGGCCTGGTGGATCACCCGCTGGGCGAAGTGATGCTTGAGGCGGTCCAGGGAGGGATCATCGAGCTCGGTCATCGCGCGCTTCTTTATAGAGCCGTACCGGCGGCCTGCGGGGCGAAGATATTTCCGCCGTGATACACAGTGATGGCCCTATGCTACCAATCCTGGATGGCAATAACAGTGCCTTCGGTCAAACATCCGAAGCTTTGTAATTCGCACCATTACCGAGCACCATGCGCAGGGTAGGCTGCGCTGACCTGCCGCCGTGCGGCATGCTGGCGCCGGTGGGCCTAAAATCCCGGCACCCTGGGGCCGGTTGCAGGTCCAAGCTATCTTCGAATTCGGGACATCAAGGAACTTGCCATGTGGAACTGGAAGAAACGCGGCTCCGTGCGTGATCGCGTGAATGACTCGGTGGACGACGCGCGCGCCTACTTCGGCGGGCCCTGGCTGGGCCGCGTGCTGGGTGGTCTGCTGGGCGTCTACCTGGTGATCTGCGGGGCCATCGGCTGGTACTGGAGCCAGGAGCCGGACCTCTTCCCCGTGCAGCAGAACGCTCAGGCCGCCGCCGAACGCGCGGGCCGGCAGATGGTGGTGGGCTACACCACCGTCGAAACCCTCAAGGAAGTGGTCGCCACGCTGCTCAACAAGCCCGGCGGCTACCTGTCCAACGACATCTTCCCGCCGGGCGTCTGGCTGGACAACATGCCCAGCTGGGAATACGGCGCGCTGGTCCAGGTGCGCGATCTGTCGCGCGCGCTGCGCAAGGACTTCGCCCGCTCCCAGTCGCAGTCCACCGAGGACGCGGACCTGGCGCGCGCCGAGCCGCGCTTCAACTTCGACAACAAGAGCTGGGCGCTGCCGTCCTCCGAGTCGGAGTACGCCGAGGGCATCAAGTCGCTGGACCGTTACCTCGCCCGCCTGTCCGCCGACCCCGCCGGCGCGCAGTTCTACGCCCGCGCCGACAGCCTGAACAACTGGCTGGGCGACGTCTCCACCCGCCTGGGCTCGCTGTCCCAGCGCCTCTCGGCCAGCGTCGGCCGGGTCAAGCTGAACACCAACATCACCCCGCTCAAGCCGGTCACCCCGGGCCAGGCGCCGGAAGTCGAGGAAGTGATCCAGGAAACCCCCTGGATGCAGATCGACAACGTGTTCTACGAAGCCCGTGGGCAGGCTTGGGCGCTGTCGCACATCCTGCGCGCCATCGAGGTGGACTTCGCCGACGTGCTGGCGAAGAAGAACGCCACCGTCAGCGTGCGCCAGATCATCCGCGAGCTGGAGGCCGCCGAGGCGCCGCTGTGGAGCCCGATGGTCCTCAACGGCAGCGGCTTCGGCGTGCTGGCCAACCACTCGCTGGTCATGGCCAACTACATCTCCCGCGCCAACGCCGCAATCATCGACCTGCGCCAGCTGCTGGCCCAGGGCTGATCCATGGCGGCCATCAGCGACAGGGAAGCCGCCCACCGGGCGGCCTCCGACGCGGAGAAGATCGCCTGGGTCGACGATGACGACCAGCTGCTGGGCAGCCTGCCGCGCGCCGAGCTGCGCGCGCGCGGGCTGATCGGCCGGGGCACCTTCATCCTGCTGTTCAACTCCGCTGGCGAGCTGTGCGTGCACCGCCGCACCCTGAGCAAGGCGATCTACCCGGGCTATTGGGACCCGGCCGCCGGCGGCATGGTGCAGGCGGACGAGAGCTACGAGGCTTCCGCCGCCCGCGAGCTGGAAGAGGAGCTGGGCATTGCCGGCGTCGAACTCCGCGCGCATGGCACCTTCTTCTTCGACCAGCCGGACAACCGCCTGTGGTGCGCGGTGTTCTCCGCCGTGTCCGATGCGCCGTTGAAGCTGCAGCCCGAGGAAGTGCTGGAAGCGCGCTTCATCGACCCGCACCAGGTGCTGGCCGAGGCGAAGGCGGGCACGCCGTATTGCCCGGATTCGCTGGCGGCGTTGCGCAAGTACCTGGTGAGTTTCTAAGGAATTCGGAGCTGGCGTTGAGCAATCGCGGACGGAGTCCGCTCCTACGCCGTGGCTAACCTATGGGTAGGAGCGGACTTCGTCCGCGATCGCTTGATCTGATTTCCAGATGCCCTGAAAAGACCCCATGTCGCCAAACCGCCGATCAATGACGCATTTTCGCTCTTAGCATTTGCCTCCAATGCTGCTAAATTGCGCGACCTTTCCGGCAGGGTCCTCCACCGGGAATTGCGCAGCCCCTGCCTGAGTGGGGCGTCGCGGTCGGCGCCAGCCGGCCATTCGTTGACCTGGCCCGAAGAGGCCAATCCTGGGGAAACGCCCGGTGGTCAAGAAAGCATCCTCCCTGTCCGCCCTCGGCGGGCTCGTCTATTCCACTGATGCCGGCCGGCACTGCCCGGACTGCAATCAGCCCATTGGCGCGTGCACCTGCAAGCAGGCCGAGATTCCGGCCGGCGACGGCATCGCTCGCGTGCGTCGGGAAACCAAGGGCCGCGGCGGCAAGACCGTGACCACGGTGACCGGTGTGCCGCTGGCGGCCGATGCGCTCAAGGACCTGGCCACCGCGCTGAAGAAGCGTTGCGGCACCGGTGGCGCGTTGAAGGACGGCATCATCGAGATCCAGGGCGACCACGTCGACCTGCTGCTCGAAGAGCTGGCCAAGCGCGGCCTCAAGGCGAAGAAATCCGGCGGCTGATCCGTCCCCCCTGCCTGAACAGGCAAGCGACTCTCCCCTGTCGAGAACGGGTTCCAGGCGATGCGCAGACTGCGCGGCGCCGGCAAGCCCTTTCCCTAGATGGGAGATTTACCGGCGCGCCCTGGGCGCGTCGTCGGATTTTCCTAAACTTACCGCCAAGCCCGGCGGTCAACACGGCATCGTCACGAGTCCCGGCTAGGGTTACACCAGAAGGCCTCGAACGACTCACCCGCACGCCGGGCGGGCGCCTGCACACATTCGCGCTATTTGAGGAGACCACCACGCATGGCCGCTAGACGGACCCGCAAAGACGACGGCAGCAACTGGACCGTGGCTGACAGCCGCAGCATCTACGGAATTCGCCACTGGGGCGCCGGCTACTACGCCATCAACGACGCCGGTAACGTGGAAGTTCGCCCGCAGGGCGCCGATGCCCAGCCGATCGATCTGCATGCGCTGGTCGAGCAGCTGCGCGAGGCGGGCCTGTCGCTGCCGCTGCTGGTGCGCTTCCCGGACATCCTCCAGGACCGCGTGCGCAAGCTCACCGGCGCCTTCGACGCCAACATCGCGCGCCTGGAGTACGGCAGCCGCTACACCGCGCTGTACCCGATCAAGGTGAACCAGCAGGAAGCGGTGGTGGAGAGCATCATCGCCACCCAGAACGTCTCCATCGGCCTGGAAGCCGGCTCCAAGCCCGAGCTGATGGCCGTGCTGGCGCTGGCGCCCAAGGGCGGCACCATCGTCTGCAACGGCTACAAGGACCGCGAGTTCATCAAGCTGGCGCTGATGGGGCAGAAGCTCGGCCACAACGTGTTCATCGTGATCGAGAAGGAATCCGAGGTGCAGCTGGTGATCGAGGAAGCCGCCGTCATCGGCGTGCTGCCCCAGGTCGGCCTGCGCGTGCGGCTGTCCTCGCTGGCCTCCTCCAAGTGGGCCGACACCGGTGGCGAGAAGGCCAAGTTCGGCCTGTCCGCCGCGCAGCTGCTGTCGGTGGTCGAGCGCTTCCGCGCCGCCGGGCTGGACCAGGGCGTGCGCCTGCTGCACTTCCACATGGGCTCGCAGATCGCCAACCTGGCCGACTACCAGCACGGCTTCAAGGAAGCCATCCGCTACTACGGCGAACTGCGTGCCCTCGGCCTGCCGGTGGACCACGTGGACGTCGGCGGCGGCCTGGGCGTGGACTACGACGGCACCCACTCGCGCAACGCCAGCTCGATCAACTACGACATCGACGATTACGCCGGTGTGGTGGTGGGCATGCTCAAGGAATTCTGCGACGCCCAGGGCCTGCCGCACCCGCACATCTTCTCCGAGAGCGGCCGCGCGCTGACCGCGCACCACGCGGTGCTGATCACCCAGGTCACCGACGTCGAGCGGCACAACGACGAGCTACCGACCATCACCGACCTGGCCGAACAGCCGGAAATCGTCCAGTGGCTGGCCGACCTGCTTGGCCCGACCGACGCCGAGATGGTCACCGAGACCTACTGGCGCGCCACCCACTACATGAGCGACGCCGCCGCGCAGTACGCCGAGGGCAAGATCAGCCTCGCGCAGAAGGCCCTGGCCGAGCAGTGCTACTTCGCCATCTGCCGCCGCCTGCACAACCAGCTCAAGGCCCACCAGCGCTCGCATCGCCAGGTGCTCGACGAGCTCAATGACAAGCTGGCGGACAAGTACATCTGCAACTTCTCGGTGTTCCAGAGCCTGCCCGACACCTGGGCCATCGGCCAGGTACTGCCGATCCTGCCGATCCACCGCCTGGGCGAGGAACCGACCCGCCGCGCGGTGCTGCAGGACCTGACCTGCGACTCCGACGGCAAGATCACCCAGTACGTCGACGAGCAGAGCATCGAGACCAGCATGCCGGTGCACGACGTGAAGGAAGGCGAGGATTACCTGATCGGCACCTTCCTGGTCGGCGCCTACCAGGAAATCCTCGGCGACATGCACAACCTGTTCGGCGACACCGACTCGGTGAACGTCTACCAGAACGCCGACGGCAGCTACTACCACGCCGGCATCGAGACCCATGACACCATCGAGGACATGCTGCGCTACGTGCACCTGTCGCCCGAGGAGCTGATGACCCACTACCGCGACAAGGTCGCCGGGGCCAAGCTCACCGCGCGCGAGCGCACGCAGTTCCTCGACGCGCTGCGCCTGGGCCTGACCCGTTCGGCCTACCTGTCGTCCTGATCGGGCGGCGGTCGGCGTGATGAAAGCCCCGCTTCGGCGGGGCTTTTTGCTCTTCGTAGGAGCGAGCTTGCTCGCGAACGGTGGTGTTCCATCGCCAAGGCTGTTCGCGAGCAAGCTCGCTCCTACAGGGGGACGGGGGGCGGCCTGGGGTGAAGGAGCGGGCCTTGTCCGCGAAAGCCGGCGGGGCGGATCCTTTCCCGCCTGAGATCGTAGGGCGCATAACGCGACAGCGTTATCCGCCGCGGGGTGATCGGCGGATAACCCGTTCCGGGTCATGCGCCCTACGGTCTGCCTGATTCCCCCGCCCCCAAGGGAGAGGGAACCGGTCGGTGCAGGAGGAATCCATGGTGTCAGCCGGCACGGACAGCTCCCTCTCCCTTCAGGGAGAGGGCGGGGGAGAGTGCAGGCCGCGCCACGATGTTTCAGAAAGCAAACCCGGTCGCGAAGCCCGTCGCAGCGGAACCTTCTTCGCCCGCCCAGCCTCCTGCCTCACTCCAGCAGCGCCGCCAGGCGCTCCGCCAGGCGCCCGGCCAGCGGCTCATCGCTGACATTGGTGAAGCTCATCATCAGCGCCGGCGCGCGCTTGGCCTCCACGCACCAGGCATTCAGCGCCTGCAGGCCCAGCCCCTCGGCATGGGCGCGGCGGGCGACGGCCAGGTCGTCCTGTTCCAGCGCGCCGATCAGATGCAGGCCCCCCGGCGTGTCGGCAAAGCGCAGGCGCTCGCCGAGGCGTGCTTCCAGCGCGCTGCGCAGCCACTGCCGGCGCTGGGCGTACAGCGTGCGGGTGCGCTTGAGGTGGCGGGCGAAATGGCCCTCCTGCATGAAGTCGCACAGGGTCGCCTGCAGCAGCTCCGCGCAGCCGGAAGAAAACACCTGCTGGGCGCGCACGAAGTCATCCACCAACGCCGCCGGTACCACGAGATAGCCCAGGCGCAGTGCGGGGTAGAGCACCTTGCTGAAGGTGCCGGTGTAGAGCACGCGCCCGGCGCGGTCGAGGCTTTTCAGCGCCGGCAGCGGGAAGCCGGCGTAGCGGTACTCGCTGTCGTAGTCGTCCTCGACCACCCAGGCGCCGCTGCCGGCGGCCCAGTCCAGCAGGGCGAGGCGGCGCGGCAGGCTCAGGGCGACGCCGGTGGGGCTCTGCTGCGACGGCGTGACCAGGGCGAAGCGCGCATCCGCCGCGCGGGCGATGCCGTCCTCCACGCGCAGACCATCGCCGTCCACCGCGACCGGCACCGGCACCCCGCCGGCCCGGCGCAGCAGCTCGCGGCCGCGCGGGTAGCCCGGGTCTTCGTGCCAGAAACGCTGGCCGGGTTCGAGCAGGGTGCGGCTGATCAGGTCCAGCGCGCCCTGGTAGCCGGCGCAGATGAACACCTGCGCCGGGTCGCAGACGATCCCTCGGGAAATGCCCAGGTAACCGGCGACCGCCTCGCGCAAGGGTCCGTAGCCACAGGGCTCCGGGTAGGCCAGCATGGCGGCGCTCTGCTGGCGCAGGCGGCGCGCGCACAGGCGCCCCCAGAGCGCGCGGGGGAAGGCATCCAGCGCCGGCACGCCGAGCTGGAACGGGCGCAACGCCGGGCCATGGGCGATCAGGCCGGGCAGGGTGCGCTCGACGGTTGCCGGCGCGACCGCCACCGCCGGCGCGGCGGCGCTGCGTCCCGCCAGTTGCGGCGATACCACCGTGCCCGCTGGCCCGCGTGCCTGCAGATAGCCTTCGCTGGTCAGCAACTGGTAGGCCAGCTCCACCGTGCCGCGCGCCACACCCAGTTCGCCGGCCAGCCCGCGCACGGGCGGCACGCGCTCGCCGGGACGCAGGGCGCCGCGGGTGATGGCGTCGCGGATGCGTCCGTACAACTGACGGTAGATGGGCAGCTCGTGGCTCGGGTCCAGCGGCTGGCGGAACGAATCGAGGGGAGCGGTCATGGCCTGGGTCGATTGCCGGGAAAGCGGAAAGCCGACTATGCCATGACCGGCATCAACACGTCGCGGCAGCCGCCCTGCAGGATCAGCGTCTAGGCTTGCAGGCAGTGTTGAAAAGCAGGCGCCGCGACTCCATCTGTTGTCGCAGAAACCCGTTTTTTCCACCTGTTCGCCCCGCAGTGCGCGCAGCGGCTTCGGCCGCCCGCGCGAATCCCCGTGTCCCAGGCGCCGACAGGTCCAACGCATGTGAGGAGATCGATGGAATTCAAGGATTACTACGCGGCGCTCGGGGTTGAACCCGACGCCGACGAGAAGGCGATCAAGACCGCCTACCGCAAGCTCGCGCGCAAATACCACCCGGACGTCAGCAAGGAGGCGGACGCCGAGGCGAAGTTCAAGGACGTCTCCGAAGCCTACGAGGTGCTGAAAAGCCCGGAGAAGCGCGCCGAGTACGACGAGCTGCGTCGCTACGGCGCGCAGGGCCCGCAGTTCGAGGCGCCGCCCGGCTGGCAGCCGCGCGGAGGCTTCGATGGCCCGCCGCCGGGGCATGAGCAGGACTTTTCCGACTTCTTCGAGCAGATCTTCGGCGCCCGCGCCGGCGGCTCCCGTGGTGGCTTCGGCGGCGCTCGCCAGCCGCAGCCGCATCGTGGCCAGGACGTGGAGATGGAGGTCCCGCTGTTCCTCGAGGAAACCCTTTCCGGCGAGAGCCGGCCGATCAGCTTCAGCCTGCCCAGCTACGACGAGTACGGCCGCAAGCTGCCGCCACAGAACAAGACGCTGAACGTGAAGATCCCCGTGGGCACTGCCGACGGCGAGCGCATCCGCCTCAAGGGGCAGGGCGCGCCGGGCGTCAACGGCGGCCCGCCTGGCGACCTGTACCTGGCGATCCGCCTGGTGCCGCACCCGCTGTTCGATGTCGAGGGTCGCGACCTGGTCGTCACCGTGCCGGTGGCGCCGTGGGAGGCCGCGCTCGGCGCCAAGGTGGAAGTGCCCACCCTGGGCGGGCGCATCAACCTCGGCATCCCGGCCAACAGCCAGGCCGGCCAGCGCTTGCGCATCAAGGGCAAGGGCCTGCCGAACAAGGGAGACGCCGCCGCCGGCGATCTCTACGCCGTGCTCAAGGTGGTGATGCCGAAGGCGGCGGACGAAGCGACCCGCAAACTCTGGGAAGAACTGGCCGCCAAGGCGGCCTTCGACCCCCGTGCCGATTGGGGTAAACGCGCATGACGACTACAGTGATGGTGGTGGACCTCGACGAGCTCTGCCAGTCGGTGAACCTGCCCCGCGACGTACTCGTCGAGATCGTCGAGGTGGGCATCGTGGAGCCCCGCGAACAACGCGGCGGGCATTGGGTGTTCGATTACCAGGCGGTCAGCGTGGTGCGCCGTGCGGTGCGCCTGCGCCGCGAGTTCGAGCTGGACTGGCCGGGCATCGCCCTGGCGCTGCGCCTGCTGGACGAGGTGGAGGAGCTGCGCGCGGAAAACCGCTACCTGCGCCAGCGCCTGGCGCGTCTGCTGGAGTAGCTACTGGGTGGCCGCTGCCGAGGCGGCATCCAGCGGGATGAATTGCACCAGCCCGATGATCGGCGCGGCGAGCAGGCCCTGCACGTAGTTGATGCCGCTGCGCCGCAGGCTTTCGTCGCTGGTCTGGGCGAGCAGTTCCAGGCGCCCGATCATGCGGCCGAATTCACGCTCGAAGGACAGGTTGCGCCCGGCGCTGCTGATCTCGTTGGACAGCAGCAGCGGCTGCCCCGCCGCGTCGGTGCGGCTGGCCAGCAGCCAGGCGGCGACCTCGATGTTCCACGCCGCGTTGGCGGTCTTCTGCGCGTTCAGGCCGCTGAGCAGGTGCTGAGTGGTGGTGCCGCCGTAAAGCTCCACCAGCATGCTGCCCAGGCCGTAGATCAATGCGCCGGCGCGGTCGCCCTCGAAGTCGGCATCGAAAGCCAGCGGCAGTGCGGCCACCGAGCGCTTGTCGCCCAGGCCGGGCAACGGCTGCTGGTCGACGATGGCATCCATCACCACCTTGTGCGCCGCGTCGCGGGAGGCGGCGCCGGTTTTCTTCCACTGCCGCGGGTTGCGCTTGTAGAGCTTGTCGAGCAGCAGCGAGAGGCTTTGCAGGTTATCGCGCATGGCCAGGTTGGCGGCGCGGTTGGCGTCGTTCTGCAGCATCTGCCCGGCGGCGAAGCCTTCGCCGTCGATGTCCTTGTGGACCGGAGGCGAACTGCACGCGGCCAGCAGTGCAAGGGCGGGCAGGCAGAGTCGGAGCGGGCGCGGGTGCATGGTCGGTCCGGCGGATAAGGCGGGCCTGAACCATGGCGCGGCGCGGGAGGGGCGACCAGTCGGATCGCGGCGGAATCGGACTTTGTCCGGTAGCCTGCGACCCGCTGCACAGATCGGCGAGCGCCGGCCGGGGCCGGCGCCCAGGGGCGATCAGCGCGGCTGGTTCTGTTCGATCCAGGCGGAGAAGGCGTCGATGATGCTCTTGAGGAAGGGCTGGGTCTTCTCGGACAGCTTGCCGGCGTCGTCGAAGAAGCTGCCCGCGCCGCCCAGGTAGGCTTCGGGCTGTTGCAGCACCGGCATGTTGAGGAACACCAGCGACTGACGCAGGTGATGGTTGGCGCCGAAGCCGCCGATGGCGCCCGGCGAGGCGCTGACCACGGCGCAGGGCTTGGCGTTCCAGGCGCTCTTGCCATAGGGACGCGAGCCGACGTCGATGGCGTTCTTCAGCACGCCGGGCACCGAGCGGTTGTATTCCGGGGTGACGAAGAGCACCGCGTCGGCACGGGCGATGCGCTCGCGGAAGGTGGTGTAGCTGGCGGGCGGGGTGCCGACGTCGAGTTCCTCGTTGTACAGCGGCAGGTCACCGATCTCCACGATCGACAGCTTCAGGTTGGCCGGCGCCAGGTCGGCGAATGCCTTGGCGATCTTGCGGTTCAGGGATTCCTTGCGCAGGCTGCCGACGACCACGGCAACATCGAAGACTTGGCTCATGACGACTCCTCAGGATCGGGGTATTGAGCCGTTTGTTATAGACGATGCGGGTGACATTGCGTGGACATGAATCAAGGTTCGGGAAGCATGTCCCAGTCGTTCGAGGCGATCTTGGCACTGTGGGGTGGGGCATGGCCTGGCTAGAGTGGCGACGAGTCCCCACTGCTCCTTCGAGGTCCCCATGTGCATGAAAGTGTTCTTTGCCGGCGCCACGGGCGCCATCGGCCAGCGCTTGCTGCCGATGCTGCTGGAGCGCGGCTACCAGGTGCTGGCGATCAGCCGCAGCGCGCAGCGCGCCGCCACACTCGAAGCTGCCGGCGCCCAGGCGATGGTGCTGGACGTATATGACGCGCGCGCCCTTCATGATGCGGTGTCGGCCTTCCAGCCGCGCTGGGTGATTCATCAGCTCACTGACCTGCCGGCCGGCCTCGACCCCGCCCTGATGCCCGCCGCGCAGCCGCGCAACGCTCGCCTGCGCCGGGAGGGCACGGCCAACCTGGTGGCCGCCGCCCGTGCCGCGGGGGTGGAGCGCATGGTGGCGCAGAGCATCGCCTGGGCCTATGCGCCGGGCGAGTTGCCGCTGCACGAGGAACACCCCCTCGACCTGGCCGCCGAAGGCCCGCGCGCCATCAGCGTCGGCGGCGTGGTGGCGCTGGAAGAGGCCGTGCTCGGCGCACGCCCCCTGGAGGGCATCGTGCTGCGCTACGGGCGCCTCTACGGGCCGGGAACCGGCGCCGAGCGGGCCGATCCGCGCTTGTCCGTGCACGTCGACGATGCCGCCCGCGCCGCTTTGCTGGCGCTGCAGTGGGGCGCGCACGGGGCCTACAACATCGCCGAGCAGGACATCGAGGTCAGCTCGGCCAAGGCGCGCCATCGCCTGGGCTGGCAACCGGGCGTACGCCTGGCGGGGGTGCCGGCATGAACCTCGCGCTCGGACGCGAGGCGCGCGGCGGCCTGGCGCTGGTGGCGGCTCTCGCGGCGCTCGCGGCGGGGGCGTTGAGCTGGCAGGGTTGGTCGCGGCCGCTGGCGAGCCTGGCCGACAGCCAGGCCGGGCATGCGACCGGCGCGCGGCCGACGACCCAGGTGACGCGCCTGTCCTGCGAGCCGCTGGCGGATCTGCCGGGCAAGGTGGTGACCACCCTGCAGGTGGATTTCCCGCCCAACGCGCATACCCCAGCGCACCGCCACCCCGGCGCGCTGACCGCCATCGTGCTCAGCGGCCAGGTGCGCTCGCAGATGCAGGGCCAGCCGGCGCAGACTTACAGCGCGGGCCAGACCTGGTTCGAGCCCAGCCGCGCGCTGCACCTGTTCGCCGAGAACGCCAGCGCCAGCGAACCCGCGCGGCTGCTGGCAGTGATCGTCAGCGATGATAATTGCGGCCCGCTGGTGATTCCGGAACCCGCCGCCCCGCACCATTGATGCTTCGCGAAAGGAGACTCGCATGACCCCGCTCACCCCCTTCACCGCTACCCAGCTCGACGCGACCCTGGCGCGCCTCGGCCTGCCGGCCGAGCGCCCGGCGCCGACGCTGGAGAACCTCGACCGGCTGATCGTCGCGGCGCTGCATCACCTGCCGTTCGAGAACCTCGACGTGCTGCTGGACAAGCCCATCCTGATCGAGCCCGACGCGGTGTTCGCCAAGGTCGTCGAAGGGCACCGCGGCGGCTACTGCTTCGAGCTGAACAGCCTGTTCGCCCGACTGCTGAGCAGCCTGGATTACCGCGTGACGCTGCTGGTGGCGCGGGTGCGCTGGGGCTTGCCGGCGGACGCGCCGCTGACCCCGCAGACCCACTTGCTGCTGCGCGTCGACCTGGACGAGGGTCCGCACCTGGTGGACATCGGCTTCGGTGGCCCGGCGTCGCCCCGCGCGTTGCCGCTGCGGCTGAACGAAGCCCTGCCCGGCGGCTGGCGCATCAGTGGCGCGCTCGATGGCGAACTGGAAATGGCCACGCGCTCGGCGTCCGGCTGGCAGACGCTGTACCGCTTCACCCTGGAACCACAGCACTGGGCCGACTACGGCATGCGCAACTGGTACACCTCGACCTTCCCGCAGAGTGTGTTCCGCAACTCCCTGCGGGTCGCGCTCAGCGAAGGCGGTGCGCGGCTGTCGCTGCTCAACGGCCAGTTCAACCGGCGCAGTGCCGATGGCAGCGTCGAGCAGCGCAACATCACCCAGGCCGACGAACTGCTCACGCTGCTGCGCGAGCGCTTCGGCCTGCAAGCGGCCGAAGGTGAAGTGCCGGCCTTGCGGCGCCGGCTGGCTCAGTTGCTGGAGTCGGCTGCCGAAAGGGTCTGAGCCCCCGGCTGCTCGGCGCTGGCGGGGATATCCGGCGCCACGCCGATAGCCAGTCGCACGATGCGACCGGGCAACTGGTCGCGCTGCAGCTCGCCGCCGGGCTTGGCGTCGAACCATTGGCCGTTGATATCGGAGGCGTTGCACTGCAGTTGCCGTTCGCCGCTGGGCGAGTCGGGCAGCAACCAGCGGCAGCACCCGTCGAAGATGCGCACGCCATGCTTGGGCATGCCCGCGCTGCCTGGCGCGAGCTGGCTGCGGATGGCGAGGTTGGCGTAACTGACGTCCGGCGCGAAGGCTTCCAGGGGATGGCTGGCCGATTCGCCGTCCATTGCCAGGCGGATGTGGCTGAGCTCGCGACGGCAGCCATCGCTGCTCAGGCTCAGCGGGACCTGATAGCTGACCCGGTGCGGCCGCTGGGCGTGGCCGTCGGTGGTGAATAGGCGTTGGGTGACGCTCTCGGCCGCCGCGCCGCAATGGCTGCCGGCCGGCAGGGAATAGCGCGCGTCGCCGGCCAGGGCGAAATCCCCCGGCAGGTCGGCTTCCAGGGTGAATTCATTGCTGGCGCAGCCGCCCAGGGCCAGCGCGGCGAGCAGCGAAAGGGCCCGCCAGGGCGCGCGGCGGGGGAAGCGGGAAGGCATGCGGAGGTCCTGCGGCAGTCGAAACTGCGCAGGAGCATCCGCCGATCAAGGCGTCGCCTGAATCGGATTGCTCGGCTCTGTCTGTAGGAAAGTGGCTGGGCGGATGAGCGAAGCCACCTGCTCAGCCGATCATCCCGAAGCCGCGCGCCATCAGCGTCGCCAGCAGCGGCAGGACCAGCAGGGCCAGCAGCTCCAGGCGAATGACCATGATCACCCGCTTCGCCTGGCGTTCGCTGGGCACCGGCACGCGCCCGGCCCGCAGCTCGTTGCGCCAGTTGAGGAAGGTCATGGTCGGCAGGATCGACAGCAGCCCCACCAGCACGAACAGGCCGACCTTGGCGTGGAACAGGCTGTTGTGCAGGTAGTAGTCCGCGCCCTTGGCGAACCAGACGACCCGCGCCGCGCCGGTCAGCAGCACCAGGCCCGCGCAGGCGCCATAGGCCAGGTCGACGATCACCAGGCTGCGCGCCCGCGACAGGTCCAGCGGCAGGCGGAACAGCTGGTGCTCCAGCACCAGCAGGGCGAACAGCAGGTAGATCGACAGGTAGTGCAGGTACGCGGCAATGGCTTGGGCCATGGGTGGGTCCTCTACGGGGGCCTTATTCGGTCAGGCGGATGCCGGCGGCGGGCTGAAGCTCACCCGGTTGCGCCCGGCCTGCTTGGCACTGTAAAGCGCAACGTCGGCGCGCTCCAGCGCCTGGTCGATGGGTTCCTCCCCGGCGCGCAGGGTGCAGCCAATGCTCAGGGTCACCGGCAGCGGGCCGCCGGCCAGCGGTACGGGGGCGTGGTTGATCTGCTCGCGCACGCGCTCGGCGACGCGCTGCAGTTCCTCACCGTCCTTCACCTTGAGCAGCGCGACGAATTCCTCGCCGCCCTGGCGCACCAGCAGGTCGTCCGGCCGCAGCGCGGCGCGCAGGCGCTGGGCGCATTCGCGGAGCACCTGGTCGCCGCCGGCATGACCGTGCCGGTCGTTGATCGACTTGAAATGGTCGAGGTCGGCATAGAGCACGCCCAGCTGCGCGTGGCTTTCCCGCGCCAGGCGGCACTCGCGCTCCTGGAAGGCGTGCAGGGCGCCGCGATTCCACAGCTGGGTGAGCGGGTCGAGCAGGGCCTTGCGCTGTTCGCGGTCCATCTCGACGCGCAGGTCGCGGGTGCTCTGGATCAGGCTGCGCAGTTGCAGGTAGCCCTCGGCAAGGGTGGCGAGGTCGCGGAAGTTGGCCTGTTGCGCCGCCGTCATGCCGCGCGGGCGCGGGTCGATCATGCACAGGGTGCCGATGGCCTGGCCGTTGCCGGCGCGCAGCGGGCGCCCGGCGTAGAAGCGGATATAGGGCGGGCCGAGCACCAGCGGGTTGTCGGCGAAGCGCTCGTCGAGCGTGGCGTCGGGCACCAGCAGGGTGTCCTCGCCGAGGATCGCGTAGCCGCAGAACGACACGTCGCGCTTGGTCTCGGTGGCGTCCAGGCCGATGCGGGCCTTGAACCACTGGCGGTCCTGGTCGATCAGGCTGATCAGCACGGTATCGACCTTCACCAGGTCCTGCGTCAGGCGGACCAGGGTATCCAGATAATGCTCGGCCGGGGTGTCGAGCAGGTTCATCTCATCCAGGGTCTGCTGACGCAGGGATTCGTCAACGGGAATGGGACAAGCCGGCATGGCGTCTCCTTAACAGGTCAGGGACTGGCAGGCGCCTGCCAGGCGTCTTGGCGCGTGAGTTTCCAGGCGTAACCCGCCAGGACCAGCGCGCGCAACAACATGAAGCATAAAAAGGTTAGCCACAATCCGTGATTTCCCCAGCCTTGCAGGGCCAGGCCCAGCGGCAGGCTGGCGGCGCAGGCCAGCAGCATGGCGTTGCGCATCTCGCGGGCGCGGGTGGCGCCGATGAACAGACCGTCGAGCAGGTAGCTCCACATGCCGATCAGCGGCAAGCAGGCCAGATAGGGCAGGTACTGGTCGGCGGTGGCGCGCACGTCCGGGATATCGCTCTGCAGGGCGATGAACAGGTGCCCGAAGAGGCTGAAGAAGGCCACGAACAGCAGGCTGGCGATCAGCGACCAGCCGCAGGCGACCACCAGCGAGCGGCGCAGGGCGGTGCGGTCGCGGCCGCCGATGGCGTGCCCGCACAGCGCCTCCACGGCATGGGCCAGGCCGTCGAGGGCGTAGGCGGTCACCATCAGCCCGTTGAGCAGCAGGGCGTTGGCCGCCACCGTGGCATCGCCCAGGCGCGTACCCTGCACGGTGAGCAGGAAGAACACGCCCTGCAGCGCCAGGCTACGGATGAAGATGTCGCGGTTGACCATCAGCAGCGGTCGCCAGTTGGCCCAGGCGCGCAGCCGCGACCAGTCCGGCAGGCCGGGGTAACGCCTGAGCGCACCACGGGTCAGCGCCAGGCCCAGCAGGGCGCCGCCCCATTCGGCCGTCACCGCGGCCTTCGCCGCGCCGGCCACGCCCCAGCCCAGGCCCATGACGAACCACAGGCTGAGCACGATGTTGATGAGGTTGGTGGTCAGCAGGATCGCCAGTGGCGCGCGGGCGTTCTGCGTGCCGAGGAACCAGCCGACCAGCGCGTAGGTGGCCAGCGCCGCCGGCAGGCCGAACAGGCGGATGTGGAAGAACTCGCGGGCCAGCGCATCCAGCTCGGCGGACGGGCGCATCAGTGCCAGTGCCGGGCCGGTCAGCGGTATCGCCAGCAGGCCGAGCAGCAGCGCCAGGCCCAATGCCAGCAGCAGGCCCTGGCCCAGGATGCGCCGCAGCGCGCCGCCATCGCTACGCCCGGCGGCCTGGGCGGCGAAACCGGTG
The DNA here is from genome assembly GCF_048068435.1 of Pseudomonas sp. NY15437. Lineage (NCBI taxonomy): Bacteria > Pseudomonadati > Pseudomonadota > Gammaproteobacteria > Pseudomonadales > Pseudomonadaceae > Pseudomonas > Pseudomonas sp. NY15437. The sequence goes on from NZ_JBLUQC010000004.1 coordinate 560,385, forward strand.
GTGCCCATGCGCAGGAAGCCCAGCACTCCCACGAGCAGGGTATAGAGACCCCCGCCGACCGCCACGGCGCCAAGCTGATGGGCGTGCGGCAGGTGACCGATCACCGCGCTGTCCACCAGGGTGACCAGCGGCACGGAAACGTTGGAGAGGATCATCGGCGCGGCGAGCGCCCAGACGCGGCGGTGGGTCGGCGAGTGCCGCCAGGCTTCGAGCAGGGAATTCATGCGGGGCTCCTGAACAGGCCCGCAGTATAGCGAGCCAGGTCAGACGCGGGCGCCACCTGCAGGAGCGAGGGTGGCCATCGTTAGCGCTCGCGAGCCTGCCAGGCGGGGTGCCGTTCGATTCGCGAGCAGGGGTCAGGCGCCCCCTAGGTCCTGACCAGAGCCACCCATAACGGCGCTTTCCCCCGACGGATCGGCGCTCAGACGGTCTTCTTGCGGTACGCGCAGTAGCCGGGGCGCGGGCCGACCTGCGGGTGGTTGCGGCAGGTGTCCGGGCGCTTGGCGTAGATGGTGCAGAGGCGGGTCCTGGCGTCGAGGAAGTAGCAGTCGCCGTTGCTGCTGCGGGTCAGGGTGAAGATGCCGCTCTTCTGGTTGAAGCGCTCGACGATGCCTTCCTTGAGCAAACGCTTGGCGATGTTCTTCGCCGGCTCGTCGCGCTCGAACTCGTCGACGACGCCGATACGGATCAGGTCGTTGACCTTCACCTCCGCCGGCATGGTGCAGCAGGTGGCGTTGCAGTCCTTGCACAGGCCCGAGGTGTACTTGGCCCAGGTTTCCAGGCGGTCCAGCTCGGCGTTGGCGATCAGCGGTGGTTTTCTCATGGCGGCAAGTCGGGGCGGTGGCGCGAAGGCGCGCATCATAGTGGGCGGCGCGCAGATTTGCGCGGCCTTTCGATGAACTGCAGGGGCTTACAGGGCGGCGATGCCGCCGTGGTCGCGCAGGTGCTCCTTGAATGTCGGGTAGCAGAGCACGAACCAGGGCGTGAAACGCTCCGGGTGAGCCGCCATTTCGGCTTCCAGATCGGGCAGGGCGATGTAACGGAAGTCGTCGGCTTCCTCGGGGTCGGGGCGCGGCGGCTGGTCGTCGACGGCGCCGAACAGATGGCCGTACTCGTGCTCGGTCATGCCGTTGGCCAGTTCCAGGCGGTAGCTGAACTCGAACAGCTTGTGCAGTTCGACCTGTACGCCCATCTCTTCGCGCAGCCGGCGTTCGGCGGCGTGGCGTGCGGATTCGTCCGGGTAAGGGTGGCCGCAGCAGGTATTGCTCCACAGTCCGCCGCAGTGGTACTTGGCCGCCGCGCGGCGCTGCAGCAACAGTTCGCCGGCGCGGTTGAACACGTACACCGAAATCGCGCGATGACGCAGGCCGAGATGGTGGGCCTGATGTTTCTCCATCGTGCCGGTCGGGTTGTCGTGTTCGTCGACCAGGATCACCTGGATATCGGTCATGGATTTCTCCTGCGGGCGAGCTGCCCCTGCTCAGCGTAGACGGCGGGCCGTCAGCCCTTGCGGATCATCCAGATGCCGACGGCGATGGCGGCCATGCCGGCGACCTTCAGGGTGCTCACCGGTGCTTCCTTGAAGCCGGCCCAGCCGAAGTGGTCCAGCGCCAGGGCCATGCCGAGCTGGCCGGCGAGCACCAGCACCATGAACATCAGCGCGCCGACGCGCGGGGCGGCAAAGGCGGCGATGAAGATGAAGAACATCCCCAGGAAGCCCCCGCACCACTGCCACCAGGGCATCCCGCGCATCGCCGCGAGGCTGGGAAACTCGCGGTTGGCCAGGGTCAGCGCGAGCAGGCCGAGCATGCCGACGAAGAATGAAATCAGCGCGGCAGCGAGCACGCTCGACACCTGCTTGGCCAACTGGCCGTTGATGCCGGCCTGCAACGGCAGGCAGGCGCCGGCGATCAGCGGCAGGACGAACATCCACCAGGGCGGCGTAGGCATGGGAAACTCCGAAAAAAGGTCTGAAGGCCGAGCCGCGATGTGCTGGCCGGCGGTCGATCGAGAATAGTCAGCCGCGTAGTATGCACCAGACCGGCGCATCGCTCCCGCCCCGATGGAGGTCCCGACCATGGTCACCCGCGCGTCCCGTACCCTGAGCGTCCGTATCGAGCGGCCTCGGGACATCGCCTACGACTTCCTCGCCGACCCGAACAACTTCCCTTACTGGGCCTCCGGCCTGTGCAGCGCCATCGAGCCGCTGGAAGGCCAGCTCTGGCTCGCGCAGACACCCCAGGGGCCGATGCGGGTGCGCTTCTCGCCGCGCAACACCTTCGGCGTGCTCGACCACGACGTCCTGCCCGAGCAGGCGCCCGCCATCCACATCCCGCTGCGGCTGATCGCCAACGGCGACGGCTGCGAACTGCAACTCACCCTGCTGCGCCAGCCACAGATGGACGACGCCACCTTCGAGCGCGATGCGCAATGGGTGGAGCGCGATCTGCAGGCGATCAAGGTGTTGCTGGAAGCTGAACAGTAGAGCGCTACGCCACTGCTTTGAGCCGGGCAATTGGCGGGTGTGCCTGCTGACTGACCTGCCAGAGATCGTAAGCGGCCTGCATCGCCAGCCAGTGGCGGGCCGTTCCCACGCCAGCCTGCTCCAGACGCCAGGCCAGATCGGCGCTGACGGGCGCACGACCATGGAGAACTTTTGACAAATGAGGGCGGCTTACGCCCAGGTGAGCCGCCAGCGCCGTCACGGAAAGACGCAGCTCCGGCAATACGTCTTCCCGGACGATTTCGCCAGGGTGGGGCGGATTGTGCATTGCCATGCTGTGATCCTCCGGTCAGTGGTAGTCGAGATAGTCCAGGAGCTCCACGTCGTTGTCGACGAAGCGGAAGATGACTCGCCAGTTGCCCGAGACGCTGACCGCCCAGTAGCCGGACAGCGAGCCTTTGAGCCCATGCAGGCGATAGCCGGGCAGGTCCATGTCCTTCGCGCTTTGGGCGGTATCCAGCGCGGCGAGGATTCGCCGCAGCCTGGGCGCGTGCTCGGCCTTCACTCCGCGAGTGTCACCTTGCTGATAAAGGGCACGCAGCCCCTTGTGGCGGAAGCTCCTGATCATCGCCAGACTGTAATCTAACAGATTACAGTCACCCTAGCCGAGACGCTTGTCGGAAGGTTCTCCGCACCGTGCGCACCCTGTAGGAGCGAGCTTGCTCGCGAACGAGTCAGCCTGCGGCTTCGGTGTCTGGCGGTTCGCGAGCAAGCTCGCTCCTACAAAAAGCCTTACAACCGGGCGGCGAGTTCGGCGCCCTCGCGGATCGCCCGCTTGGCGTCCAGCTCGCGTGCCACGCTGGCGCCGCCGATGACGTGGTAGCGCAGGTTCTGCGCCGCCAGTGTCGGCTGCAGTTCCAGCAGCGGCTCCTGGCCGGCGCAGATCACCACGTTGTCCACCGCCAGGCACTGCACCTGGCCGTCGATGCGCAGGTGAAGGCCGTCGTCGTCGATGCGCAGGTATTCCACGCCGCCGATCATCCGCACGCCGTGGTGCTTGAGGTGCGCGCGGTGCACCCAGCCGCTGGTCTTGCCCAACCCGGCGCCCGGTTGCCCGGCCTTGCGTTGCAGCAGCCAGAGTTGCCGGCGCGGTGCGGCGACCACGGGCGGGATCAGCCCGCCAGGCGTGGCATTGTCCAGGTCGATGCCCCACTGCCCGAGCCACTCGCCAAGTGGTTGCGGCCCTTCGCGGTCGGCGAGCAGGAAACTGGCGACGTCGAAGCCGATGCCGCCGGCGCCGATCAGCGCGACCTTCTCGCCCACCGGCGCGCCCTGCAGCACGTCGAGGTAGCTGAGCACCCTGGCGTGGCCGATCCCCGGGATCGACGGCGTGCGCGGCTGGATACCGGTGGCGACTATCACCTCGTCGTACTCGCCGCTCAGTTCGCCGCGCCGGATACGCCGGCCCAGTTGCACCTCGACAGCCAGTTCGGCCAGGCGCACGGCGAAGTAGCGCAGCGTCTCGTGGAACTCTTCCTTGCCCGGCACGCGCTTGGCCAGGTTGAACTGGCCGCCGATCTCCAAGGCGGCCTCGAACAGCGTCACCCGGTGGCCGCGCTCGGCGGCGACGCAGGCGGCGGACAACCCGGCCGGCCCGGCGCCGATCACCGCGATGCGCTTGTGCACGCGTGCCTTGCGGTAGCGCAGCTCGGTCTCGAAGGCCGCGCGCGGGTTGACCAGGCAGCTGGCGCGGCGGTTGGCGAAGGCGTGGTCCAGGCAGGCCTGGTTGCAGGCGATGCAGGTGTTGATCGACGCGGCGCGGCCGGCGGCGGCCTTCTCCACGAACTGCGGGTCGGCCAGCAGCGGCCGGGCCATGGAAACGAGGTCGGCATGACCCTCGGCGAGCACGTGTTCGGCAACCTCCGGCGTATTGATGCGGTTGCTGGCGATCACCGGTACCCGCAGCTCGCGGCGCAGGCGCGCGCTGACCTCGGCGAAGGCGGCGCGCGGCACCGAGGTGACGATGGTCGGCACCCGCGATTCATGCCAGCCGACGCCGGTGTTGAGCAGGTCGATGCCGGCACCTTCCAGGGCCCGCGCAACGGTGCGGACTTCGTCCCAGCTGTTGCCGCCGTCCACCAGGTCCAGCAGCGACAGGCGATAACTGATGACGAAGCGCTCGCCCAGCGCGCGACGGGTGCGGCGGACGATCTCCAGCGGCAGGCGCATGCGGTTGCCCAGGTCGCCGCCCCAGCGGTCGTCGCGCTGGTTGGTGCGCGGGCAGAGGAACTGGTTCAGCAGGTAGCCTTCGCTGCCCATGATTTCCACGCCATCGTAGCCGGCGGCGTGGGCGAGCTTCGCGCAGCGCACGAAGGCGGCGATGGTGCGCAGGATGCCGCGCTCGGACAGCTCGCGGGGGGCGAACCAGCTGATCGGCGATTTCACCGCCGAGGCCGACACCACCAATGGGTGATAGCCGTAGCGCCCAGCGTGGAGGATCTGCAGCAGGATGCGCCCGCCTTCGCGGTGCACCGCCTGGGTCAGGCGCCGGTGCGCGGGCACCTGCAGGCCGCTGGTCAGGCTGCTGCCCAGCGGCAGCAGCCAGCCCTCGCGGTTGGGCGCAAAGCCGCCGGTGATGATCAGCCCTACGCCGCCGCGCGCGCGCTCGCGGTAGTAGGCGGCGAGTTTGCCGAAGTCCCACAGGCGGTCTTCCAGCCCGGTGTGCATCGACCCCATCACCACGCGATTGCGCAGCTGGAAGTGGCCCAGGTCGAGCGGGGCGAGCAGGTGAGGGTAGGGCGAGGCGGCGGACGACATGGAGGCGCTCTTGGGCAATCAGGTCCTGCCACCCTAATCGGCCGGCGGTGGGTCGGTTAACGGCCCGGCTGCCGGGCCGTTCGGGCATTTCGGTCAAGCGCGCCACGTTGACAGCCACGCCACAGGTTCCAGACTCAAGGTTATGCCCGGGCTGCCACGCCCCGATCGCAGGCTGAAGTGACGGAGGACGTCATGAAAGCGACCAGAAGAAGACACGCGCGCCATTACCTGCTCGCTGCCCTCATCGGCCTGGCACTGCTCGGGCTGCACGAGACCCTGCATCCGGATCGGCAGCACGCTTCCTGCCAGCCCGACGGCGACCGACTCTCCTGCAGCTACCCGCCAACGGCCCATTTGGGGGTACTCGGCAGCACGTTCTAGTGGCGTACTGACGCGCGTCAATGCGCCGCAAATCCCCCGCGGGCATGGTCTGCCCCGCTCAAAGCTGGCGCATTGCGCCCGCTTGGCTATCTTTTAAGCAGCAAGGGTCCGGCCATGTCCCGGACGTACGCTGCCTGATCAGGAGACGCACGATGGATATGAACCGTCGGCAATTTTTCAAGGTCTGCGCCGTGGGCCTTGGAGGATCGAGCCTGGCGGCACTCGGGATGGCACCCCCGGATGCATTCGCCGACCAGATCCGCCACTTCAAGCTTGCGCGCACCGTCGAGACCCGCAACACCTGCCCCTACTGCTCGGTGGGTTGCGGCATCCTCATGTACAGCCAGGGTGATGCGGCGAAGAACGTCGCTCAGAACATCATCCACATCGAGGGCGATTCCGATCACCCGGTCAACCGCGGCACCCTCTGCCCCAAAGGCGCAGGCCTGTTGGACTTTGTCCACAGCCCCAACCGCCTGAAGTATCCGCAGGTTCGCGAAGCCGGCTCCTCGGAGTGGAAACGCATCGGCTGGGACGAGGCGCTGGACCGCATCGCCAGGCTGGTGAAGGAAGACCGCGACGCCAACTTCATCGAGAAGAACGACCAGGGCCAGACGGTGAACCGCTGGCTGACCACCGGCTTCCTCGCCGCGTCGGCGTCTTCCAACGAAGCGGGCTACATCACCCACAAGGTGGTTCGTTCCCTCGGCCTGCTGGCGTTCGATAACCAAGCGCGTGTCTGACACGGCCCGACGGTGGCAAGTCTTGCCCCGACGTTTGGCCGTGGAGCCATGACCAACCATTGGACCGACATCAAGAATGCCGATCTGATTCTGATAATGGGCGGAAACGCCGCTGAAGCGCACCCGTGCGGCTTCAAGTGGGTGACCGAAGCCAAGGCGCACAACAAGGCGCGCCTGCTGGTGGTCGACCCGCGATTCACCCGTTCCGCGTCGGTGGCCGACTACTACGCGCCCATCCGCACCGGCACGGACATCGCCTTCCTCGGCGGTCTGATCAACTACCTGCTGGAAAACGACAAGTACCAGAAGGAGTACGTGCACAACTACACCGACGTCTCCTTCATCGTGAAGGAAGGCTTCGGCTTCGAGGACGGTCTGTTCAACGGCTACGACGCCGAGAAGCGCACCTACCCGGACAAGTCTTCCTGGCAGTACGAGCTGGGCGAGGACGGCTTCGCCAAGGTCGACCCGACCCTGACGCACCCGCGTTGCGTGTTCAACCTGATGAAGCAGCACTACAGCCGCTATACGCCGGATGTGGTGAGCAACATCTGCGGCACGCCCAAGGACATGATGCTCAAGGTGTGGGAGGAGATTTCCACCACGGCGGCGCCGACCAAGGTCATGACCATCATGTACGCCCTGGGCTGGACCCAGCACTCGGTGGGCGCGCAGATGATCCGTACCGGCGCGATGGTCCAGCTGCTGCTGGGCAACATCGGCATGCCCGGCGGCGGCATGAACGCCCTGCGCGGCCACTCCAACATCCAGGGCCTCACCGACCTGGGGCTGCTGTCCAACTCGCTGCCCGGTTACCTGACCCTGGGCATGGACGCGGAGCAGGACTACAACGCCTACATCACCAAGCGCACCAGCAAGCCGCTGCGGCCGGGGCAACTGTCCTACTGGCAGAACTACCCGAAATTCCACGTCAGCCTGATGAAATCCTGGTTCGGCAAATCCGCCACCAAGGACAACAACTGGTGCTACGACTGGCTGCCCAAGCTGGACATGCCCGGCGCCGGCTACGACGTGCTGCGCTACTTCGACATGATGTACCAGGGCAAGGTCAACGGTTACTTCTGCCAGGGCTTCAACCCCATCGCCTCCTTCCCCAACAAGGCCAAGGTCAGCGCCGCGCTGGCCAAGCTGAAGTGGATGGTGGTGATGGACCCGCTGGCCACCGAGACCAGCGAGTTCTGGCGCAACGCCGGCGAGCACAACGACGTCGACACCCAGGCCATCCAGACCACGGTGTTCCGCCTGCCCACCAGTTGCTTCGCCGAGGAGGACGGCTCCATCGTCAACTCCGGGCGCTGGCTGCAATGGCACTGGAAGGGCGCCGAGCCGCCGGGCGAGGCGCGTACCGACATCGCCATCATGAGCGGCCTGCTGCACCGCCTGCGCGAGGCCTATCGCAAGGACGGCGGCAAGTTCCCCGACCCGATCCTCGGGCTCGACTGGCCGTACCTGACGCCCGATGAGCCGACGCCCGAGGAGATCGCCAAGGAGTACAACGGCAAGGCGCTGGCCGACCTGGTCGACCCGAACAATGGCATGGTCCTGGCGAAAGCCGGCGAGCAGTTGCCCGGCTTCGCGTTGTTGCGCGACGACGGCAGCACCGCCAGCGGCTGCTGGATCTTCGCCGGCTCCTGGACGCAACTGGGCAACCAGATGGCCCGCCGCGACAACAGCGACCCCTACGCCATGGGCCAGACCCTCGGCTGGGCCTGGGCGTGGCCGGCCAACCGGCGCATCCTCTACAACCGCGCCTCGGCCGACCCCAGCGGCAAGCCCTGGGACCCGGTGAAGAAGCGCCTGGTGTGGTGGAACGGCAAGGCCTGGGGCGGCACCGACGTGCCCGACTACAAGGCCGACGTCCCGCCGGAAGCGGGGATGAACCCGTTCATCATGAACCCCGAAGGCGTGGCGCGTTTCTTCGCCGTCGACAAGATGGCCGAGGGTCCGTTCCCCGAGCACTACGAGCCGTTCGAGACGCCGATTGGCGTCAACCCGCTGCACAAGAACCCGCAGGCGATCAGCAGCCCGGCGGCGCGGGTGTTCAAGAACGACATGGAGCTGTTCGGCAAGGCCGACGAGTTCCCCTACGCCGCTACCACCTACCGGCTCACCGAGCACTTCCACTTCTGGACCAAGCATTGCCGTCTGAATGCCATCGTCCAGCCGGAGCAGTTCGTCGAGATCGGCGAGGCGCTGGCCAAGGAGATCGGCATCAAGGCCGGCGACCGCGTGAAGGTCTCGTCCAACCGTGGCTACATCAAGGCGGTGGCGGTGGTGACCAAGCGCATCCGTCCGCTGCAGGTCAACGGCAAGATCGTGCATCACGTGGGCATCCCCCTGCACTGGGGCTTCTCCGGCGTGGCGCGCAACGGCTACCTGACCAACACCCTGACGCCCTTCGTGGGCGACGGGAATACGCAGACGCCGGAGTTCAAGTCCTTCCTCGTCAACGTGGAAAAGGCGTGAGGTGACGCATGAGTAGTCAAGACATCTACGCCCGCTCCGCCACGACCCTGCCGTCACCCTCGGTGCGGCACGAGCAGGAAGTGGCCAAGCTGATCGACGTGTCCAAGTGCATCGGCTGCAAGGCCTGCCAGGTCGCCTGCTCGGAATGGAACGAGCTGCGCGACGAGGTGGGCCACAACCATGGCGTCTACGACAACCCCATCGACCTCACGGACCAGTCCTGGACGGTCATGCGCTTCACCGAGCACGAGAACCCGGCCGGCAACCTGGAGTGGCTGATCCGCAAGGACGGCTGCATGCACTGCGAGGAACCGGGCTGCCTGAAGGCCTGCCCGAGCCCCGGCGCCATCGTGAAGTACGCCAACGGCATCGTCGACTTCAACCAGGACCACTGCATCGGCTGCGGCTACTGCATCACCGGCTGCCCGTTCAACATCCCGCGCATCTCGCAGAAGGACCACAAGGCGTACAAGTGCACCCTGTGTTCCGACCGCGTGGCGGTAGGCATGGAGCCGGCCTGCGTGAAGACCTGCCCGACCGGCGCCATCGTCTTCGGCACCAAAGAGGACATGAAGGAGCACGCCGCCGAGCGCATCGAGGACCTGAAATCCCGCGGCTTCGAGCACGCCGGCCTGTATGACCCCGAAGGCGTGGGCGGCACCCACGTCATGTACGTGCTGCACCACAACGACCAGCCCTCGCTGTACGCCGGCCTGCCCGACAAGCCGGCCATCAGCCCCATGGTCAGCCTGTGGAAAGGCCTCACCAAACCCCTGGGCCTGCTGGCCATGGCGGGCGTGGTGCTGGCCGGGTTCTTCCACTACACCCGCGTCGGCCCCAACCGGGTCGAGGAGGACGAGGAAGACCGGCCCGATCCGCAGGCGCCGGTGCACAAGGTCGACCCGGCGGTGCATGACTATGATCCGCGCAATCCACGCTGATCGCCCTCGCCATACTGCCCCCTCTTCCCTCAGGGAGAGGGCTGGGGAGAGGGTGCTTGCAAGCTCTCCCAGGAGCCGAGCATGAAAAAAGATATCCAACGCTACAACGCCAACGAACGGAGCAACCACTGGATGGTGGCCATTCTGTTCTTCCTCGCCGGCCTCTCGGGGCTGGCGCTGTTCCACCCGGCCATGTTCTGGTTGACCAACCTGTTCGGTGGCGGGCCGTGGACGCGCGTCCTGCACCCCTTCCTCGGGGTGGCGATGTTCCTGTTCTTCATGGGGCTGGTGATCCGCTTCGCCCACCACAACCTGGTGGAGAAGCGCGACGTGCAATGGCTCAGGCAATGGCGCGACGTGGTGGCCAACCGCGAGGAGAACCTCCCGGAAGTCGGCCGCTACAATGCCGGGCAGAAGCTGCTGTTCTGGACCCTGCTGCTGTGCATGCTGGTGCTGCTGGTGACCGGCTTCGTGATGTGGCGTGCCTACTTCAGCCACCTTTTCGGCATCGACCTGATCCGCCTCGCCACGCTGCTGCATGCCTTCGCCGCCTTCGTGCTCATCTGCAGCATCCTGGTGCACATCTATGCCGGCCTCTGGGTGAAGGGCTCGATGGGTGCCATGCTCTACGGCTGGGTCAGCCGCGGCTGGGCGCGCAAGCACCACGCCGCCTGGCTGAAGGACGTGGACAAGGGCAAGGGGCACTGACGCACGACGTAATCGCCGGCTGACGCCAGTGCGGCAGCCGGCACGAACCATCCCCTCTCCCTTCAGGGAGAGGGCCAGGGAGAGGGGCTCTCCAGGCCCCGCTCCACACCCAACAAGGAGTCCTGCGTGTCAGGCCGAATTCTCGAACCCGGGCAGATCGAAGCTGCCGCCAACATCCCCCCACTGTTCAACCTGCCGTCCCCCGACCTTTTCTCCCGCCGCGCCGCGCGCCTGCGTGACCTGGCGCCGGGCAATCCGCTGCAGGGCTACCTCGAACTGATCGCCGGCGTCTGCGATACCCAGCAGGCGCTGCTCGACCGCAAGCTGTTCCTGCCCACGCCGGACGCTGCCGCCCTGGCCCGCAGCCGCGAACACCGTATGCCGCCGCTGGCGTACGAGGTACTGGTGCGCGAAGGCGCTTGGCTGCCGCTGCTGGACGCCTTCCTCGATGCTTACGAAGCCGTCGCCAACCCGGCCGTGGCCGAGGCGCTGAACACCCTGCGCAACGCCGATTCCGGACAGCGCAAGGGCTGGGCGCTGGGCCTGCTCAACGGCCAGTTCGACCTGTTGCCGCCGGCGCTGGTGCCCTTCCTCGGCGCCGTGCTGCAGGTCGCCTTCAGCCAGTGGCTGCTGCAACTGCCCGACGACACTCTGGCGGAAACCGACAGCCAGACCCTCTGCCCGGCCTGCGGCGCGCCGCCGGTGGCGGGGATGATCCGCAGCCAGGGCAAGCATGCCGGGCTGCGTTACCTGTCCTGCTCGCTGTGCTCCTGCGAATGGCACTACGTGCGGGTGAAGTGCAGCCACTGCGCGGAGAGCAAGGGCCTGGCCTACTACTCGCTGCAACGCGACGGCGTCGCCAGCGACCAGGCGCCGCTCAAGGCCGAGACCTGCCCCGGCTGCCAGTCCTACCTCAAGCAGTTCTACCTGCAGCACGACAAGCACGCCGAGGCCCAGGCGGACGACCTGGCCAGCCTCGCGCTGGACATCCGCCTCGCCGAGGACGGCTACCTGCGCAGCGCGCCGAACCTCCTGCTGGCCCCAGGCGGCTCTTCGTAGGATGTGGTGGAGCGAAGCGATACCCATGCTGTCGCGACACTGGGCTTGATGGGTATCGCTGCGCTCCACCCATCCTACAAAGGCCTAACCACGTAGGGCGCATAACGCGGCACGCGTTATCCGCCGCCTTCACGTCGAGGCAGCTGCGGATAACCGCGCGCGGCGATTCGCCCTACACTGACTCCAGCCAACGCCCCAGCACAAGGTTCGTCCATGACCTCGGTACGCCTGCCCTCCATCGACCGCCTGCTGCGCAGCCCGGCCTGCCAGCCGCTGCAGCAACGCTATGGCCGCGAGGCCCTGCTCAAGACCCTGCGCGACCTGCTCGACGAGCTGCGCGAACCCGCGCGCCATGGCCAGCTGGCCGCCGTCGAACTGGAAGAATCGGTACTCGCCGGCCGCGCCGGCGAACGCCTCGCCGCACACCACGCCAGCCGGGTGCGCCGGGTGTTCAACCTCACCGGTACCGTGCTGCACACCAATCTCGGCCGCGCCCTGCTGCCCGAGGAAGCGATCGAAGCCATTACCCTGGCTGCACGCTATCCGCTCAACCTCGAATTCGACCTGGCCACCGGCAAGCGCGGCGACCGCGACGACCTCATCACCGGGCTGATCCGCGAACTGACCGGCGCCGAAGCCGTCACCGTGGTCAACAACAACGCCGCCGCCGTGCTGCTGGCGCTCAACAGCCTGGGCGCGCGCAAGGAAGGGATCATTTCCCGTGGCGAGCTGATCGAAATCGGCGGCGCCTTCCGCATCCCCGACATCATGTCCCGCGCGGGCGTGAAGCTGGTCGAGGTCGGCACCACCAACCGCACCCACGCCAAGGACTACGAGGCCGCCATCGGCCCGCGCGCCGGCCTGCTGATGCGCGTGCACACCAGCAACTACAGCGTGCAGGGCTTCACCGCCAGCGTCGCCACCCCGCAGCTGGCACAGATCGCCCACGCCCATGGCCTGCCGCTGCTGGAGGATCTGGGCAGCGGCACCCTGGTCGAGCTCACCCGCTGGGGCCTGCCCAAGGAGCCGACGGTGCAGGAAGCCCTGCGCGACGGCGCCGACATCGTCACCTTCAGCGGCGACAAGCTGCTCGGTGGCCCGCAGGCCGGGCTGATCCTCGGCAGCCGGGAGCTGATCGGGCGGATCAAGAAGAACCCGCTCAAGCGCGCCCTGCGCGTGGACAAGCTGACCCTCGCCGCGCTGGAGGCCGTGCTCAACCTCTACCGCGACCCGGACCGGTTGGCCGAGCGCCTCACCAGCCTGCGCCTGCTCAGCCGCCCCCAGGCTGACATCCGCGTCCAGGCCCAGCGACTGGCTCCCGCCCTCGCAACGCTGCTGGGCGAGCGCTGGAGCGTCAGCGCCGTGGATGCCTTAGGGATGATCGGCAGCGGCGCCCAGCCGGTCGCGCGGCTGCCCAGCGCCGCGCTGTGCCTGCGCCCGAACCAGCCCAAGCGCCAGCGCGGCCGCGCACTGCTGGACCTGGAAGAGCGCCTGCGCTGCCTGCCGATCCCGGTGCTCGGCCGCATCGATGACGACGCGCTGTGGCTCGACCTGCGCCAGCTCGACGACGAACCTGGCTTCGTCGCGCAACTGCCGCTGCTGGCCGAGGACGACGCGTGATCGTTGGCACCGCCGGGCACATCGACCACGGCAAGACATCCCTGCTGCGCGCCCTCACCGGCATCGCCGGCGACCGCCGCCCGGCCGAGCGCGAGCGCGGCATCACCATCGACCTCGGCTACGTCTATGCCGACCTCGGCGATGGCGCGCTCACCGGTTTCATCGACGTGCCCGGGCACGAGCGCTTCGTCCACAACATGCTCGCCGGCGCCAGCGGTATCGACCTGGTGCTGCTGGTCGTGGCTGCCGATGACGGCGTGATGCCGCAAACCCGCGAACACCTCGCCATCGTCCAGTTGCTCGGCATTCGCCGCGCCATCGTTGCGCTGACCAAGGCCGACCGTGTGCCGGGCGAACGGGTGGAACACGCTGCGGCGCAGGTGCGCGAACTGCTGGCGCAAGGGCCCTTCGCCGGCGCGCCGATCTTCCCGGTGTCCAGCGTCAGCGGGGAGGGAGTCGAGGCCTTGCGTACAGCCCTCGCCGATGCCGCCCGCCAGACCCAGGAGCGCGCCGCAACCGGGGGATTCCGCCTGGCCGTGGACCGCGCCTTCAGTGTCAGCGGCGCCGGCGTCGTCGTCACCGGGACGGCCTTCGCCGGCACCGTGAACGTCGGCGATGAATTGCTGCTGGGTAATGCCGGCCGCCGTGTTCGCGTGCGCGGCCTGCACGCGCAGAACCGCGAAGCGCAGCAGGCCCGCGCCGGCCAGCGCGTGGCGGTGAATATCGCTGGCGAGCGCCTGAACCTCGAACAGATTCACCGCGGCGACTGGCTGATCGCTGGCGAACTGCATGCGCCCACCACGCGCCTCGATATCGACCTCAGCCTGCTGCCCGGCGAAACCCGCGCCTTCGTCCACTGGACGCCGGTGCATGTCCACCTCGGCGCGCAGGACGTCACCGGGCGCGTGGCGTTGCTCGAAGGCGAACGCCTGCAACCCGGCGAGCGCGCCTTCGCCCAGCTGGTGCTGAATGCACCCAGCCACGCCGTGCAGGGCGACCACCTGGTGCTGCGCGACCAGTCCGCGCAACGCACCCTGGGCGGCGGTCGTGTGCTCGATCCCTTCGCACCCGCGCGCAATCGGCGTAGCCCGGAACGTCTGGAACAGTTGCGTGCCCTGCAAGGCGACAGCCTGGAAAGCGCCTTGCCGACGCTGCTGGCCCACGCCAGCAACGGCCTCGATCTGGCGCTGCTGGCGCGGCAGTTCAACCGCCCCCGCGGGGGCTGGCAACTGCCCGATGAGCTGGTTGAAATCGACACCCGGCTCGGTGCGCGGCTGTTCGCCGCCGAGCGCTGGTCCGCGCTGCAACGGCAACTGCTCGACGCCTTGCAGCGCTTCCACGGCGAAGCTCCCGACGAACTCGGCCCCGACCGCGATCGCCTGCGCCGCTACGCCTTCTCGGCGCTGGAGCGCCCGGTCTTCATCGCCCTGCTGGAAAGCCTGCTGGCTGCCGGCAAGGTGCACAGCAGTGGCCCCTGGCTGCACCTGCCGGACCACCGCGTCCAACTGGTCGATGCGGACGAACGACTGCGCGAACGCCTCTGGCCGCTGCTGCTGGCCGGGTCCTTCGACCCGCCCTGGGTACGCGACCTCGCCCGCGAGCTGGGCGCGGAGGAGGGCGACGTGCGCCTGCTGCTGCGCAAGCTCGCCCGCCTGGGCCAATTGCACCAGGTGGTGAAGGACCTGTTCTACCCGGAATCCACCCTGCGCCAACTCGCCGACCACGCCCTGCGTCTGCACGCCGAAGCCGGCCTTATCCGCGCCGCCGCCTTCCGCGACCGCATCGGCATTGGCCGCAAGCGCTGCATTCAGCTGCTGGAATACTTTGACCGCATCGGCTTCACCCGCCGCTTCGGCAACGAGCGACGGATCAGGGAGGATTCGGCGCTGGCGCAACCCACAACGGAAGAAGCTTCCTGACATCTGGTCGGAAGCGGATTTCGTGGCAAAGGGGGAATCGCCTACAGTAGGCGGGATATATACGAGGTATATACCTTTTCACTACCAGGTGACTCCCATGAGCAAAGAAGCTGTATTCACCATGAAGCTCGAACCCGAGTTGCGCGCCGAGTTCATGGCCGCAGCCGAGGCGGCTCACCGCCCCGCATCCCAGGTGATGCGCGAGCTGATGCGCGACTTCATTCGCCAACAGCGCCAGGCCCAGGACTATGACGAGTACCTGCAGGCGAAGGTCGACGCCGGGCGCGCTTCGATGGTCGCAGGAGATGGGCACTCCGACGATGAAGTCGAGAGCGCCTTCGCGGCGTTAAGAGCCAGGGCGACTGCGCGTAAATGAAAGCGTTCTGGACGCGGGACGCCCAGCAGGATCGCTTCGATATCTGGGACTACCTCGCTTCCGAAAACCCCGACGCTGCCGCACGGATGGACATCCTGTTCAGCGCAACCGTCGCCAAGCTCAAGCGCTTCCCGATGATGGGCAAACCCGGCCGAATTGCCGGCACGCGGGAAGTGTTCCCTCACGAAAGTTACCGGCTCGTCTATCAGATCGAGGCGGACGCAGTGTGGATCCTCGCCTTGGTTCACACGGCCAGAGCATGGCCGCCCCTTCGGGTTGAATGACCGCCGCGGTCAATGCCGCCGTCGCTCTGATCGATGTGCGCAGCCGACCATTGACGAAATTTTCTGAACTCCGGTGCCGCGCGCCCTTCGATAGTCCTGTTCACTATCAGGGAGTGGGTCCAATGAGTTCCTGGCTGATTCTGCTGTTCATCGCCGTCACCCTGATCGCTGTGGTGCTGGATCTGGGCCGGCGCTAGCGTTGCGGCAATACCCGGTCGACCCGTTGCACGAGGTAGTCATAGAACGGGTTGGACGTCACCCGCTGGAACAGGTCCAGCCCGACGATCAGCACCCCGCGCTCGCCGCGGGGCGTCAGTGTGCCCAGGTGGATGCCGAAGTCTTCGTGGGTATCCGGGTGCTGGCCATAGAGCGCGTCGTCGGGCGGGAAGGGCAGCGCGACGTGGGAGAGGGAAAACAGGTCCGGGGGGTAGTCCGCCGCCAGCGCCTGGCTGGTCTGCTGCTGGCTGTGGGCGGGGGTGTGCAGGGCCTGGGCCTGGCTGCTCTGCGGGCTGTTGGAGATCACCGTCACGTCATAGTTGCGCTGCCCTTCGGGCAGCAGGCGCTCGCCGAGGGTGGCCATTTCCGGGCGCAGCAGCGGGCCGTAGTTCAGCGAGCGGTTGAGGTCGAACAGCACCAGTTCGCTGCCGTTGTCCGGCAGGCGGTCGTACAGGTTGCCAATCACCGCCGGGGTACTCACGGTGCTGTCGGCCAGGGACTGGAAGGTCAGGATCGGTGGCAGGCGCGCCAGGCTGCCATTGCGGCTGGCGCTCTCAAGACTTGCCTGCACGGCATCGGTCAGCTCCACGGTCTGCCGCGCCGCGGCAATGGGGAAGGAGTTGTACTTGAACGGGTTGAACTCCGGCAGCACGTTCAGCCACGCCGCCTTGGCGAAGGCGGGCAGCAGCGCCGGCAAGCCGGCCAACCCGGCGAACTGCGCGTAGCGGGTGACGCCGATCATCGGCGAGATGAGCACCAGTTGCCTGGGCATCGCCAGGCGCGGGTCATCCAGCGCATCCAGGCTGTACTTCATCGCCAGCGCGCCGCCGTTGGAGAAGCCCACCATCAACAGCGGTGCTCCCTCGGGCAATTGCGCCGTGGCTTCGCGCACGGCCAGCCGGGTGGCGGCCATCCAGTCTTCCCAGTCCGCGTCGGTGAGCCCGGCCGGCACCGTGCCGTGACCGGGCATGCGGATGGCGATCACCGCGAAGCCCTGTTGCCGCAGGTGATTCCCCAAGTGGCGCAGGCTATAGGGCGAGTCGGTCAGCCCATGCAGCAGCACCGCTGCGCCGCGCACCTCGCCGGTGGGGCGCAGTTCATAGGAGCGGTTCCAGTCGGTGGCGAAATGGCCGGGGTAGACGGCGCTCTGGTCGAAGTAGCGGTTATAGGCGACGCGCTCGAACGGCTGCAGGCTCGCTGCCATTTCCGTGCGCATGGCACGCATCAGCTGTTCTTCGGCGGTCAGGTAGCCGGCCCAGTCGGTGCGGTCGATCGCGTCGCTGTGCAGGTCGTCCGGGACCCAGGTGTGCCAGGGCTCCAAAGGCGGGATGTTGCGCAGCGCGGCGACCCGCAGGCCCAGCGCGAGTACGGCAATGGCGAGGAGGAGGATGGCCAGCCAGAGCAGCGCCCTGGTGAGTTTCGCGTTCAGCATGGGAGTCCCTTGTCAGCGTGCGGGACAAGCATAGAGCCCCGGCGCCGTGACGTCCGCTCGGCGATCAAAGCGCCGCGACGGCCTCGACATAGGCGGCATTGCCGATTCCCACCTGAGCCCAGACGGGACGCGTTTCATTGCCCTGGCGGTCGTACTGCTCGTCCGCGTCCCACAGGGTGATGATCTGCCCCGGGAACAGGTATTCGCTGGCGGTGAAGGCGTGCGCGCCGGAGTCGTCGGCCGAGGCGATCCGCGCGAACAGGCCGCCGGCCGCCAGCGCAAACACATCCACGCCCTGATAGCGGGCCAGGTAGCGCTCGCTCTGCGACAGACCGATGAACCAGATGCGCCCGTGCTCGTCGCACTCGGTCTGGATCGCCGCCTGGCAGAAGTAATCCGTGGGCCCGTTGGATGATTCCAGTGGGAAGCCGATGGCCGCCAGCGCATCCCGCGCGACCGCACGCGCGTCGCCGAGACAGACCGGGCCGATGCCCTGGTGGGGAGAAATATCGAGGATGGGTAGAGTGGGCTTCATGCCATGGCGCTCCCTGGCTTACTGTTAGCGAGGTTAGAGTATGGATCGCCAGTTTGCCGGCATTTTCTCGCGCATCGATGCCTGTTGCTGCGCTCGAGTACCGGGCGCCATGGCGCGCTGCGGCATCGCTGCGCTGGCATCCGCCATGGCAATAGTGGCAACATCCGGACTCCCGTTTTTGCCGCTGCGCTCTGCCAGCTGGCGTCTGACCAGGGAAGGCAATCACGCCCGGTGGCGTGGCCGGGCTTCAAACCCGGTGGGGGACGGCAGCCGTTCCTGGGTGAGTTCGACTCTCACTGCCTTCCGCCAAATTCCCTCTCTACAACCCGTATGGCTCTCGGCTTCGCTCAGCCCGGGAAGACGCTTCGACGTCGGGTCGAAGAAGTGCCGAAGCACGTTCAGTTCGGTGCGCTCTCGCCAGCCTGCATCCACGAAGGGATGTCATTCATGCCGTGCAGGATGCGCCACACATCGATGTGGTCGTCGCGCTCGACGTAGAACACCAGGTAGGGATAGCGCTTGAGTGGCCAGCAGTGCAGCCCCGGCAAATCCAGTTCGTGGGCATAGCGGGATGAGCCGCTGGCAGGGTGCCGGGCGATATGGGCGTAGGCGTTTTCCAGCGCATCCACAAACCCCAGGGCAGCCTGTTCGGCGTCTTCGCTCAGGTAGAAATCGACAGCCGCTTCGACATCCTGATTGGCGAGTACTCGCGGAATGACTGGCTTGGCCTTCATCCACGGGCCTTACGCACCCGTGTGCGGAGCGATTCGAAGTAGCCATCGTCGGCAGGTGCCGCAGGCATCGACTCGGCTCCGGCGATCAGCAGGGCCCGCAGACGCTGACGGTCCTGGTCCTTGCGAATCAACTCGCGCACGTACTCGCTGCTGGTGCCGTAACCACGCTGGCTGACCTGCTCATCGACAAAGCTCTTGAGCGTATCCGGCAGGGAAATGTTCATCGTGCTCATGGGACCAGTCTCTCTGGAATGGCAAAATTTGCCAAAACATACTAGCACCCGTGGTCCTGACCGGTATCGAGAAGGTGACGAAACTGCTGGCCGTCTAAGCTGAGCGGGACGAACCGGCAGGAGGTGCGCATGGTCAGGCTGGATCTGTTCACCGAAGAACACCTGGAAGTGAGCGACCTGTGGCGCTGGCAGGAAGGTGCGCGCGAGGATGCCTTCCTGGTGCCCTTGGAAGCGGCGGCCGCGCCTGAGAGCGCGCCATTGCTGGTAAGGGCGCTGTTGCGGCTGCCGGTGGGGAGGACGCTGCAGGGGCTGCTGGCGTATGACCCATGCGGGCAGGATGTCCACGCCGTGCAGGTGCTGATCGGTCGGCAGTGTTTCACCTTCAACAAGTACCTCCCGGAGGCGTCCTTCGAGGAGGTGCTGGCGCTGGCCGATCACCTGGGGGTTGGTACCGGCGGGGTACTACCGCTGCGTTACAGCGTGGTGCGGGACGCGCTGGCGCTTCAGGACGGGCAGTTCACGTTGTGGCTGAGCGGTGGGACCTAGCGTCTCTTCTGCTTCCATCGGCGGGCAGTGGCGTGTGCGGCCAACGGCTGCAATCGTCTGCTGCCGGGCCTGCGTTTTGCCGGTCCGCACCGCAGCTCCCGCGGTTCGCGAGCAAGCTCGCTCCTACAGGGAGCTTGGCGTATACCGGCAAGATCAAGTGGAAAGGCGGGGAGCGTTTCTCAAGCAGGCTCCCCATCCTGGATGACGGCTGCGCGTTGCAGAACTGGCGGCTTCCGCGATCACGCGGTGTCACTGCCCCCACATCATCCGCTGTTGCTGCGCCGAATAATCGTCGCTTTGCAGGCGCACGCGGGTGGGCTGGCGTTCGAGATTGTCTTCGCCGAAGGACTCGCGCACCGGCGATTCGATGGCGCTGAAGTGATTGAAGTGCGGGGAATCGGCGCAGCCGACCAGGGTGAAGCAGGCGAAGGTGACCACGGAAAGTTTGAGCATGGGACTTCCTCCTGAGGGGAGTCCCGAGCTTCGGCCGGGTGGATTAACGGCGGATTAACGCGCGGCGTTCCTCAGCTGTCCGGGCCCTGGATTTCGCCGCCGTGGGGCGCATCGCCTTCCATGTCGCGGTGGTGCTCGGGCGGGTTGAGTGCGCGGCCGAGTATCTGCGCGACGACCTCATCCTTGCCTTCGGTGTAGGCGTCGCGGTCGGTGGGGAAGCGCTGCGCCAGTTCGTGCTTCACCTGGGCATAGAGCCGGGCGTCTTCGGGGTGGCTGCGCAGCCAGTCGCGGAACAGCAGGCGGCGGGAAGCTTCGCCCAGGTCCATGACGTGGACGTGATGGGTGCGACCGTTGCCCAGCGGCGGCATGCCTTTGACGAAGAACAGCCGCGAGGTGTCCGGGTTCTCTGCCCAGTACTGGTAGCCCAGCCGTTGCAGCGGCTCGATCAGCTGGTGAGGGTCGCTGCCCGGTGGCGGCAGCAGGAGGATGTCGATGATCGGCTTGGCGTCCAGCCCGGGTACGGCGGTGCTGCCGATATGCTCGATGCCCAGGCCGGGAAGGTCGGCCGCCTGGGCGATGGCGGCGGCTTCTTCGGCGAAGCGCTGGGGCCAGGCGGGATCGGCCGCAACGACGTCGATGCGGTCTTCCTCGGCGTTGCTCCAGCGTTGGCCGTCGAATTCGGGGGCTTGCGGGAACATGCGGACACTCCGGCGTAAAGGCGGGCAGGGCGAGCGTTGGAGAAGGGCCGGGCCGGCGGAGTTCCGGAAAAATCCTGCAGGAGCGGCCTATGGGAGCGGCCTATGGGCGCGATCGCGGGCATGGCCCGCTCCTACAGGGGGCAACGTCAATCCAGCACGTTGTGCAGTACTTCGTAGATGACCCCGGTGGCGATGGTCACCAGCAGCAGGTCGGTGCCGGCCTGCTGCCATTCGTAGCCATCGTAGTGGGGCAGGCGGCCGACCAGGCGGCCGTCGAGTTTCTTGGCGATGCCCGGGGGCAACGGCTTGCCGCGGGCGAGGTTCTTCTGGATGCCGGGCGGTAGCGCAGCGCCCGGATTCCAGTAGTTGCGGTTGTCGTCGAGGATGACCTGTACGCCGCCGACGTCGATGCGCGGGCCGCCGCCCTGCCAGTTGTTGCCGCCGCCTTGGCCCTGGTTGCCCTGATTGCCGTGCTGGCCACTGTTGCCATGCCCTTTGTTCTTGCCCGGATCGGCCAGCAGCAAGGGGCTGCTGCCCAGCAGGGTGACGCCGAGGATGGCTGCCAGCAGGGGAGTGAATCTGGACATTGCCGTGTTGCCTCCATGTTGAGAATCCCGTTTCGTCAGCGTAGCCGTTATGGCGCGCTCGGGGTTGCGGCGAAGTTGGCACCGGCGTGCTGGTATTTCGTCGGCAGGCCGCGAACCACGGGGGCTGTAGCGAGTCATAGTGATATCTCAACCCCGCCCATGGAGGCGATAACAAGATGAAAAAGTCCCTGGTTGTTGCAGTAGCCTGTGCGTTCGCACTCGGCACGACAGCCTTGCTGCCTGCCGATCTTTCGCCGATCGGTTCGGCCTATGCCAAAGGCGACGGTGGCGGTCACGGCGGTGGCAATGGTGGTGGAAATGGTGGTGGCAACGGCGGTGGTAATGGCGGCAGCCACGGTGGCGGCAAGGGCGACGCGGGCGGTAACCACGGCAGCAACAGCAATGGCAACGATGGCGGCGAGCACGCCGGCAAGGCCACTCGCGACCACGGCCTGAGCGGCAACCACTACGGCAGCGAGAAAAACGACAGCAACGGCCATGGCCAGGCGACGTCCGCCGTGGCGCATTCCAAGGATACGCAGGGCAAGACCAAGGCGGCGGCGATTTCCGCCACCAAGCCGGCCCACAAGAATACCAAGCACGACAACTGATCCATCGCGGCCAGGGACGGCCACTGCCCTCACTGCACCGGGAAGTCGAAGTAGGTCGTGGGAAACGGCTCGGCTTTCAGGGTGTAGTGCCACCATTCCGCGCTGTACGGTTCGAAGCCGTGGCGCAGGGTTTCGCGGTTGCGTGTCTGCTGCACCGTGACCAGCGCCGTGCCGTGATGGGAAATCGGCCCGAAGAAGTCGAACGGGCTGCCCATGTCCAACTCCTCTCCTGACTGTGCCTTGACCAGCGTGAGGTCGACCGTACTGCCGCGCGAATGTCCGGAGTGCTGGGCGATGTAGCCGTCGCGGAACAGCGCGGGCTTGTCCAGATCGGGGTAATAGCGGGCCTTCTGCCGCAGGTCCTGCGGGTCGGTAGCCCAGCGGCGGAAGTCGTCCACCGCGCGCTGCGGGCGATAGCCATCGAAGATTTTCAACGCCAGACCGCTGAGGGCGAGGTCCTTTTCCACCGCGGCCAAGGCGGTGGCTGCCTGGCGGGTGAGGATGATCCGCGCCTTCTGGTAGCCGTCGATGGGCTCGCCGACGAAGTTGTCGCTGCCGGCGTAGCGCACGTCATAGCGCGCTGATTTCAGCACCTGGTCGAGATAGACGAAGCCGTCCTGCGCCGGCTGATCGGCGCGTAATGCCGGGCTGACGAGCAGGCAGAGCAGCAGCGTGAACCGTGCGCCTGCCCGATTCATGAGCGCAGGGCCTGGACCCCGTCGTCGTCGGGGTCGTAGTTGTCCAGTTGCATGCGCCGGGCGAACGCTTCCAGCGCGGCTTCGCCCTGCAGGAAGCGGCCCCGAGCGGCGGCCCAGTCATCGGGCTTCAGGCGGACCATCCAGCCGTCGCCGTAGCAGTCCTGGTTGATCAGGCCGGGGCGGCGCACCACGGCATCGTTGCTGGCGAGCACGGTGCCATCCAGCGGGCTGCGCGCCGAGGAGGCGGCCTTGGCGAATTCCACCACTCCGAAACTGCGGTCACGGTCGATGTGCCAGCCATCGCGCTTGGGGGTGAAGGCGAAGATCTGCCCGTAAACCGCACAACCGTAGGCGGTGAGCCCGAGGGTGACCGCGCCGCCGGCTTCCTCGCGCAGCCAGAGGTTGTAGTCCGGGGCATAGAGCAGGTCGTCGGGGAACTCCAGGCCGTGCAGCTTCACAGTGTCAGCACCCGGTCGTATTCCAGGATCATGCGCGCCAGCTCGCCGCCACTGGCGATCTCGTCGACCTCCTCGATCAGCCGGCTTTCGTCGATGGCCACGCCCGGTGCGCGGCACATCAGCAGGCGCGCACCGGCTTCCTTGGCCTGCTGGATGAAGTGGCTGATGGGCTCGCCGCCTTCGGCGGCGTAGAGGTGGTCGGCGATGTCCTGGAAGGCCAGGCGGGTGCCCTCGCCGCTGAGGAACAGGGTGACCTTCGCATCCATGCACGCCAGCAGCGTGGCGGTGTAGAAGGGCGCGGCGCAGCGCGCCGGGGTGCTCGGGCCGCTGCTGACGATGATCAGTACGCGCTGGGGCTCAGGCGTGGACAAGGGCTTTCTCCAGTTGGATCAGGGCGATGCGCCGGCCCTGCGGGTCGGCGCGCTCGACGATGCCCTGCGGCCGGTAGCCCAGGCGTGCGTAAAGCAGCAGGCCGGCGGCGTTGGCGTTGAAGCAGGACACCTTCATGACCTGCGCCTTGTACTGGTCGCGGGCGAGGTTCTCCATGACCTCGATCAGGTACTGCGCCACCCCGTGCCGCCTCGCCCAGGGTGCGACCATCATGTTGCCCAGTGCGCAGAATTCGTGGGGTTGCCATTGGTAGAAGTTGGCGAAACCGGCAAGCCGGCCATCCAGCAGCGCCACGGTGCTGCCACGGCGTTCCGCGATGGCGGCGGCGAGCTGGCCGACCGTCAGCGGCCAGCTCGCCTTGGGATAGCAGTAGAAGAGTTCGTCGGCGTCCTGGGGGAAGCCCACCACCTCGCCGAGGTCGTCGGCGAGGGCGGGGCGATGCTGCAAAGTGGGCTGGCTCACGGGTCCTCCAGAGTCAGGAACGGGCCGGTCAATGCGGTGGGTACTGCGCGATGACCTTCTGCACCGTCTCGCGGATCGCCGCTTCGCGCTCGGCGGGTGTCGGCGGGCTGCTGCGCATGATCTGCTCGCCGCTGCCGCGCCACACCAGCTTGCCGTCCTTGCCGTCGAACATGTCGACCTGGATGGTGGCGACCTTGTAGGTCACGGTGCGACTCTCGGCCATGGGCGGCGGGCCCCAGTAGCCACCCCAGTAACCGCCCCAGTAGCCGCCGCTGTAGGTGGTGACCTGGTCCTGGCGCTGGTCGACGATCAGGTAGGCGCGCAGCTTCACGTCGCCGGGGTTGCCGCCTTGCGCCTGGCGCAGGCCGCGCTGGTCGAACTGGTCGGCCACGGCGTCGCTGATGCGTTGTTCGGTGAGATCGCTCTTGATGCGCGGGTCGTCCGGGCGGTACTCGAAGGCCGGCTGCGCCCAGCTCCAGGTCAGGTAGCGAGAAAAGTCGCGGGAGGTATCGTAGTCACGGCTGACGCTGGTGGTTTCGCAGGCGGCGAGCCCCAGCATCAGGCCGAGTAGCAGTAAGCGGCGGATCATGGTTGGAATACTCCTGACAGAGCTTTCATCCAAGCGCAGAGTCCGCGCAAAGGCAAGCGGCAGACGGGCTGCGGGCAGTCGCAGGCGCGGTCTGCCCGGCAACTTTTCCGGCCAGTCGGCGATCAGCCCGGCGGGTAACCGTCCATGGCCTTGCGTGCGGCCTCGCGCAGGGCGCGGGCCTGGTCGCTCTGGCTGCTGCCGTTGTCGTACTCGGCGCTGCCGCTCCAGATTTCCTGCTGGCTGTGGGCGTCGAAGAGGGCGATGCGCACGACGCTGACGGTCACCACGTAGGTGCGGGTGACCGGGTAGGACGCGCCGCCGTACCACGGGTCGCCCCAGCCGCCGTAATAGCCGCCGCCGTAGTAGTCGGTGGTCTGCCGGGTGCGCTGCTCGCTGGACAGGTGGGCGCTGACGGTCAGGTCCGCCGGCGCATTCGCGCGCGCCGGACGCAGGCCGCGCTGGTCGAGGGCTTCACTGACCGCGTCCTGCAGCGGCCCGCCAAAGCCGGTGCCGTCCACCCACGCCCACGAGCGGTAGCGCCCGTAGTCCAGCGGCGCGGCGGGGTAGCTGCCGGGGTCGAGGCCGGGGTTGGCCGCCGCGGCGGGGGCGGGCGGCATCGGCAGCGCGGTGGCGGTGTAGGGGTTCTGGCTCTGGCAGGCGGCCAGGGCGGCGAATAGCGGCAGGATCAGCAGGTAACGCGGCATGACGGGCTCCCGCACGCCAGTCTCAAAGGGCGTGCGCAGTGGCAACTATGCACCTAATCCTGTGGCCGGCACAGCCAGTGCAGGTAGCGGCCGAGCCCGGCGAAGGCAGGATGTCGACGGTATTGCAGTTCCATCTCCACCAGGTCCAGCGGTTCGGCCTTGTGCTGGAACTCCACTGGCATGTAGTCGTGGAACACCCGCACGCCGCTGCGCGCTTCGATGCGCCAGTGGCCGGCCATGGCGGCTTCGAGCACGCGCGGGTCGAGCGGCTCCTGCGGGGTCAGGCTTTGTCCTTCACCGGCGAAGCGGTTCTTGCGCAGCTTGCGGAAGTGGCCCTTGAGCAGGTTGCGGTAGATCAGCGCGTCGCGGTTGTAGAAGGCCAGCGACAGCCAGCCATCGGCGCGGGTCAGCTGGTGCAGCACGGGCAGGATCGCCAGCGGCTCGGCCAGCCACTCCAGCACGGCGTGACAGATCACCAGGTCGTAGGGTTCGTTGAGCTGGCCGAGCAGGTCCTGCCAGGGCGCCTCGATGAAGGTGGCGTGCAGGCCGGCTTCCTCGAAGCGCTGGCGCGCGCCTTCGAGCATGGGCGTGGCGGGTTCGGCGAGGGTGACGTGGTGACCGCGCCCGGCCAGCCACAGCGACATGTGCCCCAGCCCTGCGCCGATATCCAGCACGCGCAGCGGGCGCTCGGGCAGTGCTTCGGCGAGGTCGGCCTGCAGCACGGCAAGGCGGATGGCGCCCTTGGCGCCGCCGTAGATCTTCTCGGCGAAGCGCGTCGCCAGTTCGTCGAAATGGCGGTCGCCGGTCTTGGGGGATTCGCTCACTTGGCGCCTCCCTCGATGAATCGCCGCTCGCTGTCGGCGAGCTTGGCGAGCACCGCCTGGTTCATGTCGATGCCCAGCTCCGCGCACATCAGCAGCAGGTAGAGGACGATGTCGCCGACTTCCTGCCCGGCGTGGTCGAGCGTTTCCGGCGGCAGCTGGCGCGATTCGTCCTCGCGCAGCCACTGGAAGATTTCCACCAGCTCGGCCATTTCCACGCTGGCGGCCATGGCCAGGTTCTTCGGGCTGTGGAAGCGACTCCAGTCGTTGTGGTCGCGGATGGCGTGCAGGCGCGCGGTGATGGCTTCGAGGTTCATGCAGATGGGGCTCCAACGTGAGCCCCATAGCTTCAAGCCTGGCGCATCAAACGTCCAGCGCGCTCCAGCTGCCGGCCATGTGCGGCAAGCCGTCCTTGCCGCGCAGGCTGAACTGCCCGGAGGGCGCCGGCTCGCTGGCCAGCAGGTTGACCTGGGCGGGCAGCAGCACCGGTTTCTGGAAGCGCACCTCGACCCGATAGCCGGCCATCGGCAGGCGCTCGCCCAGCGCGGCCAGGCTGCGCGCCTTGTTCCACAGGCCATGGGCGATGGCGCGGGGGAAGCCGAACAACCTGGCGCTGGCGGCGGACAGGTGGATCGGGTTGTAGTCGCCAGCCACGCGGGCGTAGCGCCGGCCGATGTCCGCCGGGCAGCTCCAGGCGTCGATCTGCTCCAGCGGCAGTTCGGCCACGTCTTCGCGGGCCGGCGGCGTGCCGTCCAGGCGCAGGCCACGGAACAGGATGCGGCTGTCGCCCTCCCAGAGCAGCCCGAGCTGGTCGTGCAGCTGGGTGATGATGCTGAAGGTCACGCCCTTCTCGTGGGGTTGCAGGTCGTCCACCCGCACGCTGACGTTGAACGGCCCCAGGCCGCCGAGCGGGCGCAACACGCTGATACGGTTTTCCAGGTGCACCAGGCCCAGCAGCGGGAAGGGGAAGCGCGCATCGGTGAGCAGGCCCATCTGCAGGCCGAAGGCGAGGATGTGCGGATAGGTGGGCGGCAGCAGGTGGTTGTCGGCGAAACCGCAGACCTTGCGGTAACGCTCCAGGTGCTTCGGATCGACGGTGACCGGGCAGCGCAGCCCGCGCGTCGGCAGGCTGCGGCCGCGCACGCCGCGGCGCACGGCGGCGCGGGCGAACAGGCCGGTGAGGGCGGGTGGGGCGGACAGGTCAAGCCAATCGCGGGGCATCGGGTATCTCCTTGCAGTATTCAATCAGCTTAGCCAGTGCTGGGGCGCGGGCATTGGCCGTGGCTACGCGGCGCGCGGCAGGCAAGTCAATGTGACTGCCAGATTGCTCGGATATTTCCCTCAACCTGCTTCCTGATTCTCTTGAGGGGCGATAGAAAAGCTGCCTAAGATGGGCCCGCCTCATGGATAACTAGAAAAAACACCATGCGTGATCTGACCGACGATGTGGCGCTGATGCGCCCGGTGATCGACGCCCTGCGCGCCAGCGGCAACGACCCCGACCGCGTGCTGGCTCGCGTCGGCCTGCCGCCTGGCAGCCTGCCTGCCGGACGATTCCCCCACAGCTCACAGAACCTGTTCTGGAAGGCTGCCGCCGACGAGTGCGGCGAAGAGCACGTCGGCCTCTACCTGGCCGGTCACCTGCCGGCCTTCCACGGCCTGCTGCTGGAATACCTGTTCCTCTCCAGCGCCACCTTCGGCGAAGGCCTGCGCCACGCCCTGCGCTACGTGCGCCTGCTCTCCGACACCCTCAACGCCCGCCTGGAAGTGGAGGGCGAGAAGGCCGTGCTGCTGCTCGGCCACACCGCCGGGACCAATCGACACTTCCCCGAGATGCTGGCCGGCGCGGTGGTCCGCCTGTTCCACGCGCTCACCGAAGGCGACTTCAAGCCCCACGAAGTGCAGCTGATGCACGAGGAGGGCGCGCCCGCCGAGCGTTACCGCGAAGTCTATGGCTGCCCCGCGGTGCTGGGCGCCGAGCGCTATGCCCTGGTGTTCGATGCCCGGGTGCTGGACAAGCCCTCGCGCCACGCCGCCCCTGAACTGCTGCGCATGCACGAGTCCCTGGCGCGCCGGCAACTGGCGGAAGTGGAGCGCCTGGACCTGGTGCGCAAGGTGCGCGAGCTGATCGGCGAGTTGCTGGTGGATGGCGGTGCGACGCTGGAACAGGTCGCCGCCCGTCTCGACATGCCGGCGCGCCGCCTGCGCGAACGCCTGGCCATGGCCGGCGTGCGCTTCAACGACCTGGTCACCGACTACCGCTGCCGCCTGGCCAAGGAGTTGCTGCTCAAGACCGACGAGCGCATCGAGGTCATCGTCGAACGCACCGGCTTCTCCGAGCCGAGCACCTTCTACCGTGCGTTCAAGCGCTGGGTCGGCGAGACCCCGGTGGAATTCCGCCGGCGCGGTCGCCCGCAGCCGCCGGCGGAGTGAGCGCCGCTGGCGCAGCGGCCTGACACACGCTGCGACAACTCATCGTTCAATGTATGAATTGCACCACACTCACGGGGCGTGGTGCGGTTTTGGCTGTGGCCTCGGTTGAGGCGTGGCAATGCCCTGATTGAAATACGGCGCCTGTATTCCAGTCAGAGAATTGTTGTGCGTACACCGATGTTATCCCTGCTGATCGCTGCTTTCTGCCTGCCTTGCCTGGCTTGGGCGCAACCGCTGGCGAGCGCGTATCAGCCGGCCCCGGCGCTAAGCGCCGAGCGCGCGGAACGGGTGGTGGGCAGCTTGCTGACGCCGGTGTCATTGCCGGTGAGCGCCGTGGTCGCGTCCGTAAGAAGGATCACTGCACCGCTGGCCACCCAGATCACCGCAACGAACAATGCCGGGCAGCCCATCACACTGCAGGTGCCGGTGAAGGCGGCGACAAAGGCCAGGATACGACCCGGCGACAGGATCAGCATCGAGAAGACCCGGCACGGTAATGGCGCGCTGCTGTTCAAGAACGGAAAGCGCGTGACCTACGTCTCCCTGCCCGGCGAAACCGGCGTGTCGGCCCATAAACCCTTCCCGGCCCGCTGAGGGCCCGTCGGCTGCTGGGCTGGTGGCCTGCCGGCCTCGATCGAACCCTTTCGAGCGCGTCTGTGGATAGGCTTTCGCGGTCTTCCCACTGCAAGGAATCACCGATGCAAAGCCGACTCTGCCAAGCCCTGCTGCTCGCCGCGCTGACCCTGGGCGCCCGCTGCGCCGTGGCGGGGGAGATGAGCGAAAGCGCGTTTTCCCGCCTGGACCGCAATGGCGACGGCTACATCGAGGCCAGTGACATGGCGGCCATGCGCGACCGCATGTTCCACCGCCTGGATCGCAACCAGGATGGGCTGCTCAGCCGCGAGGAAGTGACCCCGCCGAACCCCAGCGTGAACGTCTCGCCCAACGCCATCGCCTGGCCGGACGCGGATGGCGACGGTGCGATCAACCTGGTGGAGTTCATGAGCCAGCAGCCGGCGCTGATCGTGCGCGGGGATCGCGATGGCGACCAGCGCCTGAGCGAGGAAGAGTTCCAGGCGCTGGTGGCGGCGCGGGGGTGATCCAGGGAAGTTTCGAGCGCCGGTGCCTTGGTGTTTTCCGCGCATTGCTGCCAAGGGGGGCTCGTGCTGGCAGGCTTCCGCCGGTGCACGGCGACGCCCTCTCCCGACTGCGCGATAGAGTTGGAATGTTGGGGCTCCTGACCTTGTAGGAGCAGCGGCCTGCTGTTGGATGGCCGTGCCTGGTTCCCCTCTCCCCCCGCACTCTCCCTGAAGGGAGAGGGAGCTATCTGTGCCGGCTTACGCTGTGGTTTCAACCTGCATCATGTCCCCCTCTCCCTTCGGAGTGGGGCGCGCCGCCAGGGTTGGGGAGAGGGCCGGCCTGGCGCGGCACTTCATGGCGGCGCGCCGCGCAGCGCGGTCAGCGACTCATGCGCCCAGCAGGCTCTGCCCGCACACCCGCAGCACTTGCCCGCTCACCGCGCCCGAACCCGGCTGGGCGAACCAGGCCACGGCTTCGGCGACGTCCTGCGGCAGGCCGCCCTGGCCCATGGAGTTCATGCGTCGGCCGGCCTCGCGGATGGTCAGCGGGATGGCGGCGGTCATCTGGGTTTCGATGAAGCCCGGCGCCACCGCGTTGATGCTGATGCCCTTCTTGCCCAGCGCCGGCGCCCAGGCCTGCGCCAGGCCGATCAGGCCGGCCTTGCTCACCGCGTAGTTGGTCTGGCCCATATTGCCGGCGATGCCGCTGATGGAGGCGAGCAGCACCACGCGACCGTCATCGTGCAGCTTGTTCGCGTCCAGCAGCGCCTGGGTCAGCACCTGCGGGGCCTTCAGGTTCACATCGATCACCGAGTTCCAGAACGCCTCGCTCATCTTCGCGACGGTCTTGTCGCGGGTGATGCCGGCGTTGTGCACCACGATGTCCACGCCGTCGGGCAATGCCGCCACCAACTGCGCGCCGGCATCGGCGGCGCAGATGTCCAGCGCCACGCCACGACCGCCCAGGCGCGCGGCGAGGGCGTCGAGGGATTCCTTGGCCGGCGGCACGTCCAGCAGCACCACCTCGGCGCCGTCACGGGCGAGGGTCTCGGCAATCGCCGCGCCGATGCCGCGGGCGGCGCCGGTCACCAGTGCGCGCTTGCCCACCAGAGGGCGGCTCCAGTCCTGCACCTGCTTGTCGTAGGCGGCGAGGCGCACCACCTGCCCGGAGACGTAGGCACTCTTGGGCGAGAGGAAGAAGCGCAGCGCGCCTTCGAGCTGGTCCTCGGCGCCCTTGCCGACATAGACCAGCTGCACGTTGCCGCCCCGGCGGACTTCCTTGCCCAGTGAGCGGCTGAAGCCTTCCAGGCTGCGCTGCACGCTGGCGGCGATGGGGTCTTTGAGTGAATCCGGGGCCCGGCCGAGGATCACCACATGGGGGCATTTATCCAGGCCCTTGAGAACGCCCTGGAAGAAAGTGCGCAGCTCGAGGGTCTGTTCGAAACGGTTGAGGCCGCTGGCGTCGAAGACGATGGCCTTGAGCCGGGGGCCGTGTTCGGCCGTCCAGCGTGGCAGGCCGTACTGGCCTTCGCTGAAGGAAAACACCGCATCGGTCAGGCGCTCGGCGAAGGGCAGTACCGCCTCGTTCAGGTTGCCCTCCCCGCCCAGCAGCAGCGCCCCGTCCACCGGCCGCGTGCGCCCGGCGCTCCAGCGCTCCAGGCGGACCGGCGCAGGCAGGCCGAGGGCTCCGACCAGGCGGCGGCCGACATTGGAGTTGGCGAAGGCAATGTAGCGATCGGTCATGGAACGGGCTCCTGCACGGGTTCTCTAAAGTGCTGACCACTCTACGCAGCGGCGGGTTCGGCGCAATTGACCGCGCTGACCTGCGCAACGGCGGGGCGGCCAATGCGACACAAGCGGCTAAGGTTAGCCTTGACCGCACTTCAACGCTCACCCTTGTAGGAGCTCTGCATGACCCAATTGCGCCGGGTCGCCATCGTTGGCGGCAACCGAATTCCCTTCGCCCGCTCCAACACCGTGTATGCCACGGCGAGCAACCAGGAGATGCTGACCAGCGCGCTGGATGGCCTGATCGAGCGCTACAAGCTGCACGGCGAGCGCCTGGGCGAGGTGGTCGCCGGCGCGGTGCTCAAGCATTCGCGCGATTTCAACCTGACCCGCGAGTGCGTGCTGGGCACCCGGCTGGCGCCGGAAACCCCGGCCTACGACATCCAGCAGGCGTGCGGCACGGGCCTTGAGGCGGCGATCCTGGTGGCCAACAAGATCGCCCTCGGGCAGATCGACTGCGGCATCGCCGGCGGCGTGGACACCACCTCCGACGCCCCCATCGGCGTCAACGAAGGCTTGCGCAAGATTCTCCTGGAGGCCAACCGCGGCAAGTCCAACGGCGAGAAGATCAAGAGCCTGCTGAAGATCCGCCCGCGCCACCTGATGCCGCACATCCCGAAGAACGGCGAGCCGCGCACCGGGTTGTCCATGGGCGAGCACTGCGAGCTGATGGCGCAGACCTGGGCCATCCCGCGCGACGAGCAGGACAAGCTGGCCTTCGAAAGCCACCACAAGCTGGCCGCCGCTTATGACGAAGGCTGGCAGAACGACCTGATGACGCCGTTCCGCGGCCTGGTGCGCGACCAGAACCTGCGCCCGGACATCAACCTGGAGAAGATCGGCACCCTCAAACCGGTGTTCGAACGCGGCCCGCGCGGCACCCTGACGGCGGCCAACTCCACCCCGCTGACCGACGGCGCCTCGGTGGTGCTGCTGGCCAGTGAGGAATGGGCGAAGGCGCGCGGCTTGCCGATCCTGGCCTACTTCAAGGACGGCGAGGCGGCGGCGGTGGACTTCGTCGGCGGCCACGAGGGCCTGCTGATGGCACCGGTCTACGCGGTGCCGCGCCTGCTGGCGCGAAACGGCCTGACCCTGCAGGACTTCGACTTCTACGAAATCCACGAAGCCTTCGCCGCCCAGGTGCTGTGCACCCTCAAGGCCTGGGAAGACGCGGACTACTGCAAGACCCGCCTGGGCCTCGACGCGCCGCTGGGCTCCATCGACCGCAGCAAGCTCAACGTGAAGGGCAGCTCCCTGGCCGCCGGCCACCCGTTCGCCGCCACCGGCGGGCGCATCGTCGCCAACCTGGCCAAGCTGCTGGACGGCGCCGGCAAGGGGCGCGGGCTGATCTCGATTTGTGCCGCAGGCGGCCAGGGTGTGACCGCGATCGTCGAACGGTAATCCAATACAGCGGGACGGATTCTTTCCTCCCCGATGTAAGCAACTCCGTGACTTCAGGCGGCACCGCGCGAGCGGCGCCGCCTTTTTTTGTCCGCGAACCTGTAGGAGCGAGCTTGCTCGCGAACGGGCCCGACGTCCGTGCCGCCCAGTTTTCGCGAATACCAGCGAACGCCGAGCCCCTTGTAGGAGCGCGCCATGCGCGCGATCGCGGGCATGGCCCGCTCCTACAGGGGGAATCGGTGGTTCAAGCCTGGGTGGCATTTTCTTTTAGGGCGCGGGGATAACGCTGGCGTGTTAGGCGCGCTACCGAATTGGCTTCGGCACCGGCCGATGTTCGCGAGCAAGCTCGCTCCTACGACAACCGGCTGACGCCGAGCTCCTTGTAGGAGCGGGCCATGCCCGCGATCGCGGACAAAGTCCGTCCCCTACGAAAGCGCCGTGCGCAATTTTCTTCTAGAAGGGCAGTTCAGCCACCCTGCAACATTCCCGGATGTACCCGCTGAGCAAAGGGTGTGGAGAGCACCAGCGAGGTCTTGCTGGTGCCGAACTGGGCGAGGCGGTCGATCAGCTCTTCCAGTTCCTGGGTGCAGCTCACCGCCACCTTGAGCATCACGCATGCTTCGCCGGTGATGCGGTAGCAGTCGATGATCTGCGGGATCTCCAGCAGAGGGTCGAGCATCGTCTTGCTGCGGTGGTCGTTCAGGCGCAACTCGATCAGGCACTGGATGGAGCGGCCCAGCTTCGACAGGTCTACGCTGGCGTGGTAGCCGGTGATCACCCCGTCGGCCTCCAGGCGCGCCACGCGGTCGGCGACCGCTGGTGGCGACAGGTTGATGCGCCGGGCCAGTTCGGCGAAGGACAGGCGGCCGTCTTCCAGCAGGGCGGCGAGCAGGGCGCGGTCGTATTTGTCCATGGTCCATCTCCGGTTTTCTGATTCAACGGAAAGGCGGCTGAAAATCCGTCGAATGAAAAGTGTTATGCCCGTATTGGCGTTGTCTGTGCCTTATCCGGGGCGATTGACCTACATAAAATGAAGCGCTCTGACTGCCTTGTCGAGCCCCTCCCATGACTACCCTGCCCATGCCCAGAGCCCGCATTTCACTGACCCTGATCGCCGCCTTCTTCGCCCTCTACTTCATCTGGGGCTCGACCTACCTGGTGATCCGCATCGGCGTCGAATCCTGGCCGCCGATGCTGATGGCCGGCTGCCGCTTCATCATCGCCGGGGCAATCCTGTTCGGCTGGATGCTCTGGCGCGGGGCGCCGCTGCCGACGTTCCGGCAATGCCTGTCGGCGGGCGCCATCGGCATCCTCCTGCTCAGCTGCGGCAACGGTGGGGTCACGGTGGCCGAGCACTGGGGCGTGGCGTCGGGCGTGGCGGCACTGGCGGTGGCGACGGTGCCGCTGTTCACCCTGGTGTTCGGGCGCTTCTTCGGCAACCGCACCAATGCGCTGGAGTGGGCCGGCATCGCCCTGGGCCTGTTCGGTATCGTGCTGCTCAACCTCGGCTCGAACCTGCAGGGCAGCCCGGCGGGCGCGGCGCTGATTCTCTTCGCCGCGGCCACCTGGGCCTTCGGTTCGGTGTGGAGCCGGCGCCTGGACCTGCCCGGCGGCGCCATGGCCAGCGCGGTGGAAATGCTGGTGGGCGGCGGCGTCCTGCTGCTGGGCAGCCTGCTCAGCGGCGAGCGCCTGGAGCAGATGCCCACGGCCGCCGGCTGGGGCGCGCTGGCCTACCTGGTGGTGTTCGGCTCGATCATCGCCTTCAGTGCCTACATGTACCTGCTGGCCAACGTGCGCCCGGCGGCGGCCACCAGCTATGCCTACGTCAACCCGGCGGTGGCGGTAATGCTCGGCGTGGTGTTCGCCGGCGAGCACATCGGCCTGGCGGAATCCCTCGCGATGGCGGTGATCATCAGCGCCGTGGTGCTGATCGGTCTGCCGCAGTGGCAGCGCAAGGAAGCTGTCTAACTCGCGGCATGAGCTAAGAGCCTATTTACGATCTGCTGCGCGTCGGCATAACTGCGTTAAAAACAGGCTCGGATTGCTCATTTACGGCTCGTAAACTCCGCATCCTCGCCCGTTTTTGCCTTGTTCTGCCCTAGCTCGCGACATCGTAAATAGGTTCTTAGCCCGAAAGGTTATTTCGCGCCCCTCGCGCGATTCGCTAGGGTATGAAACGGCCTCCATTCGGAGGCCGTTCTTCTTTCCCTTCAGTACACCCGCGCGCCATACGCCCAGGCCACTGATCCACCCTTCGAGCCGAGGTGTGCATGAGCCTGGTGGTACCGCTTTCCTCTCTGTCCCAACTATCACCCACCCAGCGCTGGAGCGATGCCCTGCGCGCGTCCAGCCTGCTGGACCTGTCGGTGCCGCGCGAATATGGCGGGCGCGGTGCCGGCTGGGGCGAGGTGTTGCAGACCCTGCGCGATCTCTCCGAGCGCGACGGCACCCTGGCGCGGCTGTTCGCCCTGCATCACCTGCAACTGGCCAGCGTGTTGCTGCTGGGCAGCTCCGAGCAGCGCGAGCGCCTGCTGCCGCTCAGCGTGGAGCGCGAATGGCTGTGGGGCGAAGCGGTGGATCACCAGGAAAGCCGCCTGCTGGCGCGTGAGCATCGGCGCGGCGGTTTCCTGCTGCAGGGCGGGCGCCACGACTGCTTCGGGGCGGAGGCGGTGGACTGGCTGCTGATTTCGGCGCGCCATGCGCCCAGCGAAGGCCTGCTGATCGCTGCGCTGCCGGCGGACCGTGACGGGCTGGATCGCTTCGAACCCAACGGCGGGGGGCTGCTGCGCTGCCATGAGGTGCGCCTGCATCCGGAAGATATCCTGCAGCCGCCCGGCCTGCCGTGGACGCCCCGTGCGCAACTGCGCGGCAGCCTCGCCGGGCTGTTGCAGGCGAACATCGCCCTGGGCCTGGCCGTGCAGGCCTTCGAGAACCTGCCGGCGCGGGCGGCGGCGGGGGAGTTGCAGCGGCTGTTGGGGCTGGGGCTGCGGCTGTCGGAACAGTCGGCGGTGGCCTTCGAATCGGCCCAGGCGGCGGGCAACGCCCTGAGCTTCAGCCGCAGCGCGGCGCTGGCGACCCTGGTGGCGGAAACCGCTGCCGTGGCGCAACACGCGGTGCAGGTTGGCTTGCGCCAGGAAGGCACCCGCGCCCGATTGCTCGCCGGTGCCACCTGAGGCGCCGAACCACGGGGCCTGTAGCCGAATCGAGACAAGCGCTGGCGCTCATAAGTTAAGAACTAAAAAGTATTTATTCGAAGTTTTTTATATCGGTAATCTAGCTCTACCGGACCGCCGGACACCTGTTTCAACCCATCGAATCCCGTCCCGTGGTCCGTCCCTCTGTGAGGCCGGCACCGCCGTCATCTTCAGAGGAATTACCATGAACAAACCTCGTTTCGTACGCCGTGCCCTGGCCGGCGTCGCTGTTGCGGCTGCCCTGTCCTTCCAGGGCGCTGCGTTCGCCGACATCGTCCTCGGCTACCAGACCGGCATCGACCCGACCAAGGTTCCGCAAGCCGATGGCACCTATGAGAAGGTCATCGGCGAGAAGCTCGACTGGCGCCGCTTCAACAGCGGCCCGGAAGTGGTCGCCGCCATCGCCTCCGGCGACGTGCAACTGGGCAACCTCGGCTCCAGCCCGCTGGCCGCCGCCACCTCGCGCGGCCTGCCGATCGTGGCCTTCATCGTCTCCGCGCAGATCAACTCGGCCGAGGCCCTGGTGGTGCGCAACGGCAGCAAGATCGAGAAGCCCGAAGACCTGGTCGGCAAGACCATCGCCACGCCGTTCGTTTCCACCTCGCACTACAGCCTGCTGGGCGCGCTCAAGCACTGGAAGATCGACCCGGCCAAGGTGAAGATCGTCAACCTCAACCCCACCGAGATCGCCGCCGCCTGGCGCCGTGGCGACATCGATGGTGCCTTCGTCTGGTCGCCTGCCCTGGGCGAGATCAAGAAGTCCGGCAAGGTGCTGACCGACGCCGCGGAAGTCGGCCAATGGGGCGCACCGACCTTCGAGGTCTGGGTAGCCCGCAAGGACTTCGCCGAGAAGCACCCGGAAATCATCGCCAAGTTCGCCAAGGTGAGCCTGGATTCCTTCGCCGACTACAACGCCCACAAGGCCCAGTGGACCGCCGATTCCGAGCAGGTGAAGAAGATCGCCAAGCTGACCGGCGCCGATCCGCAGGACGTGCCTGAACTGCTGGCCGGCTCCGCCTTCCCCGAAGCCCAGGCCCAGCTGTCGTCGGCCCTGCTGGGCGGTGGCACCGCCAAGGACATCGCCGGCACCGCCGCCTTCCTCAAAGAGCAGAAGCGCGTGCCGTCGGTGCTCAAGGACTACTCGCCCTACGTCAGCGCCGACTACGTGCGCCAGGCGGAGAGCGTGCAGGTGGGGCAGCGCTAAGGCGTTGCTTTTCGTAGGAGCGAGCTTGCTCGCGAACACCGGCTGGGTCTGAAGCTCTGGTCGGTTCGCGAGCAAGCTCGCTCCTACGGAGGGCACCACGCATTTCTTCTCACCCTACGGAGGGCAGAACATGAGCCGTTTGACGGCCGAGGCGGTCAGCCTCACCTTCCAGCAGCGCGGACGCGAGCGCGTCGTGCTGCAGGACCTCACTCTCAGCCTGGCCAAGGGCGAATCCCTGGTGGTGCTCGGCCCGTCCGGCTGCGGCAAGTCCAGCCTGCTCAACGTGCTGGCGGGCTTCCAGGCGCCGGACAGCGGCCGCGTGCAGATCGACGGCCGCACCCTCAGCGGCCCCGGCGGCGAGCGCGGCGTGGTGTTCCAGGACGACGCGCTGATGCCCTGGCTGAGCGCGCTGGACAACGTCGCCCTCGGCCTGCGCATCCGCGGCGTTGGCGCCGCCGAGCGCAACGCCCGCGCCCATGACGTGCTCAAGCTGGTGGGCCTGGGCGAACACGCGGACTACCGCATCTCGCAGCTGTCCGGTGGCCAGCGGCAACGCCTGGGCCTGGCCCGCGCGCTGGCGGTGGAGCCGGATTTCCTGCTGCTCGACGAACCTTTCGGCGCCCTCGACGCGCTGACTCGCGAGCGCATGCAGGTGCTGACCCTCGACCTGTGGCGCAAGACCGGCAAGGGCCTGTTCCTGATCACCCACAGCGTCGATGAAGCGCTGTTCCTCGCCACCGACCTGGTGGTGATGGACGGCCCGCCGGCGCGCATCGTCAAGCGCCTGCCGGTGGACTTCGCGCGACGCTACGCCGCGGGCGAGCCGGTGCGTTCGATCAAGTCCGACCCGGAATTCGCGCGTCTGCGCCAACTGCTGCTGGATGAATTCCTCGAAGAACCGGAGGCCGAGCATGCCCACTGATACCCTCGCCGCCAAACTCCCGGCCGCCGCGCCGACTGGCCGCAGCGTGCCGCGCGACTACCGCCGCTGGGCCGCCGCCGGCAGTGTCGGCGGCATCTTCGTCCTGTGGTGGCTGGCCACGCACCTGGGCTGGGTCGATACGCTGTTCCTGCCCGCGCCGGAGCAACTGGTGGAGGCCTTCCAGCGCCTGCTCGCCGAAGGCTACGTCGATGCCTCGCTCTGGCAGCACGTCGGCACCAGCCTGCTGCGCGTGCTGCTGGCGCTGGGCGCGGCAGTGCTGACGGCGATCCCCCTGGGCATCCTGATGGGCCTGAACCCGCTCGTGGGGGCAGCCTTCGACCCGCTGGTGGAGTTCTACCGCCCGGTGCCGCCGCTGGCCTACCTGCCGCTGATCGTCATCTGGTTCGGTATCGGCGAGCTGTCCAAGGTGCTGCTGATCTACCTCGCCCTGTTCGCGCCGCTGCTGATCGCCACCGCCGCCGGCGTGCGCCGCGTGGACAAGTCGCGCATCCAGGCCGTGCGCTGCCTGGGCGCCAATCGCCTGCAGGTGGTGCGCCACGTGATCCTGCCCAGCGCCCTGCCGGAGGTCCTCACCGGCCTGCGCATCGCCCTGGGCGTGGGCTGGTCGACCCTGGTGGCCGCCGAGCTGATCGCCGCCAACCGCGGCCTGGGCTTCATGGTGCAGTCCGCCGCACAGTTCCTCGCCACCGATGTGGTGGTGCTGGGCATCCTGCTGATCGCCGCCATCGCGCTGAGCTTCGAGCTGGGATTGCGCTGGTTGCAGCGGCGGTTTGCGTCCTGGGAATAACGAAACCGAGAGCCAAGGGCCCTCTCCCTGACCCTGGCTGCGCGTCCCGCTCCTCAAGCGGGAGAGGGGACTGATCCTGAGCGGAGGCGAGCACCTCTGCTCCCCGGAAAGGTCCTGCGAATGCAGGACTGCTCCGGAATATCCGAACACACCGAACAACACCCCCTCCCTCTGGGAGAGGGCTGGGGTGAGGGCAAACCAAGCCGCCCGCCCCGTGAACCTCACAAGAGAACACGAACATGACCACCCTGACCATCGAACCCATCAGCCCGGCCCTGGGCGCCGTCGTGTCCGGCGTACGCCTGGCCGATCCGCTGGACGACGCGGCGCAGCGCCAGATCGAGCAGGCCCTGCTGGATCACCACGTGCTGTTCTTCCGCAACCAGCCGCTGACCCCGACCCAGCAGGCGAACTTCGCCGCGCGCTTCGGCGACCTGCACATCCACCCCATCTACCCCAGCTCCCCCGAGCAGCGCGAAGTCATCGTCCTCGATACCACCGTCACCGATGTGCGCGACAACGCCATCTGGCACACCGACGTGACCTTCCTGGAAACCCCGGCGCTGGGTGCCGTGCTGGCTGCCAAGCAGCTACCGCCCTACGGCGGCGACACCCTGTGGGCCAGCGGCATCGCCGCGTTCGAGGCGCTGTCCAAACCCCTGCAGCGGTTGCTCGACGGCCTGACGGCCACCCACGACATCGGCAAGTCCTTCCCCCAGGAGCGCTTCGGCGCCACCGATGCCGACCTTGCCCGCCTGGAGGAAGCCCGCCGGAAGAACCCGCCGCGCAGCCATCCGGTGATCCGCACGCACCCGGTCACCGGACGCAAGTCGCTGTTCGTCAGCGACGGCTTCACCACCCGCATCAACGAGCTGGAACCGGCGGAAAGCCGCGCCATCCTCGACCTGCTGTTCGCCCACTTCGCCCGCCCGGAATTCACCGTGCGCTGGCGCTGGAAGGAGAACGACGTGGCCTTCTGGGACAACCGCGTGACCCAGCACTACGCGGTGGACGACTACCGCCCGCAACGCCGGGTGATGCACCGCGCGACCATCCTGGGCGACAAGCCGTTCTGACAGGCTGTCACTCCGCCAATGCGGCTCGCCCTACGCTCACGGCTTTTCGTAGGAGCGAGCTCGCTCGCGAACCGCATGACGCCGAACGCATCAGGGTGTGTCTGTTCGCGAGCAAGCTCGCTCCTGCAAGGCGGCAACAGCCGGGAATTCCCCGCCATCCCGTGACGTGTGGCAACAAAGCCGCACCGCAGACCGCATTCGTCGCCATTCTGGGTCGCGGTGGAAGGCGCACTGTCCTACGCTTTGGCAGTTTCGCTTGATAAAGAGATTGCCTACATGCAAGAAAGGATTCCCGACGAGTCCAACCTCGCCGAGCTGACGGTTCGCGGCCTGATCCTGGGCGCGCTGATCACTGTGGTGTTCACTGCCTCCAACGTCTACCTCGGCCTCAAGGTCGGCCTGACCTTCGCCTCGTCGATTCCCGCGGCGGTCATCTCCATGGCCGTGCTGCGCTACTTCTCCGGCTCCAACATCCTCGAGAACAACATGGTGCAGACCCAGGCCTCGGCGGCCGGCACCCTGTCCTCGATCATCTTCATCCTCCCTGGCCTGCTGATGATCGGCTACTGGAGCGGCTTCCCCTTCTGGCAGACCGCCGCGATCTGCTCCATCGGCGGCATCCTCGGCGTGCTCTACACCATTCCGCTGCGCCGGGTGATGGTGGTGCAAAGCAACCTGCCGTACCCCGAAGGCGTGGCGGCGGCGGAGATCCTGCGCGTCGGCAGCCAGGATGAAGAGGAGGAAAAGGCCGGCAAGCCTGCGAAAGCCGGTGCCCCGGGCCTGCGCGACATCCTCGCCGGTGGCGTGGTGGCGGCCGCATTCAGCCTGCTCAGCAGCGGCTTCAAGGTGCTCGCCGAAGGCTTCAGTTTCTGGCTGACCGCAGGGCAAGCGGCGTTCCGCCTGTCCACCGGCTTCTCTCTGGCGCTGGTGGGCGCGGGCTACCTGATGGGCATCACCGCCGGCATCGCCATCCTGATCGGCGTGGTCATCGCCTGGGGCGTGGCCGTGCCGCTGCTCTCGGTGAACAGCGTGCTGGCGGCCGGGCAGAGCCTGCCGGAGCTGGCCAACAAACTGTGGAGCAGCCAGGTGCGCTTCCTCGGCGCCGGCACCATCGGCATTGCCGCGCTGTGGACCCTGGCCACCCTGTTCAAGCCCATGGTGCAGGGCGTCTGGGCGTCGCTCAGCGCGGTCAGCGGTCGTGGCGAAAGCAGCGACCTGCGCACCGAGCGGGACCTGTCCGCAAAGTGGATCGTCGCCATTGCCGGCGTCCTGCTGCTGGCGCTGTTCGTGGTGTTCTCGCACTTCCTGGGCGAGGCCGCGCCGGACCTGCACGGTTTCGGCTTCTGGGGCCTGGTGGCGGTCTGCGTGATCTTCGCCTTCTTCTTCGGCTTCCTGATCGCCGCCGCGTGCGGCTACATGGCCGGCCTGGTGGGCTCCTCGAGCAGCCCGATCTCCGGCATCGGCATCATCGCGGTGATCCTCGTGTCGCTGCTGATCCTCGGCGTCGGCTCGCTGGAGGCCGGCTTCCTCGACCAGCAGGGCGGCAAGCTGGCCATCGCCCTGGCGCTGTTCACCACCTCGGTGGTGATCGCCATCGCGGCGATTTCCAACGACAACCTGCAGGACCTGAAGACCGGTTACCTGGTCGGCGCGACTCCGTGGCGCCAACAGGTGGCGCTGATCGTCGGCTGCCTGGTGGGCGCACTGGTCATACCGCCGGTGCTGGAACTGCTGTTCAACGCCTACGGCTTCACCGGCGCACTGCCGCGTGAGGGCATGGACCCGAACGCCGCGCTGGCCGCGCCGCAGGCGACGCTGATGACGGCCATTGCCAGCGGGATTTTCCACAACGCGCTGAACTGGAACATGATCCTCATCGGCGTCGCGCTGGGTATCGCGCTGATCCTGGTGGATGTGCTGCTGCGCCGCACCGGCAAGGCCAGCCTGCCGGTGCTCGCCGTCGGCCTGGGCATCTACCTGCCACCGACCATTGGCATGACCCTGGTGGTCGGCGCGGTGATCGCCTGGCTGCTGGAAACCGCCCTGGCCAAGCGCGCACAGGCCGCCGGCAAGGACGTGGAGAAGTACGCCGACGAGCCCAAGCGCCGTGGCGTGCTGCTGGCCTCGGGGCTGATCGTCGGCGAGAGCCTGATGGGCATCCTGCTGGCGGCGGTGATCGGCACCACCGGCAAGGACGCACCGCTGGCGCTGGTCGGCAGCGGCTTCGAGGACACCGCGCAATGGCTCGGCCTGGTGGTGTTCGTGGCGATCTGCGTGCTGTTCTACCGCAAGGTCCTGAGCGGCACCCGCGGCTGATCCTCCGCGATGCTGTGAAAAAGGCGCCTGCGGGCGCCTTTTTCATTCCGGCTTTTCGTAGGAGCGAGCTTGCTCGCGAACCGCCTGGCATCGGAGCAGCTGGTGAGGCCGTTCGCGAGCAAGCTCGCTCCTACAGGGAGGCGCCGTGCCCAGCGTAGGAGCGGACCCTGTCCGCGAAGTCCAGCAGGGCCACGCCAATTTCGCGGA
The DNA here is from genome assembly GCF_048068435.1 of Pseudomonas sp. NY15437. NCBI lineage: Bacteria > Pseudomonadati > Pseudomonadota > Gammaproteobacteria > Pseudomonadales > Pseudomonadaceae > Pseudomonas > Pseudomonas sp. NY15437. The sequence goes on from NZ_JBLUQC010000004.1 coordinate 602,758, forward strand.
CAAGGTCCGCTCCTACCAGAGCATGTCGCCCTCAGCGCACCAGATGCAGGAACTGCAGGTGCCGCTCGTACTGGTCGAGCATGTCGTTGATGATCTGCTCCTTGCTGTAGCCCATCAGGTCGTAGTCCTGGCTGCCTTCGGAGAGGTGCACCTCGGCGCGGAAGTAGCGGCGGTTCTTCAGGTGCAGGCCGCCCATGCCGGCGCGGGCGAAGGATGGCGTGAAGTAGCCGCGCATCGAGACCTGGTAGAGGAACGGATGCTGCGCGCCGTGGCCGATCTCCAGGCCGATTTCCAGGTTGCTCAGGTCCAGGTCCGAATCCACCTGCAGGCCCTTTTCGCGGAACACCTCGGACACCTCGGCGATCGCCGGGCTGACCACGTCGACCATGAAGCGGTACACCTCGTCACGGGTGGGGAAGTGCACCGCCTGGGAAATGCGCCGCTTCCAGCCGCCCGGCTTGGCCGACGGCGGCGGCGCCAGGGAATGGGTGCGCGCCCGCTGGCGCTGGGATTCGAGGTAGAACGCCTTGTGCAGGCCCCACATCATCAGCAGCAGGATCAGTGAGAAGGGCAGCGAGGTCAGCACCACCGCGGACTTGAGCGCATCGATGCTGCCCGCGAACAGCAGGCCGCCGGTGACCAGCGCGGTGGCCACGCCCCAGAACACCCGCAGCCATTTCGGGCCGTCGTCGTCGGCGCTGCCGCCGTGGGCGGAGAGGGTGGACAGCACCACGGTGCCCGAGTCCGCCGAGGTGACGAAGAACACGAAGCTGACCAGCACCGTCACCGCGATCACCACGCGGCTGGCCGGGTAGTTCTGCAGCATCTGGTACAGCGCCATGGACGGTTCGCTGATGGCCACCCGGCCCAGTTCGCTGAAGCCGTGGTTGAGCACCTGGTCCAGGGCGCTGTTGCCGAAGATCGACATCCACGCCAGGGTGAAGCCCAGCGGGATGAACAGCACGCCGAAGACGAACTCGCGGATCGTCCGGCCGCGGGAGATGCGCGCGATGAACAGGCCGACGAAGGGCGCCCAGGCGATCCACCAGGCCCAGTAGAACACCGTCCAGCCGCCGAGCCATTCGCTGCCGCCGTGGCCGTAGGCGTAGAGGTCGAAGCTCTTGGTCGGCAGGCTGCCGAGGTAGTCGCCGATATTCTGCACCAGGGTGTTGAGCAGGTGCTGGGTGGGGCCGGCGAACAACACGAAGAGCAGCAGCGCGCAGGCCAGCAGCATGTTGATGTCCGACAGCAGGCGGATGCCCTTGTCCACGCCGGACACGGCCACCAGGATGGCGGCGCCCATCATCAGCGCAATGAGCGTCATCTGCACCGGGTGGCTGTGGGCGATGCCGAACAGGAAGTCCAGCCCGGCGTTAAGTTGCAGCACGCCGAAACCCATGTCCGCGCCCAGGCCGAACACCGTGGCGATGATGCCGAAGCAGTCCACGGTGTAGCCGATGGGGCCGTTGATGCGCTTGCCGATCAGCGGGTAGAGCGCCGAGCGCAGCGCCAGCGGCAGGTTGTGGCGGTAGGCGAAGTAGGCCAGCGCCATGGCCACCAGGGCGAACACGCCCCAGCCATGCAGGCCCCAGTGCAGGAACAGCAACTGCATGGCCTGGCGCGCCGCTTCCTGGGTGCCGGCCTCGCCTTGCGGCGGCTGGGCGAAGTGGGTCAGTGGCTCGGAGACGCAGAAGAAGAACAGGGTGATGCTGATGCCGGCGGCGAACAGCATGCCGGCCCAGGACAGGTAGCTGAATTCCGGCTCGTCGTGGTCGGCACCGAGCTTGATCTTTCCATAGCCGGAAAGCGCGGTGACCACCACGAAGATCAGGTACAGCGTCATCGCCAGCAGGTAGTACCAGCCAACGGTATCGGCGGCCCAGGACTGCGCGGCGAGCAGCCATTCACCGGCCTGTTGCGGCTGGGCGATGACGATCAGGGCGAAGAGCAGGATCAGCGCGGCCGCACCGTAAAAGACCGGCGGGTTCATGCGCATGGCGGGGGAGGGTGTTACGGACGGGGAGGATTGTGCAACGGACAAAACGGGCGGGGTCCCTCGAAATTTTCCTTGAACAAGCATTCAATGAAAACACGATTGAGCCCGAAAAGGCCAATCGGCGGGACCGATGGTCCCGCCGCCGGCCCTGTGCGAGGGCCGAGCGGAGCGGGTACTGCTTTACTTGCGACGGTTCTTTTTCGCCTCACGGATCTCACGGCGTTCCGGGTCGGCCTTCACGGGCGCGGTCAGGAATGCGGTGGCGGCGAAGAAGTTAGCAAGAGCGGCAAAGCTGGTCACGATAGTCTCCAATGGCGCCGGGGAAATTGGGTCCCGACCGCCTGATAGCCATTTTCCCTGAAGATTGTGACGAAAAGAAGTAAATGGTCTTGATGGGGGGTATTGAGATGGTCGATGGGACTGCTTTGGAAGGTATTTGTGGGTAATAATCCTGTTTTTGACTGGCTGCTCAGGATTCCCTCTCGCGGACCTTGAGGTCGACGAAGCCTTTCACTGCGACCGTTCGTCGCGAAAGGTGAAACGGTTCAGCGCCGCTGCTGGCGTTGGCGTGATTTACCGGCTGTCAGCGCGGTGATACAGCGCTTCGCGTAGCACAATTCCCGAAATAGAGCGGGGCAGCGCTGTAAAACCTGAACACGCGTGCAATATTTTGTGAAAAAGTTGTGAAACGAGTATGGCGATTGACTTGCCGGTTCCGTTAGTCTCCCACCCGCAGGACAAAAAACCACCAATAGGGAGCATCACGAGATGGATTTCAAACGCATCGCCCTTGCCGCTGCATTCTTCGCTTCGCTGGCTGGCTGCCAGACCATGACCACCAACCAGGCCATCGTTCCGCTGCAGGCCGCCACTGCCCAGATGATCGGTCTGGCATCCTCGGACGAGCTGGTCGTCAGCGACGTCAAGGCTGGCCAGCCGGACGCCCTGGGCGGCCAGGAACTCTCCTACGTCGCCACCACCACCAAAGGCCGCGTGTTCAACTGCACCTCGCGCATGATGCCGGGCCTGCTGACCGATCCGGCCAAGCTGACCAACCCGTCGTGCACGCCGGTGGTCGCTCACTCCAACACCGCCACCAAGTAAGCCTGCCCCGTCGCCCGTGCGCGGCCCTTCGGGTCGCGCTGGCGACTACAGCGCGGCGTCAGCCGCGCTCGTGCTCCAGGCGCTGCAGCAGTGCCCGCAGCTGGGCTTCGACGCCGGGCTGGCGCACCAGGCGCTCCAGCGCCTCCTCGCTCACCTGGGCAACGCCCCCTGTTCCGGCCGCGCCGCCGGAAAAGTTCAGGTGCTCCGGCCGAATCTCGTCGCCCGGGCTGACCAGCAGGGCGAAGTGGATGACGTTCTCCAGTTCGCGAATGTTGCCCGGCCACGCATAGCCTTCCAGCGCGCGCTGGGTGTCGCTGGCGATCTGCGGTACCGGCAGTTCCAGGCGTTGCGCATGCACGCCGAGGAAGTATTCGGCCAGCGGCTGGATATCGCCGATGCGTTCGCGCAGCGGCGGCAGAGTGAGGTTGCCGTCGTGCAGGTACTGCTGCAGCCCTTCGAGGAATTTCCCCGCCTTCACCGCCTGGCTCAGGTCGATGCTGGTGGCGGCGACCAGGCGCACGTCCACCGGCACCGGCTCGCGTGCGCCGACGCGCAGCACTTCGCGCTCCTGCAGCACACGCAGCAGCTTCTGTTGCAGCGTCAGCGGCAGGTCGGCGATCTCGTCCAGGTACAGGGTGCCGCCGTTGGCCGAGCCGAACCAGCCGGCGCGGCTGCCGACCGGGCCGTTGTGCGCGCCCGGTGCGTAGCCGAACAGCTCGGCCTCGGCGTAGTTGCGGCTGAGCGCGCTGCAGCTCACCGCGACGAACAGGCCGGGGCGCTCGCTGGCGCGATGGATGTGGCGGGCCAGCAGCTCCTTGCCGGTTCCGGTCTCGCCGTGGATCAGCACCGGTTGCGGCAACGGCGCCAGGCGCTCCACCTCGTCGCGCACTTCATGGGAGCGCGGGTCGAAGAACACCAGCGCCTTGGCGCGGATGCTCAGCGGGCTCTTGTCGGCGTCGGGGAAGGTCAGCAGCGGTTGCGGCGTGTGGGGTGCGTTCATGGTGAATCTCCTTCTGCTCTACAGCGCGTCCAGCGCCTGCAGGAAGTCGCGGACGATGTCCTCGCTGTCCTCGATGCCCACCGACACGCGGATGGTGCCGTCGTGGATGTCCAGCGCGGTGAGTGCCTCGGCGGACAGCGCGCGGTGCGAGGTCTTGCCGGGGTGGGTGATGCTGCTGGCGACGCCGGCCAGCGAGGGCGCGAAGGCGGCCAGTTGCAGCTCGCCGATCAAGGTATCGACCTGGTCCAGGCCGCCCTTCAGGGTGAAGCTCAACATGCCTGAGTGGCCCTTGCGGAACAGACGTTTCGCCAGCTCGTGGTCCGGGTGCGAGGGCAGGCCGGGGTAGAACACGCGGGCCACCTGCGGGTGTGCTTCGAGGGCTTCGGCCAGTGCCTGGGCATTCTGCGAATGGGCTTTCATGCGCAGGGCCAGGGTCTTGGCGCCGCGGAAGTTGAGCCAGCTCTCGAAGGGGCTGGCGCTGCCGCCGGCGTTGATCTGGAAGCGCCGCGCGGCAGCGATCCACTGCGCGTCGCCCACCAGCGCGCCGCCCATGGCGTCGCTGTGGCCGTTGAGGTACTTGGTGGTGCTGTGGATCACCAGGTCGGCGCCGTCGCGCAGCGGCTGGTAGAGCACCGGCGAGAGGAAGGTGTTGTCCACCAGCAGCTTGAGGCCGTGGCGGTGGGCAAGCTCGGCCAGCGCCGGGATGTTGCTCACGCGCACCAGCGGGTTCGACGCGGTCTCGGTGTAGATCAGCCGGGTGGTCGGGGTGATCGCCGCTTCCACCGCGGCCAGGTCGTTGAGGTCGAGCAGGCTGGAGGTGATGCCGAAGCGCGCCAGTTCCTTCTCGATCAGGCTCTGGGTGGTGCCGTACAGCTCGCGGCTTGCGATCAGGTGGTCGCCTGCGCCCAGCACGCCCAGCAGCGCGGCGGAAATCGCCGCCATGCCGGAGGCGGAGAACAGCGCGTCTTCGCCGCCCTCCAGCTCGCGCAGCAGTTCTTCCACGGCGCTGTGGTTGGGGTTGCCGATGCGCGTGTACATGTAGTTGTCGGGGTTGCCGGCGAGGAAGTCGTCCACCTGCTCCAGGGAGTCGTAGACGAACACCGAGCTCTGGTAGATCGGCTGGCTCTTGGCGCGGGTCACCATGCGCCGGTCGGCGTCGTGGCCGGCATGTACGGCCTGGGTGGAGGGGCCTTTGGCGTGGTCGCTCATGGCAATACCTTCGTAAAGAAAAACGCCGGTGGAACCTGCCCACCGGCGTTGAAGCGGGTGCACTCGAGGTGCGCCCAGCGTGGGAGTCGTTGCGCCCGGCGCTCAGCCGGGCGGCGGATCAGAAGGCCGGCACCACGGCGCCGTTGTACTTCTTCTCGATGAAGGCTTTGACTTCCGGGCTGGTCAGGGCGGCGGAGAGTTTCTTCAGCGCGTCGCTGTCCTTGTTGTCCGGGCGTGCCACCAGGTAGTTCACGTAGGGCGAGTTGCGGTCTTCGAGGATCAGCGCGTCCTTCACCGGGTTGAGCTTGGCTTCCAGCGCGTAGTTGGTATTGATCAGGTCCAGGTCGACCTGGTCCAGCACGCGCGGCAGCAGGGCCGATTCCAGTTCCTTGAACTTCAGGTGCTTGGGGTTCTCGGCAATGTCTTTGGGGGTGGCCAGGGCGTTGCTCGGGTCCTTCAGCTTGATCACGCCGGCCTTCTGCAGCAGGAGCAGGGCACGGCCGCTGTTGCTGCCCTCGTTGGGCAGGGCGACGGTGGCGCCGTCAGGCAGTTCGTCGATGGACTTGTACTTCTTCGAGTAGCCGCCGAAGGGCTCGACGTGCACGCCGGTCACGGTGACCAGGTTGGTGCCCTTGCCCTTGTTGAAGTTGTCCAGGTACGGCTTGGTCTGGAAGTAGTTGGCGTCCAGGCGCTTCTCGGCAACCTGCACGTTGGGCTGTACGTAGTCGGTGAAGACCTTGATCTCCAGGTCCACGCCTTCCTTGGCCAGGGTCGGCTTGATCAGCTCGAGGATCTCGGCGTGGGGAATCGGGGTGGCGGCGACCACCAGCTTTTCAGTGGCGAAGGCCGAGGTGGTGAAGGCAGCGGCGAGGGCGGTCAGAAGCAGCAGCTTTTTCATTGCGATGTCCTTGTGGGGCAGGTGACCGCTGGCGTCCGGGCCGGCCGGGATGGGGCCTTCGTACGGGCGGTGGATTCTGTTTCCGCGGCTCACTCGGCAGCGGTTGCAACGAAAGTTAGCGGGATTTTTTATTCCAATAAAATATTAATTTTTCATTTTCATATTCGATTTTGTTCATAGGGAGGGTGGTGGCCCTTCCTGAGACAACCTGTCGCGCGACACCCCGTCGCGCGGCAACCCACCACGGCGGTTTGCGTGGGGTGCAGGCGTAATATCTCTTTGCTTCATTGAGCGGCGTCAATGCGCAACGCAGGCCATTCTGTCTGTAGCGAAATGAAGTCGAACCGGCAGCAGACCGGCAGGCTCGAAAACACGTCACGCAAAAACGCCCTGCGCATGCGCAAGGCAAGGTGCCCGGCCAACCCTGTGGCGGGCGTCAGCCTGAAGAGGAATTGTCATGTTCGGATTAGAGGCGCTCGACCTGGCCCGTATCCAGTTCGCCTTTACCGTGTCCTTCCACATTATCTTCCCCGCCATCACCATCGGTCTCGCCAGCTACCTGGCGGTGCTCGAAGGCCTGTGGCTGAAGACGCACGAGGAGGTCTACCGCGACCTCTATCACTTCTGGTCGAAGATCTTCGCCGTCAACTTCGGCATGGGCGTGGTCTCCGGCCTCGTCATGGCCTACCAGTTCGGCACCAACTGGAGCGCCTTCTCGGCGTTTGCCGGGAGCGTCACCGGCCCATTGCTGACCTACGAGGTGCTCACGGCGTTCTTCCTCGAAGCCGGCTTCCTCGGCGTCATGCTGTTCGGCTGGCACCGCGTCGGCCCGGGCCTGCACTTCTTCGCCACGGTGATGGTGGCCATCGGCACGCTGATCTCCACCTTCTGGATCCTCGCCTCCAACAGCTGGATGCAGACCCCGCAGGGCCACGAGATCGTCAACGGCATCGTGGTGCCGGTGGACTGGCTGGCGATCATCTTCAACCCGTCCTTCCCCTATCGCCTGCTGCACATGGCGATCGCCTCGTTCGTCGCCACCGCCTTCTTCGTCGGCGCCTCGGCGGCCTGGCACCTGCTGCGCGGCCGCGACAACCCGGCAATCCGCAAGATGCTCTCGATGGCGATGTGGATGGCGCTGATCGTGGCGCCGATCCAGGCGATGGTGGGCGACGCCCACGGCCTGAACACCCTCAAGCACCAGCCGGCGAAGATCGCCGCCATCGAAGGCCATTGGGACAACAGCGAAGGCGGCCCGACGCCGCTGATCCTGGTCGGCTGGCCGGACATGGAGCGCGAGGAAACCCGCTTCAAGATCGAGATTCCCGTGCTCGGCAGCCTGATCCTGAACCACAGCCTGACCGAGCCGATCCCGGCGCTGAAGGACTTCCCGAAGGCCGACCGGCCCAACTCCACCATCATCTTCTGGTCGTTCCGCATCATGGTCGGTCTGGGTCTGCTGATGATCCTGGTGGGCCTGTGGAGCGTCTGGCTGCGCTGGCGCAAGCGGCTGTTCGAGAACCGCGCCTTCCTGCACCTGGTGCTGTGGATGGGGCCGTCCGGGCTGATCGCCATCCTGGCCGGCTGGTTCACCACCGAGATCGGCCGCCAGCCCTGGGTGGTCTACGGGCTGATGCGCACCGCGGATGCGGTGTCCAACCACAGCGTCACGCAGATGAGCCTGACCCTGGTGATGTTCGTGCTGGTCTATTTCACCCTGTTCGGCGTGGGTATCGGCTACATGATGCGCCTGGTGCGCAAGGGCCCGGTCACCCATGAAGGCCGCGAAACCAGCCACGGCGGCGCCGGGCAGAAACGCACACCGGCACGACCGCTGTCGGCGGCCGACGAGGGCCTGGAAGACGGCGACAGCGACAGCCTGGAAGGGAGGAACTGAGTCATGGGCATCGATCTTCCGCTGATCTGGGCGATCATCATCATCTTCGGGATCATGATGTACGTGGTCATGGACGGGTTCGATCTGGGCATCGGCATGCTCTACCCGTTCTTCAAGGACGAAGGTGACCGCGACGTGATGATGAACACCGTGGCGCCGGTCTGGGACGGCAACGAGACCTGGCTGGTGCTGGGCGGGGCGGCGCTGTTCGGCGCCTTCCCGGTGGCCTATTCGGCCGTGCTCTCGGCGCTTTACCTGCCGCTGATCCTGATGCTGGTGGGGCTGATCTTCCGCGGCGTGGCCTTCGAGTTCCGCTTCAAGGCGCGGGCCAACAAGCGGCACCTGTGGGACAAGTCGTTCATCGCAGGCTCCTTGGTGGCAACCTTCTTCCAGGGCGTGGCCCTGGGCGCCTTCATCGAGGGCATCCCGGTGGAGAATCGCGCCTTCGCCGGCGGCGCGCTGGACTGGCTGGCGCCGTTCCCGCTGTTCTGCGGCCTCGGCCTGGTGGTTGCGTATACGCTGCTGGGCTGCACCTGGCTGATCATGAAGACCGAAGGCCAGCTGCAGGAGCGCATGCACGACCTGGCGCGCCCGCTGGCGCTGGTGCTGCTGGCGGTGATCGGTATCGTCAGCCTGTGGACCCCGCTGGCCCACGGCGAAATCGCCCAGCGCTGGTTCAGCCTGCCGAACCTGTTCTGGTTCCTGCCGGTGCCGCTGCTGGTGCTGCTGACCTTCTACAGCCTGCTGCGCTCGGTGGCGCGCAATGACCACGTGAAGCCGTTCGTGCTGACCCTGGTGCTGATCTTCCTGGGCTACAGCGGCCTTGGCATCAGCCTGTGGCCGAACATCGTGCCGCCGTCACTGTCGATCTGGGCCGCCGCCGCGCCGCCGCAGAGCCAGGGCTTCATGCTGGTGGGCGCGCTGTTCATCATCCCCTTCATCCTGGGCTACACCGCGTGGAGCTACTACGTGTTCCGCGGCAAGGTGAAGCACGGCGATGGCTACCACTAGAGGTGCGCGCGATGTCCCCTGAACACGAGCAGAAGGCGCCGCTGCGCAAGCGACTGGGCTGGCTGGTGCTGATCTGGGTGTTGAGCGTTTCCGCCCTGGGCGTGGCGGCGTGGCTGATGCGCCTGTTCATGAGCGCAGCGGGGCTTGGTACGCCGCACTAGTCCGCGTTATCGATCCCATCCGGGCGCCGCCCCCCGGCGCCCGTTCCCACATCCCTCGCACGGTTTCGTGCGGGGGATTTTTTTGTCCTGGGGTTACGGGCGTGTGGTAGGAGCGAGCTTGCTCGCGAACCGCTCTTTTGGCACTGCGTTTCGGAACCGCGCCAGACAGCTCCCTCTCCCTTCAGGGAGAGGGTTGGGGAGAGGGTGATGGAGTACAACCCCGTGCCGAAGTTCGGGCGACCGCCGTTCCCCCTCCCTAGCCCTCCCCCTGAAGGGAGAGGGGACCGTTCGGTGTGGGGTTACAGGACGGCGCTGGCCGGTACAACGGTTCGCGAGCAAGCTCGCTCCTACAGAGGCGGCGCGCGGGCGATCAGTGCAACGTGTCGCGCTTGGCCAGGGTAGGGAACAGCTTCATCCACACACCGGTGACCACCAGCGTGCCCACCCCGCCGAGTACCACCGCCGGGACGGTGCCGAGCCAGTGGGCGGTGAGGCCGGATTCGAACTCGCCCAGCTGGTTCGAAGCACCGATGAACAGCCCGTTCACCGCGCTGACCCGGCCGCGCATTTCGTCCGGGGTTTCCAACTGTACGAAGGCGCCGCGGATGACCATGCTGATCATGTCCGCCGCGCCCAGCACCACCAGCACCGCCAACGAGAACCAGAACGAGGTCGACAGGCCGAAGGCGATGGTGGTGACGCCGAAGATGCCCACGGTGAGGAACATGATCCGCCCGACGTTGCGCTCGATGGGGAAGCGCGCCAGCCAGAACGACATCAGCAGCGCGCCGACCGCAGGGGCTGAACGCAACAGGCCCAGGCCCCAGGGGCCGGTGAGCAGGATGTCCTTGGCGAACACCGGCAACAGCGCGGTGGCGCCGCCCAGCAGCACGGCGAACAGGTCCAGGGAGATAGCGCCGAAGATATCCGGGCGGCTGCGGATGAAGCGGATGCCGGCCAGCAGCGATTCCAGCGTGGCCTTGCCCTGGCTGGCCGGGGCCTGGCGCGAGGGCAGGGTGAGCACCAGCGCGCAGGCGATGAAGTACAGCACGGCGGTGGGCGTGTAGACCCAGAATGCGCCGAAGGCATACAGGAAACCGCCAAAGGCCGGTGCCGCAATGGTCGCGGCCTGCATCGCCGAGGCGGACGCCGCCACCGCGCGGGGGAACAGCGCGGTGGGCACGATGTTGGGCAGCAGCGCCTGGGTGGTGGGCATCTCGAAGGCGCGCGCGGTGCCGAGCAGGAAGGCCATCGCGAAGATCATCTCGCGGGTCACGTTGTCGGTGCTGGCGCCCACCACCAGCGCCACGGCGATCAGGCCCTGGCCGATCTGGCAGAGCGAGGCGATGCGCCGGCGGTCGTAGCGGTCGGCGACGTGGCCGGTGTGCAGCATGAACAGCACGCGCGGGGTGAATTCCACCAGCCCCACCAGGCCCAGGTCGAGGACGTTGTGGGTCAGCTCGTAGATGTGCCAGCCGATGGCCACGGTGATCATCTGGAAGGCGCTGGCGGTGCAGACGCGGGCCAGCCAGAAGGCGAGGAAGGGGCGGTGACGCAGCAGGGACGTGGCTTCGGCGGTCATGGTGGCGGCTTTGGCAGAGGATTCGTTAGCGGGCTAAGCAAGGCTGCGCAGCGTAGCACGGCGTAACACTTTTCCGCTTATGGTGGCTGCGTTGCGCTATTGGCGATTAGTCGAAAGCCCTCGACTAAAATTTTCGTCACCGCGACAAGCTGCCCGATTGACTTTGCTTCGCACTATTGAGGTGCGTTAAAGTTGACAGAAGAGTCAGGTTTTTCTGCAGGATCTTTCCTTCGGCGCCATCCCCGAGACGCCCGCGATTCCGCGTCCTCCGAACTCTCTCCCGCACAGAAAAAACGACATGGGCGGACCTTCACCGCTCAGAGGATGAACCATGTCCAACCGTGATATTTCCCGGCGCGCCTTCCTGCAAGGCGGGCTGATCGCTGGTGTCAGCGTGACCATGGCGCCGCTCGGCAGCCGGGCCTTCGCTGCCCTGATGGAAAACTCCGTCACCGTCTCCCCCCAGCAGTGGATGGGCCACGACGGCAAGGCGCGTTTCCGTAACGACGCGCTGTCCAAGGTCTGCGGCAACAAGGTGTTCGCCCGCGACATCCGCGCCAAGGACATGCCCGGCTGGCCGCAGCAGCAGGGCCACGCCATGCTGCTCAAGACGATCAAGGCCGACCGCATCTTCGACGGCATCGACCTCGCCTGGCTGGGCGCGGACCTGCAGCCCGACCGCATCGTCACCGCCGAGGACCTGGACAAGGACGGCATCGTCTTCCCCGAAGCCCACGCGCCGGACCCGCTGCTGCCGCGCGGCAAGGTGCCGATGTTCATCGGCCACCCGGTGGCGATCCTGATCTGGAACGACTTCGAACGCTTCCGCCAGGCCAAGCTGAAGATGAAGTTCAACGACAAGGCGATCCGCTACGGGGCGCAGGCGCCGCTGTACCAGGGCGACCCCTACGGCAGCTTCCGCTACGTGCGCGTCGGCGGCGCGACGTCGGCCGACCCGGACGAATTCTCCAGCCTCAAGGACTCGATCCTCTTTCCGATGATCCGCGAGCGCAAACCGGTGTGGAACCAGCAGCCCGACCAGCACGGCGACCTCACCGAGCAGGGCCTGTTCTACGCGCAGAAGATCAAGGAGCAGATCGACAACCCGCCGGAGAACTGGCTGGTCTTCGACGAGCGCTACAAGACCCCGTCCATCGAGCCGGCGGCGCTGGAACCGGACAACGGCAACGGCTGGTACGACCCGGCGAGCAAGACCCTGCACTTCGTGGTCGCCACCCAGTGCCCGTTCGAGGCCGCCTACGAGACCGCGCACATGATCGCGCCGTCGCGCTTCGGCCTGGCCAAGCTGAACATGCACCCCGGCTACACCGTGGGCTATGGCTCCAAGGACCACAACATCTTCGTCTACTACGCGGCCCTGGCGGCGCTGTATGGCAACGGTGTGCCGGTGCGCCTGGCCAACGACCGCTACGAGCAGTTCCAGAGCGGCATCAAGCGCCACCCGTTCGACATCCGCTACCAGCTGGCGGTGGACAAGAAGGACCTGACCTTCAAGATCTTCCGCACCGAGATGAGCGTGGACGGCGGCGGTCGCATCAACTACAGCCCGTCCGTGGCCGCCGTGGGCGCCACCGCCGCGCAGTCGATCTACTACATGCCGCAGAACGACCTGCAGGTGACCGCCTACCATTCCCGCGCTGTCGAGGCCGGTTCCATGCGCGGTTACGGCACCCTGCAGAGCATGGCCGCCACCGAGATGATGGTGGACGAGATCGCCGGCCGCCTGGGCGTCGACGCCATCGAGCTGCGCCGCGTCAACGCGCTCAAATCCGGCATGAAGAACACCCAGGGCGCGATCCCCGCCGGCGCCCTGCGCCTGCACGAGATCCTCGACAAGGCCGCCGCCCACGACTGGTGGAAGACCCGCGACGCGCGCAAGAAAGAGATGGACGCCAAGGACCCGGACCACTGGTACGGCGTCGGCTTCGCCATCTGCCAGAAGGACTTCGGCACCGGCTCCGAGGCGCCCATGGCGAGCATCGAGTTCGATGCCCAGGGCAAGGTGCACATGCGCCACATCGGTATCGAGATCGGCACCGGCATGTCCACCTCCCAGGCGCTGGTGGTGGCCGACTTCCTCGGCAAACCGGCGGACGAGATGAAGACCGCCGAGACCGAGTGGCCGGAGCTTCAGCTGCTCAGCGGCGAAGACCCCTACACCATGAGCCAGCCCACCCAGGACGAGAAACTGCGCAACCCGCGCTGGGTCGGCAAGTACGCCTCGGCGTCGTCGGCGACCAACTCGGCCTACTACTTCAGCCACGCCACCCGTGAAGCGGCGCGCGTGCTGTTCAACCACGGCCTGTGGCCGGCGGCCCTGGAAATCTGGCGTCGCGGCCCGTTCAACGGCGCCGCCAACCCGCTGGTGGTGCGCCGGGAAGACGCCCACTGGGTCGACGGCAAGCTCACCGCCAACGGCCTGCAGCCGCTGTCGTTCGCCGAGCTGGCGCAGGTCGCCCACGAGAAGGGCCTGGTCACCGGCGCCACCGTCCACGGCTTCAACCGCTGGAGCTGGGCCGAGTGCGACTTCGTCATCGACGGCGTGCGTGACCGCCTGCCGCTGGACGCCCTGGCCGTGAAGTACGGCGACGGCGCACCGGGCGTGAAGAAGGCGCAGATGAACAGCGCCGGCTTCCACCTGCTGGACCGCCAGAACGTGGCCTACCCGCCGGTGCAACTGAACAACGCCGCGGTGACCTACTACAGCCCGGTGGCGACCATCGTCGAGCTGAAGGTGAACAAGGGCAGCGGCGAAGTCAGCGTGCTCAACCACCACAGCTGGATCGAGTGCGGCCGCGTGCTGGTGCCGGAACTGGTGAAAGGCCAGATCGAGGGCGGCACCGCCATGGGCATCGGCCATGCGCTGCTCGAAGACATGCCGTTGTACGAGGGCGGCCCGGGCGAGGGCGACTGGAACTTCAACCGCTACCGCCTCCCGAAGGCGAAGGACGTGGCCGTCTGGCAGCAGAGCTCGGAAATCCTCCCGCCGCTCTCGCCCAGCGACCCGTCCAAGGGCATCGCCGAGGTGGTGATGATTCCGGTGGTCGGCGCCATCGGCAACGCCGTGGCCCACGCCATCGGCAAGCGCGTCCGCGACCTGCCCATCACCCCCGCTCGCATCAAGGAGGCCCTCCATGGCTAACCGTCCGCTCAACCTGACCTTGAATGGTCAAACCGTCGGTCCGGTCGAGGTTCCCGAGGACCTGCCGATGATCGACTACCTGCACGAATACCAGAACCTCACCGGCTCGCGCCTGGGCTGCGGCCAGGGCATCTGCCACGCCTGCGTGGTGATCGTCGACAACCCCGACGGCACCAGCGAGGAAGTGCGCACCTGCATCACCGGCGCGCACTACTTCGAGGGCAAGAAGGTGCGCACCATCGAGGGCCACGCCAAGCGCGAGGAAGACGGCTCGGTGAAGGAACTGAACCCGATCCAGCAGAAGTTCGTCGACCGCTTCGCCTTCCAGTGCAGCTACTGCGCACCGGGCTTCGTCAACGCCGCCACCGTGCTGGTGGAGAAGGCCCAGCGCCAGCCGCTGAAGAAGAGCGAACTGGAAGCCACCATCGAGGCCAGCCTTGGCCACCACATCTGTCGCTGCACCGGGTACGTGCGTTACTACGACGCCACCCGCGAAGTGCTGACCGATCTCGGCCTGGTCAAGGAGGGCTAAGCATGCAGCGCATTCTTTCCGGCCTTACGCTGGCCATCGGCCTGGGCCTCGCGCTCGGTGCCCAGGCGGCCGACCAGGACCTGATTCAGCGCGGCGAGTACGTCTCCCGCGCCGCCGACTGCATGGCCTGCCACACCGCCGAGGGCGGCGCGCCGTTCGCCGGCGGCCTGCCGATCCACTCGCCGTTCGGCACCATCTACGGCAGCAACATCACCCCGGACAAGGACTTCGGCATCGGCAACTACAGCGCCGACGACTTCTTCGCTGCCCTCACCGAAGGCAAGCGCAAGGACGGCGCCAATCTGTACCCGGCGATGCCCTACACCTCCTACCACCTCATCAAGCGCGAGGACAGCGATGCCCTCTACGCCTACCTGATGAGCCAGACGCCGGTGCACCGCGCCGCGCCCGAAACCCGCCTGAGCTTCCCGTTCAACGTGCGCCTGGGGTTGTCGGGCTGGAACATGCTCTACGGCAAGAGCGTGCAGCTGGAGAGCGCGGAGGGCAAAAGCGCCGCATACCAGCGCGGGCAATACCTGGTGGAAGTGCTCGGCCACTGCGGCGAGTGCCACACCCCGCGCAACCAGATCGGCGCCCTGCAGCAGGACAAGCGCCTCACCGGCGGCCTGCTCAACGGCTACAGCGCCCCGAGCCTGCTGGCCCAGGACCTCGCTGAGCGCGGCTGGACCCGCAGCGACCTCACCGGCTTCCTCAAGCACGGCATGAGTCCGCAGGGCAGCATGTTCAACGAGATGTTCCCGGTGATGCACCTGAGCACCCAGCACCTGGGCGACGAGGACCTGGCCGCCATGTCCACCTACCTGCTCGGCGAGCAACCGCCGCCGGCCAAGGTGGTCGAGGTGGTGCCCGCGGACCGGCTCAGCGACAGCGCCAAGCGCGGCCGCCAGCAGTACCTCAACGTCTGCGCTGGCTGTCACGGCAACGACGGCGAGGGCAAGCCGCACATCGCCGTGGCCATGCAGGGCAACACCACCCTGCGCCTGGCCGATTCGCGCAACCTGGCCAAGGTCATCGTCGAAGGCATCCGCGAGCAGCAGTTCACCGGTTTCGAGCGCATGCAGCCGATGCCGGGCTTCGCCGACAAGCTCAATGACGAGCAGCTCGCCGACCTGATCAACTACCTGCGCCAGGCCTGGGGTGGCTTGCCGGGCGATATGGGCGTACAACAGGTCGCTCAACTCAAAGCGGAGTGAGTCGTGCAGCATCTCGATCTGCAAGTGGTCCGGCAGGCGCTCCAGTGGTCCACTGCCGGGCAGCGCGTATGGTTGTGCAGCGTGCTCTTCACCTACGGCTCGGCGCCCCGCGCGCCGGGCTCGCTGCTGGCGGTCAACGCCAGCGGCCAGTGGGTGGGCTCGCTGTCCGGCGGCTGCGTCGAGGATGACTTCCTCGAACGCGTCGCCGAGGGCGAGTTCAACGAGCCGGTGGTCGTGGTGCGCTACGGCGACGGCACCGACACCCGCACGAACATCCGCCTGCCCTGTGGCGGCATCCTCGACGTGCTGGTGGAAAACCTCGCCCCCGATTGCGACGTCCAGGCCCACCTGCGCGAGCTGGAATCGGCGCTGCTCGGCCAACGCCGCCTGCTGCGCGAAGTGAACCTGCAGGACGGCAGCCGCCGCCTGAGCGACGACCACGAGCACGGCCCGCGCGTCGAGCGTGACGAAGCCCGCGTGCGCCTGCGTGTCGGCGCAGCGCAGCGCCTGTTGCTGGCCGGCTACTCCAGCGTCGCGCACTTCTGTGCCGAGTTCGGCAAGGGCCTGGGCTTCGAGGTCATTCTCTGCGACCCGCGCGACGAAGCGCTGGACGGCGTGGTGCTGGACGGCATCGAGATCCGTCGCGAACTGCCGTCGATCTTCATCGCCAACGGCGGGTGCCACGCGGACACCGCCGTGGTCGCCCTGACCCACGACCCGAAGATCGACGACCTGGCGATGCTCGAAGCCGTGCGCACCGAGGCCTTCTACATCGGTGTCATGGGCTCGCGCACCACCTCGGAAAAACGCCGCGAACGCCTGCACCGCATCGGCGGCCTGAACGAGGCCGAGCTGGCGCGTATCCACGCACCGATCGGCCTCAACCTGGGCAGCAAGACCCCGGCGGAAATCGCCCTGGCCGTGCTGGCCGACATCCTGCGCACTCGCAGCGGGATTGCCCGCGAGGCACTGTGACGGTCGTCGCGCTGGTCCTGGCCGCCGGCCAGGCTTCGCGCTTCGGCGCCGACAAACGCAGCGCGAGCCTGCCCGACGGCCGCAGCCTGCTGGCCCACAGCGTCGAGCGTGCGCTGGCGGTATTCGATGAAGTGCGGGTGGTGCTGCGGGATGGCGAGCGAGCGGAAGCCTTTGGTCTTCCGGCTGGCTGCCGGGTCATCCACAGCCCGCAGGCGGCGTTGGGCATGGGCCACAGCCTGGCGGCCGGCGCGGCGTCGCTGGTCGATTCCCAGGCTCAGGCGCTTGCCATCCTGCTCGGCGACATGCCGTGGATCGCCCCTGAGACCCTGCGTGCGCTGAGCGATGCGGCCAGCGCTTCGAGCATTCTGTTTCCGATTTTCGACGGCCAGCGCGGGCACCCCGTGCTGTTCGGGCGCCAATTCTGGCCGGCGCTGACACAGCTCACCGGCGACGAAGGCGCGCGCGCCGTGGTGCAGGCGAATCGGGATCGTTGCATCACCCTGGATGTTGTTGATGCCGGGGTATTGCGGGATGTAGACACGCCGGAGGCCTTGCGCCTGTAGGTGCAACGTGAATGCCGGTATTCCGTGCCGAGGATGTCCCTCTCCCTAACCCTCTCCCTGAAGGGAGAGGGGACTGGTCCGTCGCAGCATGACAACTCGGGGCCAGTCGGCTGACTCGGCGCCTTCCTGCAACGCCGAACGATTCCCTTCCCTGAAGAGGAGGACTGGTCCGGCGCGGCATGACAACTCGGAGCCAGTCGGCTGACTCGGCGCCTTCCCACAGCGCCGAACGGCCCCCTCTCCCTTCAGGGAGAGGGTTGGGGAGAGGGCCTGCCGTGGCACGATATCTCAGGCAAGAGCGGACCTTGTCCGCCATCGCGCGCATGGCGCGCTCCTACAAGGGAATGCCGGCGCCAGACTGTAGGAGCGAGCTTGCTCGCGAACCGCCCAACGAGAATCAATGTTGCGCCAGCCACCGCCCGATGCGCGGCCAGACTTCCAGGCTGGCATTGCGCGACAGCAGCAGGCGGTTGTGGCTGTAATCCTCCCGCGCTCCCGTCGCCAGCCCGAACAGTTCGAGCTTCGCCTGCGTCCCGGCAAACGCCTTCACCAGCGCCTCGCAACCCGCGAGCGGCGCGATGAAGGTGTCTCCGCTGCCCGCCACTCCGAGGACGGGCAGTTCAACGCTGGCCAGTCCTTGCAGGTAGTCGAAGCCCTCCAGCGAATCGAAGCGCCGGCGGAAATTCCATTGGCACCACTGGCGCATCAGCCGCGCGCTCTCCGCCTCGGGGCCGACACTCTTGGCCCGGCTGGGCGCGATGCGCCGCCAGCGCAGCATCCAGTCGAACCCCTGGAGCATCAGCCAATGCCGCAGGCTGGCGCCCGCCGCCGTGGCCTGGGAGCCGATCAGCACCAGCGAGCGCAGCCGCCGCTGTGCCAGCTCGGGATGACGCGCCGCCCACATCGCGACGATCAGCCCGCCGCCGGAATGGCCGACCCAGTGCAGCGCCGCGTGGCCGCTGCGCAGGCTGACCGCGTCGAGGATCGCCGGCACGTCCTGCTCGGCCACGTCATCGAAACTATGCAGGAAGCCGTTGCGCCCGCTGTCGCCGTGCCCGCGCCAGTCGAACAGCCAGCAGGCGAAGCCCTGGCTGCCCAGGTAATTGGCCAGTCCGAGGCAACTGCGGTGGTTGGAGAAGGTGCCGTGGGTCAGCACCACCGGCACGCCATCCACCGGGCCAACGCGGCGCAGGGCGAGATCGATGCCGTCGGCGGTGCGGATCAGTTCAGGCAGGGCGGCTTCTTGTGCGGTCATGGCGCGCATCCGGGTGGGGGCGATCCATGCTGCTACCGCCGCGGGCGCAAGGCAATCGGCTTCGGCAGATCAGCTTGCCCAGTCTTCCAGCATCAGGCCGTCGATACGCTCGAACTCGCGGGTGTTGTGCGTGACCAGCGTGGCGTCGAGCGCGAGAGCGTGGCAGGCGATCCACAGATCATTGGCCCCGATGGGCGTGCCGGCCTGCTTCAGCCGGGTGAAGTGCACGGCGTAGTGTTCGCACAGGCGGGCGGTGCCGTCGTAGATTACTGGCACCTGACGCGTCAGACGGTCCAGCTGGCGCAGGACTTCGGCCTTGCGCGAGCTGCGTTCGGCACCTTTCAGCAGCTCGGCATAGGTGAAGAACGACATGTTCAGCGAGGCGTCGGCGGGCAGGGCATTAACCCGTTGCGCGACGGATTCCGGCCGGTTTTTCAGCAGGTAGAGGAGGATATTGGTGTCGAGCAGGTACTTCACAGCTCGTCCCGGTCCTGGGCCGGTGGCTGATCGCGCTGTTCGTCGTCCAGGGCCTCGAGGAAGTCTTCGTCGAAGCCCTGCAGCGCTTCCATCAGCGCGGCGCCACGGTCCTGCGGGATGGGATGGATCACCAGGTCGCCGTTGTCCTTGCGGGTGATCTCCACGCTGCCAACATCCAGGCGGAACTCCTGGGGAATCCGCACGGCTTGGCTGTTGCCGTTCATGAACACGCGGGTAGTCAGGGTGGAAGTCGGCATAGGTACGCGCCTCCGTCGTGTGTACGTCTGCGTGTGTATTGTGCGGGTCGGTCAGGTTTTGAGCAATCCCTTCGCCTTACTTGGTCGCCTTCAACACCACGAACTTCGGATTGGCCGCCACCTGCTCGACGCCGCGGAACAGGCGTTTGAGCTTGGCGTGGTAGCCCAGGTGGCGGTTGCCGACGATCCACAGTTCGCCGCCGGTGACCAGCGCGGAGCGGGCTTGCTGGAACATGCGCCAGGCGAGGAAGTCGCCGACCACCTGCTGCTGGTGGAAGGGAGGGTTGCACAGGATCAGGTCCAGCGAGTCGGCCGGCTGTGCGGCGAGGCCATCGTCGGGGTGGATATCCACCGGGCGCTCGCCGAGGGCGGCCTGCCAGTTCTCCTGCGCGGACTGCACCGCCATGTACGACTCGTCCACCAGCGTCAGCTCGGCCTGCGGGTTGAGCAGGGCGAAGGCGATGCCCAGCACGCCGTTGCCGCAGCCCAGGTCCGCCGCGCGAACGGCGTGGTGCACCTGCGGCAGGTGCGGGAGAAAGGCGCGGGTGCCGATGTCCAGGCCTTCGCGGCAGAACACGTTGGCGTGGTTGAGCAGGGTCAGCGCGGGCTGCTCCAGGCGATAGCGGCTGGGGTAGGGCGAGGCGGGGGCGGGACGCTCCTCGGCGGAGGCGATCAGCAGGCGGGCCTTTTTCACCGCCAGCGACGCCTGCATCGGGCCGATGTACTGTTCCAGCAGATCGCCAGCAGCGCGGGGCAGGTGCTTGATCATGCCGGCGGCGATCACCTTCGCTCCGGGTGCGAGCTGGCCATGCAGCCGGATCAGTTGTTCCTCCAGCAGCGCCAGGGTCTTGGGGACGCGCACCAGCACGTAGTCGAAGGGACCTTGCGCGGTGTCGCTGGCGGGGACGAAGGTCAGCGGCGCGTCATTCAGGCCGTTGCGTTCGAGGTTGCGTTGCAGGGCGATGAAGCCCAGGTGCGAGTCGCCGCTGCTGGTCAGGCGCACGTGCGGCGCGAGACTGGCGGCGAGGGCGCCGAAGCTGTCGTTGAGCACCAGCACGCGGCTGTCCGCGCTGACGCCTTGCTCATGCAGATGATTGAGCAGGTACTCGTCGGCCGCGTCGAAGGCTTGCAGCGGGTCTTCGCGCTGTTCGGGGTGGCGGACCAGGTCGAGCTGGGCGAAGGGGCTGGCGAGGACGGGCATGGGGCTCTCGAAACGACGGAAATGGCTGAGATAGAGGTACTGTCTCGTTGGCAATGATGTGAGGCTTATTGCAACGAGTTTGTCATCAAATTGAGACGTGGTTGACTCGCAACAGCTTGTGCGGGCCAGCGATATACCGAAAAATTATGACCTATCCGCCCCGCCTTCGTCTGCGCGGCGGCATCCCAATAATAACCGGGCGGTCCATGCGACCCGGTAGGGCCCGATCCCGGAGTGCGCTCCGCCGACCGACGGCCACCCTTCCAAGTCTTCACGAATCCTCGACACGCGACGCCCGTTCGCGCGCCGGGCTATTGCCATTGCATAAGGATATCGATGTACCAGTCGTTGCTCGGGTTGGCCTTGTCCGCCCTTTTCCTCGTGGCTCAACCGGCCTTCGCCGACGCGCCCATCGTCATCAAGTTCTCCCACGTCGTCGCCGACGACACGCCCAAGGGCCGTGGCGCGCTGCTGTTCAAGAAGCTGGTGGAAGAACGCCTCGCCGGCCAGGTGAAGGTCGAGGTGTTCCCCAATTCCACGCTGTTCGGCGATGCCGACGAATTGCAGGCGCTGCAGGACGGCAAGGTGCAGATGCTGGCGCCGTCGCTGTCGAAATTCGAGGGCTACACCAAGCAGCTGGAAGTCTTCGACCTGCCCTTCCTGTTCGATGACCTGGAGGCGGTGAAGCGTTTCCAGAAGCGCGACAAGAGCCGCGAGCTGCTGCATTCCATGGCGCGCTCGGGCATCTACGGCCTGGCCTACTGGAACAACGGCATGAAGCAGCTGTCGGCCAACCGCGAGCTGCGCGCGCCGGGCGATGCCAAGGGCCTGGCGTTCCGCATCCAGCCGTCCTCGGTGATTACCGCGCAGTTCGGCCTGCTGAACGCGACGGCGGTGAAGATGCCCTTCGCCGAGACGCTCAAGGCGTTGCAGGACGGCAAGGTGCAGGGCACCGAGAACACCTGGTCGAATATCGGCAGCCAGAAGCTCGACAGCGCCCAGCCGTTCATCACCGAGACCAATCACGGTGTGCTCAGCTACATGGTGATCAGCAACCAGAAGTTCTGGAACAGCATGCCGTACCCGGTGCGCACCCAGCTGGAAAGCATCATCGAAGAGGTCACCGTCGAGGTGAACAAGGACGCCGAGGCGTTGAACCAGAAGGAGCGCGAGCACGTGGTTGGCAACGGCAAGGCGCGCATCCTCGCGCTGACGCCGGCCGAGCGCGAGGCCTGGCGCACCGCCATGCAGCCGCTGTGGAAGCAGTTCGAGGGCGAGATCGGCACCGACGTGCTGCGCGCCGCCCAGGTGGTCAACCGCAAGCACTGACCCAGCGCAGGCTTGTGGCGGTCCTGGCGATAGCCACAAGCCTTGCGGGTGTTCCTCGCGCCGCTAATACGGGAAAATGGGCCCGTTGCCTGTGAAGGAGCGGACGATGACCGCCAGCGAAGAGAAGTTCACCCGCCAGACCCTGCTGGAAGTGCAGACGCTCACCCCGAGCCTGTTCACCCTGCGCACCACCCGTGACAGCGGCTACCGCTTCCGCGCCGGGCAGTTCGCCCGCCTGGGCGTGTACAAGCCCAGCGGCAGCATCGTCTGGCGCGCCTACTCGATGGTCTCGGCGCCCCACGACGAGTTCCTCGAGTTCTTCTCCATCGTCGTCCCCGGTGGTGAGTTCACCAGCGAACTCAGCCGCCTGCGCGTCGGCGACCAGCTGCTGGTGGACCGCCAGGCCTTCGGCTTCCTCACCCTCGACCGCTTCCCCGACGGCCGCGACCTCTGGCTGCTGGCCACCGGCACCGGGCTGGCGCCGTTCCTGTCGATCCTGCAGGACTTCGAGGTGTGGGAACGCTTCGAGACCATCAAGCTGGTCTACAGCGCCCGTGAGGAAAAGGAACTGGCCTACCGCGAGCTGATCGCCAGTTTCGGCGCCATGGAGCACCTGGCCGACCATATCCACAAGCTGCAGTTCATCCCGGTGGTCACCCGCGAGCCGGTGCCGGGCTGCCTGAACGCACGCATCACCACGCTGATCGAGAATGGCGAGCTGGAGCGCGCCGCTGGTCTGGAACTCACCCCCGAACATTCGCGCGTGATGCTCTGCGGCAACCCGCAGATGATCGAGGACACCCGCGCGGTGCTGAAGGCCCGTGGCATGAGCCTGGCGCTGACGCGCAAGCCCGGCCAGATCGCTGTGGAAAACTATTGGTAAGGCTGGCTCGATAGATTTTGAAAAGATTGTCCCCTTAGGGGGAAAGCCCTTTGCCCTTAGGATGAGCGTCCGTTTCCCTTTTTTCGGACCTTATGGACAGTCACAGTACGACGCCGAACCCGGTCGCTACCTTCGTAGAGCCAGCGTTCGGCGAACCTCCCCCGGCATCCGCGTTCGCGGATGATCCTGCCCGGCCAACCATGGCGCGCACCCAGCGAGGTGAGTCGACATGGAATGGCTGATGGACCCCACGGCCTGGCTCGGCCTGCTCACCCTGATCCTGCTTGAGCTGGTGCTCGGCATCGATAACCTGGTCTTCATCGCGATTCTCGCGGACAAGCTGCCGCCGCACCTGCGCGACCGCGCGCGGCTGATCGGCCTGTCGCTGGCACTGCTGATGCGCCTGGGCCTGCTGGCGAGCATTTCCTGGCTGGTCACGCTCACCGAGCCGCTGATCGAGGTGCTGGGCAAGAGCTTCTCCGGCCGCGACCTGATCATGCTGTTCGGTGGTCTGTTCCTGCTGTTCAAGGCCACCCTGGAGCTGCATGAACGCCTGGAGGGCCGGGTGCACACGTCCAACGGCAAGCGCGTGTATGCCGCCTTCTGGCCGGTGGTCGCGCAGATCGTGGTGCTGGATGCGGTGTTTTCCCTCGACGCGGTCATCACCGCGGTGGGCATGGTCGAGCAGTTGGAAGTGATGATGATCGCGGTCATCTTCTCCATCGGCCTGATGATGGTGGCCAGCAAGCCGCTGACCCGCTTCGTCATCGAACACCCGACGGTGATCATGCTGTGCCTGGGCTTCCTGCTGATGATCGGTTTCAGCCTGACCGCCGAGGGCCTGGGCTTCCACATCCCGAAGGGCTACCTGTACGCCGCCATCGGCTTCAGCCTGCTGATCGAGATGGCCAACCAACTGGTGCGCTGGAAGCGCCAGAAAAGCCAGCGCGGTCAGCGCGGCCTGCGCCAGCGCACCGCCCACGCGGTGCTGCGCCTGATGGGCGGCAAGGTGGACGCCGACGAGGTGGGCGAGGAGATCGCCGACCTGGTCGGGCCGGACGAGGGCGCCGACGCGCCGTTCGACCGCCGCGAGCGGGTGATGATCAGCGGCGTGCTGGGCCTGGCCGAGCGCCCGGTGAAAGCGGTGATGATCGACCGCCAGCGCGTGCACCGCGTGGATGTCGCCGACAGCCCGCAGGACATTCGCCGTGCGCTGCTGGAGTCGCCGTACTCGCGGCTGCTGGTGATCCGCGAAGGCAACATCGACGAGCCCCTGGGCTACGTGCACAAGAAGGAACTGTTCGCCGCCCTGCTGCAGGGCCGCGAACTCGACATCCTGCCGCTGCTGCGCGAGCCGCTGAGCCTGCCGGACAGCAGCACGGTGCTGGGCGCCCTGGAACAGATGCGCGCAGCCTCGACCCACCTGGCCTTCGTGGTCAACGAGTTCGGGGGCTTCGAGGGCATGCTGAGCATGACCGACGTGCTGGAGGCCATCGCCGGTGAGCTGCCCGATGCCAGCGAGGTGTCCGGTACTGACATCGAGGCCCAGGCCGGCGCCTACCGCGTGGACGGCGCCGTGACCCTCTCGGCGCTGGCCGAGCGGGTCGGCTTCCACGCCCGGCCGACGGCGGAATACCAGACCCTGGGCGGGTTGGCGCTCAAGCACCTTGGCCGCTTGCCGGCCAAGGGGGACACGCTGGAGCTGGGCGGCTGGCGCCTGGAAGTGACGGATGTCAGCGAGCGGCGCATCGGCCGGGTACTGCTGACGCCGCCGGGCTGACGCCGGCCGCGGCGGTGCCCGGCCGGGTCAGCGATCTGCTCAGGGAGCGCGGTTGTTCTGCTGCTTGAGCAGGTCGCGGATCTCGGTCAGCAGGGTTTCTTCCGGGGTCGGAGTCGGCGGGGCGCTGGGGGCCACGGCTTCCTCGCGCTTGAGCTTGTTGATCGCCTTCACGCCCATGAAGATGGCGAAGGCAACGATGATGAAGTCCAGGCAGGTCTGAATGAATTTGCCGTAGGCCAGCACCACGGCCGGCGTCTGGCCCTCGGCGGCCTTAAGGGTGATCGCGAGGTCGGAGAAGTCCATGCCGCCGATCAGCAGGCCAATGGGCGGCATGATCACGTCGCCGACGAAGGACGAGACGATCTTGCCGAACGCGGCGCCGATGATGATACCGACGGCCATGTCGACCACGTTGCCCTTCACGGCGAAGGCCTTGAATTCGTTAAGCAGACTCATGCACTGACTCCTTGTTACGCAAGATAGAGGGGACAGGCGCAGTTTAGCGGCCTGTCGCCGTCTGAACACCCCGGATGCGGTCAATTCCCACGGCATGACCGGCGGCTGTGGGCACTATCACGCCGTGGTCTAGGCTTATCGGGCAACCCATTCACAAAGGAGGCCCGCCATGCCGCTCGAGCATCATCCCCTGTCCCGCGAATTCCCCGACCAGAAAGCCCTCATGACCCGGTTGCACGGCAAGGACGCCAACTTCACCCGCATGGCCGCGACCTACGAGGAGCTGGACAAAAAGATCTACGACATCGAGGACGGCCGCGAAGCGATGGACGACCTCGCCCTCAACTCCCTGAAACTGCAGCGCGTGACCCTGAAGGACGAGATCGCCGACCTGCTCAAGCGATCCGGTTGAGCTTGACCAGAGTCAAGGGTGTGGAACGGAGCGAGGCGTAGGCTCCCGTCATCTCTTTCCTACTGGTGCCACCGCCATGCGTAAAGCCATTTCGTCCTCTGGCAAGTCCGTCACCAAGCTCCCGCAACGCAATGCCGACACCCTGCGCGCCCAGGAGCGCCTGGTCCGCCTGAAGCTGCAGTACGAGCTGCTGGACCAGCGCATCGGCCGCGTGGAGGAGGGCATCGAGCGCCCCGACTGCACCCTGGCCTCGCTGCTGATGCGCCGCGAGAGCCTCAAGCACGACATGGAAAGCCAGTACCGTCGCCTGGCGAGCTGACGATCCTTCGCGATCTGTCGCCCCGGTTCGCCAGCGCGTAAATAGGTTCTGAAGCGCCGGGCGCGATTGGCTATGATGCGGGCTTTGTTTCAGACGGAGTCCGCCCATGGCCAAGGCCAAGCGCATGTACGGCTGCACCGAGTGCGGCGCCACCTACCCGAAATGGGCCGGCCAGTGTCCGGATTGCGGCGCCTGGAACACGCTGGTCGAGACCGTCATCGACACCACGCCCACGGGCGGCTCGGGCAGCAGTTCCTCCGGCCGTGGCGGCTGGGCCGGCCAGCAGGCCAACATCAAGACCCTCGCCGAAGTCAGCGTCGAGGAAATGCCGCGCTTCTCCACCGCCTCGGCCGAACTGGACCGCGCCCTCGGCGGCGGCCTGGTCGACGGTTCTGTCGTGCTGATCGGCGGCGACCCCGGCATCGGCAAGTCCACCATCCTCCTGCAGACCCTCTGCAACATCGCCGCGCGCCTGCCGGCGCTCTACGTCACCGGCGAGGAATCCCAGCAACAGGTCGCCATGCGCGCGCGCCGCCTGGGCTTGCCCGAGGACAAGCTCAAGGTCATGACCGAGACCTGCATCGAGACCATCATCGCCACGGCGCGCCAGGAGCAGCCCAAGGTGATGGTGATCGACTCGATCCAGACCATCTTCACCGAACAGCTGCAATCGGCCCCCGGCGGTGTCGCCCAGGTGCGCGAGAGTGCGGCGCTGCTGGTGCGCTTCGCCAAGCAGAGCGGCACGGCGATCTTCCTGGTCGGCCACGTCACCAAGGAAGGCGCGCTGGCCGGCCCGCGGGTGCTGGAGCACATGGTCGACACCGTGCTGTATTTCGAGGGCGAATCCGACGGCCGCCTGCGTCTGCTGCGCGCGGTGAAGAACCGCTTCGGCGCGGTGAACGAACTGGGCGTGTTCGCCATGACCGACCGTGGCCTGAAGGAAGTCTCCAACCCTTCGGCGATCTTCCTCACCCGCGCCCAGGAATCGGTGCCGGGCAGCGTGGTGATGGCCACCTGGGAAGGCTCGCGGCCGATGCTGGTGGAGGTGCAGGCGCTGGTGGACACCAGCCACCTGGCCAACCCGCGCCGCGTGACCCTGGGCCTGGACCAGAACCGCCTGGCCATGCTGCTGGCGGTGCTGCACCGTCACGGCGGCATCCCGACCTATGACCAGGACGTGTTCCTCAACGTGGTGGGCGGTGTGAAGGTGCTGGAAACGGCGTCTGACCTGGCGCTGATGGCGGCGGTGATGTCCAGCCTGCGCAACCGGCCGCTGGATCACCAGTTGCTGGTGTTCGGCGAGGTCGGTCTGTCCGGCGAGGTGCGCCCGGTGCCCAGCGGCCAGGAGCGCCTGAAGGAAGCGGCCAAGCACGGCTTCAAGCGCGCCATCGTGCCCAAGGGCAACGCCCCGAAGGAGTCGCCCCCCGGCCTGCAGGTCATCGCGGTGACGCGCCTGGAGCAGGCGCTGGATGCGTTGTTCGAGTAAAGCTGCATCGGCGTTGCGGATAAGCGATCGCGGACGGAGTCCGCTCCTACGCCCAGGCTGGCATTAGTGTAGGAGCGGACTTCGTCCGCGATCGGGTTCAGGGTGGCGCGCGATCTCAATGTTCGCTGAGCAGCGTCAGCTCCCGCTCCAGCAGCGATTCGTCGCCCAGGTTCAGCTCCACCAGGCGGCGCAGGTGGCTGATGGAATCCAGGTCGATGTGCCGGCAGTTGAAGCCCAGCAGGCCTTCGCGTTCCCAGGCGAGGTCGGCCTCCATATAGACGTTGACGTCGAAGCCCAGGTAGATGCGCACCTGCACCGGTTCCTGGGCGACGATGCTCCAGTGTTCCGGCCGTTGCACCAGCAGGCCCTGCAGGGACAGATCGAGCAGCGTCACCTTCCAGCGCAGGTCGCCCTGGCTGATCTCGGTGCCGGCGTCGAAGGCGATGCGCTGGAAGCGCCGGCGCTCGTCGTGATCGTCAGTCATGTCGTGGCTCTCCGGCCGTTTCTGCTTCGCCTCACTATAGTCGCAAGGCGCTGCTGGCGCGTCGCGCGCCGGTCGCCCGCTGCATCGTCCGTCAGGCGCGTCCCGTACCGGTTTGACAGCCCGCGTACCCTCGCCAAAGCTCCATGTGCGATAAACCACCACCACTGCGGAGAGCAGAGCATGGACAATAAACTCATCAAGGGTCTGATTTTTGGGGTTATCAGCTTTGCCAGCCTGGCGGCGCACGCCGATGAAGCCGGCCAGAGCGGCAAGGGCTGCGGCTGGGGCAACATGGTCTTCGACGGTCAGCGCGGCCTGTTCCCGCACCTGCTGGCCACCACCACCAACGGCACCTCGGGCAACGCCACCTTCGGCCTGACCTCCGGCACCAACGGTTGCGACGCCAGCCAGCGCATTTCCTATGGCGGTCGCTCGATCTTCGCCATGAACGGCATGCTCGACAATATCGCCGAGAACATGGCCCAGGGACATGGCGAGGCGCTTGACGCCTACGCCGTACTGCTCGGCATTCCGACCCAGGACCGCGCGCACTTCGCCCAGGTCACCCAGCAGCACTTCGGTGAGATCTTCACGTCGCAGAACGCCACCGGCGAGCAGGTGCTGAACAACACCCTGGCGGTGATGAGCCGTGACCAGGTGCTGGCGCAGTACGCCAAGCAACCGGTCTGAGTCCACACGACGCCGCCAAAGGCCCGCCCCAGGCGGGCCTTTGCATTTCCTGACTCCACGGTCCAGCGGTTTGACCTCCGGCAATAAGCGCGTAACCGCTCTAGACTAAGGTCGTATGAATGGGTCGCTGGAAAAGACTAGAATTTTTCTGCGAATTCTCGCCTTCAAACTGTCGGAAGCCTCGCTATGAACAATAACAACAACCTGCTACGTCACCTCGCATGGCTGGTGGTGGCGATAGTCGGTGCATTTGCCTTGGGAGTCGTGGCGCTACGCCGCGGCGAAGCCATCAACGCACTGTGGATCGTCGTCGCGGCGGTTGCCATCTACCTGGTCGCCTACCGTTACTACAGCCTGTTCATCGCCACCAGGGTGATGCAACTGGACGCCAATCGAGCGACCCCCGCGGTCCTCAACAACGACGGCCTGGACTACGTCCCGACCAACAAGCACATCCTCTTCGGTCACCACTTCGCTGCCATCGCCGGCGCCGGCCCGCTGGTCGGTCCCGTACTGGCTGCGCAGATGGGCTACCTGCCCGGCACGCTCTGGCTGATCGCCGGCGTGGTGCTGGCCGGCGCCGTGCAGGATTTCATGGTACTGTTCATCTCCAGCCGCCGCAACGGGCGTTCGCTGGGTGAACTGGTCCGCGAGGAAATGGGGCAGGTGGCGGGGACCATCGCTCTGTTCGGCGCTTTCCTGATCATGATCATCATCCTCGCGGTGCTCGCGCTGATCGTGGTGAAGGCCCTGGCCGAAAGCCCGTGGGGCATGTTCACCGTGCTGGCGACCATCCCGATCGCGCTGTTCATGGGCGTGTACATGCGCTACATCCGCCCGGGCCGCATCGGCGAGATTTCCGTCGTGGGCATCCTGCTGCTGCTGGGTTCCATCTGGCTCGGCGGGCAGATCGCCGCCAGCCCCGAGTGGGCCCCGGTGTTCACCTTCCACGGCGTGCAGATCGTCTGGATGCTGATCGCCTACGGCGCCATCGCCTCGGTGCTGCCGGTGTGGCTGCTGCTGGCCCCGCGTGACTACCTGTCGACCTTCCTCAAGATCGGCACCATCATCGCCCTGGCCATCGGCATCGTGATCGTCTCGCCGGAGCTGAAGATGCCGGCCCTGACCCAGTTCACCGACGGCACCGGCCCGGTGTGGAAGGGCGGCCTGTTCCCGTTCCTGTTCATCACCATCGCCTGTGGCGCCGTCTCCGGCTTCCACGCGCTGATCTCCTCGGGCACCACGCCCAAGCTGCTCAACCGCGAGCCCGACGCCCGCTACATCGGCTACGGCGGCATGCTGATGGAGTCCTTCGTGGCGATCATGGCGATGGTCGCTGCTTCGGTCATCGAACCGGGCATCTACTTCGCCATGAACAGCCCGCCGGCCGTGGTCGGCGCCGACGTCAACGCCGTGGCCGCGACCGTCAGCAGCTGGGGCTTCGCCATCACCCCGGACGTGCTGACCCAGACCGCCAAGGACATCGGCGAGACGACCATCCTGGCCCGTGCCGGTGGTGCGCCGACCCTCGCCGTGGGCATCGCGCACATCCTTCACCAGGTGCTGCCGGGTGAGAACACCATGGCCTTCTGGTACCACTTCGCGATCCTCTTCGAGGCGCTGTTCATCCTCACCGCGGTGGACGCCGGCACCCGTGCCGGGCGCTTCATGCTGCAGGACCTGCTGGGCAACTTCGTCCCGGCGCTGAAGAAGACCGAATCCTGGACCGCCAACATCATCGGCACCGGCGGCTGCGTCGCGCTGTGGGGCTGGCTGCTGTACCAGGGCGTGGTCGATCCGCTGGGTGGCATCAACACGCTGTGGCCGCTGTTCGGCATCTCCAACCAGATGCTCGCCGGCATCGCGCTGATGCTCTCCACCGTCGTGCTGATCAAGATGAAGCGCCAGCAGTACGTCTGGGTGACCGCCCTGCCGGCCGCCTGGCTGCTGATCTGCACCACCACCGCCGGCCTGATCAAGCTGTTCGACAGCAACCCGGCCGTGGGCTTCATCGCCCTGGGCAAGAAGTACTCCGCCGGCCTGGACGCCGGGCAGATCATCGCCCCGGCCAAGGACATCGGCCAGATGCAGCACGTGATGATGAACGCCTACATCAACGCCGGCCTCACCGTGCTGTTCCTGCTGGTGGTGTTCAGCGTGCTGGTGTACGCGATCAAGGTGGGCGCCAGTGCCTGGACCAAGAAGGAGCGCACCGACAAGGAAGCTCCGTTCCAGCCCATCCCGGACGCCTGACGGAGCAGCATCATGTTCAACGACCTCAGCCGCATGGGTAAGTATCTCGGGCAGGCCGCACGCATGCTGGTCGGCATGCCCGACTACGACACCTACGTTCAGCACATGCAGAACAAGCACCCGGACAAGACTCCGATGACCTACGAGGAGTTCTTCCGCGAGCGCCAGGAGGCGCGCTACGGTGGCGGCAAGGGGAGGCCGATCCGCTGCTGCTGACGCGATGAAACTGGCTGCGTGGCCGATGCTGCGTTGCCAGCGGCCGGAAAAATGCTCATCTACGGAAGTAGACTCCGCTTTTTCCGGCCACTGGCGCCTTGCCTCGCCTGCCTGGCCGACGTTTCATAAGCAGAGATGCGGGCCGCGAGCGATCGCGGCCCGTTTTCCTTTCTGATTGCCTGGATGTCCCCATGACCGATTCCGCAAGCGCGCCGCAGATTCCGGTGACCGTCCTCACCGGCTTCCTCGGGGCCGGCAAGACCACCCTGCTCAAGCACATCCTCAAGGCCGAGCACGGCCTGAAGATCGCCGTGATCGAGAACGAATTCAGCGATACGCCCATCGACGGCCAGTTGCTGGGCGACGACGCGGTTCAGGTGACGACGCTGTCCAACGGCTGCGTCTGCTGCACCATCAATAGCGACCTTGAGCGTGCGCTCTACGTCCTGCTCGAGCGCCGCGACAACGGCGAGCTGGACTTCGACCGCGTGGCGATCGAGTGCACCGGCCTGGCCGACCCGGCCCCGGTCGCACAGACCTTCTTCGTCGACGAGACGCTGCGCGAGCGCTACCTGCTCGACGGCATCATCACCCTGGTGGACGCCGCCAATGCCGAGCGCCACCTGCAGGAAGCCATCGCCCAGGCCCAGGTCGGTTTCGGCGACCGCATCCTGGTGAGCAAGCGCGATCTGGTGTCGCCGGCGCGGTACGAGGCGCTGGTGGAGCGCCTGCAGCGCATCAACCGCCGCGCCGAGATCCATGCCGTCGAGCACGGCGCCATCGAGCTGGAACGCCTGCTCGACGTACGGGGCTTCAACCTCAACGCCGACGTCGGCCTGCGCCCGCTGCTGCGCCCCGTGCGCCCGGCGTCCGGCGCCACCGACCGCATCACCACCCTGGTGCTGCGCAGCGACAATCCGCTGGATATCGAACGCCTCAGCGAGTTCATGGACGACCTGCTGCAATGGCACGGCAACTCGCTGCTGCGCTACAAGGGCGTGCTTAACATCGCCGGGGAGGAGCGCCGCCTGGTGTTCCAGGGCGTGTTGCGGCTCTATGGCTTCGACTGGGACACGCCGTGGAAGGGCAACGAGCAGCGCGAGAGCGTGATCGTCTTCATCGGCGACAACCTGCCCGAAGACGAAATCCGCCGCGGCTTCGACCGCATCACCGGCGGCCCCACCGCCTGAAGGAGAGCGCCCGGCCAGTGCCGGGCGTTTTCTTTGGCGCTCTTCGTAGGAGCGAGCTTGCTCGCGAACCGTGCTGGCCGGCTGATGCCAAGCTCAGATACCCCGCCGGACAGCCCCCTCTCCCTTCAGGGAGAGGGTCGGGGAGAGGGCCAGATGCTCAGGCTGAATGCTGTCGCTCACACGGACACCGCGTCCCCCTCCCTAGCCCTCCCCCTGAAGGGAGAGGGGACCGTTCGGTGCGAGCGTTTAAAGTGGCGTCAACCGGCTCCCTGTTCGCGAGCAAGCTCGCTCCTACCAAAAGCCTCGTTGCGGCTCAGCTGCCAATCAGATGCTTGAGCGGGTGGTAATCCGCTTTCAAATTCCCCGCTGCCTTGATGATCGCCTGCTCGATGGCATTCAGGTGCATGCAGGTCAGCTCGATGGCCGCCGCCTGGTTGCCCGACTCGATGTACTCGATCAGCCGCTGGTGCTCGTTGCCGCGGCAGGTCTCGTGCTGGTCGTCGTCCAGGGTGGTGGCGTAGAGCGAGGCGCGTTCGATCAGCTTGCGGAAGAAGTCCAGCAGCACCGGATTGTTCAGCGCCGCCGCCAGCTTCAGGTGGAACTCGCCGAGCAGGTGCACGAACCGCGCGTGGTCCTGGTCGTGGGTCGCCTCTTCCAGGGCTACGTGATCGCGCAGGTCCTGGATGATCGCGCTGTCCGCGCGGCGGCAGAGCTCGCTGACGATGCCAATCTCGATCAGCCGCCGGGTTTCGAACAGCGAGCGGATCTCTTCGTCGCTGGGTAGCGCCACCCATGCACCCTTGTTGAGCGCACTCGACACCAGCCCGTCTGCTTCCAGATGTTTCAGCGCCGCGCGCACTGACGTGCGGCTGACCTTGAACAATTCCGCCAACGCGGCCTCGCCCAGCTTCATGCCAGGACGCAGGCTGCGCTTGCTGATCGCTTCATAAACCCCTTGGTAGACGCGTTCCACCGTGGACTCGGGGTGTTTCTCCGTCATGACCGACTCCGCCTCATGCTTGACCCTGGGAAGGATGCCGCAAAACCGCCCGTGCAAAACCAGTTGCAGAAGAAAAATACATCCGCTATTTGTAGATTGCATTCAAATATTGCATACAAAAATAAGAGGAATGCACCAAAATGAATCATTCGTCGTCCGTCGAGGTGCGCCGGGTCAGCAAGCGCTATACCGACGATCCCAACGTCGCTCCTGCTCTCAACGAAGTCTCGGTGGACATTGCCCATAACGAGTTCTTCACCTTGCTGGGGCCGTCCGGCTGCGGCAAGACCACGCTGCTGCGCAGCATCGCCGGCTTCGAGAACGTCACCTGCGGCGACATCCTCGTCGGCGGCGAGCGGGTCAACGACCTGCCGCCGTACCGCCGCCGCATCAACACCGTGTTCCAGAGCTACGCCCTGTTCCCGCACATGTCGGTGAGCGAGAACATCGCCTTCGGCCTGGAGATGCAGGGCCTGGCGCGCAGCGAGATTCCCGGCCGGGTGAAGGAGATGCTGGCGCTGGTGCAGATGGAGCACCTGGCGCGACGCAAGCCGGCCGAGCTCTCTGGCGGCCAGCAGCAACGCGTGGCCCTGGCCCGCGCGCTGGCGCCCAAGCCCTCGGTGCTGCTGCTTGACGAGCCGTTGTCCGCGCTGGACCTGAAGCTGCGCAAGGAGATGCAGGTCGAGCTCAAGCGCGTGCAGGAAGAGGCGGGCATCACCTTCATCTTCGTCACCCACGACCAGGAAGAGGCGCTCACCCTGTCCGACCGGATTGCCGTGATGTCCCACGGCAACATCATGCAGATCGGCACCCCCAACGAGATCTACGAACGCCCGACCCATCGCTTCGTCGCGCAGTTCATCGGCGACATCAATTTCCTTCCCGGGCAGATGCGCCAGGGCGGCTTCCATCCCAACGCCATGGCGGCGGAGATTCCCTGCGAGCTGCCGGCGGGCCTGGCCAGCGCCACTGTGCAACTGGCTTTCCGCCCGGAGCGCTCGAAGCTGGTGGATCCGTCCCAGCCGCATCACCTGCGCGCGGTGATCGAGACGGTGATGTACGTCGGTACGGCGACGCTGTATCGCTGCCGCCTGCCCGATGCCTCGCAGATCACCCTGCGCGAGAGCAACGAGGGTGGTCGCGCCCGCGACGTCGGCGAGGCCGTGGCGGTGCACCTGCCGCCCCAGGCCTGCCTGCTGATGGAGGCGTGAAATGAAGGAATCGCCCACCACCCGCCGCCTGTTGTTGCTCAGCCCCGTGGCGCTGACGCTGCTGGGGCTGATCGCCATCCCGCTGGCGATCATGGGGTACATCAGCCTGTTGCCGCGCAATCTCTACGGCGGCGTCGACTGGCACGCCGACTGGCAGATCCAGAGTTACGTGCAGCTGTTCTTCCAGGAAGACTTCGACGGCAACCTGGAGCTCAACTGGGTCTACGCGCAGGCGCTGCTGCGTTCGCTGTTCCAGGCCGGTGGCACCACGCTGCTGTGCTTCCTCTTCGGCTTCCCGGTGGCGCTGTGGATGACCAGCCTCAGCGAACGTTCGCGCAACCTGATGGTGCTGCTGATCACCATCCCGTTCTGGACCAACCTGCTGATCCGCAACTACGCCTGGCTGATCATCCTGCGCGAGCACGGCTGGATCGCCCAGTCCCTCAACGCGCTGTTCCCCCAGGCGGGCGGCATCACCCTGCTGTACAACGACTTCGCGGTCTGCGTCGGCCTGGTCTACAGCTTCCTGCCGTTCATGATCCTGCCGATCTACTCGACCCTGGAGAAGCTCGACTGGCGCCTGGTGGAGGCGGCCTATGACCTCGGCGCGAACCGCTGGAAGGCGTTGCAGCGGGTCATCCTGCCGCTGTCCATGCCCGGCGTGATCGCAGGTTCCCTGCTGGTGTTCGTACCGAGCCTGGGCGCCTTCATCACCCCGGCGATCCTCGGCGGCGGCAAGACGCTGATGATCGGCAACCTGATCCAGCAGCAGTTCGGCACTGCGCGCAACTGGCCCCTGGGTGGTTCGCTGTCGTTCCTGCTGCTGGCGATCATGCTGCTCGCCCTGATCGCGTTCGCCCTGTATAGCCGCCGTGCCGCCAAGGCCGTCCACCTGGGAGGAGCCAACGCATGATCGCCCAGCACCTGAAGAAACTGCCCGGCACCCGCGAAACCAGCCTGCTGGTGCTGGCCTACCTGTACCTGCCGATCCTCGTGCTGATCGGTTACAGCTTCAACGCCAACCGTTCGGCCACGGTGTGGACCGAATTCTCCTTCGCCTGGTACGGCAAGATCGTCGCCAATCCCTCGATCCAGGCGGCGGCGTTCAACTCGCTGGTGGTCGCCGGTTTCGCCACCGTGCTGTCCACGGCGATCGCCCTGGCCGCGGCGCTGGCGACCTCGCGGCCGTTCTACGGGCGGCGGCTGGTGGAGGGCGGCATCAACCTGCCGTTGATCCTGCCGGAGATCGTCATCGCGGTGGCCACGCTGCTGCTGTTCATGTCGCTGGGCATCAAGCTGGGCCTGATGACGGTGATCGTCGCCCACGTCGGCTTCTGCATTCCCTTCGCGTACCTGCCGATCCGGGCGCGCCTGAACGACCTGGACAAGAGCCTGCTGGAAGCCGCCGGCGACCTCTACGCCAGCCCCTGGCAGGTGTTCCGCCGGGTGACGCTGCCGCTGCTGTGGCCGGCAGTGCTGTCCGGCGCGGTGCTGGCGTTCGTGGTCAGCCTCGACGACTTCATCATGACCTTCTTCGTCGCCGGCCCCGGCTCGACGACGCTGCCGGTCTACATCTTCTCGGCCATCAAGGCCGGAGTCACGCCCGAGATCAACGCCATCTCGACCCTCATGCTGGTGATTTCCATCGTCCTCGTGGTGCTGTCGTACTGGCTCGGCCAGCGCGGCAAACCGGACGCCTGATCAAGACTGCCAACCTTTCGTTTTCTGACCTTTCGATTCGGAGAGCAACATGAAGTTGAATGCCCTGCGTCACGGCCTCGCCGGTTTGTCCCTCGCTCTGCTGGCCGCGGGCGTCGCCCAGGCCGAGGAGCCCAAGCAGTTGTTCTTCTACAACTGGACGGACTATTACCCGGTGGAACTGCTGGCCAAGTTCGAGAAGGAGACCGGCATCAAGGTCACCATGGACGGCTACGACAGCAACGAAACCCTGCTGGCCAAGCTGCAGGCCGGCGGCGCTGCCTACGATGTGATCGTGCCGTCGCACTCGATCATGCAGACGCTGATCAAGCAGGACCTGCTGCTGGAAATCGACACGCCTTCGCTGGCCAACTTCCAGTACGTGAAGCCGGCCTTCCGCGACCCGGCCTTCGACCCCGGCCGCAAGTATTCGGCGCCTTATCTATGGGGCTCCACCGGTTTCTCCTACGACAGTGCGCGGGTGCCGGGTGGCAAGTTGGATGACTCGTGGAAGGAATTCTTCGAGCCGCGTCCGGAATTGCAGGGCCAGGTCGCCGCGCTGGATACCCCGAGCAGCCTGATCAACGCCGCCGCGCATTACCTCAACGTCGACGAGTGCACCGAGAGCCCGCAGGACGCCAAGAAGATCCTCGAACTGCTGCAGAAGCAGAAGCCCTTCCTGAAGATGTACAGCTCCGACAACACCGTGGATCGCATGGCCTCCGGCGAAGTGGTGCTGATGCAGAACTGGAACGGCTCCACCGCCCGCGCCACGCTGCAGAAGAGCACCATCAAGTACGTCTACCCGCGCGAGGGCGTGGCCTCCTTCCAGGACAACTTCGCCGTGCCGAAAAGCGCCCCGCACCCGGAGAACGCCAAGGTCTTCATCAACTGGATGATGAAGCCGGAGAACGCCGCCGCGGTGACTAACGCGATTGCCTATTCCAACGGTATCCAGACTGACCATCTGCTGGACGCCAAGTGGAAGGTGATGGACGCCATCAACATGCCGCCCGAATACGCGCAGCGCCTGCGCCTGGAAAAGGAATGCAGCAACGCCTCCCGCGAGCTGCAGGACCGCATCTGGTCCAAGCTCAAGGGCTGATGACCCGCTTTAGCTTTTCGTAGGAGCGAGCTTGCTCGCGAACAGACTCGGCCTGACTTCGGCGTCATGCGGTTCGCGAGCAAGCTCGCTCCTACATTTGTCTTCCTGATCCATCCGCCGTCGAGCTCATCGGCGGATAACCACGAGCGGTTATTCGCCCTATGTCTTTTATCCAATTCCTTGTTCGAGGTCCCCATGACCGACCGCTACTGGCTGCGCAACATCCGTCCGCTGGGCAATGCCGCGGAAGATTTCCTCATCCGTGACGGCTGCATCGTCGAACGCCGCCCGGCAAGCAACGCCGCACCACAGGCCGGCGACATCGACGGCGCCGACCAACTCCTGCTGCCGCCGCTGGTGGAAAGCCACTGCCACCTAGACAAGACCCTCTGGGGCCAACCCTGGCGTGCCAACAGCGCCGGCCCCACGCTCAAGGACTACATCGCCAACGAACGCCGTGTGCTGCGCGAGATCGACGCGCCCATCGCCGCGCGTGCCGGCGCGCTGCTGGAGCAGTGCATCGCCCGCGGTTCGCTGACCTTCCGCTGTCACGTCGATATCGATCCCGAACTGGGCCTGCGCCACGTGGTCGCCATGCAGGCATTGCGTGAACGCTACGCCGACCTGATCGACATGCAGTTCGTGGTCTTCCCGCAAACCGGTCTGGTCAGCCGCCCCGGCACTGCCGAGCTGATGCGCGAGGCGCTGGTGCTGGGCGTGGAAAACGTCGGTGGCCTCGATCCCTGCGGTATCGACGACGACCCCATCGCCCAGCTGGATATCGTCTTCGGCCTGGCCGTGGAGTTCGGGCGTGGCGTGGATATCCACCTGCACGACAAGGGCGAGCTCGGCCTCTGGCAGATCGCCCGCATCGCTGACTACACCGAGCGCCACGGCCTGCAGGGCAAAGTGATGATCAGCCACGCCTACTGCCTGGGCATGGCGCCCTGGGCGCAGGTCGAGCCATTGGCCGAGCGACTCTCCGAACTGGGCATTTCCCTGATGAGTTCCGCACCCGCCGATACCCCTGTTCCGCCATTCCTCGCCCTGCGCGAAGCCGGCGTCAACCTGTGCCTGGGCAGCGACGGCATACGCGATGCCTGGTCGCCGATGGGCAACGGCGACATGCTCGAACGCGCCATGCTGCTCGCGTTCCGCTTCGACCTGTGCAAGGACGACGATCTCGCCGCCGCCTTCGCCGCCGCCACCAGTAACGGCGCCCGCGCGTTGGGGCGCGAGCCGGCGCGTATCGAGGTCGGTGCGCCGGCGGACTTCCTCCTGCTGCCGGTCGAGACCCTCGGAGAAGCCGTGGTCGCGCGCCCGGTGCAGCGCCAGGTATTCAAGGCCGGCAAGCTGATTGCCGAGCACGGAAAACTGCTGGAGTCGCGTCTGTGAGCACGCCCCGCATCGGCCTGAAGGCCAGCTTCGTGGTGGGCTTCGACGGCACGCAACACGTGCTCTGGCGTCACGGCGAAGTGGTATTCGAGGGCGGCAGGATTGTCTTCGTTGGCCGTGGTTTTCCCGGTCAAGTCAGCCAGTGGATCGACTACGGCCACGCGCTGATCGGGCCTGGCTTCATCGATCTGGATGCCCTCGGCGACCTCGACTCCACGGTGCTGACCCTGGACAACGGCGCCGAGTGGAGCATGGGCCGCGTCTGGTCCGAGGACTACCTGCGTGCCGGGCCGAGCGAGTGCTACAGCCCGGACGAGGAACTGTTCAAGTACCGCTATGCCTTCACCCAATTGATCCGCAACGGCATCACCACGGCCATGCCGATCACCTCCATGTACTACCGGCGCTGGGCCGAGCACTACGACGAATTCGCCGGGGTCGCGGCGCTGTCCGGCGAGCTTGGTTTGCGCACCTACCTCGGCCCCTGCTACATGAGCGGCATGACCTACGCCCGCGCGGACGGCAGCCCCGCTCAGCACTGGGACGAAGCCGCCGGCCTTG
Source organism: Pseudomonas sp. NY15437 (assembly GCF_048068435.1). Classification (NCBI taxonomy): domain Bacteria; kingdom Pseudomonadati; phylum Pseudomonadota; class Gammaproteobacteria; order Pseudomonadales; family Pseudomonadaceae; genus Pseudomonas; species Pseudomonas sp. NY15437. The sequence goes on from NZ_JBLUQC010000004.1 coordinate 641,721, forward strand.
CTGGACTGACGGAGGCCGAACGCTTCTTCCGCGATTTCGACGGCGCCCATGGCGGCCTGGTGCGCAGCGCGTTGCTGCCGGACCGCATCGAAACCTGCACGCCTGCGCTGCTGGAACGCACCGCCGCTGTACAGCGCGAACTGAACGCGCCGCTGCGCCTGCACTGCTGCCAGTCGCGCTACGAGGTGGAACTGGTGCGTCGCCTGCGCGACACCTCCTCGCTGCAATGGCTCGACCATTTCGGCCTGCTCAACCCGCGCAGCGTGTTGCCCCATGGCATCCTGCATAGCGGCGAGCACGAGTTGCAGCGCCTGGCCGATACCGGCACGAGCCTGGTGCATTGCCCGGTGGTGTTCGCCCGCGAAGGCGATGCGCTCGACTCCTTCGGCGCCTACCGCGCGCGGGGTATCAACCTCGCCATGGGCACCGACACCTTCCCGGCGGACATGCTCGATAACCTGCGCCAGGGCCTGAATATCGCGCGGGTGAAGGAGGGCGATGCCGAACACACGCGCATGCTCGATCTCTACAACGCCGCTACCCTCGGCGGCGCCCGGGCGCTGGGCCGCGACGACCTCGGCCGTCTCGCCGTCGGTGCCCGTGCGGACATCACCGTGTTCCGCCTGGGAAGTTTCCATCAGGGGCCGTTCTTCGACCCGCTGAAGAACCTGTTCACCGCCGGCCGCGGCGACGACTGCATCGCCAGCTTCATCGACGGCCGCTGTGTGATGCAGGGCGGCCAGGTGATCGGCGTCGACTACGCCGACCTGCAACACCGTGCCGACGCGCTGTTCCAGAAACAGATGCAGCACCACGCCGACCGCGCTTTCGGCAACCCGCCGTGGCGCACGCTGTTCCGTTCCGCGATTCCCTTTGCCGACTCGTACAGCGCCGCCGCACCGCTGCTTGATGTCCGCGTGCGCAATACCCTGTAGGAGCGAGCTTGCTCGCGAACCGCCCTGCGCCAAGGCCGCCAGCGAGTCCGTTCGCGAGCAAGCCCAGCTTCCAAAAGCAAAAACACCCGGCATCCTTGCCGGGCGTTTTCGTGTCGCCTTACCGCTTATTGCTGATGCAGCTTCCACGCATCCCCGTGGGGAGCGGTGCCCTTGTCGTACGGGCGGAACAGGGTCATGTAGGCCAGGCCCAGCGCGATCACGATGCCGCCCACCAGCACGATGCCGTAGTTCAGGTACCAGGGCGCGTCGGGCGTGCGTGGCCAGGACATGTTGATGATCGCCAGCACGCCGTAGGCCAGTGCCAGGATATTCACGATCCAGCCCCAGTGGCCCAGGGTGAAGGCGCCGCTCGGTTGCCAGCCGCGAATCCGCGCGAACAGGGCTCCGGCGACGATCATCTGGAACGACAGGTAGATGCCGATGGCGGCGAAGCTGACCACCATGGCGATGGCGTTCTGCAGGTAGAAGCCGGCGCAGACGATCATCGACGGGATCACCCCGCAGGCGATCAGCGCGGCCACCGGCACGTGGGTATTGGGCGACAACCGCTTGAGCAGGCCGCTGCCCATCACCATCTCGTCGCGCGCATAGGAGTACAGCAGGCGGCTGGCGGCGGCCTGCAGGCTGAGCACGCAGGAGACGAACGAGACGATGATCACCGCCATCACCAGGCGCGCGCCGGTCACGCCGAAGGCGTTGTCGAGGATGGTGGTCATGGGGTCCTTGTCCGCGCCGGAGATCACCGCGGCCATGTCCGGTACCGCGAGGATCAGCGCCAGGGCGGCGAAGATGGCCGCGCCGCCGCCGATCCAGATGGTCATGCGCATGGCCTTGGGAATGCGCCGGCTGGGGTTCGGGGTTTCCTCGGCGACGTCACCGCAGGCCTCGAAGCCGTAGTAGAGGAACATGCCGGCCAGCGAGGCGGTGAGGAACGCCGGCCAGTAGCTGCCGTCGATGCGGATGTCGAAGGTGTTGAACAGCACCGAGAACGGCTGGTGGCGCTCGAAGATCAGCAGGTAGGTGCCGATCACCAGCGCGCCGAGCAACTCGCAGATGAAGCCGAACATCGCCACGCGGGCCAGCAGCTTGGTGCCCGAGAGGTTCAGCAGGGTGGCGATCACCGTCAGCGCCAGGGCGACGAGGGTGTTGGTCACCGGGGTGGATTCGAAGCCGAGCAGGGTGGCGATGTACGGCCCGGCGCCAAGGGCCACGGCGGCGATGGTCACGCACAGCGAGACGGAGTAGATCCAGCCGACCATCCACGCCCAGCGCTTGCCCACGAGGCGCCGCGCCCAGGGGTAGACGCCGCCGGAAATGGGGAACTGCGAGACGACTTCGCAGAAGATCAGGCACACCAGCATCTGCCCGATGCCCACCAGCAGGTAGGACCAGAACATCGGCGGGCCGCCGGCGGCCAGGCACAGGCCGAACAGGGTGTACACGCCGACCACCGGCGAGAGGTAGGTGAAGCCCAGGGCGAAGTTCTGCCACAGGGTCATGCTGCGTTCGAAATTGGAGGTGTAGCCCAGCGCGCGGAGTTGTTCCGCGTCGCGGTCCAGGGGCTGGATCGAGCTGTTCATCGTGGGTGTCCTGTCTGAGGTTTTCGCGTCGGCAGCCAAACGGGTGCAACGGAAAGCGTTGTTGTTATTGTTCGACGCGCGGGTTCAGCCGCGCGCCGTCTTGCTCCAAACCTCTCGTGTCGCTGGTTCGTGCCGGATTACAGCTTGATCCAGGTCGCCTTCAGCTCGGTGTACTTGTCGAAGGCGTGCAGCGACTTGTCGCGACCATTGCCCGACTGCTTGAAGCCGCCGAAGGGCGCGGTCATGTCGCCGCCGTCGTACATGTTCACCCACACGCTGCCGGCGCGCAGGGCGCGGGCGGTGAGGTGGGCCTTGGAGATGTCGCGGGTCCACACCGCTGCCGCCAGCCCGTAGGGGGTGTCGTTGGCGATGCGGATGGCTTCCTCGGCGTCCTCGAACTCGATGACCGAGAGCACCGGGCCGAAGATTTCCTCGCGGGCGATCTTCATCGCGTTGCTCACGCCGTCGAACAGGGTCGGCTCGACATAGGTGCCGCCGGTTTCCTCCAGCACGCGCTTGCCGCCGGTGAGAATCGTCGCGCCTTCGTCCTGGCCGGCCTGGATGTAGCCCAGCACCTGCTCCAGCTGACGGCCATCGACCAGCGCGCCGACGTTGGTGTCCGGGTCCAGCGGGTGGCCGGCTTTCCAGCCCTTGAGCGCCTCGACCACCAGCGGCAGGAACTTCGCCTTGATCGACTTCTGCACCAGCAGACGCGAGCCGGCGGTGCACACTTCGCCCTGGTTGAAGGCGATGGCGGCGGCCGCGGCTTCGGCGGCGGCCTGCAGGTCCGGCGCGTCTTCGAAGACGATGTTCGGGCTCTTGCCGCCGGCTTCCAGCCAGACGCGCTTCATGTTCGATTCGCCGGCGTAGACCATCAGTTGCTTGGCGATCCTGGTGGAGCCGGTGAACACCGCGGTGTCCACGTCCATGTGCAGCGCCAGGGCCTTGCCGACGGTGTGGCCGTAGCCGGGCAGCACGTTCAGCACGCCAGCGGGAAGGCCGGCGTCGATGGCCAGCTGGGCGATGCGGATGGCGGTCAGCGGCGAGCGCTCGGACGGCTTGAGGATCACCGAGTTGCCGGTGGCCAGCGCCGGGCCGAGTTTCCAGGCGGCCATCATCAGCGGGAAGTTCCACGGCACGATGGCGGCGACCACGCCCACCGGCTCGCGGGTGACCAGGCCGAGCTGGTCGTGGGAGGTGGCCGCGACTTCGTCATACACCTTGTCGATGGCCTCGCCGCTCCAGCGGAGGGAATCGGCGGCGCCCGGCAGGTCGACGTTCAGCGAGTCGCCGATGGGCTTGCCCATGTCCAGCGTCTCCAGCAGCGCCAGCTCCTCGGCGTGCTCTTCCAGCAGGGTGGCGAAGCGGATCATCACGGCCTTGCGGGTGGCTGGCGCTTCACGCGACCAGACGCCGGAATCGAAGGTGGCGCGGGCGCTCTGCACGGCCCGCTCGGCATCGGCGGCGTCGCAGCTGGCCACCTTGGCCAGCAGGCGCCCGTCCACCGGGCTGATGCAATCGAAGGTCTCGCCAGAGGCGGAGGCCAGGTATTCGCCCTGGATGAAGGCGCGGCCCTCGATCTTCAGGGCCTTGGCGCGGGCTTCCCATTCGGCGCGGGTTGGCTGGCTCATGCGTATCGCTCCTCGTTGTTTCTGTTGTTGGCGGAGACGGCCTGCGGACCGTCGCTGGCAAATACATTTAAAACCATATCTTATGTTTCTGCGGTTGCCAATACAGGTCGAAAAATGCGCGGTTATGCGGTGTTTTCGCGGCGAAAGACCTTGCTGAACGTCCGTGAAACGATTTAAAAGTATGGAGGTATAGTTTTGTGAGAGGCCGCCGCCAGGCTTGTCGGTAGGCTTCGACCGCGCCCCGAATCGCACGCCAGAACAGGAACATTCCGCGCAGGAAGCGTCCGCGCTCCGCGCATTGCTGCCTATGAACGAATTCAGGAAAGTCCGCCCCGCCAGCTTCATGCGCCTGCGCCAGGAAGGGCGCACCGAGGAAGTCGCGCGCCGACTGGTGGAGATGGTCGACCTCGGCCTCTACGCCGAAGGCGAGCAACTGCCCAGCGAAAGCGAGCTGGCCATGCAGTTCGGCGTCGCCACCGTGACCCTGCGCGATGCCTTGGCCGAGCTGCGCGAACGCGGCGTGATCGAGACCCGGCGCGGGCGCAATGGCGGGAGTTTCGTCTGCTCGCCGCAGCACACCTCCGAAGACGCCCTGCTGGGGCAGCTGCGCCAGATGAGTGCGTTGGAACTGCGCGACCTGGGCGACGAACACGTGGCCATCGCCGGCGCCGCCGCACGCCTCGCCGCGCAGCGCTCCACGTCCGACGAGCAGGCGCGCATCGCCCAGTACCTCGATGCCCTCGCCAGCGCCTCCACCCGGCAGGAGCAGCGCCGCGCCGATGCGCGCTTCCATATCGAGATCGCCGTCGCTGCGCAGTCCGTGCGCCTCACCCACGCGGAGACGCGCCTGCAGGCGGAAATCGGCGAGTGGCTGTGGCTGCCGGTGGAGGGCTTTCCCGGTGCGGCCGCCATCGAGCAGGAACACCGCGCGATCCTCGAAGCGATCAGCGCTGGCGACTCGAACCTCGCCGGCGCTCTAGCCGAGGCCCACGTCACCCGCGGCATCAAGCGGCTGATCAACCTGCGCCTGAGCCTGCTGGCCGACGACGGCTGACTGGCACAGCGCTTGCTGCTTTGCCGATGCGCTCGCCAGGGCGCAGGAACGACACACCGTACCGACTCCGCAGACCGCTCTGGGCTGCGCGATAACAAGAACAGCGAGGCCCCGGTCATGTCCAGCGAACAACCCACGGATGAACTCCAGTGCTGCGCCCAGCGCATCGACGCTTCCATCCGTAACGTTTTCCAGCGTCTCGACGAGCTGGCCGGCGAGGTCGTGGCGATCTGGCGCACGCTGGCGCAGGAGGGCAAGCGTCCGTCGTCGAAGGATCTCGGCGCGCTGCGCCCGCGCATCCAGCACGATCTCACCAATGACGGCACGCGCCTGCACGGCACCGGCGTGGTGATCGAGCCGGGCGAGTTGGCCGACCAGGACATGTACCTGGAGTGGTGGTACCACGGCCGCGGCGACAAGGTCGTGCCCATGAGCCTGAACTTCAACCGGCGCAGCGAGAACTTCTACAACTACCTCAACATGCCCTGGTTCTCCCGCCCCCGCGCCAGCGGCCAGCCCTCGGTGGTCGGGCCCTTCGTCGACCTCTACGGCACCGACCTGTACATCCTCGCCTTCTCCGTACCGATCCAGGTGGACGGCCGCTTCATCGGCGTCGCCGCCGCCGACATCGCGCTGCACGAGTTCGAAGGCGTGCTGCTGGGCAGCCTGATGCGAATGGGGCACGAAGCCCTGGTGGTGAATGGCGAAGGCCGCGTGGTCGCCGCCAACACCGCCAACTGGTTCACCGGCGACCTCGCCCGGCGCACCCTGGGGCGCGACGCCCAGGGGCGCGAACAGGAACTGGCGGCGTCGTTCTCGCACTGGTCAGTCATCGAGCGACCGCTCAACCGGCGCCTGGCCGGTGCCGCCTGAGGCTGCCAAACGCCGCGTAAACGGCTAGGCTAGGGCGGTTCCCTCATCGACGGATACCGCCATGAGCCAGTCGCTCGACACCCTTTCCGATTTCGAACCCCTGAGCGCAGTGGATACCCGCGTGCTCGGATGCCTGATCGAAAAGCAGCTCACCACCCCCGAAGCCTACCCGCTGACCCTCAACGCCCTGGTCACCGCGTGCAACCAGAAGACCAGCCGCGACCCGGTAATGAATCTCACCCCCGGCCAGGTCGGCCAATCCCTGCGCCATCTGGAAGGCCGCGAGATGACCCGCCTGGTCATGGGCAGCCGCGCCGACCGCTGGGAACAGCGGCTGGACAAGGCCCTGGAGCTGGTCAAACCGCAGGTCATCCTGCTCGGCCTGCTGTTCCTGCGCGGCCCGCAGACGCTCAACGAACTGCTCACCCGCAGCCAGCGCATGCACGACTTCGACGACACCGAGGAAGTCCGCCACCAGCTGGAACGCCTCGCCAGCCGTGGCATGGCCGTGCAGCTGGAACGTCTGAGCGGCCAGCGCGAAGACCGCTACATGCACCTGCTGGGCACCGAGGAAGACCGCGAGGCCGCCATCGCCGCCAGCGGCAGCCGCGCCTCCAGCGAGCGCAGCGACGGCGGCGGCCACGACGAAGGCCGCCTGGTGGAACTGGAAGCCCGCATCGCCGCCCTCGAAGAGCGCCTCGCCCTGCTGGAGCTGGGCGTCTCCCGCGACTGATTCGGAAGATTCCCGGCGCAGGCCGACCAAGGTCGGCCTGCGCTTTCGCTAATCCAGCGTTAATATTTGCCCCCGATAGTCAGGCTTGCCCCCGCTTCACCCGGAGTACCCCATGAGTCGCAAACCCTCCCAGGCCCAGCTGACCGCCGTGCTCAGCCAGCTCACGGAAACCGACTTCAAATCCATCGCCGATCTCACCGGCCCCCGTGAAGCCAACCTCTTCGCCATCCGCGAACTGTTCCGCCAGGGACTGATCAAGGGCGTACTGATCGACGACCCCCTCGGCGCCGAAGACGACGACGGCCCCCTGCTGTGCAACGCCGAACGCCTGCGCCTGCGCAAACCGTGCGTGGAAGTGGTGGTGCAAGAGCAGAGCGAACCGCTCATGCCGCGGCTGGGTTTCCTGACGCTCTAGGCAAATCGCGGGCAAGAAAAAAGGCGCTGGGCTTGAGGCTCAGCGCCTTTTTCGTTGGATTTGGTGGAGCCGGGGGGATTTGAACCCGTTTGGGGACGTGGTCGTTAATGGTCTTATTTGGCTAATACCGCTGGAATCGGGGTGTTCAGCTAGGCCAGATCGGGCATTGGTAGCATGTACTGGCGAGTGATTTCGACACTTTTTCGACTCCTTAATTCCAACGGCCTTGCTGCGCACCAGACTCTAGAGCTAGCCTCCGAGTTAGTGCTGACCTGGCAATAGTCTAGATGCGAACACTATATTTGATTTAGTATGTTCGTTGAGGTTGGTTATAAGTGTAGGGTTTTATTTTTTATTATCTCGAATTGTAGGGTTTTTTTGCTATGGCAAAGCTTCCAAGGATCCAGGAGAAAGTTGAGATTTCTGTTGATGTTCGAGATATTGATAGTCCAAAGAAGCCAAGAATATCTCAGGAAGTAAAGCTTATTCGTGTTTCCTCGGCATATAATCAAGGGCAGAAGCTTCACAAGATAAAAAACACAAAGTTCACTAAGTGTCTTTTCTCTGGGCAAGAGATAAGTGAAGTTAATTTTTATAATTGTACATTCCAAAATTGCATCCTCAATGGGGCAGAATTCAACGAATGTGAGTTTCACGGCTGCAAGTTTGTCAACTGCAGCTTTTTCAAGGCGTCATTCTCAAATTCCTATCTAGATCCGCGCTCTTTCAAGTTTGATGCAACGTGGCGCCGTCACTACGCTAACGTTAATGTTTGGCTTTTCCAAGAGCTGTATAGAAATGCGAAGAATATGCATCAAGAGACTTTTGCAATGTATGCAGATATAGATTTCCAGTTCTATCGGAGATATGAGTATCTCTTTGGTCGGGAAAAGAAGCCGGGGATGTTTATAGTAAGCCTTCTATATGACCTGGTACTGGGTTATGGGTACGGGATATGGAATGCAGCTATATCTACAGTTCTTGGAGTGTCTCTATTTACATTTTTGATAAGAGATCATATAGCGGATGATGGTGATGTTGGTGTAGCTAAAGCGTTGTATTTTTCGGTGGTCTCATTAACTACCGTTGGTTATGGGGATGTATTGCCGCAAAAGGACGATTTTGCATTGATACTAACCATGTTATTTTTGCTCGGTTCTGTTGTTTGGTTGGCTATAGTTACAGCCATTGTTGTCAAGAGGATGGTGAAGTAAATGAGCTATGTGATAATCGAGTGTGGCTCAATTGCTAGGGGTGATGCAACTTCTCAGAGCGATATCGATATGGTATGTATTTGGCGCGGAAAGGCTCCAAATTTCTCAGAGATAAAAGAGAAGTATAATGGGGTGATGTTTTATTCGGCAGAAACTATACTAAAAATGAAAGAGAAAGGTTCTTTGTTCTTGACGCATCTTGATGTTGAGGGGAAGTTTATATCTGGGAATGCTGATATCTTGGAGCTATTTTCAGGGTTCAGACCACCAGTATCAAGCCTTGTAGAGAGTATCAGCCGAACAAATGGATTCATTCAAGGGATTAGATGGTATCCCAATAGTTGCGTTGGATATTATTGGCTTTTAGATGTGCTTTACGTTTCGCTCAGGAACTGTATGTATTGCGCAAATGCTCTGAATGGAAGTTATAAGTTTGGCTATGTTGCGGCTATTCAAGAGATGGGGCTTTCAAATTCCGACCTCGAAGTTCTGCTAGAAATTAGGAATGGGAAATATCTTTATCGGAGAGGGGAGTTTCCTGATAGCAAAGCTTTGGATGATATCGAGCTACAAGAGATCTGCAGTAAAATTTCCGGCCAGAAAGTTGAGCTCCACAGGGGGGGAGTCACTGACTGGAATATTGATTGGTCTTTCGATTATTGGTCTGAGAGACTAATTGAGCGAGCAATAATAAACGGGGAGCACAGCGACTCACTATTTCTGGATAAATTGCGCAATCATAACTATAATAGATTTTCGTTGAGGGGTGATGTCTTTTCCATAGTTCTTTCTCATCAAAAGATGAAGTGGAATGACTACATTGGTTTGGCGCACTAGTTACTTGCTTATCCAGGCGGCAAGAACAGCTGAAATCATGGAGCTTAGCACTGCTGTTAAAATGGCTACTCTATAGCCTGTATTTCTTTCTTGATCCGCCTTTCTCTTTTCATAAAACTCTTCTAGTCGCAAGGCGCCAGGTGCCGTAATAAATACGTAAGCCTCCATGCTGGACCATGACTGTTGTTTTATTCCATTTATATCGCGGCTCTTTCCCTCCGGAGTGGCAACCAGCGCCAAATTCTCTGCAATTGACTTTGTGTCAAATCCAAATTTCGCTTTAACTTTTTCGCGACCGAAGCTGTTTTCTGTGTCAGTCTCTATGTATCCAGCATGCAGCAATATAGCAAGAGGCATGAAGTCAACGTAACTTCCGGACTTCTCATCAATAAGGCCTACTGCATCCTGAATGGATAGAATTCCAGCTTCAGCGACCTTCTCTAATAGCTCGTAACTAATTGGCTGGTGCATAGATATTTCCTTTCCAGCTTCAAGGCGTACTTTAAAATAATGGGTTTATCTCAATTTTCCAGAAAATGCTTTGGTCGATATACTTTCCACTACTCCCCACAAGATTCAGCTTTCTTCTGTGCAGTTCGCTCTGTTGGGTTCTGGCTGTGCTGCTGCCACCAGAACTGGCACTGAGCTGATTGGAAGCGTTCTTCTTGATGCTTTCGGGCTTGTTCCGCCTGCGTTTGAGCAAGCTGCGCGGCGCTCCGTTGTGCTCTAGCTTCGCCCTCGGCCGCCATTCGCTGTTGCATCTCTAACTGCGCACGCCTGGAGTTCTGCTCAACTTGCCTCATGGTCTGCTCCATTTGAGCAGTGGCTTCGTTGAGCGCGGCCTTAATTCGCTGTTCCTGGATGTAGTCGTAGAGAAGCTTCCCACCCCAAAGACCGCCGACGATGATGATGGCGGCCAGAATGATGGCGTGGCTGGGATCCATGGGAGTGTGGGCGTGGCGAGGTGGCGCGGCTCTCCGGCCTCGACGTTCGTTGCGATCGTCGATTTCCTCATCCATGTCGAATCTCAGGCTTTTGAGTTGTTCGTCAGTCTCGCGCTTTTCCATGCACGTCTCGCCCCTGCTTCCTGAAAGGCTGTCTGATCACGAGAGCGTCAGACCTGGCCTCTTCTTTTTCCACTATCTCTCGTCCGCTGGAGCGCCATGCGTACCAGCGTTTGCTCACTTCAGTGGTGAGCGTCATCCCGCGCCTTGATTGGCCAAATTTTGATTCGCGTCTTCGTAGTCGGGACTGGTCTGCCCCACCTCTGGCATCACTTCGCCTGTCAGCAACCACCAACGGAACTGCGGGAAAACCTTTGCAATCGCGAGAATTTCCTCTTCCTTGATTTCCCTGTTCTTGGATGGGTTCTTCAGGTTGCTCCAGGTGTAGCGGCTGATGCCGGTCAGTTCCTCCAGCTTAGGCAGCCGGATATCGGACCACGACAAAATGGTTATGACGCGCTGTTTGATCATTACTTATTCATCTAAATGGACTCTAGTCAAATTGACTTGAGCTGAATATGCTTCATTTCAGCTAGAGTCAATCTGACTTTAGCTGTTGCCAGTATTGACCAGCATAGTGCAGCAAAGGCCATGAATGTAGAAGGACTCAACCCGTCTCAACGAGACCTTTCTAGCCCGCCTCCGGTGATGCCCTGGAGGGAGTTCGCCGACTGGATTCGCATGGGCGACCGCCATGACGTTGTCTGGGGCTGGATTCGCAACGGTTACATCCCCCACGAGAAGGTCGGCAAGTACGTGCTGGTCAACGTCGCGTTGTTCACCAGTCAGCTTATGGAAAAGGAGATGCCCCTATGAGCGAACATCAATCGAGCCCCGACATTTGCACCATCCCCGCCTTCGCCGAAATGTGCGGCGTGAGTGTTGAAGAAGCTGAGGAATGGGTGCGTAAGGGCAACATCCCCAGCACCACCATGGGGGAAATGCAGGTGGTGAACATGGTCCGCCTCCGCGTTGAGCTGCTCAGTGGCAAAGAGAATTTCGAAGCGGGGGACTACAGCAATGACTAGCAACCGTGTCTCCCTGGATACCGAAAGCGCCCTGACCTATCTGGGTCAAACCGTCCTCTTCGAATTGGTATGGGAGCAAGACCCCGAGCCGCTCTGGTGTCTTCTTCATGTCGTCGGCGTAGTCCTGGCACTCGAGGGCGTTAATAGCGATCCCTACTTCCTCGTCGTCGCGGCCAACGGCGAGAGGCACTATCCGAACGAATTGTTCTGGTCAGACATTCGCACGATCCGGGTGATGCGGCACCGCGACCGGCATGGTTCCGGCAACGTACTGGACCGCATCGCCCACCCTAACGATCCGCGCTCAAGGGCCGCGCTCCCGGCTCGTCGGAACAGTCCCATCGTTCCGGCGAACGGAAGCACGGGCGCAGCGAACCCTTGAACGCATGCCCGCCACCAGCCTTGGCCGGTGAGCGTGGGGCAGCTTCTCCGCCCCGCGCTCCCGAGCCCTCGGCGGCAAGAGCGGGATGACAAGGGCAGAGCCCTTGGTGTTGGGTGATGCCGGTTGCGTATATCAGAGCGGAGTGAATGGACTTAATTGGATAGTGTTGGACTACGTTTCCGGCCTCATTCCCCTGCGGCATAGCCCCGTTCCAGCGCCTGATTTTGTGGTGAGATAACCACAGCGGCGCGCCCCAGAGCCCCGTCCCAAAGCATCTCAATTCCACCATTTCCGAACGCTGAATCACCGGCGCGAGCGCCTGCATTCCAGCGACGGGCACGCTCATGCCCAGCAAATGCAAATGAGGAGAACGCGATGAGCCTAGAGGGACTGATTAACGTCGTTGCTCTCGTGCTGATGACTTACCTCCTCGACGGCGGTGCCCAACTCGATCAACCCACGATCCCTTCCTGTTGGTTCACTCCGGCTCAGCTGGAGTGCTGGACGTCGCCGCGCCCACCGGCAGGTAGCGTAAGGCACGAGCGCCCCGCCGGCTGGGCGCGGCTGACGTCCCTGTAACACGTCTAACAACACACGCAGTGAAATGGACATTAATGGATAACGTTGGAGAATTCAGATGGCAAAGTTCAGTGATCAGCGTCGACTGCTAGTTCAACCAGACGGTCAAATCATCGAGTCACCGCGTGGCCGCCTTTTCATCGACGCCTACACGGCGAAAATGACCGACCTTTCCGGGGTGCGCGTTTTGCGCTGCGGTGTGGATACCGTCCGCCAGTTGTACAACGGACTGATTCGCCCCGAGGTCATCGCGCTATTCGACTCCCAGGAACCTATCGTCGAGTTCGCCGGCTACGAGTGGTCCAAGGGGCGTATTGGGCGCGACTCCGGGTATCAGTTCCGCCTGCAGAACGCAGACCTCGGTCTGATCCTGCTGATCAAGAATCACAACATGAAGCTGGAGAGCATCGGTTCTCACCTCAAGATTGAGGTTTCGCCACACGCGATTGATGGCGTAGCTCCGAAGGCGCTCCAGGGACTCATGGATTCCCTCGCCGCGGCGGTTATGACTCACTGCGAACCTAACCAGTGTGCCGTCCACATCGCCCTAGATGTGCAGGGTTGGACACCGAAAGAGAACATCGTGGATCGCATGTACTGCCGATCCAATCGGGTTCGCCAGATCAGCGGCATCGACCGCATCGAGTTCAACGGCAACGCCTCGGTCTACGGACGCGGTGAAACTTACATGTTCGGCTCGCCGACAGGCATCCAGCTGGCGGTATACAACAAGTCGCTACAGGCCCGCGCAACCGACAAGCTCGATTACTGGAACGCCGTCTGGTTCACCCACAACGGCAATCCGTTTGGTGACAGCGAGGCTGCCTACAACCCCAAAGAACCGGTCTGGCGTATCGAGTTTCGCTACCACCACACCATCATCAATCAGTTCGCTCAGGGCTCCGTAAAGGCATCTGGCGGCGTGATTGGCACCCGGACCTATGAAGGTATCTCCCAGCACCTCGATCACCTCTGGGTGTATGGCTGCGAGGCGTATCGGCTGCTCGGCCTGCGTACTCAGCATGACCCGTTCTGGACGCTGATCATGCAAGACGTGAAGGTCCAGGTGGAGGCCGATCCGCTCATTGAACGTGTCGAGTATCGGCGCTATCGCAAGACGGCCATGGGCTTCTCCGGCAAGAACTGCGAGATGTTCCTGGGCCAGTTCATCAGCCTCATTGCACGCGAGCGTATCCCCGCAAAAAAGGCGATTGAGTCCGCCTACAGCCTCGAATTCTGGCACGTGATCGAAGACCACTACTTAGCGAAAGGTTGGACTCGGAGGGACCTCGAAAAGCACATCAAGAACCTGATCTCAGATCGCTATTTGCGAAGGGGATATGCCGTCTGATGGCAATCACGAAGCTGGAGGACGGACGCTGGCTGGCTGATATCGAGCCCATCAAGGGCAAACGCTTTCGCAAGCGATTCAAGACTAAGGGCGAGGCTCAGCGCTTCGAAGCCACGGTTCGGCAGAAGTGCATCGAGAACCCTGCGTGGAGTATCAAGCCCAAGGATCGCCGTAGGCTCTCCGAGTTGGTGCAACTCTGGTTCGACCTGCATGGCCACTCACTGCGTGATGCGCCTCGGCGGCTGTCCAAGATGCTGCAATTGGCTGCTCGACTGGGAGACCCGGTGGCGACGGCCCTGGATGCATCTTCGTATGCAAGCTTGCGGCGGAAGCGGCTCGAGGAGGGGATATCCGGGAAGACCCTGAACAACGAACTGGGCTACCTCCGCGCTGTGTTCAATGAACTGAAGGATCTGGGGCAGATCGACTACAGCAACCCGCTGGCCGGGGTGAAGCTGCTCAAGCTGCAAGAGCGGGAACTGTCGTGGCTCACCACTGAGCAGATCAGCGAGCTTCTCGACTCCATCCGCAGCCGTTGCGATAACCCGCATACCGAGCTGGTGACGCTGCTCTGCCTGGCTACGGGTGCGAGATGGTCCGAGGCGGAAAAGCTTCCCGCGCATCGACTCCAGGGCAACGTCGTGACGTATGCCGGAACAAAGTCAGGGAAGGTTCGCCACGTACCGATTCCATCTGCGTTGGCTGATCGGGTGAGGGCGCATTGGCGGATGCATGGTCCGTTCACTTCCTGCATCACATCCTTCCGCCGCGCCCTGGAGCGCACCACCATCCAGTTGCCCCAAGGCCAAGCCAGTCATGCTCTCCGGCACACCTTCGCCAGTCACTTCATGATGAATGGCGGGAATATCCTCACGCTCCAGAAGATACTGGGGCATTCGACCCTGGCGATGACTATGCGATACGCCCATTTGTCTCCTGACCACCTGCTTGATGCCGTGAAGCTTGGACCTTTGTCCCAGTTCTAATTGCCAGAGTGTGCTGGTAGTGTGGCGTTTCACAAATAACACTCATATTTTGGTCTAGGCTTTTCAGCATCAGAGATGCCTTGGAGCAACATATGAAAACCGGCCGTCCTGCTGCCCCGATTGAGCTGAGT